>JAZNAR010000050.1:0-143351 GCA_045586645.1 Victivallaceae bacterium
AAATCGCGCCGCCGCCGGCCATCCAGCCTGTGCCGGAGGCACTGTTGCTGTCAAATGTTCCGCCGGTGATGTTCAAAGTCGCTCCGGTATCATTGAATACCGCACCGCCGTTGGCAGCATAGTTGTTACCGAAAGTATTGCCGTTGAGGTGGGCTGTGGAGTATGCGTCATTGCATACGGCTCCGCCTCTGTCGGCATAGTTGCTGTCGAAAAAGTTGTTGTTCAGTGTTATGACGTTATAGGCATCATTGTAAGCCACTCCGCCGGCAGCATTGGAATGGTTGCCGGAAAAGGTGTTGCCGCTGAAAACCGCATCACTGTTTTGATTGAAAACCACACCGCCGTGACTGACGGCAGAGTTGTTGACAAATGTATTGCCGGAAATCAAAACCGTGGCATGTGCGGCATTGGTCATCAAATGCACCGCTCCTGAAAATGAGTCTGAATGGTTATCAACAAGCAGAGAATTACTCAATGTCAGCGCCGCATTATCGTCATTGAAAATCGCACCGCCCCGGTAGCTTGCAATGTTGCCGGTGAATGTAACTCCGGAAAGCGTCGCTCCGGAACCGTTCCAGAACCCTCCGCCGTTGACAGCGGTATTCTGTGTAAAAACCGCGTCACTGACCGAGGCGGCACTGCCCCACAATGTATAAACCGCACCGCCGTTGCCGGAAGCACTGTTGGATTGAAAATCAACACAGTTGAGCGTCAGAGAGCCATTGATATTGTGGATCGCACCGCCGTTGCCGCTGGCACTGTTGCCGACAAAAAGCACATGATTATCTTCTTCACCGCCACCGGTGATACTGCCGCCGTAACTGACATTGAAAACAGCTCCGTTGCCGTCAAAGACCCCTGCGGAATAGATGTCTCCGGCGGTCAGAGCGATATGGGAACTGACATCGACGTGTTCTGTGTGAGTGGTAGCCATCAATCATTTCTCCTTTTGTTTTTTGTGTGAACATTAATGTCGCATACCGTATTGTAAATTGTCACAGAATTTTTTTCTGCCGTAAAATAATTGCATCCAGCGAAGCGATTTTTTCATCAAGCTGCCATGAGTTGTTTCCCCGGGCGGTCAGAGTGCGTATTTCCCAGGTGCCGTCCCGCTGCAGCATTTCTATATTGGCATCTTTTATCCCGGCGAATGTGAAAAGCAGCTGCTGCCGGGGTTCCGAAGCCGGATTTCTGAATGAAAGTACCGTATATTCCGGAGTGTCGCAAATGTCACATTGCAGTGCCTCACTGCCGGAATACAGCACAGAGTTATTCTCAAAGAGCTTTTGCAGTACATTTTGCAGCAGCTGACGGCGGAACGGGTTGAAAAAACCGGGGAAAAACTGCATACCGCCGATGGGGTATGCAATGGCATAAATCCTGCCGCCCAGATGGTTTTTCATGAAAAATGAGCCAGGGCACAGCGAAGTACGGTTATACTTCATTATTTGTGTTACCGGCACAGCCTCCGCCGCCAGATCCATGAAAAGAATACGGCTGCTGCAACGTGATGCGGTCATGCGCGGTTTTCCTGTTTTCCGGTCGGCGACGTCACCCCATACGATCTCCTCGTATGCGTATCCGGTATCAGTCTGCTTTTTCCAGTTGGCACTGCGGACTCCGATAAGTTCGCCGAAACCGCGCGAAATCAGAAGTTCCACACTGTTGGCATCCAGAATCACCTCTCCGGAAAGGAGTAGTTTGATTTCATCGTCACTTAATGATGCAACCGTACGGTCTGATACCGCATAAGTTCCCTCCGGAGTCAGCTTTTGCGTAAACACATTGGAAACGCCGAGGATATAAAAGACATTCGACCACAAAGCCGACATATTGACCAGTCCGGACATGGAATTCTGATTGTTTGAGGGCACATATCCGGCAACATCCGCTCTGAAAAGGATTTTTACACCTTGAGCAAAAGAATCGTTTATATTGAGAGCCGCGATCGCATCCAGATACGCTTTGGCACTGCGCAGTTTCCCGGGGAAAGTGTCATCCAGTGCCAGTCCGTTGCCCATCATGTCAAAGTGGTTTATGGTTATCCCCCGCGAACCGAACATCGCAGCTTCCAGACATTCATAAATGCTGTAAGTACCGCTTTTGGAGTAGATGCCGCACCGGGGGGAATTTTCCAGTTCCGGATATATCTCCAATTCACCGTCCATGGTTTTGATGGACTGTCTGGCGGCCGTGGGCGGAACAAACATGGCGTTGCTTTCCGCATACGGTGAAAGATGGGGACGGAGCAACAGGGGGCGATCCGGGGAAATCGCCTGTTTCAGCAGATTCCAGTCGCGGCCCTCCACACTGTGATCATCTGTGCCGGAAGTCATCAAACCCATGCGGACCGCCGGATTGGCTTCGCGGACACGCTGACAGATGTTGCGGGCAGGCTCCAGAAGCGTATCCCGGCAGATGTCAAGCCAGACTTTCCGCCACGGATGGGGCTTGCCCGGAGCAAGGATTTTTGCCAGCAGAGTTTCCCGGTCTACTTTTTCTCCGGTCATTTCGGCAAAGCGTTTCAGGTGCAACGGGCAGAAACATCCGGCGTAGCCCAGTTCGTCACCGTCATGGTTGTGCAACCGCCAGTCATCCTCGATCCATATTGCACACGGTGATAATTCAGTGGCGATACGTACCCAGAAATCACCGAGCTGTTTCTGCCATTGGCTGTCCAGCGGGCAGGATGTTATCAGCGATGCGACGCCGGTTTCTCCGACCATCGGCTGGAATGATTTCTGCTTTTCACCGAAATAACGGCCGCGGCTGTTGTGTACGGTCGTACACCACGGATTGACACTCATTGCGACCCCGATGCCGGAGAGAGCGTCTTTGACTTTGTGAGCCATAGCAAACCAGCGGTCGACTTCACTGTCATCGGGATAACCCTGAAACAGCTCCTCCGGATTCTGGAAGAGCATCACTTCTGCGATTTTTCCTTCCTGACAGATGTGCAGCAATTCGCTGATGCGCTCATCCTCATGGAAACCGGGATCTATATAGTAGCGTAGAATATACCGGAACGACATTTTTTTACCTTTTTAAATGAATCTGTTAAACAATGCGCCTGTCCGCAACAGCCGCAGTACCGGCGATATTGCGGAACTGTTTGCGGCGGCAATATATGTACTGCGGCGATTTATTCGCAGAAAATCAACGCCCGTTCCATCGGAGCGAGTGTGGCTGATAAACCTGTTTTTGATGCCGTCATGCTGTTGAGTTTACCGACCGGGATTTTGCATTTTCTGAAATCTCCCTGAAGCCGGAAAGAGAGCGGTTTGGCAACCTCTTTGTCGGAAGCATTTACGACCACATAGGCGCGGCGGCCGTTCATTTCCCAGACGGCAGCATATATACCTCTGGTATTGCTCAGGAGAATGGTTTTTTTGCCGTCAAGTATAAAGGGAATAAGCTCTTTGATTTCGGCGGGGAACTTTTTGCACGCCTCATACAGTTCGGAATTTGCCGGGAGGTAAAATCCGCCGTCATTGTAGGTGTAGTTGATGATGCCTTTGATACCTGCCATCATTGCCAGATATACCATCGCGCGGTATTCCTGACCGGTCGGAGTCCTTGTCCAGCTGGCGAAATTGCCGAAACACTGGGGCACTCCCCAGAGCGTGGTACCGTATTTGCGGGCTTCGGTGTAGGCGGATAAATATATTTTGAAAACATCATCGACGTGACCGCCGGGGATCGGATACGGGTCGGGTGCGAGAATATCGGAACCGGAAGCATAATTTTTATACTGTTTGGCGATGCAGATGACAGTATAGGCGATATGGTCGGGGTCTTCCTGTTTGAAAGCGGAGTACCGTCGGAACATCTCTTCGGGCGTAGTTCCGTTGCCGGCAGGCTCATCACCGGGATTCCAGCCGAGAACCGCGGGATGACCTTTGTAGCGGCGGATGACCGCCATGGCATCACGGCCGAATTCAGAAATGACCGAAATGCCGAGTCTTTCACATTCGTTCAGAAATTCGGTGTAGCTTTCGCTGTTTTCTTCCTCGTCTTTGAAAGAAACATGGGCACAGTTGTAACCGTATTTGGCAATGTCTTTGACCATATCCATGCGGCTTTTGACGGGCAATCCCCGGGAAACGTGGTAGAATCCCATCGGGAAGAAAGGTTTCCCGTTGCGGAGCAGTGTGCCGTCAGCACGGACGGCGATGACCGGCGTATCGTGTTTGAAAAAATCTCTGGAGTATGAGGCAACAGCTTTGCCGTTTTCCAGAAATTCCATATTGACAGTGTGTTTGCCAAGAGCCAGACCGGAAATGTCAAAGTCGTGAGTGAATTCTCTGCCGGGAACGGCAATTTCCTGAACCGCTCCGCCGTTGATATTCCACCGTATTGTCTGTTTCGCCTGCGGATTTCCCGGTGTAGCGGTAAAGTAAACGGTCAACTTGGATGTGTCAGGATATATATGCTGACGGCGCGCTTTTACAGCCAGATGTTCCGGAAGCTGCAGTATTGCTGCTCCCGACATGACCGGCTCTCCATTCAACGTGATGACAGTTTCTACGGATACCTTGCCGCGGCAGTTAAATTCGACCGGAGCTTTCAACACAACGGTTCTGCCGTTGAGTTTTGCTGCGGCTTTGACCTCTTTTGTGCCGTTTCCGGTCGTATATTTCACTTTGAGACCGGCATTCTGCGCCAGAGCCGCCCGGTCAGCAACAATTTTTATAAGTGCACTGTTTTGGGTTATGCCGGTGGGCATTTGAGCGTAAGCGACAGAAAGCCCCTGCTTTTTCAAGGTCGTGAATGCGATCATATTCGTAAAGAGATCCCGGGCATACGCTCCGGAAACCGTATCTTTCAGGTTGCTGTGCACGGTAACGACGATGAGACCTTTGCCGTAAGGTTTGGCAACGGTGATGGGTTTTTTGTCCACGCAGGTTTCCAATGTGATCCATCCTTTCGGCTGCCGGGTCAGGTGTGACCAGTGGCCAACGGTGGTCGCGGTTTTATACGCCGGAGCCGGAAACGTCAGCAGCGGATGTTTGGCGGCGTATTCGACTTTGGTTGCCGGTGACGGTTTGGTGTGTGACGAGCAGTGTTCGGAAAACAGCGCAAATTCCGGACCGAAATGGTTGACGAAACTTTGGAGTACCGAGGTGTAGTTTGCGTCGCAGATAAAGAGTATACCGCCGTCTGCGATATATTTTTTCCACTTTTCTGCGAAAGGCTTCATTTCGACGGTATGTTCCAGGTTGCCGACAGTGGTGAGGGCGACCATGTCAAACTCTGCCAGTTTTTTTGTCAGTTCCGGGATTTTGATATTTTCGAATTTCTGAAACCGGTATCCGAGTTTATCAAAAGTTGAATCAAATTCCCGTAAATAGCTTTTGTCGCCTTCCGGCCAGCTGCTGTAGATGACGGCAACATTTACTGCCGGCAAGTTGAATGTCATCAATCCCGCCAGAGCCAGGAGAGTGTAAAATATGTATTTCATGCTGTTCACCTTTATATTTTTATACATTTTGCATCCGGTTATCAATTCAAGCCCCACGCTTGACGCTGGATATTGGTGGAAAGGTCGGATGAACCAAACGGTGCCCAGCGCCCGTATTCGCCGCGTTCGCAGGAGCTGTCATTGCTCTGTTTGTCAAGCAGCACATGACCATCGACGCAGAGTACATTCATATCCGGTCCCATGGGGTTGGTTCCGTGGACCGGGGTTTTGGTTCTCACAAAACGTTCATTCATCAGCATGGCTTTGCCGGGATTGCGGACGCGGCCGCGTTTGGGGGCATAAGGCACATCGTTGTTGACCTGTGAGGCGCGGGTCAGCATATAGCTTGTGCAGACGGCACTTTGGCTTACTACATTGCCGCCGTTGAGACCGGTGTAATCCGGGTCGTTGTCGCAATAGATCACCTGTTGCAGTTTCAAATCATAAGCAAGTACAGACTCCTGATCGTTGCTCCCTTTGTAGCTGTGTCCGGCAATGTACGGGGCAACAGGCGCATAAGGGGCGATATCCGGAGTGTAAACGGAATTCAGCTGCACGACATTGGTGAGCCAATATTCTTCCGCGCCGGATTGGGGGAAAAAGTCATTGTGGTCGCCGCCGTAGAATTCAAATATTTTGCCCAGATTGTTGAGGCGGTTCATACAGTTGGTGGTATGTGCGCGTCTTCTGGCTCCCTGCAGTGCCGGCAGCAGCATCGCTGCCAGAATCGCAATTATTGCGATAACGACCAGAAGTTCGATCAATGTGAATTTGCGATAAAAATGCGATGCCGTTGTCCTCATGATGTACCTCCACTTTGCTGTCATGATTCCAGATCATATTGATTTTTGTATTACGCTGTCAGCAGTTTTTTTACTGAACTGCGATAAATATACTGGATGCTGCTTGACTTTACAATGGAACAGATGTAGTTTATATGAGACAAATGTTGCACGGAGTATTTTTTTTACATGAACGCAGTATATTTCCATAAAGAGGCATACCGGGTTGGCAGGACAAGCCCGGTACACAGTTTTATAAATGTCCGTTCTGCCGGACACTATGTCACTTACGGCAAATTTCATGACCTCGGGGGCAAGAAGGATTTTCTGGAAATTTTCTGGTGTTGCGGCGGGGAGGGAACTCTGCACAATTACGGGAAAGAGATAAAAATGTCTTCCGGAGATTTTTTTTGTTACCTGCCGGGAAGTACTCATGTCATCCACAGTGACACTCCCGGTTGGGACTATTACTGGCTGACCTGTGACGGACCGGATATAGATGCGGTTATACGGGCATTCGGGTTCCGTCAGGAGCTTCTCCATCCCGGTATGCCGCCGGAAAAACTTTTCAATTCAGCGATCAATGCCATCAAAAAAATTGATGCGGCAGGGGCGATGGAAGCTTCGGTCGCAGCCTACGAGATATTTGCCCGGGCGATAAATCCGCTGTCAGAGGACCCCAGAGAGCATGACTTTGCGGAGCGTTTCCGGACACTGGTTGCCGAAAATTTCAGCGACAGTGAATTTTCTCTGCAAACGGCAGCGGATATTCTCGGTGTGCACCGCTCGACGTTGTACCGGATATTTTTTGCCAAATGCGGCGTTGCTCCGCAGGATTATTTGAGCAGTTTCCGGATGCATCAGGCATTGGAATTGCTGGCTACGGAAATGAATATCAAAGAAGTTGCAGTTAGTTGCGGTTTTAATGCACAGAACTATTTCAACCGGGTTTTCCGTGACAGTTTCGGCAAAACTCCCGGAGAGTTCCGCCGGATGCAAAGAGGTGCAGATGGTGCACTTCAGCGGCAGCAGTTGGATTTCGCGCCGCAAGCAAAGTCATAAGAGCAAGGGCGGGAAATCTGTACCGCCTTGAAATTCCTCTTTTCGGTGCTACATTAAACCCCGGTTGCTGGAAGTGGTGATTTTCAGAGGAGAAATAATATGGATAATTCGATTTTGTCGGCTTATGCCGATTTGCTCGTTGAAAGCGGTCTCAATCCCGACCCCGGGCAGGATGTCATCATCAACGCCGGATTTGACCAGCTGGATTTTGTGCGTATGGTCACGGAAAAACTCTACCGGCGCGGTGTGGCAAAAGTGTGGTTCAACTGGCAGGATATGCCGCTGGAGAAACTGCACAATATTTATCAGAGCGAGGAGCGGCTCGGTTCCCTTGAAAACTGGGAAGTGGAAAAATTGCGCTGGCAGGCGGATAAGCTTCCTGCCCGTCTGGTCATACTTTCAGAAGACCCCGATGGTATGGCTGGTGCTGATCAGGGTAAACGTGCCAGAGCGCAGGCAAAGCGTTATCCGCTGATAAAACCTTTCCGTGATGCGATGGAAAACCGCTATCAGTGGTGTATCGCCGCGGTTCCCGGCATCCAGTGGGCGCGGAAAGTTTTCCCGGGGGTGTCCGATGGTGATGCGGTGGAAAAACTCTGGGATGCCATTCTGTCGGCATCCCGCGCCAAAGGCGACCCCATCGGCAACTGGCAGCGGCACAATGCTGAGATCCACCGCCGCGCGGAATTGCTCAATTCATACCGTTTTACGGCATTGGAATACCATTCCGGCAACGGCACGGATTTCAGAGTCGGTTTGATGAATGAGAGTATTTTCTGCGGCGGAGCTGAAAAAGACCTTTCCGGGCGGGTATTCAATCCCAATATCCCTTCGGAAGAGCTGTTTACCACTCCGCGCAGTGGAGATGCTGAAGGCGTACTGGTGTCGACCATGCCGCTCTCTTACATGGGGTCGCTTATTGAAAACTTTTCTGTCCGGTTTGAAAACGGCAGGGCAGTGGAGGTCAAAGCGGAAAAAAATCAGGATGTTCTGGAAAAAATGGTCGCCATGGATGACGGAGCCGCCAAACTGGGCGAAGTTGCTCTCATCGGTTGTGATTCGCCGATAAACCAAAGCGGGATACTTTTCTACAATACGCTTTTTGATGAAAACGCCTCCTGTCACTTCGCTTTCGGCAAAGGTTACGATGTCTGTGTCCGGGATTATGCCAAATACAGTGCCGCAGAATTGCAAACTCTCGGCGTCAATGACAGTATGATACACGTGGATTTCATGGTCGGCTGTGAAGACCTTTCAATCGACGGCATCACGGCGGACGGCAGAAAAGTGGCGGTTTTCCGGCAGGGCAAGTGGTGCTTTTAAGCGGCGCGGTTTATTGGGCCCTTTTGCCGCGGCGCAGGAGATTTTCCAGCAGTGACACCGCGTGCATCAGCCATGTATCACCGGTAGTAATCGCGCCTTCGGGACAATATTCCTGACAGCAGTAACAGCGTATGCACTCCCGGTAGCGGAATACCGGTCTGCCGTTTTTTAGCACGAGCGAGCGCGGCGGACATTTCTGCACGCACAAACCGCATCCGATGCAGCGATTTTTATCCACTGCAGGGCGGGAGAGCATTTTTTTCCGCAGCCATTCCCGCAGTTTCACCGGGAAATAGACTCCCCATGCCAGCGAGGGGCGCGGTGCTTCCGGCAGACGGATATGCCGTTTTTCCGGCACATCACCGCAGTCGGTGTACGGCAAAAGCATATTTCTCGCTTTGGCGCGCTGTAAAAGCGGGATTTCAGGGCAATTCAGCAGCGTGGCGACCGAATTATCCAGAGCCACGGCACTGGCAGAGGCGGCAATGAATCCAAGCTGTACGGCATCTCCGCTGCCGGGACCGTTGCCTTCCATGCCGGTTATCGCATCGAGCAGGGAAATGTGCGGCTTGACCAGTTGATGGATGTCCAGCAGCAAATCGGCAAACTTGCTGTGATCCATACCCACAGTCAAATGCCATGCCAGCCTTTCACTGCCGCGGATCAGACCGAAAAGATTTTTCACCGCCAGAGTCAGTGTCATCATCGCGTGAGTTTTGGCTTTGGCGAAGTCGATCACCAGATCGTAATCGCGGAATTCCGCAGCGATTTCCAGCTGCCGGAAAAGTGCGTTTTCCGGCATGGAAATTTTTTCATAACGGTCGCAGTTTACCACTTTGACATCCAACTGCTGCAATTTTTCCGCGATACCCATAGCGGTGATAATTGCCGGTGCGGTGCGGACGGCGGGATTTTCGATGATGGCGATTTCTGCTGCCCCGCACGCTTTGAGCAGTGAGCAAAGGCTCAAAAGCATCTGCGGATTGACACTGGCGGGGTCGTCCGGCTTGCGGTATTCCAGCAGATTGGGTTTTATCATCACTTTTTTTCCGGAAATACCGCCACGGGCTTCCGCCACCGGCAGAAGTGTTTGCTGCAATGCTTCATGCAACAGTTCCGGGGAATAGCTTTTTATTCCGGCGTAATAGACTTTTTTCATAGATTTTACAAAAACACCGGGGCAAAAATGATTTTCAACCCCGGTGAAAAGTTTGAGTTGTGACCGTTGTCAGAATGCCGGCAAATCAATGCCCAATGCACCGGTGATGCCGCGCATTTTTTCCTGCATTGCACTTCTGGCAGAAGCATAAGCGGAATTGAGTGCGCTTTGCAGTTCAGTTTCCAGGAAATCCCTGTCACCGAGCATTTCCGGTGAAATGGAGATTTTGCGGACGGTGAAATCTCCGCCCACAGTCACTGAAACTCCGCCGTTGGCAGTCGCAGAGGTGAACTCCATGTCCGGCAGTTCATTTTTCAGCTTTTCCGCTCCTGCCTGCAGCTCTTTGGCATGGGACATCAGCTTGAGAATATCACCGAATCCTGCCATTATTTACCTCCGTTGGCTTTGGCAGCTTTGCGGCGTTGACGCCACACCACAAAAGGCGCAGAGAGCATTACCGAGGAGTAAGTCCCCAATATGATACCCATCATCATCACAAAGACGAAGTCGCTGATTTCCGGACCGCCGAAAAGCCACATCACAAATACCACGATGAACGTGGTGAAACTGGTAATGAGCGTACGGTTCAAGGTCTGATTGATGGAAAGATTGACCAGTTCACCGAGCGTTTTGCCTTTGTAAAGCTGCAGATTTTCCCGCAGACGGTCAAAGACGACCACGGTATCGTTGATGGAATAACCGATGACGGTCAGAAATGCCGCCACTGTGGTCAGTCCGATGGTTCTGCCGGAGGCAAGATAAATGGTAAGCACCACCATTACGTCATGGAGCAGTGCAAGCACACTGGCGACCGCATAGGACAATTCATAACGCAGCAGGATGTATGCGCCGATACCGAGCAGAGCCAGACCGACCGCGATCAATGCCGTGCGGGTGAATTGTTTACCTATAAGACCGTCCAGATGCTGGGTGTGGGCGGAGCTGACTTTGACGCCGAGCTGCGGATAATCTTTGTTGAGCAGTTCGCCGATTTTCTTTGCAGTGGCGACATCGTCGGCATCATCACCGCGCAGACGGACTTCCATGACATCACCGGCTTCACCGACACCGCTTTTGTAGGTCACAGAAGCCTGGTCGAATCCGGCGGATTTCAACGTTTGAGCCATCAGCGAAGTGTTGCCCTTTTGAGCGTAGTTATAGGTGATGGCTGAACCGCCGGTGAAGTCGATGCCGAGCATACCGTAGCCGCGGACAACAAACATCACTACAAGCAGAGCAACCAGCAATCCGGAAAAGCACAGAGTCTTGTTCCACATTTTGACAAAATCGATATGCGGAATGGCAAAAAGATGCATCATGTTGATTTTGTTGATTTTTGCGTATTTGAAAAGGTAGTCGTAAACCAGTCTGGTGACAAAAACTGCCGAGAAAAGACTGCTCAAAATACCGATGCAGAGCGTAATGGCAAAACCTTTGATGGCACCGGTTCCGAAATACATCAGAATAAGTGACACGATCAAAGTCGTCAAGTTGGAGTCGACCACCGCACTCAATGCCCGGTCATAACCGGCATTTACCGCATTGAGGAGGGATTTGCCTGCTTGCAGCTCTTCCCGGACGCGTTCCAGAATAAGCACGTTGGCATCCACTGCCATACCGATAGTCAGGACGATACCGGCGATACCCGGGAGCGTGAGCGTGCTGTCAAATGCCGCCATCGCACCGAGGATGAGCAGGATATTCAGTCCCAGAGCCAACACTGCGATCACGCCGCTGGTGCGGTAATAGACGAGCATAAACACTGCGACGACCAGCAGGGAGATGATTCCCACCACGATACCGTTTTTAACGCTTGCCGCGCCGAGAGTCGGGTCGGTGTCAAACACCGCGCGCACTTCGATTTTGAAAGGGAAACTGCCGGATGTCAGCGCATCGGCAATGGATTTGGCTTCATCATCGGTGAAACTGCCGGAAATTTCCGCAGAACCGCCGGCGATCGCGCCGTTGATGCGCGGAGCGCAGTAAAGTTTGCCGTCCAGCACGATGGCGAGCAGTCTGCCGACGTTGTTTTCAGTGACACGTTTGAAATCATCTGCGCCTTTCATATTGAAACGGAGCATGATTTTTCTCTGCCCCATTTCATCCCGGTGGGCGCGGGCAAGAGTGATGTCGTTGCCGGTCATTTCGGGGCGGATCTGCACGAGGAAACGGCGGATAATGGGTTTACCCTGTTCGATTTCGGTGTATTCCATGTATTCCGTACCCGGCGGCACGCTGCCCGGATTGGCTTTGTAGTTGTCAAGTTCCGCTTCGGAAGCATTTTCCACAAGGCGGAACTCCAGTTTGGCACTCATCTGGATGATGTCGCGCAGTTTGGCTTTTTCGTCTTTGGTCACGATGGGGGCGCGCAAAACGATATTTCTGCCGCCGGCGGGAGCCAGTTCAGCTTCAAAAATGCTCTGTGCCTCCAGACGCTGACGGAGGTTTTCGATAGCCACATCACGGTAGCGGTTGAAATCGCTCTCCATCTGTTCGAGCATTTCTTTGCTCTGATTGGCATCCGGAGTAAGTTCCAGATAGAACTCCACACCGCCGTTGAGGTCAAGCCCCAGGCGGATGCTGCTGGAGGCTTTTTTGCGGATAAGGCTCATCACGTCGCGGCTGTTGGACAAATCACTGCCATTGACCATCGGCGCGAGGTTGACACCTTTTTCGTCTGCCGCTGCCAGCAGAGCCTGTGATTCAAACAGATTGGGGTCTTTCGCCTGTTTGGCTTTAGCGGTATCGACCAGCTCTTTGGCGACCGGATCAGCCGGATTTTTGAGCAATCCGGCAAAGACATCATAATAATCCCGCGGTGTCAGCGGATACATCGCAAATGCAAAGACTGCGATGACCACCAGCACGAGAAAAGTGCGGAGTTTCAGCGGTTTTTTATCCATTATTTAGCTTCTCCGCTCTTTTCATCTTCAACGGAAGCAATACCGTTTTTGATGACCAGGACTTTGACATTTTCGGCGATTTCGACCAGAAATTCCTTTTCTCTGACTTCCACGACTTTGCCGTAGACGCCGCTGTTGAGCAGTACGCGGGAACCTTTGACGATGCGGTCGAGCATTTCCATGCGTTTCTGCTGCTGTTTTTTATTGGAGCGGGAGAAAATAAATATCATGACCACGATAAGCAAAATAGGCATGAGCATACCGGTCCACCCCTCTTTTTTCTGCTGGGGAGCGGCTTCGCCCTGAACGGCGGAACTCTGGACGGTTTCGGTCTGCGCTGCCGGAGCTGCCGGAGCGGCATCGGCAAAACAGAGAGTGGAAACGCCGAGCATGAATGCAACGATAAGAGCTTTGAACTTCATAATTTATATTCCTTTGCTGAAATTGTTTTTGTCTGTCAGATTCAGTTTTTGGCAGGGACACCGAGCAGAGTCAGATGTTTGTCAAAATGCGCTTCGATGGCGGCATCGTAATCCGCTTCAAACTTGTGCATGGCTTTGAAAAAGCGTTCGCGCAGATTTCCGGTGAGGATCGGACCGTAGTTGATGTGGAGCAGCTGACGTGCTTCGGGCATATCCATGAGCGCGGGCAGCTCTTCATCTTTCAGGGTGCTCACAGCCGGGATCTTGTTGAAATCAGCGGTGATGTGATAAAGTTTGAGCATATCAGCGACATTGTCCAGAGCGCACTGGTGCATATCGCGGTAGAGCTGGGGATCGCGTTTGGCGATGACCGTGACCGCAACGAGCCAGCTGGTACCGGCGGTTTTGAGGTGGAGATAGTGGCGGGTTTCGCGGCCGACAGTGGGGTAGACGGCGAATTTATCGCTGCCGCTGTGGACGGAAATTTTGTAGTTGCCGTAGTTCTGGGCAATAAGAGCGTGGACTTTGAACTGACGGTCAAATTCATCGAGGTCGCCGATGTAGTCGATGGCTTTCTGGAATTCGCCGATGAAGCGGGGGGCCAGAGAGCTGAATTCCACACTGCGGCGGCGGAGTTCGCGGACGATGAAAAGGTGGTGGCTCGGCAGGGTCGGGCTGCTGGTTTCGTCGATGGAAATTTCCAGATCGAATTCATCACCGCGGGCGGCTTTGAGATGGTTGTAGACCTCCAGCGCGAAATCCAGTGCTGAAGTATACATGACCGCGCAGCGTTTGGCGGTGAGGGCGTCGATTTTGACCGCGACATTTTCGCCGAGGACGAACTCTTTGTCAGCGTATTCGGCAGCGACGAGTTTCTGCAAATCAGCCGGAAGTTCCGCAAAAGCGGCATCGACTTTTGTCTCATCCCAGTCGCCGGCGGCGGCATTCATCACATCGGAAAGGTCGAGGGTGATCATCGGCATTCCGGCGGCAAGTGCGGTGTCGATGTCTTTGATGGTTTTGAGGTGGTCGCCGTCGGCACCGTAGCCGTCACGGTAGTCTGCGGCAAACACGAGGAAGCAGGCATCATCGACCACGCCGCGGAAAGTGCGGTTTGTCATGGTCAGTTCGCGCATGGACTGCTGGGCGAGAACCGGGGAAACCTGAACTTTTTTCGCTGCCAGCACATGACCGGTGGTCGCCAGACCGAGGCGGTCGCCGCAACCGACAGTGGTGCGGACATTGCGCAGACTGCGGGGGGCGCACCAGGGGAAGTGTTTGCGCAGCGCGGCGGCATTTTTTTCCGAGAGGTCGCCGGTGATGGCGACGGATTTGTCTGCAAGGATGATTTTTTCGCCTTCAAAACCGGCAGGAAGCTCTTTTTCGCAGCAGCTGACGATGAGGAGGGATTTTTTCTCATCATCGCGGCACATCATCACGACAGCATTGCCGAGTTTATGGATGGAGTTTTCATAAACGGTGACGGCTCCGGAATTTTTGAGGATACCGGATTTAAGTTCGTTTTCGCTTTTGCCGAGCAAAAGAGCTGCACTTTCGGCGATTTTTTTCATAACATTTTTCCTTATAAATTAAATTAGTTTAAGAAAATCAACGTAAAAAAACACTATTACCGATAATATAACCCGGCAAAACCGATTTTGCAAGAAAAAAAGTCAATCTTTTCCCGGTATCAGCCTCTTTATCAGTGATTTTTACAACCGCAGTTTTTCCCAGGCATCTGCGAGTTTGGCAAGCGGGGATCTGACGGCGGTTTTGACTTCCGGAGCATATACGGAAATACGGCATTCTTCAAGCAGTTCCCAGAAATCATACAATCCGGGCGAAGCGGTCAATTCTCCGACGCTCTCCAGTGCCGCCTGAAAACGTTCGAGCCATATTTCCAGAGCTTCGCCTTTCTGCAAATCTCTGCCCGGAGCATCGGCGGCGCGCTGGGCACGGAGCTTCAACGCCCGCAGATAACGGGGGTAATTTTCCCGGAATGCCTGCCGTTTGAGAAATCCGGGGGCAAACAGCATTTGCAAATGTTCCCGTATCTCACTGCCGGCATCTCCGGCGCGCCGGGAAAGTTCCCGTATGGTGCGGATGACGGTGACGAAATTTTCCAGCTGTTCCACCGTGTCATCAACGGTTTCGCTCAAACGGCATTTGATATTTTCACTCCAGGAGTCAAACTGCTCTTTACTGCGTATCTGCCAGAGGTCACACGGGGAAATTTCCAGTATGGCGGAGTAAAAAAGCTCTTTTTCAAAACTGTTTTTGCCGGTATTGACCAGCAGAGAAAGATTCATTTCGTTGGAAAATCTTATCCCTTTGCGTATCATTTTTATCAATCCGGCATTGGTGAGCATAAAGAGCGCAACGATGCCGGCGGTGTGGGAAAGTTCCGCTTCAGGAAGTTTTATGAAAAGCTCTTTGCCGACGCTTGTTCCGTCATTTTCAACAGTCAGAGCCGGGTGGAAAAAACGTTTTGACCCCGGCGGCAGTTCTATGGATTCCGGCATGATGCCGCTTGCGGCATCCCACTCTGTCCAGTTGGAACTGCGGTGGGAGTCTGCTCCCGGCATCCGGGCGGAGAGCCGGGAACTTTTTCCGGCGGTGCCGGGCAATTCCCGGCGTATTTCTTTTATTCTGCCGGAATTGTTGAGTATTGCCAGTTTCATCTGCAGATATTCCGGGAATTTTATTCCGGCAAACACCCGCGGATTGAGTTCGATATCAAGCTCGTTTTTGAGGAAATCAGCCATCACTTCCGCCGGGGACAGCTCTTTTTGTGCCGGGTCGTGTTTCAGCATGGCGGCGAATATTTCCGCACACTGCGGTATGCCGCCGAGGGTGCGCCGTATCTCTTTGGGCAGTGCCCGCAGCATCACTTCGGCAAAGTCGGCATAATATCCCGGCACCGGATAGGCAAGGGCGGTCGCCGGGAGCAGATTTACGGCATCTCCGGGAATACATATCATCGTGCCATCCTGCTCACTGCCGGGTTCAAAGGTGTAGTGCAGGGGATATTTGATGCCGCTGAACTCAAGTGAATCCGGGTAATCTTCCGGGTCAAATGCGACTTCCCACGAAGCCATATCCGCGGGGGAGAGTTCCAGCAGATGCGGTTCTTTCTGCAAAATTTCCTGCAATGCCTGTACGGAAACCGCTTCCGGCGGCAATCTGCGGAAAAGTTCTCCGGCACACCGTTCTTCATCATAAAGAAATCCGGCTTTACGCATCCGCATTTCATATTTCAGCAGTTTTGCCCGCAGAGCATTGAAACTGTCGATTTTTCTGCCGCCGCGCTGAATCGCCCCCTGAAGCAATCCTTCGCGGATGAATATCTCTCTTGCCGCCGCCGGATTGTGACGGGCGAAATCGACTTTTTTCCCGGAATGTATCAGCAGACTGCCCAGAGAAACTTTTTCCTGCGCCCGGACAAAACCGCTGGATGGTTCAAAATGTTCCCGGTCGTAACTGTATGCACAGAGATGCGGTGCACTCCGCAGCAAAGTTTCCGGAGTTATTTCCGCTGCGACCCTGCCGAAAACCCTGCTGGTTTCCATCAGGGCGAAACAGACTGTCCATTCCGGCATATTTTTCCGTTTGGCAAGAGAACTGCCGGGGAATATCGTGAATTTTTTGCCGTCCGTGCCGCGGTAGACCCGCAGCTCCCTGTCCCAGCGGGCGATGTTGCGCGGGATGCCGGCAAGCAGTGCTTCGTGGAGCGCGGCACTGTTTTCACAATCTGCCCGGCAAATCTCCTGACGGCAGTGCATGGCATCGGCAAGGTCGGCGACCAGGTTGCGCCACTCCCGCATCCGGGTGAAATTGAGAAAATTTTTTCTGCAGAACTTCCGCAATGCACCGTTTGAAACGAATGCTCCGGAATCAAATGCGTCATTCCAGCAGTTGAGCATGGCAAGGAAATCGGAAGATTCATTTTTCCATGCTGCATGAGCCCGGTCTGCTTCCTGCGGTTTTTCTGACGGACGCTCTTTGACTTCCGGAACCGACAATCCGGCGCAGAGAATGAGCATTTCCGGAAGTGTTTTCAGTTTTACCGACGCCAGCAGCATTCTGCCGAGATGCGGGTCGACCGGCAGGCGGGAAATGGTTTTGCCGTCAGCAGTTATCCTGCCGTTGGCATCGAGAGCTTTGAGGTCGGTGAGAGTCCTGAATCCTTCCCGAATCAGACCTCCCGGCGGCGGGTCGATAAAGGGAAAGTTGCGGATGTCAGGCAGTTTCAATGCCGCCATATGCAGTATCACTCCGGCAAGCGAGGTGCGTTTCAATTCGCAATCGGTATATGCGTCTGCCCGGAGGAGTTCCTCTTCACTGTAGAGATGCACGCATATGCCGTCGGAAGTTCTGCCGCATCTGCCCCGCCGCTGACTGGCGGATGCCCGGGAGATCATCTCTATTTGCAGCTCCTGGATACGGTTGCGCGGATTGTAGCGGCTGATACGTGCCAGACCGGAGTCGATGCAGAATTTTACCCGGGGAATGGTGAGCGAGGTTTCTGCAACGTTGGTACTTAAAATTATCCGGCGCATTGAACCGGGATAAAAAACTTTTTGCTGTTCGGCACTGCCGAGGCGGGAATAGAGCGGCAGGATTTCGGTATTTTTGAGTTTTCTGCCGGCAAGCATTTCAGTGCACTCGCGAATCTCTCTTTCCCCGGGCAGAAACACCAGTATGTCGCCGCGGCTGTCGAATCCGGAAAGCTCCTCCACCGCCCGTGCCAGATGTTCCGGCAGTTCTTCATCATCAAGCGGCGGCAGAAATATGTCCTCCACGGGGTAGGTGCGGCCCTCCACTTCGACCGCCGGGACATCGCCGCCGAAAAAATCCCGGATTTTTTCAATATCAAGCGTGGCAGAGGATATGGCGACTTTCAAATCTTTGCGCCGCGGCAGCAGCTCTTTGATGATGCCGAGCAGAAAGTCGATATTCAAACTTCTTTCATGCACCTCGTCAATGATGAGACAGTCATATTTTAAAAGCAGCGGGTCATTCCGCAATTCCGCCAGCAGAATGCCGTCGGTCATAAATTTCAAAACCGTTTCCGGGGCGGTTTTGGAATCGAACCGCACCTGACTGCCGACGCCTTCTCCGTAATTGCACTGCAGCTCCTGTGCCAGACGGCGTGCCATGGCAGTAGCGGCGATACGGCGGGGCTGGGTACAGCCGATCATGCCGCGTCTGCCGCAATTATTCTGCAAGGCGATTTTGGGCAGCTGGGTGGTTTTGCCGGAACCGGTGGCTCCGCATACGATGATCAGCTGATGCTTCTGCCACAACTCCAGCAATTCAGGAACATTGCGGGATACCGGCAGAAAATCCGGGTATTCAATATGAAATTTTTCCGCGCACCGGGTGCGTAATTCCACCGGAGTCATCAGATTTCCACGATCCGGGAAAACGGGGTGATTTTGGTTGCTTTACCGCTGGCACTGTCATAAGATACTGCGGCACCGTCGACCCTTATTCTGCCGGATTCGACCACCGGCAGGCGCACCGGCATTCCGGTACGGAATTTTTTGAGTACCGCATTGACCTCTCTGCCCAGCACGCTGGTTTCAGCTCCGCACATACCGGTATCGCTCAAAACCGCCGTGCCGCCGGGCAGGAGCCTGGCATCTGCCGTCTGGACATGGGTGTGGGTGCCGAGAACTGCGGTCACTCTGCCGTCAAGGAAATATCCCATAGCCAGCTTTTCGCTGGTCGCTTCAGAGTGAAAATCCACCAGTATGGTCTTTATATGCGAAGGCAGCGAGGCGAGTATTTTTTCGGCAGTTTCAAACGGGCAATATGCGGATTCCCGCATGAAAACTTTGCCCATCAAAGCTATCACTGCGATTTCCCCGCCGAGAGGATTGCGGAAAACCCCGTATCCCCTGCCGGGCTGCAACGCAGAAAAATTTGCCGGACGGATAAAGCGGTCAAAGCCGGAAATTTCGTTTTCAAAACCTTTCTGGTCCCAGGTGTGGTCGCCGGAAGTGACGACATCTGCTGTTTCCAGCAGTTCCCGCAGACATGAACCGCTTATGCCGCTGCCGGCGGCGGCATTTTCACCGTTGACCACGGCGAACTGGGCGTTGAATTCCCGCCGCAGATCGGGCAGAAGTTTTTTTACGGCACTTCTGCCGCCCTTGCCGACAACATCCCCCAGAAATATCAGATTCACAGCAGATTTCTCCTGAAGTTTTTCAGTATATTTCGCGGATATCAACGATATTGAGCTGCGGTGCGGCATCCGGAGAACGGCGGTTGAGCTGCGGTGTCGCCAGTACATCAAGCACTCTGCCGTAAAATTCCGAAGCCGGACGGTTGAAAGCGATAAATTCTATCTGTCCTGAACGGTTCGCCATGGTGCCGCGGGTGTGCGCTCCGCCGCCGATGGAACCGCAGCGGATGACTTTCAAGTCATTGAAGCGGTAGACCGGTTTCTGATTGCTGTGACCGAAAGGTGAGAGTTTTTCCAGACAGCGGAAAAACTCACTGTCCATCTCGCCGAGGTCGGCTTCGCCGTCATAGGAGATGAAACTTTCCAGCTCCGACGGGTCGATATTCTCCCGGATATTGCGATCCATTTCCTCATAGAAAGGTGCGATGTTTTCCGTTTTCAACCCGATGCCCACTGCCATGGGATGACCGCCGTAACGCTCCAGCAGCGGGGCACTTTTGGTCAGCACCTCCACCAGATTCAAATTAGCTATACTTCTGCCCGAACCGTAGGCGTTGTCACCCTGAATAGTCAATACGATGGTCGGGCGGTTGTAGTCGCGCGCCAGACGTGATGCCACGATGCCGATGACCCCCTGATGCCAGTCTCTGCCGGCGACCAGAAGCGAATAGGGACTCTGCCACGCCAGACCGCGCTCGATCTGCTCTTTGGCATCCTGATATATTTCCTGCTCTTTTTCCTGCCGGTCACGGTTGTAATTTTCCAGCAATCCGGCGTTGGCGTGCGCTGAAACTATGCAGTCCGATTCCAGAAGCTGCAGTGCCACGTTGGCATCACCGACCCTGCCGGCGGCGTTGATCCGCGGAGCAAGGCGGAACGTTATATCCGAGGGCGAAAGTTCCGAATGCAAGTGGGAACTTTCGATCAAAGCTCTTATGCCCGGGCGGAGCTGTTTCCGCAATGCTTCGATGCCGTATTTGACCATGATGCGGTTCTCACCCAGGAGCGGCACGATGTCGGCAACAGTACCGAGGGCGACATAATCAAGGACCTCTTCCAGACGGGTCATAAAGCCGCCGAGATTTTTCTCTCTGCCGTATTTGATAAAGGCGTGGGAAAGCTTGAATGCCGCTCCGGCTCCGGAAAGCAGCTGCAAATCTTCCAGTTCCGGATAGACTTTGGGATTGATTATTGCCAATGCGTCAGGAAGTTCATCACCGGCTTCATGGTGGTCGGTCACGATGACATCAATACCCTGCGCTCTGGCGGATTTGACCGCATCACAGCTGGTTATACCGCAGTCGACAGTGACCAGCACTCCGCACGGACCGAACATTTCCAGAGCTTTTTCCAGAGATTCCGGAGTGAATCCGTAACCGTCATCAAAACGGTGGGGGATGAATGAATTCACCACTGCCCCGTTCTGACGCAGAACCAGTGCCAGCAGTGCGCTGGCAGTGATGCCGTCGGTGTCGTAATCACCGTGGATGAGGATAGGTTCACGGTCGGCTATCGCCTGCCACAATCTTGCACACGCCTCGCGGATGGTGGGAAAGCGGTAGGGGTCGCTCAAATTAGCTAAACGCGGGTCGAGAAAACCCGGGATCGCGGCGGATTTTATCCCGCGCGCAGTAAGGTACACCGCAATCGGACGCGGCAGTGAATACTTCTGCTGAATCAGCTCAATTTCGCTCGCCGGGAAGTTACCGGCGGGCTTCCAGTTTTTTGCACCCATTTCTCCAATCTTTCTTTTTTTATCATCATATAAAATACACCTGTTTTTGCACTTTGTAAAGCAATAAATATATTTTTTTTACTTTTTTCCTGACGGACTTGCTTTATGGGTCGTTATGCGTTATAGTAACTGCGTACCGGAGAAAACGGATATCTCAAAACTGTGGTTCAGAAAGAAGGTGTTTTATGAAGCGTATCGTTTCTGCTGTTGCGGTGTTCTCACTGCTTGTCGGTTGCACATCGGTCACTGATAATACTGACAGTGATACCCGCGTCTCATATTCTGCGGCAGGGAAACGCAAGTCGCCGGCTGGAACCGCAGTATTTCAGGCGGACAGAACCGCGAACACAGCTTTTTTTCAGAAATCCGACCGGCAGATGGCGTATTCAGCGACGCTTACTTTGCAAGTCAAACAGCGCGATGTGGCTCTGGACAAAATAAAGACTCTTGCCGAATCCCTGGGCGGTTATGTCGTTTCCCGAAACCCGGACAAAATGAATGTGAAAATCCCGGTCGCGCAGGCTGACGGATTCCTCAAAAAACTCGGCAGTATCGGTACCACCGGAAACTTTAAATACACCGCCGAAGATCTGACCGATACCATCACTGATATCAATGTCCGGCTGGATAACCTGAAAAAACTCCGCAACCGGCTCACTGCGCTGCTGGAAAAAAGCCGTCAGGTCGAGGATATCCTGAAAATTGAAAAAGAACTCAACCGCGTGACCACTGAAATAGAACGGCTCACCGCTTCTCTGCAGAACAACCGCAACCGGGTCGATTTCGTTGATTTTTCCGTTTCGGTCGTTGAGGAGCATGGAGTGATGCCCGGAGGTATGCCGCAGGCGGTGGAGCGTTTCAGTTTTCTCCGGAAACTTGCTTCAACAGTTTCCGGCAGTGAGGATAAGCCGCTTTTTGATTTACCGCTGCCCGATGGTATGGTCACGGTCAAAGGCGGTGCCGGTGATGTCTTTACCGCCACGACCAGTGATGACTGTCTGCTGCGGATGTGGGAAACTGATGTGCCGGAAGACAGTACTCCTGAATTCTGGGAAACCATGCTCTGCCGCGCGCTGAAATTTTACAACGGATTTGAAACTGTAAAAAGTTATCCGGCTGTGTGGAACGGCAAACCGGCGGTGCGGATTGAGGCACAAATTATGACCGGCAGCGGGATGCGCTCATATCTGATGGTCGTCAGATTGAAAAAAGGATGCTTCGCCGACACATTGCAGATAGTTGAATTCAGCGGACCGGCAGCGGCATTCAAACTTCACGAAAAAAACATCCTGGCACTTATTCCGCAGTAAGGGTGCGGCGGCGGATTCAGCACTGCGGCGTTACGGAAATTTCCTGCCGCCCGGATATTGAATAAAACGGCAGTTCGTGTCCGCAGGGCAATCCGGTGTAGACCGGACAGCTGACATGAGCGGTGAAATCGTGCAGAACTTCGCCGAGTTCATCTGCGCTGCCGCATCCGGTGAATCTGCCGAAAACCACTCCGGCACACTCCGCAAATGCTCCGGTAAGGCGCAGTTGGGTCAGCATCCGGTCGACCCGGTAGGGGGCTTCATTTATCTCTTCCAAAATCACCACTTTGCCGGAGGTGTCGGGGAAGTACGGTGTGCCGCACATTGCCGCCGCCACGGCGAGATTGCCGGGAAGCGGTGTGCCGGAAACTTCTCCGCGGCGCAGCGGCTGCAGCTTGAGGGAGATTTTTTCGCCGCAAAGAGCCTGAAAGAGAGTCTCCCCGCTCAAACTGTCATCCGCCGCACTTAAAAATGTCATCATCGGCGCGGCAAGATGATTCGGGCAATCATGTTTTGCCATTGCCCAGTGCAGTGCGGTGATGTCGCTGAATCCGGCAAGCGGGATGTCCCGGTTTTTTATCATTTGCCAGTCGAGCAGATCCAGTATCCGCATCGCTCCGCAGCCGCCGCGCACTGCCCAGACAAGGTCGACGGATTCATCGGCAAAAGCGTTATTTATATCCGCAGCGCGCCCGGAGTCATCCGCCGCAAGGTGGGATAATGAGGTTCCGCAAAAAAGATGCGGCATGAGAGTTACCCGGCAGCCGCATGATTCCAGAACAGCTTTGCCGGCGGCAACGGTTTCCGGAGGGCAGGGACCAGCCGGAGCGACCAGTGCGATGTGATATTTTTCCGGAAATTGGAACATCAGATCATATGTCCCATGCGTTCTTTTTTGGTACGCAGATAAAATTCGTTATCTTCGACCGGGTCGATGATGATGGGAACGCGCTCGACGATATTCAGACCGTAACCGTCGATGCCGACAAGTTTTGCCGGATTGTTGGTCAGCAACCGGATGCCTTTGATGCCGAGGTCGAGCAAAATCTGGGCACCGATACCGTATTCGCGCATATCGGCGGGGAATCCGAGCCTTTCGTTGGCTTCGACGGTGTCACACCCCTGTTCCTGAAGTTTGTAGGCGTGAAGTTTGTTTTCCAGACCGATGCCGCGCCCTTCCTGCCGCATATAGACGAGAACTCCGCAGCCTTCGGCGGCGATACGTTTCATGGCGGTGTGGAGCTGGTCGCCGCAGTCACAGCGGGCTGAACCGAAAACATCTCCGGTCAGACATTCGCTGTGCACCCGCACCAGACAATCCTCTTTGCCGCGCACGTCGCCGCAGACCAGAGCCAGATGAGAGGCGTTGTCGGTTTTTGAGCGGTAGAGATACATCTGGAAATCCCCGTAAGCCGTCGGCAGTTTCACCGATTCTTCGCAACTGACCAGATGCTCGGTTTTGCGGCGGTAGGCGACCAGATCGGCAATGGTGATGATTTTGAGCTTGTGAAGCTCTTTGAATTTCATCAAATCGGGCAGGCGTGCCATTTCGCCGTTGTCTTTGGTGATTTCGCAGATGACCCCCGCCGGAGTCAGCCCCGCCATGCGGGCGAGGTCTACTGCCGCTTCGGTGTGACCGGTGCGCTGCAGAACTCCGCCCGGACGTGCCGCTATCGGGAAAATATGTCCCGGAATGCCGAAGTCATCTTTAGTACAACCGGGGTTTATCAGTGATTTCACGGTATTGGCACGGTCGGCGGCACTGATGCCGGTGGAACCGGTGAGCGCATCGACACTTTCAGTAAAAGCAGTGTTGAAGTGGTCGGTGGAAGGAGCCCGGTAGATGCCGAGAGTTTTGGCGCGTTCTTCAGTGATGGGGGCGCAGACCAGACCGCGGGCGTGAGTTATCATAAAGTTTATGATTTCCGGAGTGACCAGCTCGGCGGCGCAGACCAGATCGCCCTCGTTTTCCCGGTTTTCATCATCGGTGACGATGATCATTCTGCCCTGACGCAACTCCTGCAGAGCATCTTCAATGGTATCAAATCTGAAATCCATGACAACACCTTTTTTTGTAAGCAACAGATGTTTTTCGGGGCAGAGCAGCAGAAATCTTTATGCAGCGGTATTTCCCGGCACAAAGCGGAAAAGTTTTCTTCTCTCATCCAGACTCTACTGTCGGTCATGGAATCACACCATGTCTGTCCGTTTCCGGACTCGCGGACTTTACCGCCGGTCGGGGAATTCGCGGCACTTCCGCGTCACCCTCACCCTGAAGAAACAGTCAAATAAAATTCTCATATTGCACAATATACACTTGCCCCGGAAGAAAATCAAGCGGAGATTTTATATTGTGATTGTAAAATATCTGTTGCTGTGTTATATCAGTTCATTGACGGCGCAAGCTGTCGGCTGTTGATAAAGGTATTATATTTCAGCAAATGCGACGGGGCGGAGCCGTGGAGCGAGGGGGGCCGGGGGACTTTTCCCCCGGGTGCGTCCTCATGTTGCGCAAGACAAGTCCCGCTTTCGCCAGAAAAGGCGGGAGCGGGCGCAGAATTGCGCAACATGAGCCGAACCGCCGCCAACGCCGGCAGACAGGCAAACGCCACCGACCAAGCCGCAACAACGGCAGCGGCGCGACAGCAAAACGTGGCGCGAGCCACCGCGGGGTAGCAGGGGCGGCGTGAGCCCCTGCAAAAAACGGTGATTCCCGCACTTTGGAACTGTGACTCAATCGTTGTCGGATTCCGCTTCAACGTCGTAAAACGCGATTTTGGCTCCGGCTTCCGCGCCGATGATGATACGGACTGTCACCGGAGCGTATTTTGCATAATCAGCCACGCGCAGTTTGCCTTTCAAATCGGCAAAGCGGTCTGTCGCCGGACGGACGGCGATTTTTTTGACGGCAACGGTTTTACCGGCGGCGTCAAGCACTTCAACTGCCAGAAACGCATTGCCGTGACCTTTGACTTCTGCTTCGACTTTGACGAAGTCGTCCGTCAGCACCGGAAATGTCTGTTTGCAGACCGCCTGAACCGCACTTTTGCCGGCAGTAAGTTCCAATGCCCTGCTGAAAAAATTTTCGCCGCGCACGATTTTTGCACTTGAAACATCTGAAATCTGCCATCTTTCCGGCATTCCATTCTGCAAATGCCGGAATTTTCCGTCAACGGGAAATTCATATCCGGCACACAGCGTCAGAGTTGCGGCACCCAATATCGCAGACAGCATCTTTTTCATTGTCTTTCCTCCATGAAAAATTTTGGAACTCTCCAGAGGAGTTTGGCAACTTCCTCTGAAGTTAAAAATATTGCATTCCGGGCGGTTTTTCAAGTGTGGAATTTATTTTTTTTGAAATATTTTCCATATAAAAATTTCCGGGGATTGCAAAAATTTTGCCGCGCGTTATATTATAAGCCGAGTGAGCTGAATTCACCGTAAAAACATAACAGGGTATTTTTATGAAAAAGTGTGTAAAAATCGGTATCATCGGTCTTGGCGCGAGAGCGGAAACTCTGCTTGCCACGATTTTTGACTTTGACCGCAGTGAAGTCGCCGTCAGTGCGATCTGCGACCTCAACCCGAAACGGGTGGAGCGCATTCAGCAGATCATGACGGCGCATGATTATCCGCAGCCGCAGGTCTTTGCGGACTACAGACAGCTTATTGCTTCTGATGATGTCGACGCAGTGCTGGTGCCGACTTCATGGAACAGCCATCTGCGTATCGCTGAAGAGGCTATGGCGCAGGGCAAATATGCCGGTATCGAGGTCGGCGGAGCATCTTCCATCGACGAATTGTGGCGGCTTGTCCGCGCGGCTGAATCCACCGGGGTTTCCTGCATGATGCTGGAAAACTGCTGTTACGGTCGTGATGAGCTGCTCTGTCTGAATCTTGCCCGCAAAGGTCTTTTCGGCGAACTCATCCACTGCGAGTGCGGTTACGAGCATGATATTGCTTCTGAACTTGTGCGTAAAGACGGCGCACGCGTTGAGCGCGAAGACCACAACCTTAAGCGCAACGGTGAACTTTACCCCACCCACGGTATCGGTCCGGTCGCTAAAATTTTGCGTATCAACCGCGGCAACCGCTTTATGACGCTGACTTCCACCGCCAGTAAGGGGCGCGGTTTCATGCGTGAAGCCGAACGTGCCGGCAGAGGTCAGGTTTTCTATGCCGCCGGTGACGTGGTGACGACCGTCATCAAATGTGCCAACGGCGAAACTGTGACCATGACTCACTGCGTGTCACTGCCCCGGCCGTATACCCGCGACTTCCGGGTGCAGGGTACAAAAGGCATCTATCTGGAAGATGTCAAAGCCGTCCACATCGAGGGCATCAGCACCACCTGTGAAAAAATCGATATCGCCGGCAATCCCTACATCGTGCATGAATGGACTCCGGTGGAGGAGGTCTATGAAAAATATGACCACCCGATCTGGAAAAAATACAAAGATAAGCTCGTCGGCGGTCACGGCGGCAAAGACGGCATGATCCTGAATGCGTTTTTTGATGCTGTCCGCAACCGTACAGCCCCGCCGATCGACGTCTATGACGTTGCCGCGTGGATGAGCATCACCTGTTTGAGCGAACAATCCATTTCCATGGGCGGAATGCCGGTTGCCTTCCCGGATTTCACCGACGGCAAATGGATCTATGAGGGCGGCGGTGCCACCGGTGAGTGGGCACTGGATGAAATTTACGAATAAGCAAAGTGCCGGATGGAGAGTTTGTTTATGAAAAAGTGTGTAAAAATCGGTATCATCGGTCTCGGCGCGAGAGCGGAAACTCTGCTTGCCACTATCTTTCACTTTGACCGCGAAGAGGTCATCGTCAGCGCAATCTGCGACATCAACCCGAAACGGGTGGAGCGCATTCAGCAGATCATGACGGAGCATGATTATCCGCAGCCGCAGGTCTTTGACGATTACAAGCCGCTCATCGCGTCAGATGATGTCGACGCGGTCCTGGTGCCGACCTCCTGGAACAGCCATTTGCGTATCGCCGAAGAGGCTATGGCGCACGGCAAATATGCCGGTATCGAGGTCGGCGGAGCCTCTTCCATCGACGAATTGTGGCGGCTCGTCCGCGCGGCGGAATCCACCGGGGTTTCCTGCATGATGCTGGAAAACAGCTGCTACGGGCGTGACGAACTGCTCTGTCTGAATCTTGCCCGCAAAGGTCTTTTCGGTGAACTCATCCACTGCGAATGCGGTTACGAGCACGATATATCGGAAATGGCGCGCAAAGACGGCAGACGTGCTGAACGTGAGGAGCACAACTTCAAGCGTAACGGCGACCTTTACCCCACTCACGGTATCGGTCCGGTTGCAAAAATTTTGCGTATCAACCGCGGCAACCGTTTTATGACGCTGACTTCCACGGCGAGCAAAGGGCGCGGATTTATGCGTGAAGCCGAACGTGCCGGCAGGGGGCAGGTTTTCTACGCCGCAGGAGACGTGGTGACGACCGTCATCAAATGCGCCAACGGCGAAACTGTGACCATGACCCACTGCGTGTCACTGCCGCGGCCGTATACCCGCGACTTCCGGGTGCAGGGCACAAAAGGTCTTTTCCTGGAAGATGTCAAAGCCGTTCACATCGAGGGTATCAGCACCACCTGTGAAAAAATCGATATCGCCGGCAATCCCTATATCGTACATGAATGGACTCCGGTGGAGGAGGTCTATGAAAAATACGACCACCCGATCTGGAAAAAATATAAAGACCGCATCATCGGCGGTCACGGCGGTATGGATGGACTCATTCTGCAGGCGTTTTTTGACGCTGTCCGCAACCGCTCCACTCCGCCGATAGATGTTTATGACATTGCCGCGTGGATGAGTGTCACCTGTTTGAGTGAACAATCCATTTCCATGGGCGGAATGCCGGTTGCCTTCCCGGATTTCACCGACGGCAAATGGATCTATGAGGGCGGCGGTGCCACCGGTGAGTGGGCACTGGATGAAGTGTACGAATAATTCTGCCGGTTGAATGAAAAAAACAGGCGCAGAGCGTGAATTCCACGCTCTGCGCCTGATTTTTTTTACTGTTATTTTTTTGCGATACGGTCATTGAGCCATTTCGCCGCCGCCTCTCTGCCGCCGATGCCGAATGCGATTGCCGCGGCAACACATACTGCACCGAGAATAAGTGTGAATCCGAGCATGATGATGGAATTGCCGAGATTCAGATTTCCGAGTGCCAGTGCGACAGTGAAAAATATGATTGCTGATTTCAAAATGAGCAATGCCGGAGCTGTGATTTTTTCCCGGAGCATGGAAGAGATAAAATCAGCCAGATAAAATCCCACTGCCAGAATTATCACACTCAACAGCAGATTCCCGCCGAAAATTGCAAATACCGCAAGGATTTCCGCCAGTTTCGCAAAGCCGAGAACGTCGCAGACCGCCAGTGAAATAAGTACCATCAGTACCAGAAATATCACTTTGCCCGCCCAGTATGACGGAGTTGAATTTCCGGAAAAATCCCTGCCTGCGGCACGGCTGACAAAACGGTCAAATCCGAATCCGGCAAGCATCCGGGCGGAAAGGGCGGCAAGAAAACTTCCGCCGAGCAATCCGGCGAAAATCAACAGCACTGCGCCGAGGATATTGCCCGAGGCATTCAGCAGTTTGGTCAGAAATTCAGCCACCGACCCCGTCAGAGCTTCCATCTGCAATGCGCTCAATGCCGCAATGACCACCGGCAGTGCCACCATCAAATAGGCGGCGATGCCGATCGCCTGCGCCAGACGGTTTTTGCCCAGATGTGCGGATAATCCGGCTTTTTCGCCGATGGTATCAGCTCCGCACAGCTTTGAGAGTCCGACGGCCGCTTTGCGTACCAGATTGGCGAGCAGCAATCCGGCAGTCAAAATCAGTGCCGCCGCCAGCAGATTAGGCAGAAACAGCAGGATTTTTGCCATCATCGTCCGCAGAGGTTCGGTGATGCCGGTTATTTCCAGAGCGTCAAGTATCGCCGGAATGAAAAAGAGAAATACCACATAAAAGAGTGTTTCCGCCACGATTTCAGCACTCTTTCCGGAGTCGGTATGTCCGGTTTTTGCGGCGATTTTGCTTTCCAGTTTACTGCGGGAAATCACTGCGGCGGTGACGGCACGGACGATAGATGCTGTGACCCATGCCGCCACTGTCAGCAATGCCGCTCCGGCAATGTGCGGCAGATAACCGATCACCGTGTTGATGAAGCCCTGCAGCGGCGTGGCGGCAAAATCCAGATGCATTACTGAAAACGCCCAGAAAAACACAAACAGCAGCAGAATGTAAAAGATTACATTCCCGATGATTTTTCCCGCTTTGGAACAGGAGCATTGCCGGTCAGTGTGTTTGCAGTAGTGAAACATCCCGGCAATACGCCGTGAGACCCACCATGCCACGCCCCAACCGATGAGTAGTATGGCTATGCCGCCGAGAATACACAGCAAATGAGTATCCGCGAGGGTTTGCCACAGGGTTTGAAAAAATTCGCGCATTTTGTTTTCTCCTCTCTACGCATTTAACTTCCGGCACGAAAATTGCCGTCTTCATGCAAGATTATAAATCAAAACGGAGAAAAATCAAGGCGTTATTTCAATATGCCGTTTAATTTCTGAACCAACTGTAAAAGCGTATTGCCCCGACTGCGGCAATGATAGCCGGCAGCGGCAGCTGCAGCAGAGTTATGCCCCACGCCGCCGCCAGACCGCAGGCAACGGCAAAAAAACGTGCCGGTTCGATGTTGTCATGGGGCGTCCGCAAATCGCCGTCAAGCTCCGCACAGGCGTAACCGCCGCACAGCAGTGCCGCCAGCAGCCACAGTACGTTGCCATTCAGTGCCATTATCGCGGCAAGGACAGAAAGCAAGCCCTGCGAGCGGGTGAATCTGTTCCGGATAAGCGTCGGACGGCGCAGAAAAACCGCTGCCGTCATCACCGTGAACAAACGTGCGGCTCCGGGAAAATCGATTTTATTCAGTATCAGCGGCAGAAATACCGCCGCCATAAAAGCATAACCGCCGCAGTTGAGCATGATCCGGAAAAACTCCGGATTGGCCATTTTTCTGCTCCGGGAAAAGATATATCCGGCCATAATCACTGCTGCGGCTCCCATGCCGGTCAGCCACCATGCGCGTTTGTTGGTGAAAGGGAGTTTTTCCGGAATGATTTCTGTTTCCGTGACAAGCATCCCCGCCAGTGTGCCCCGCAATGGTGCGGCAGACTCTTTGCCGCGGAAAAATCCTGCCAGAACAGCATCCATTTCATCCGGATTCAGCTGCAGTTTGCGGCCTTTTGCTCCTGCTGCCAGAGTTCCGTTGCTGCCCGGCAGGATGAGCCAGGAAAATTCCGGCAGTGCGGCGCAATATTTCCGGGGGATGACCAGCACGCCGCCCTCTTTGAGATGCCGGGTGAGATTTGTTATGCCGCCGTCGGAAATTTCCGGCAGTGCCGGCGCAATGAGCAGATCCGCTTTTCCGGTTTTTCCGGAGAGATTTCCGGGAAAGCGGAGATGTGCCGCCGGAAGTATTTCAACCGAATTCCGCCGCAGCAAAGCTTCATTGCCGCCGGAAAACACCACCAGCGGTACAGTGTCACTTTTGACCCACGAGAGGGCGGTCATCACCGCTCCGGGGGAAATTTCTGTCGTGTGCGGCGCGGGAACAGGCAGAAAATTTGCCGCGACCGCGGCGGCGGCTGTTGCCGCGAATTTCAGTTTCAGTCCGGATAAATTCACCGCAGTGCAAAAGAGCATACCCACGGCAAAGTATTTTTCCGGTATGAGCATCGCGGCGACTGCTCCGAGGATGATTCCGCCGCAGAGCTGGCGGGATGCCCGCCAGTTGTCAATGGCATTTTTCAGCGAATGAGCGTATGTCCCGCCGAAAACCAGCGGCAGTAACAGCGTTTTCAGGTCAGGATACGGTACGAAAAGCAATGCCGCCGTCCCGGTTATCATTGCCGGTGTACGGAAACGGTGCGGCAGCAGCCGCATTGCCGCAAATCCCGCTCCGGTGAGCAATGCGGCAAAGGCAAAAAATCCCGCTTCCGGATAAGAGAAAAACTCTTTTATCCAGAGTCCACCCCAGCATACCCCGGGCAGGAAAATGAGATTACCGTTTTTTTCAGCTGTTTTCATTATACAAATCCAGCGCGGCAGTTCCTGACGGCTCTGCCGCGCCGGGTATTGGTAATCGGAAGATTATTTTGCCGCTTCGATACGGTCAAATCCGGTGTACGGACGCAGCACTTCCGGAATGATTATCGAACCGTCCGGCTGCTGGTAATTTTCCATAATACAGATGATCATACGGTCTGTTGCCGCAGTGGCACTGATGGTATGGACGAAACCGCGGGTATCACCGTCTTTGTAACGGATATCCAGACGGCGGCTCTGGAATTCGGTCAGATTGGTATTGCTGGTAACTTCGCGGTAGCCGCCGAAGCTCGGGAAGTACGCTTCAATATCATATTTTTTGTATCCCGGTGCGCCGAGGTCGCCGACACAGACATTGACGACGTGGTAGGGCAGACCGAGAGCCTGCAGCAGAGCTTCTTCGTTTTCCAGACAGAACTCATGGTATTTCGGGGAATCTTCGGGTTTGCAGAAAACGATCTGTTCGACTTTGTGGAATTGATGCACCCGGAAAATACCTTTGGAGGCTCTGCCGTAACTGCCTGCCTCTGTACGGAAACAGGGGGTGTAGGCGGTGTAGCACAGCGGCAGTTTCGCCCCGTCAAGCACGTCATCGGCGTGATAACCGACCAGAGTCTGTTCACTTGTGCCGATAAGTGCGAGGTCTTCACCGTTGATGTTGTAGGTCTGGTCGGCGAAAAACGGCAGATAACCGGTGCCGAAAAGAGTCCGTTCTTTGGCAAGGCACGGGGTCATAAAAACCGTAAAGCCGCGTTCAGCCAGGAATTTCTGCACCCAGAAGAAAAACGCCTGCGCCAGCATCGCGCCTTTGCCTTTCCAGTAATAAAAACCGGTCTGGGCGACTTTTGAGCCGCGGGCGATGTCAAGGATATCCAGAGCTTCACCGAGCTGCTGGTGGTCTTTGACCTCAAAATCAAATTCACGGATGGTACCGACTTTGCGTATCTCCACGTTACCGGTGTCATCAGTGCCGTCCGGCACATCGTCCGCCAGCAGGTTCGGCATCCGGATCAGCACTTCGCGGATACGTTTCTGCAGTGTGTCAAATTTGTTCTCTTTTTCACCGATGGCAAGTTTTATCTGTTTGACCTGCTCGCGGGCGGCGGGGTCTTTGGCGCACTCTTTGCTCAAGCGGTTGCGTTCACCGCGCAGAGTTTCGATTTCACTGCTCAACAGACGGCAGTCGGAATCCAGTTTCACCAGACCGTCGATGTCGATGGGATAACCGCGGCGGATGCAATTCTGCCGCACCATTTCCGCATTGTCACGGATGATTTTTATGTCGATCATAATTATTTCTTCCTGTTTGTCGGTTGATTTTTCTGCGATTATCAGAATTGCGGCATCGGGAAACGGGTCATAAATTCTTTGACCTCTTCACCGATTTTGCGGAGTGCTTCCTCATCTTCACGCACCGCCACGGCACGGTCGATGAATTCCGCGACTTTGACCATATCTTCCTCTTTCATACCGCGGGTGGTGATCGCCGGAGTGCCGATGCGGATTCCGCTGGTAACAAACGGTTTTTCCGGGTCGAAGGGGATCATGTTTTTGTTGGCGGTGATGCGCGCCAGATCCAACGCGTTGGCAACGGCTTTGCCGGTCGCGCCTTTCGGACGGAGGTCGATAAGGGCGAGGTGGTTGTCCGTACCGCCGGAAACGATGCGGAAGCCGCGGGCGGCAAGTTCAGCAGCCAGTTTCGCGGCATTCAGGCGCACCTGACGCTGATAGGCTTTGAATTCATCACTCAACGCTTCACCGAAACAGACCGCTTTGGCGGCGATGACGTGCATCAGCGGTCCGCCCTGCAGTCCGGGGAAAACAGCTGAATTGATAGCTTTGATGTATTGTTCTTTGCAGAGGATGAGACCGCCGCGGGGACCGCGCAGAGTTTTGTGGGTGGTCGTGGTAACGATGTCGGCATACGGAACCGGCGAGGGGTGTTCTCCGGCGGCGACCAGACCGGCGATGTGCGCCATATCCACAAAGAGCAACGCTCCGACTTTGTCGGCTATTTCACGCAGACGGGGGAAATCCAGAATGCGCGGATAGGCACTGGCTCCGGCGAGGATCATGCGCGGTTTGCATTCCAGTGCCAGACGCTCGACTTCATCATAGTCGATTTGTTCGGTTTCCGCACTGACGCCGTAGGGAACCATGTTGTAGAGTTTACCGGAAAAATTCAGCGGATGACCGTGGGTCAGGTGGCCGCCGTGGTCAAGACTCATCGCCAGAACGGTATCTCCGGGCTGGCAGAGCGCAGTGTAGACCGCCTGATTCGCGCCGCTGCCGGAGTGGGGCTGGACGTTGGCGGCTTCTGCACCGAAAAGTTTTTTGGCGCGTTCGATAGCCAGTGTTTCGACCTGGTCGATGAATTCACAGCCGTTGTAGTAACGTTTGCCGGAGTAGCCTTCAGCATATTTATTGGTCAGCACCGAACCCTGGGCGGAACGGACGGCGCAACTGGCGAAGTTTTCGCTGGCGATAAGTTCGATGCCATCACGCTGACGGGCGGCTTCGCGGTCGATCATGGCGGCAAGTTCCGGGTCGGCAGAGCGCAGAGCGGCGATGTCATCGTAGGTTTTTCTTTCGACTTTTTCCAATCTGCGGGTGTGGCGGCATTCGCCGCTGTACGGTGTGGAGAGCCAGAGTTTTACCAGTTCTTTCATTTCGTCAACAGAAAGCTGGTCGCCGCCGAGCACGAGGCAGTTTGAAGCATTGTGGCAGCGGCTCAATTCCACAGATTTTTTGTCCGGAGCGGCAACTGCACGCACTCCGTGGAAGCGGTTGGCGGAAATCGCCATGCCCAGACCGGAGCGGCAGAACAATATCGCCGCATCAGCTTTGCCGTCGGAAACCATCATCGCCGCCGGAGCCGCAAAATCGGGATAATCGTCGTTTTTGTCTGCAACGCAGGCACCGAAATCGGTAACTTCATGTCCGGATGCTTTCAACATTGAAGCGATCTCATTTTTTGCTTCAAAACCACCGTGGTCGGCACCGAGTGCGATCATCAGTTTACGATTGGCGATGTCTGTGATTTCTTTCATTTTTTTACCTCAAATTATCTGTTACAGGTTTTATTGCCTTGTTTATTTTATCAGCTATTGCTTCCAGTGCCGGAATCATCTGTTCCAGGCATCGGCGGTATGCCGTTTCATCTCCGCCGAAAGGGTCTGCCACATCCCCGCCGACGGTGAAATCAAGCAGTGCCGTGACTTTGGATGCGTATTCCGGAAAACGCCTGATTATCTCCCGGCAGTGCGCCGCACCCATTCCGATTATCATATCTGCTCCGGCGCACATTGCGGCTGTCAGATTCCGGGAACGGAAATTTCCCGCATCCACCCCCGCATTTGCCAGCGCACGCTGTGAGCCGTAACTCATAATCATGTTTTCATCGGCGTACAGTCCGGCGGAAACGGCACACACATTTTCATTCCGGCACACTGCCGCATTGAAATATCTTTCCGCCATCGGACTGCGGCAGGTATTGCCGGTACAGACAAAAACGATGATGTGTTTTCCGCCTTTTGTACTCATTATATAATATATCCTCTCAAAGTCAGGATTCCAAACCGGAATGTGACGTTAAATACCTTTCGCAGCGCATAATCCGCACAAAAATGCATTCATTGCCGCTGATTTCGCATTTTCCATCCTCTCTGACACCGCCGCACGGACCGCAATCGAGCCTTTTGGGACAGTTGGCAATGCAGTGGAAATGGTGTTGCGGCAGAGAACATTTGCCGCATGAATGGCAATTTGCCAGCAGTTTTTTCAGTAAAATATCTCTGCCGGGGCGCATTTTGTCTGCTTTGGCAAAGAAAAACCTCCGCAACCGGTATCCGATTTTTTCCGTCAGAGAAAACTCCGCTTCTCCGGGGTCGGAAATTTCCAGCGGCTCATCAAACGGATACTGCCGCCGCAGGACCCGGTCAAACATGTGATATGCCTGCAGGTTGTAATCCATTTCCGCCGGAGCCTGATGCTCGCGGTATTCGCTTAAAAAGTGGTCGAAACTGCGGAATTCCTGCAATGCGGAACGTATTCTTGACGCCACCAGTGCCGCCCGTCCGGGAACATCCACGCCGGAAACGATGACACCGCTGTAGCCCATGTGGCGGCATCCGGCGATTTGCAGTTCCAGCCGGCGGTATTGGGCGGCTTCAAACTGCGCTTTGCTGCCCATAAGTTCCCGGGCGATGAGTTTACGGAATGAGTTGGGCATCCGGACTCCGGGGATTTCACCGGCAATGATTTTTTCCACTTTGTCCGGCGTCAGCAGCGTCAGCCGTGCGATAAGCGGCAGAAACTGTTTGCGGCGGAGCAGATACCACGCCAGCGTCTGATTCTGCAGCATATCCCATCCGCTCTGAACGACAATGAATTGTGCGCCGGAAGATATTTTGCTTTCCAAAGCATTGTATGACGCCAGCATGGTGTCAGGAGCCGTGTGGAACGGATTGAATACCGTCCCGGCGAAAAGCGGTTTGTCCCGGAGCATTTGCAGCTGTCTGACGGAACTGCAATAGCTGCGGCTGCGGCACTCCCGCGCCGTGAACGGCATCCCGTTGCCGGATACCGGCACGATATTGACCGCACCGCTGCTCAAAGCGATCTCCATCTGGGAGTTTATCATTTCCGGGGTCCTGTTGTCTCCGGAAAGAAAACACAATGCTGTGCCGCGCAGATTTTCCGGCAGTGCCGCTGCCAGTTCCGGTGCGCTCCAGGGGGCATCACGCATATCGGTAATGGCGATGCCGCCGCAGAGGTCTTTCTGTTCCGCCATGGCATTGGCCAGCGGCAGAATCCGTTCCGCCGCGGCGGTACAGCGGCTCTCATTTTCCGGAGCACTGCACTCGGCAAGGAAGATGAATTTCCCGTTGTCCAGGGCATCTTTGAAAACGTTCTGTTTTTCCGCCAGCGGCATATCAAGCTGTAAAGAACTCATTTTTTCACCCCGCTGCAATGTAATTTTCTGCCCGGATCAAAAATGAAAAACAATCCGCCGGAAAGATATGTCAATCCCATCATTGATGTGTAAAGTATCTGCGCCGCATCGGCATGATTGCCTGCCACTCCGCCGGCGGTGAGCAACGCCACAGTGACGATGTCACGGCTGCCGATGCCGCCGGGGAAAAGCGGGATCAGTCCGGCGATGTTTCCTACCGTCAGTGCGGTCAGTGCGGTCAGGACAGCGGTATGACTGCCGCTGCCGGCAAGCAGAAAAATTATCGGCAGCAATGTGAGCAGATGCACTCCTGACACACTTGCAAGTATCAGTTTGCAGAGCAGTTTTTTGTTGCCGCTGTAAAGGTCGGCGGCATTCATCAGCCGCGAAATCATGCCGCCGGTACGTTTGTCGGCAAAACGCAATACGGCACTGACGCCGGGGATCTTTTCCACAGTGCGGTGAAAAAACAGTACGGTTCCGGCACATATCCCGGCGGCACAGAGTACGGCAACAAGCCAGAAAAGCAGTGCGCCGGTCAATTTTTCCGGCATTTCCGGAATATCCAGTTTGTAAAAGAGTTCCCGTGCCGGGAATATCAGAGCCAGCGTCACGGCAAAAAGCGCGATCATGCCGACCACCCTGTCTATCAATACCGAGAATGCTCCTTCCATTTTGCTCCCTTCCGGCAGGCGGCTGGAAGTCGCGGTCATCTTTATCACATCACCGCCGACCGCACCGCCGGGGATGATAAGGGAGAAAAAATATCCCTGCATGGTCAGGGAATACGCTTCGGCAAAACGCATTTTTATACCCTGTATCCGGGCGAGTATCTGCCAACGCCACGCGGAAACCAGTGTGTGCAGCAGATAAAGCACTGCCGCCGGTATCAAATACAGGTAGTTGAATGTCCGCAATCCGTTTCTTATCTTTTCTGAATCGTCACGGAAAAGCAAATAGACAGCAAGCACCGCCGCCCCGAATTTGAGGAGCGTTTTTAATGCCTTGATAATAAAAGTTTTATGTTTTTTTGACATCCACATTTTTCTGCTGCCGTTTTCGCGTTGCGGTTATCTTTATAAAATAGCACCAATCAGGCGTTTTCTCAAGTTTTTTCTGCAATTTTTTCGAATGACTTTTGAAATTGACTCAAAAATACGTTTTTTTGATAAAAGTTGCATTTTTGCTGTTGCTTTTAAGACTATTCCGTGCTATAATATGGATGAGCAGGGATTTTTCTGCCGGGATTACGGTATCCCGGCGGGCAGGATCCGGTAACAAACAGTAAACAAGAGGTACCATCATGGCTATCGACAAAAAACATTACACCGGCGGCAATACCGAAGGCGGTATCACCAGCAGTTATGCCACTGACGACGGTGTGAAACTCAAAGTTCCCTATTCCTTTATGGGCAGTATTTATGACGAAGCGGAAGAACAGGCCGTTCTCGCCGCGATGAAACAGGATACTCTCACCATGGGACCGAAAACCCAGGAGTTCCAGACCAAATTCGCGAAAAAACACGGCACAAAATATGCTTATGCCTGTTCCAACTGCACCACCGGTATGCACGTTGTCACCCAGCTTTTTGACATCAAACCCGGTGATGAAGTCATCGTCACCCCCAATACTTTTGTGGCGACCAGTCTGGTTATCCTGAAAGAGGGCGGTATTCCGGTTTTTGCCGACATCGACCCGCGCACATTCAACCTTGACCCGGAAGATGTCGAACGCAAAATCACCAAAAAGACCAAAGCCATCTACGTCGTCCACTATGCCGGTTTGATGGTCGATATGGACCCGATCATGGAAATCGCCCGCAAACACGGTCTGAAAGTCCTGGAAGACTGCGCTCATGCCACTGGTTCTTCCTACAAGGGCCGCATGGCAGGTTCCATCGGTGATGCCGGTGCATTCAGCTTCCACAGTCTGAAAAACATCACCACCTGCGGTGAAGGCGGTATGATCACCACCAATGATGATGAATACGCCAAAGGTATCCAGAACCTCCGCTGTATGAGCAATCAGCCGCAGAGCTGGAACGACCAGCTTGCCGATATCAACAATCCGGTCTGGAACTTCGGCAAAATCACCTGCAAAAAAACCGATCCCATCGAATACTGGCTGCCCGCCCACTTTGACGTCATTCCGTGGAACGGTCACTGGGGCAGCAACTACCGTATGAATGAGATCCAGGCGGCTGTCGGCTGCTGTCAGCTGGACAAACTGGATATGCTGATCGAAAAACGCCGCGAGATCGCGCACAAGATCACCGCCGGTATCCAGGATGTCACCGGTATCGAAGCTGTTTACGAACCGGAAGATTACTACCACAGCTTCCACCTCTACACGGTTTGTGTCGATGAGAAAAAACTCGGCGGCAGCCGTGACGAATTCATGCGTGTTCTCTATGAAGAAGAGGGCGTGCAGGGCATTCTGCATTATCAGCCGACTTTCCACTTCACCGGTCTGAAACGTATGGGATATGACCCGGATCAGTGCCCGAAAGCAAGCGAATTTTTCTACAAACGCGAACTCAATATTCCGATGCATCCGCGTCTGACGGAACAGAATATTGAAGATACCATCAACGGTATCAAAAATGCCGCTGCGAAAGTCCGCAAACGGCACAACAAAGCCTGATAATTTCAGTCAGGAAAATTCCGGGGCTGCCGTCAAACCTTTAAAGGTGTGCGGCAGCCCCTTTTGTATACGGAAAGTTGTTGAATGGGGGGAATGTTTCAGAGGCGGCGGAGTGCGGCTTCGGTTTCTTCCAGATGGGCTTTGACCAGTTTCCGCAGAGCCGCGGGCAGTTCGCCCAGCTGATTTTCTCCGGCAGAGAGCTCATAGATTTCTGCGTTTTCGCCTTTCAGCTCTTCGCGCAGCTGTTTCATGTTTTCAGCAGATTCCGGCAGATCCATTTTGTTGGCAACGATAAGTGACGGGCGCGAAGCAAGACCCTCTTTGTAGAGGTCAAGCTCTTTTTTCAAACTTGCGTAATCCTCCCACGGCGTTCTGCCGTCGACTCCAGCCATATCCAGCACATAAATAAGAACCTTTGTCCTCTCTATGTGGCGCAGGAATTCGTGCCCCAGACCGACATTGGCGTGGGCCCCGTCGATAAGACCGGGGATGTCAGCCACCGTCAGACGGGCGTAATCCGGATACTCCACGACTCCGACGACCGGATGCAAAGTCGTAAACGGATACGCTGCGACTTTGGGTCTGGCTCCGGAGATACGGGTCAGCAGAGTGGATTTACCGGCATTGGGATATCCCACCAGACCGGCATCGGCGATCAATTTCAGTTCCAGTTCCAGAGTTTTTTCTTCACCCGGCCAGCCCGGTTCTTTGCGCCGGGGGGCGCGGTTGGTACTGGTGGCGAAACGGGCATTACCTCTGCCGCCGTCACCGCCTTTGGCGACAGTGACCCGCGCTCCGGGCAAATCCAAATCGGCAAGAACTTCGCCGGTATTGACATCGCGGACCACGGTTCCGACCGGAACTTTTATGACCACGGGGTCAGCATTTCTGCCGTGCTTATCCGCGCCCTGACCTGCGGGACCGTTTGCCGCGGCATAACGGCGGCGGTAGACAAGACTGTTGAGGTTTTGTTCACTGGTGGTGCTTTCCAGAATGACATCTCCGCCGTTGCCGCCGTCGCCGCCGTCCGGACCGCCTTTGGGGACAAATTTTTCCCGGCGGAAACTGCAGCATCCGGCTCCGCCGTCGCCGCTTTTCACCACGATTTCGGTTTTATCCACAAACATATCTCACCTCCGCAAAAAAAATCCCGGAACTCATCTCTGCGTACCGGGAAAACAAAAAACTGATTCTTGACGTGCTTCGCAACGCCGCCGCACAGTGTGATTACTGGGCGGGGATGACGTTGACTTTGCGCTGGGAACGGACAAATTCGACCGTGCCGTCGCACAGAGCAAAGAGGGTGAAGTCACGGCCGCAACCGACATTGTTGCCGGGACGGAAACGGGTGCCGCGCTGACGGACGATGATGGAACCCGCGCTGACGAATTCACTGCTGTACGCTTTCACACCGAGAAATTTCGGCTGACTGTCGCGACCGTTACGGCTGCTGGACTGTCCTTTTTTATGTGCCATGATTAAATCTCCTTATTAAAAACTTTTTTCAACATCATACATGACATCCAATTAAAATACACCAGATTTGCCAAATTGCAAGCTGCAAATGGCATTTTCTTCAATAATTATTCCGCAAATGACGCGGAATCAGAAATTGTGGGAAACCAGCCCGTCACGCAATTTCGGCTCAAACCAGGTCGATTTCGGCGGCATTATCTTGCCGGCATCGGCGATGGCCATCAGCTGGTCGAGGGTCACGGCGTGGAGTGAGAAGGTCACGGCGTGTGAACCGTTTTCCACGAGTTTGACCAGTTCCGCAGTACCGCGGATACCGCCGATGAAGTCGATCCCGGTGCTGGTGCGCGGGTCATCGATGCCGAGGATCGGCGCAAGGACTCTTTCCTGCAGCCAGCTGGCATCAAGTCTGCCGATTTCATCAAATTTGGAAATATCAAATTTCGGCACCGCCAGACGCCATGCGCCATTCATGTAAAATTTGAATTCGCCCGGTTTCGCCACTTCGCCGTCAGCGGCATCGGAAATGGTGAATTCTTTGCTCAATGCGGCGATGAAGCCGTTTTCATCCAGACCGTTGAGGGTTTTTACCGCGCGGTTGTAGGGCATGATGGCAAGTTCGCTGTCGGGGAACGCCACGGTGAGGAAGTAGTTGTAATCCTCTTTGCCGGTGTGGGCAGGATTGTTCGGCGCACATTCTGCGGCGGTACGGGCGGCGGCGGCACTGCGGTGATGACCGTCGGCAATGTAGAAAACCGGCACATCGGCGGCAAAACGCTGTGACAGTTCCGCGCTGGATTTTTCATCCATTCTCCACACCGTATGACGGATGCCGTCAGGTGAGGTAAAGTCAAAACAGGGTGTTTTGGCACATTCGGCTTTGACCAGAGCATTGATGGCTTCCACGGCACGGTAGGTGAAAAACGCCGGACCGGTATGGGAACGGAGCGTCATCACATGGCGGGTGCGGTCATCCTCTTTATCCTGACGGGTCTTTTCATGTTTTTTGATGATACCGGCATTGTATTCGGCGGCACTTGCGGCACCGATGATACCGGTCTGACTGCGGCCATTCATAACAAGACGGTAGACATAGAGGTGTTCACCGGCGTCAAGTTTGAGCGGAGCTTCGGCGCAAATCCGGTCAAAAGCGGCTTTCGCCTGGGCGTAAACACGGTCATCGTGCAGGTCGATTCCCGGCTCAAGGTCGATTTCCGGACGGGAAACGTGAAGAAATGAATACGGTTTGCCGGCGGCAAGTTCTGCGGCTTCGGCACTGTTCACCACGTCATAGGGTACTGCAGAAACTTCCGCCGCCATTTCCGGCGTCGGCATCAATCCGTGAAAAGGCAATAAAGTAGCCATGATCCAACCTCGTTACTTTTTTGTTTTGTTGAAATTGCATTTAAGTTCTATAATATAGCTTCCGGTGCGCTTTTTTTCAAATCACCAACGCCCCGATGATCAGAGAAATCCAGCAGGTGACACCGCCGGCAAAAGATACTTCTGCAAGTGTCGTGCCGCCGTTGCTGACGGTGCGTTTCTGAAAAACTTTCCACAGCAGGGCAAATGCCAGTGCGGTCAGTGCCGAGGGCAGACGGCAGAGCAGGAACGATATGAAAAGCAGTATCGCTGCGGTTATCCACATATTGCGGCGTGATTCGGGGGAATCATTCAGCAGCGGGGGCAGAAAGTTGCCGTCAAGAGTCAGCACCGTTTCCATGGTGAATGTTGCCCCCGTGACCAGCATCAGGTGCAATGCGTTCCCGTAACGGAAAATCGCCGTCAGCAGAATCAATTTGATAAAAATCAGCATCACCGGTACTGCCATGCGCCACGGTATCGCTTCACCGGGAAGCAGACCTGCTATGAAATTTGCGAGCATCGCATCGCTTCTGCCGGAGTCGCGGAATGTGAGCAGTACCCAAGCGCAGAGGGCGAAAACCAACGCACCTGCCAGCGGAGTGAATATCGCCGCAACGAGAAGTCCCGGCACTATCGCCGCCAGAGCGCAGAGCCAGCCGAGCAGCGGGAATGCGGCACATTCAAAATCTCCGGGCTCTCCGGAAAATCCGTTCAGAAAACGGGGCAGGGGGATGTCCATTTGTTTTTTCCATGCGTTGATGAGCGCACCGGAAACAGAATCAAAGATTTTTTTCATGTTGGTAATACTCCTTTTCCATTGCATCGCGGACGCGGTTGGCAAGTCCTTTGCGTTCTTCACCGGGCATTTTTTCCATTTCCGGCATTATGAAAACATCTATTTTTATCTCTTTCAGACCCAGCACTCCCCAAACGTGGGCGGGAAACGAAATATCGCCGAACCACGCTGCCGGAGCTGAATCTGCCGGAGTTTCCCGGTAAAAAATCACCATCGGAACGATTTTGCCGCTTTCCGGCAGGGCGGCAAAAACCGTGGATTTGAAAGGCAGCAGACCGTGTTTGCCGTCACTGCTGGTGCCTTCGGGGTAAACAAGAAGCGAGACGCCGTTGAGCATGGTTTCCCGGAAAATTTCCGCGTAATGTGCCGATTGGATTCTGGCGCGGCGGTCTATCCATACCGGATTGCCCAATGCGACAAGCGGTCCGAGAAAAAACCATTTCTTTATCTCTGCTTTAGGGGTGAAGCGGATCGGAAAAAGCGAACCGTGAGCCAGTATGTCCAGATAACCGAGGTGGTTGGAAACCAGCAGTTTGCCGGAAATATTGCGGCTGCTGCCGTGAGCGATAATTTTGACTCCGGCTATTTTTGCCGCTCCGGTACACCATATCTGTGCCCAGAAAGCTCCCCGCCGCACCCGCGCCCACGAGCGCACCGGCAGTAAAGAAAGTGCCGCCGGCAGAGCGGTGATGATACTCCAAAACAGCAGCAGAATAATTTTAATGACCCGGCGCAGCAAGCGCATAGCAATACTCCTCCAGAAAAGCGGCGGTCTCTCCGCCGGTAAGTTTCTCTCCCGGCAACTGCAATATTTTCACCCAGTCATCCTCACGGGAAAGAGTGATCAGTCCGGCGTTGCAAATAAGTTTGTCAAAAAATGAGTGTTCCGCCGGGTGCAACGCCTTGCGGCACAAAATATAATCGCAGTCGATGTCCAAAATGAATCCCGGTGCCGGAACGCCTGCGGGCAGCTGTTTTTTCAGAAATCCGTCTGATAAAACCGCTGATGCAAAAGGCATAAATTTTTCCGGGGCGTTCAGCATGGTCATCATGTCGGGCAGAGCGGGGTCATGTACGACCTGCAGAGCCGGATGTTCCGGTTTGACTGCGCACGGTGAAACCGATACGATCACCGCTTTGCTTATCATGCCGCAGTGCAACGCCCAGTCAAAGTGTTCGTCGTGGCGGAGCTGTGATACCGCCAGAGCCACCGCACCGGCATCCTGCCACGCTCCCGGCGGCGGCAGTGCGACTCCCCGGCGGGCGGAACAGAGGACATCGGTATGGAAATCCAGTGTCACGACCTCCGGGGCGCGAGCAAGCTGCCGCCGGTATTCCGCCCATGCGGTAAGCACTTCGTGGTGCAGTGCGGCGGTGAAAACTTTCATTTCAGAAAGCTCACATCACCCTTTCCAGAGTGATTTCCGGGTCGATTTCCTCCCGCAGGATGCGTTCCAGACCCTCTTTGATGGTCATTGTGGCATGGGGACAGCAGCCGCAGGCACCGCGCAGACGGAGTTTGGCGGTCTTGCCGTTGATTTCCACGATTTCCAGATCGCCGCCGTCGGCCTGCAGACAGCTGCGGAGTTCTTCCAGGCGGTCGGTTATTTTTTTTGCCAGATCATCCATGATATTTTTCCTTTCATAATTCCGGTGTTGGTGAGACCCCGGCAGTTAATATACTATTGTTTGCCGCTGAAAACAAGTTTTATCTTGAAAATGATGCGGAAAACTTGAAAAATGGCGCATCGGATGTTATCTTAAAGTGATGATGTTTTGTTTTTATTTTTAAAGTAACAGCAGAGAAAAGAGGTCTATCATGGCGGAAGAGTTGCAAAGTCTTCTGGAAAAAATAAACAATGACGGCATTATGAAAGCTGAAGCGGAAAAAGCGCGCATCATTGCCGTTGCCCGCGCCGAAGCCGATGCCATCCGTGCCGCGGCGGAAAAAGATGCCGCTTCTGTCAGAGCTGAAGCGGAAAAAGCAAGTGCCGCGTTTTACGAAAAAAGCGTTTCCGCACTCAAACAGGCGCAGCGTGACATTCTGCTGCAGCTCCGCAGTGAGATGCAGAACCGTCTGGAAAAAGCCGTCGCCGACAGCACGGCACAGGCTCTTTCGCCAGCTTTTATGGCTGAACTTATCAAAGAACTCTGCACGGCATTTGCCGCTGAACCGGAAAAAGATGTGAGTGTGCGCTGTGCCGTAAAAGACCGTGATGCTCTGGATAACGCTCTGCGCGGGGCATTGGCGGATTCCTTTGTCAAAGCTCCGGTGCTGTTCGGTGCCAGAGGCATATCCGCCGGATTGGAAATTTCCCCGGATGGCGGCAGGTGCTACTTTGACTTCACTGCCGATGCCCTCGGGGATGTGATGAATTCATACATCGGCGAAAACCTTTCTGCTGTTTTCAAGGCTGAACAATGATTTATCCGTTTTTCAGTGCCATTCTGCCGGAGCTGACTCCGGGTAAAGCTCCTGCGCTCACGCCGGCTGAATTTGATGAGCTGGCAGTGGAAAATATGGGGAAAAAAGCCGCCGCGCTTCTGACGGCTGATCTGCCGTTTCACCGTGAGCTTGACAGATTCAAAGATTATCTTGTCTACAAAACCGCGCTCATCCGTGCCGGACGGCTTGAATTGAATTGCCGTTTCGCTGAACCGGATGAGTTTTTCGGTGAGGTCGATTACGCTTTGAGCGCCCTTGCCGCCGCCGCTCCGGCTGAACGCGAAGTGATGTTTGACGCGGTCATCTGGCAGAAACTTGATGATTTGGAAACCGGTCACGAAATGGATATCGTGCATATTGCCATTTACCGTATGAAATTGGCAATGCTGCAGAAATATGCCGCCAGAGATGAAAAAAAGGCTCTGGAAAATTTTGAAAACGCGCTGGAAAAATTGAGCGCAGATTATTTGAAATAAACAGAAAATTCCGCAAAAGGAAGCTATGGTTATGGAACAGAAAACAGTCGAACCGATCGTCGGTGTGAACGGTAACATGATTACCGTGGAATATTCGCACCAGGTCATGCAGAACGAAGTGGCATACGCCACCGTCGGAGATGCCAGAATAAAATGTGAAGTCATCCGGGTGCGCGGCAACCGTGCCGATTTGCAGGTGTTTGAAAGCACCAACGGGTTGAAAGTCGGTGATACCGTGGAGTTCACCGGTGAATTGCTGAGTGTTGAGCTGGGACCGGGATTGCTGACACGGGTTTATGACGGCTTGCAGAATCCGCTGTCGCTGCTGGCGGAAAAATCGGGATTCTTTCTGCAGCGCGGAGTTTATCTGCGGGCACTTGACCGCGAGGTGAAGTGGTCATTTTCACCGCTTGCCGCCGCCGGGGAAAAAGTCCTTCCCGGCGACCGTATCGGTTTTGTTATGGAAGGTGCCGTACGGCACTACATCATGGTTCCGCTAAGCTGGCAGGGCGAATACACCATAAAAAGTGTCACTCCGCAGGGTGATTACACCATTGATGACACCATGGCGGTGGTGAGCGATGAATCCGGTGATGAGCACAAAGTGACCATGACCCAGTTCTGGCCGGTGAAGATCCCGATTTCCGACTATGCGGAAAAATTACTGCCGGAAAAAACGCTTATCACCTGTCAGCGTACCATCGACACCTTTTTCCCTGTCGCCACCGGCGGTACATTCTGCACCCCCGGACCTTTCGGTGCCGGAAAGACCGTTCTGCAGCACGCCATAAGTCAGAATGCTGAAGCGGATGTGGTCGTCATCGCCGCCTGCGGTGAACGTGCCGGTGAGGTGGTGGAAATCCTCCGCGAATACCCCGAACTCAACGACCCGCGTACCGGCAGGTCGCTCATGGACCGCTCCATAATCATCTGCAACACCAGCAGTATGCCGGTTTCCGCCCGCGAAGCGAGCGTTTACACCGCCGTGACTCTGGCGGAATATTACCGGCAGATGGGATTGAATACCCTGCTGCTGGCAGACTCCACCAGCCGCTGGGCGCAGGCGTTGCGGGAAATGTCCGGACGCCTGGAAGAGATCCCCGGTGAAGAGGCATTCCCCGCCTATCTTGAGTCCCTTATCGCCAGTTTCTATGAACGTGCCGGTCTGGTCAGACTCCGCAGCGGAGATACCGGTTCCATCACCATTGGCGGTTCAGTTTCCCCCGCCGGCGGCAACTTTGAAGAACCTGTGACCCAGGCGACGCTGAAAGTTGTCGGCGCATTTCTGGGGCTTTCCCGTGAACGCTCTGATGCCCGCCGCTATCCGGCGATACATCCGCTGGACAGCTGGAGCAAGTACCCGAGCATTGTGGACAAAGATGACCTTGCATTCGCCCGGTCGGTGCTGCACCGCGGTTCCGAAGTCAATCAGATGATGAAAGTCATCGGTGAGGAAGGTACGGCGATAGAGGATTTCATCATCTATCTCAAGAGCGAATTTCTCGATTACAGCTACTTGCAGCAGAATACATTTGATGAAATCGACGGAGCCACCGATGCGGCGCGGCAGCAGAAAATGTTTGCCGATGTCACCACCGTGCTGAAAACAGAATTCAGTTTCACTGAAAAAGAGGATGCCCGCAAATATTTCCTTGAATTGCGTCAGCTCTTTACCGACCGCAACTATCTGGCTCTTGATGACCCTGAATATGAAAAAATGAGTGCCGCGATCAACGGCAAAATCGTTGAAGGAAGCAGAAAAAATGCGTAAAGTATATCACAAAATAATCCGTATTTCCGGCAACGTCATCACTGTTGAGGCAGAGGGTGCCGGCTACAATGAACTTGCCGAAGTGACTTCCGCCCGCGGCACTTCTCTGGCACAGGTCATCCGGCTCGACGGCAAAGAGGTTTCACTGCAGGTGTTTGCCGGCAGCCGCGGTATCAGTACCGGCGACCAGATACGTTTTCTCGGCAGGGAAATGACCGTTTCCGGGTCTGAAGCTCTGCTCGGCAGGGTTTTCAACGGCAGAGGTATGCCCCGTGACGGCAGACCGGAAGTGACCGATGACCAGACCCCCATCGGTGCGCCGTCAGTCAATCCGGCGAAACGCATCATCCCGCGCAACATGATACGGACAAATATCCCGATGATCGACGTATTCAACACTCTCGTGGAGTCGCAGAAACTGCCGATTTTTTCCGTTGCCGGTGAACCGTACAATGAACTGCTTGCCCGTATCGCACTGCAGGCAGAGGTCGATGTCATCGTGCTCGGCGGCATGGGGTTGAAATATGATGACTATCTGATTTTCAAACGTACCCTTGATGAACACGGTGCGCTGGGCAGAACGGTGATGTTTGTCCACACCGCCGCCGACCCGGTGGTGGAGTGTCTGATGGTTCCGGATATGTCACTGGCAGTGGCGGAATCATACGCGCTCAAAGGCAAACGGGTTCTGGTGCTGCTCACAGATATGACCAACTTCGCCGATGCGCTCAAAGAGATCGCGGTCACGATGGAACAGATCCCCGCGACCCGCGGTTATCCGGGAGACCTTTACAGTCAGCTCGCCGGCAGATACGAAAAAGCTGTGGACTTCGACGGTGCCGGCAGTATCACCATTCTGGCGGTGACGACCATGCCGGGGGATGATGTCACCCACCCGGTGCCGGATAATACCGGATATATCACCGAGGGGCAGTTTTATCTGAAAAACGGGCGTATTGAGCCTTTCGGGTCGCTTTCCCGCTTGAAACAGCAGGTCAACGGCAGGACCCGCAGTGACCACCGTGCCATCATGGATGCGATGATACGGCTCTTTTCAGACTACCGCAGTACACTGGAAAAACAATCCATGGGTTTCCGGATGTCGGCGTGGGACGAAAAACTGCTCAAGTACGGCAAACGCTTTGAAAATGAGATGATGGATCTGTCGGTCAATATCCCGCTGGAATCCGCTCTTGACCTCGGCTGGGAGATACTGGCGGACTGCTTTGACCGCAATGAAGTCGGTATCAAAACCGACCTCGTGGAACAATACTGGCCGGAAAAAGAACAATGGCAAAAATAAAATACACCAAAACCGAACAGAAGCATCAGCAGGATTCACTGAAACAGTTTCAGCGTTTTCTGCCGACTCTGCAGTTGAAAAAACAGCAGCTGCAGCAGGAAGTGCGCCTGAGTCTGGAAAAACTTGCCGCCAACCGGGAAGCGCGTAAAGAAGCATTGCAGAATCTCGCCGGAGTGTTGATTTTTTTCAGTGAAAAAAGTGAAGCGGAAAAATTCACCGCTCTGGTGAAAGTCGAGGCGATAAACACTTCGACCGCAAATATCGCCGGTATCACCATTCCGGTATTTGAGGGAGTGCGTTTCGCGGATACCGGATGGGATTTGCTGACGACGCCGTGGCACACGGATGAGTGCGTGGCGGCACTGAAAGAGTCGCTTTCTCTGCGGGCTGAAGGCAAGATACTGGAGGAACAGTACCGCTTGCTTCTGGCGGAATTGACTACCACCAGTCAGCGGGTCAACCTCTTTGAAAAGGTGAAGATCCCGGAATGCAAAGAAAATATCCGGCGCATCCGTATTCAGCTCGGTGATATGGAAACCGGCGCGGTCGCCCGGAGCAAAATCGCCAAAAAGAAATCAGAACTCAACCGGTAAAAATGTGGTTTTTCCGTCGCAGTGTACCGTTTCTCATCATGCTGCTGCTGGGTGCGGCGGCATGGCGTTGGCATTATCTGGACCGTTTTCTGGAATACGATGAGCTCTGGACGCTGGAAAATTTTTCCCGCCTCGGCATCGCGGATATATTCAGAGAACTTGCTTCGCCCAACAATCATCCGGTCAATACCGTGCTGGTGAAATATCTGTTTCATCCGGGGAACAACTGGAGTCTCCGGCTCGGTTCTCTGATTTTTTCCTGCGGCACGGTTATTTTCGGTGCGCTGTGTGCCGCGAGGATTTACAGCAAAACCGCCGCATTTTACACTTTTGCCGCGTTGGCACTGCTGCCGCCGTTTGTCACTGCCGGAGCGACGGCGCGCGGATATGCCGGACAGCTCTTTTTTCTGACGCTCACGGCTTATTCACTGCTCCGCTGCCGCAAAGGAAATATCGCATTTTCCTTTCTGGCGGCAATCAGTGCAGTTCTGGCGGTAGTGTCGCTGCCCAGCAGTATGCTTTATCTGATTCCCGGCGGCGGATATTTTCTCTGGACGATGGCGGCGAAAAAACGTCTGCAGAAAAGCCACATTTATATTTTTACCGCGGCGGCGGTTTTTGCCGCCATGTGGTTCTACCGGCACTGGTTCAATTTTCAGGAAACGGCAAAATTTGCCATTCCGCTGACTTCGCTGACAGATGTGTATCGCTGGCTGGAGCAGACCGCTTCCGGCAATGCAATATTCTTTCCCCTGCTGCTGGCGGCGGTGTGTATGAAACGGCACCGTAAAATCACATATTTGCTGCTGATGCTGGTGATTTTTCCGCTTGCGGCGGCATGTTTTACCGGTGCGGCCCCGGCGCGGGTCTATCTGCCTTCGGCGGCGGCGGCAGTGCTGTTGATGTCCCCGGTGAAAGTGCGCTTCAGAAAAACGTGGTTTGCGCTTGCGCTGGCAATACAGTTTATTTTTTCAGTTGCGGCACTGCCGGATAAAACTCTGGAAAAGAGCTTTATGCCGCACCGGCGCGACCTGGATGCCGATATCATGGTGTACGGTGTTACCGACGGATATGTTGTGCGCTGCAACCGGCCGCAGGCGGTCGGGAAATTTATGGATTCACTTATCCGTGCCGCCGGGAAAAATATGATTTCGGTGCGGATTATCGGTTCAGATGCGCTATCCGGAATGGATAAAAACGGCGATTCCCGTGCCTGGCAGCTGCCGCCGTCTGATTCCGGGAACGGTAAATATTATTTTTTCCGGACAAATGTGCTGACTCCCGGCAAAAACGGTCTGCTGATACTGCCGCCCATGCCGGTCGCGGTAATGAACCGGGTGTTGCAGATGTTGTCGCCGCTGGAAATGCTCAAGCTCAACGTCTGGCTGACGGAACGGCTGACCGGAAGTGACGGCCGGTATGCGAGATATATGCTGCTGGCGGTGAAAACGGAAAAACGGTGTGTTTTTCCGGCAAAGCTGCCGCTTTATGTAATGAAGTAATCGCAAAGGTGATTGAAAAACCGCTGATTGAACCGTATATTATATCCCATTATGAAAAATTGTGATTATGTAGAAATACTTGATACCACGCTGCGCGATGGTGAACAGACTCCGGGAGTGAGTTTTTCCCCGCAGGAAAAACTGGATATTGCCCGGTTGATGCTGTCGCGTCTGCACGTTGACCGGCTTGAGATCGCCAGTGCCGGAGTTTCAGACGGCGAAGCTGCCGCGGTCAGAGATATCGTGAACTGGGCGGAACAGCACGGCTTGACCGAAAGATTGGAGATACTCGGATTTATCGACAACGGCAAATCTCTGCAATGGGTACGCAATACCGGAGCAAAGACAATAAATTTTCTGGCAAAAGGCTCTCCGGAACACTGCCGCTTGCAGCTGCGCCGCTTACCCCGCAAACATATTGATGATATCACCCGCGAAGTGGCAAATGCCATAGATGCCGGTATGAAAGTGAATCTTTATCTGGAAGCATGGTCGGAAGGCGTGCGTAATGACCTTGCCTATATATGTGAATTGCTCAAAAGCGTGGCAACTTTTCCGGTACAGCGGATAATGCTGGCGGATACTCTGGGGATGCTGAATCCGGCAGAGGCGAAAAAATATTTTCAGTGGATGCTGGCGGCGTTTCCGGATATAAAATTTGACTTCCACGGGCACAACGATTACGGTCTGGTCACTGCGAACAGTCTGACCGCCGTGCAGTGCGGTTTTTCCGGTATCCACACGACAATAAACGGTCTGGGGGAACGTGCCGGAAATCAGCCGCTTGCCCAGCTGGTTGTGGCGGTGCATGATTTCACCTGCCGCCGCACCCGCATTGCAGAAAAAGAGCTGCAGCACGCCTCGCTTTTCATACAATCGCTTTCCGGCAAACGCTGCCCCTGGAATATGCCGGTCGTCGGCAGTGATGTTTACACCCAGACGTGCGGAGTCCATGCTGACGGCGATAAAAAAGGTGAGTTGTATATGAGCCGTCTGCGTCCGGAACGCTTCGGCAGAAAGCGGGATTACGCTCTGGGCAAACTCGCCGGCAGGGCATCCATTGAGAGCAATCTTGAGGAAATGGGACTCAATGCCGGTCTGGATGCGGCGCAGAAAGAGGAACTGCTTGCCGAAATCGTCCGTCTCGGTGAAAAAAAGAAAGCCGTTTCACCCGCTGATCTGCCGTATATCGTCGCCGGTGTGAAAAAAAGTCCTCTGAATAAAAATCTGCGGATAACCGCAGCAGATTTTGATACCAAACTGCATGGAGAGGCGCGTTCAAGGGTCGAAGTCGAATTCAACGGGCGGCGCGTCGAGGCAAAAGCCAAAGGGGACGGCGGTTATGATGCGTTTGTGCGGGCATTGAAAAAATGTCTGAAAGAATTTCACCTCACCATACCTAAACTTCTTGATTATGAGGAGCGCATCCCCCCCGGCGGCAGGACAGACGCTCTGGTCGAAACGACTATCACCTGGAGTTTAAAGGGCAAAACCCATATCACTGCCGGTGTGGACAGCGACCAGCTGCTTGCCGCAGTTGCCGCTACGGAAAAAATGTTGAACTTCATGGTGCAGTAAAATGGGAAAAATATACATTATTTCCGGCGATGATGATTTCGCCAGAAAACAGCGCGCCAGGGAAACTGCCGCCATGCTGACAGATTCAGAGGAGCCGGAAAGTGCCGATTGTGTGGAAATAATCCCCTGTGACCTGCCGGAACTGAAAGTTGACGATATGGCATCACGTTTCATTGATGCGGTGTTGACTCCGCCGTTTCTCTGCCCGCAAAAGGTGGTGTGGATGCGGCATCATCCGGATCTGGAGTATTTCAGTTCTGCGAAAAGCAAAGCTGAAGAAATTGCCGCATTGCTTTCCGGAACGCTGCCGGAGGAACTTTCGGTGCTTATTGACGGTCCCGGAATGGATAAGCGCAAGACGGTATTTAAAAACTGGATAAAAAACGGTGCTGTGGTGGAAACATTCGCCGTGGCAAAGAGTTCAGACCGCAATTTCGCGGAAAACCGCCGCAATGTGTTGGCAGATTTCGCCAAAAACAGCGGTAAACGTCTGACTTCTGATGCCGCGCAGTTTTTGACCGAGGTCATCGGCGGTGATTCCGGAGTGCTGGCAAATGAATTGGAAAAACTTGCCTGTTACACCGGGGATTCTCCTGAAATAACCCTTGCCGACTGCCGCGCCATCGTCAGCCGCACTCCGGAAACGGTCATCTGGGAATATACCGAAGCAATCCAATCCGGCAACCGGGCGGCGGCATTGGCAAGTCTGGCGATGTTGAGCGCACAGAATGAGCCGGGGTTGGAATTGAAACTGATAGCGATGCTTTCCAACAGCTACCAGAGAGTGTTGAATATCCGCATGGCAATGCAGGAGTTGAAAATTTCCCGTGCCAATCCCTCCACATTTGACCGTATTGATGCGGAAACATTGGAAAAATTCCCGTCGAATCCTCTGCTTTTTGACAGCCAGAAACGGCGGATACACCCCTACCGCGCGTTTAAAATGTGTGAAAGTGCCGCCGGAATGAATGGCGGACGTACTGCAGAGTGCCTGACTCTGATACGCAACGCTTCGCGGGCATTGGTTTCCGGCGGCGGCAAGCCCGGAATGATTCTGGAACAGCTGACAATAAAGCTCTGTTCCTGATACGGATAAAAGACCGCTTGCCGTTTTTTGCAGTGGCGGCGTGAGCCCCTGCAAAAAAGTATCCGCTGTCACAAATCCAAGTTAAACGCCCGCAGACTGCAAAAAAAAACACTCTGCCGGTTGGGAGCAGAGTGTTTGCAAAATTCCGGGCATTGCCCTTTTATAACACAGTATTTCAGATACCGAGTTTTACCGCCATTCCCGAAGCGATGGATTCGTTGGCGGCAATTCCTATCATTGCTGAAGCCACGCCTGCTTCGGAACCGGCGATCCTGCCCAGCGGGTCATTGCCGCCGGCACCGAAAATCTGTTCAAACATCGCATAATCGCCGCCGCCGTGCGGAGCATCCACTTTGTTGATGATGCGCTCATCCAGAGTGATATCTTTGCGGCTGGTGCCGGTGACGATGCGGATGGTATTCTGTTTGGCGTAGCTTTCCGGAGCAGGTGAGCCGTCGGCATTGAGTACCGGCGCAGTGTCGATGCACTGCACATCGACTGTGCCTTTGGTACCGGTGAATGTGTATTGATATCCCTGCCACGGCGCAAAAGCATTGAGCGCGTAAGAGAGCTGGGCACCGTTTTTGTATTTGACCAGCACATTCATGGAGTCGTAAATGTCAACGTGATTTCCGAATACGCACTGATCGCGGAAATAGCCGTCCTCATGTTCGGCATCGAAATAAAGCTTTTTGAAAATATCTCCGTCACTGCCCGGATTCAAATCGGCATCTTCCAGAGTTTCTTTCAGCACTTCCGGACAGACTCCGGCATGGGCGCATTGGGAGCAGCGTTCACCGCGGAAAGGTCCTTTGTCACCATATTTCTGACGGGAACCGAATGCGAAAACCTCTTCCGGAGTATCATCAATGAACCAGTTGAGAATGTCAAAATGGTGGGTCGCTTTGTGAACCAGCAGACCGCCGGAACATTTGAGCTGGGCGTGCCAGCGGTGGAAGTATTCGCGGGCATGGACGTAATCAAGGAAATACTGGGCACTGACGTGTTTGATTTCACCGACGGGTTTTTCCATCATCACCGCCCGCACCGCTGAAGGATAGGGGATGAAACGGTAATTGAATGCCACGGTGACTTTTTTGCCGTATTTCTTTTCTGCCGCAAGAATGCGGTCAATGCCTTCGCGGTTCATCGCCATCGGTTTTTCCGTCACGATATCCAATCCGGCGGCAAATCCCATTTCCACCAGATCCGGGTGGGTATAATCCGGAGTGCAGATGACGAGGGTCGTCGGTTTTGCCTCTTTGAGCATGGTGTTGAAGTCTGTATAAGAGGCGATCGGCTGACCGGCAAGTTCGCAGAAGCCTTTCATACGCGAAGCATTGGTATCATAGAGAGCGACCAGTTCAGAGTATCCGGCACAGCGTTCAATGATGCCTTTGGCAAAACACAGACCCCGCACCCCGGTTCCGGCAATGACGACCCGTTTGATTGACATGATGAAATCCCTTTCCTGAAATAAAAATGCAAAAGTTCATTATGTATGCAATATACATCCTGGCATTGGATTTGTCAAATCACAAATTGCCCCGCTTCAGGAAAAAAGCGGCAAATCTGCAAAATCATTGTTTTTTTCCGGTTCTGTACTGCCGGTATCCGGAGCGGTTTCCGCTGAAAATTCATCCAGAGAGATTATTTTGACACCAAATTTGCGGGCGTTGCGGAGCTTGCTGCTGTTGTCATTGACGTCGGCAGCCACAAGTAGCGACAGACCGGAAGTGACGGAGTCGACCGCTCTGTAACCGCGTTCAGCGGCAAGTTTTTCATAAAAAGAGCGTTTCTCTGGCATTTTGCCGGTAAAGCATATCGTTTTCTGCTCCGGCACCGCTTCGGAGCGGCGCAGGGAAACGGCATTGAGCAGCTCGTCAAGTTCATCTTTGCGTCCGGACATCGCTGAAGCGACAGCGGCGGCACGTTCCGGCCCGATGCCGGGGATTTCCGACAGAGTTTCCGCCGGGAGCGTACGCAGTTGGTCAAAAGAGTATTTTTCCAGCATGAGTTTGGCGATATTCACCCCTACATTCGGGATGTTGAGTGCCGCTAGCAGCTGAAAATCATCCACGGTGCGGGCTTTTTGGATCTCATTTATCAGATTTTCTGCGCTTTTTGCACCGAATCCCTCTATCTGCAGCAGGTCATTCACTGTAAGAGCAAAGAGGTCGCGCAGATGACGGACATGGCAGTGGGAAATGAGTTTTGCCACGGTCGGTTCGCCGAGTCTTTCAATGCCGAGATTGCGTATGGCGGCAGTGAGCAGCTGCAAATTGGCTCCGGGGCATTGCTTATTGGCACAGCAGAGTTCCGGTCCGCGCCGGACAAGTGTCGTACCGCAAGCCGGACATTCGCTGATAAAAGGCGTCACCCTTTCTCTGCCCGGAGTGCGTCCGGAAATAAACGGTATGACATCCCCGGCGCGCTCCACGGTGACTTCATCGCCGATCATCAGATCCATATCAGTCAGATTCTGGGCATTGTGCAGAGAGGCGCGTTTGATCGTGATGCCGGAAAGTTCCACCGGTTCAAGCAGAGCCACCGGAGTCAGACAGTTTTTGCCGAAGCTCCACTCCACGCCGAGCAGTTTGCTTTTGGCACTGCGGTTGGTGAATTTGTAGGCGATTTCGCCCCGCGGATGGTGGGCGGTATTGCCGAGGCTTTTCCGGAATGATTCATCGGCAAATTTCAGTACGATACCATCCATCGGATAGGGCAGAGAGGCGAAACGCATTTTCAGTTCCTCCCACTTTGCCGGCAAATCTGCAAGCGTTACGGATTCGGAAATAAGAGAGTAATCCACCAGCGTCAGTTTGGCTTTCTGCACTGTCATTGCGGAAATATCTTTCAGCCCCATGATGCCGGCGACAGCGTTGCGGGGATTTTTGTAAGTGCCGCCGTCTTTTTTGCGGATATTGGCGTAAAGTGTGCGGAAATCATCATCCCGGATAACGATTTCGCCTCTTGCCGGACGGTCGGGTCTGCCGGTGTAGCCCGGAGCTTCCAGTTCAATGAGCGGCAGTTTTGCGGAAATATCCTCCCCGGTCTCGCCATCGCCGCGGGTGGCGAGTATGGTACCGTCAAAAGATGCGGAAATACCGTCGTATTTCGGCTCTGCCAGCAGTATTTCACCGGGAGTGCGGGCGTATTTTTCTGCCCAGCTGATGAGTTCTTCAAGAGAATAGGCTTTATCCAGCGAGAGCATCAATTCTTTGTGGCGCACTTTTCCGCTGCCGGAAACCTGCGGGGTGTTGATCCTGCGGAGCAGGGGGTGTTCCGGGGCGAGCTGCCGGAGTCTTTCGGTTATTTCATCGTAGCGGGCATCGGAAATTTCCGGTGCATTAAGCTCCCAGTAGCGGCGGTCGTGGTATTCCAGAAGTTCCGCAAGTTGTGCGGAATCCATGCTCTGCAGGTCAAAATCAATATAATCCATTGCCGGAAACTCCATTTAAAACAGAAAAATTACGTTAAAATATAATCCTCTGCATTGAATTTTTCAAACTCAAACTATATATTATCAATCAGTATTGGCAAATTAACAGCAAATTTTAATACAGGAAAAGTCGAAATCATGGCAAAAGAATTCAATGTTGCTATCGCCGGAGCTACCGGTGCCGTCGGCGTGGAAATGCTCAAAACTCTGGAAAAACGCAATTTCCCGGTCAAAAATCTTAAACTTCTTGCTTCGGCACGCAGTGTCGGCAAAACCTTTGAATTCAAAGGCGAAACCATCGCGGTCGAGGAGATGACCCCCAACTCTTTCAAAGGCGTGGATATCGCTCTTTTCAGTGCCGGCGGCTCTGTTTCCAAAGAGTACCGCAAATATGTCACCGATGCCGGTGCGGTGATGGTGGATAACTCCAGCGCGTTCCGCATGGAAGATGATGTGCCGCTGGTCGTGCCGGAAGTCAACCCCGAAGATATCGCCAAACACAACGGCGTCATCGCCAACCCCAACTGCACCACCGCCATCATGCTCGTCGCGGTCGCGCCGCTGCACCGGGCGAAAAAACTCCGCCGTCTGGTCGCTTCCACCTATCAGGCCGCTTCCGGAGCCGGAGCAAAAGGCATGGCTGAACTTATCGAGCAGACCAGGCAGATACTCAACGGGGAAGCTATCGAGCCGAAAGCCTTTGCCCACCGTATCGCATTCAACCTCATTCCGCACATCGACGTTTTTGCGGATAACGGCTATACCAAAGAAGAGCTGAAAATGGTCTATGAATCCCGCAAAATGCTGCATATCCCCGATTTGCCGGTGAGCTGCACCAGCGTCCGTATCCCGGCGTTGCGCGCCCACAGCGAATCGCTGAATATGGAGTTTGAAGAGGATATAACTCCGGAAGAGGCACGCGCCATCCTCAATGCGGCTTCCGGTGTCACCGTGGTCGATGACCCGGCGGCGAAACTTTATCCGATGCCGGTCGATGCCACGGAAAAATATGATGTGCTTGCCGGCCGTATCCGTCAGGATATTTCCCGCAGTGACAAACGCGGTTTGGAAATGTTTGTTTCCGGCGACCAGCTGCTCAAAGGTGCCGCACTCAATGCGGTGCAGATAGCTGAATTGCTCTGAAAAAAGTCAGCATGAAAAAATGGCGGTACTTATTCGGTTCTCTGGCGGCGGCATTGGCACTTGCCGGCTGTACGCTGGGTGAACCGTGCGGTACAGCGGAAGAAAAAACGGCATTCCGCAAAGCCGCCGCCCGTTTGGACAGTGACGGCAGTGAGTATTTTATTCTCAACGGTGCCGCCGCTGCAAAAGTTTTTGACCGCAGCATCGAAAGAACAGAGATTTCTTTATGGCAGAATGAAAACATCCCCGCTGCGAAAAAAAATGATATCCAGAAAAGTCTGACTGCATTACGCATGGCTGCCGCCCTTGCCGGTATCGACCATATCCAATGCGCCGGATACAGTGCCAGGACGTTGGCAGCACCGGCATTCGGCAGAAGTTTCATAAACAGCAAACTGTTTCTGGCTCTGCCTCCGGAAGCTCCGGGGGTGTTGAATAATCTTTTTCTCCGGGGAAAAGAGTTTTCCTGCCGGGAGGTTCTGGCGGAACTGCCCGCAGATGTCAGATTCTTTGCCGCGGTGAATCTCGCTCCGGAAGCACTGCTGCAGGCATTGAAATTTGCCGGAACATGGGGGGAGAACAGCGCATTGAGCCTCATGGAAAAACTGCCGCTGCAGGAAATCGCCGGAGATTTGCGCGGATATTGGTCGTGGGCGGTCGCCAATGATGAAAAAAGCTCTTTTATGCTGGTATTTCCGGATAATTCCGGCAAGCTCCGCCGGGTGATTGAGAGCGAACCGGGGATGATTTTCCCCGGAGCTGAAATCGAATTTCCGGAAAAAACGGTGAAAGTTTTCAGCTCTGTGCAGGCAAAAAGATATTTTTCCGGCACAGCTCCGAAAATGCGTGAACGCAGTGACTTCAATACACTTTTGCGGGCATTGCCGGAAAGAGGATTTTTCTGCTGTTTTCAGAATGAAAATTTTTCCATCGGGCGGGATTTGCTGGAAATCCCGCTGCCGGAGAGCGGGGAAAATGTTCCGGCTCTGATGGCGGCGGCACACCTGGATGACGGAATCATTTTCAGCGCGAACAGTGCTTCAGGACCGCTGGATTTCTGTTTGAGAGTGGGGTATTTGCTGATGCCGGAGTACATAAACTCTGAAAAGAGCCCGGATGCTCCGGCAGAAACAGCTTGCCAATGTGAAAAGCTTTTGTCTGCGCTCGCAGAAAAGCGGCAATTATCTGAAAAATCCGCAGTGGCGGGGCTTCAGGAGTGCTTCAATGGTAAAATTCCGGCGGAATTTCTGATGGAAGGGAAAAAAGTTCCGGAAAAAACCGGCGATTTGCGAATAATCTATTTCGGTAAAAACAGCGAACCGGGTATACCGCTGGCGATATCATCACCGCTGGTGCATCAGGATAAATTTCATGTGCTTTTCAACGATATGAGTGTGCAGACATTCAAGTTGGAACGTGCCGATTCCTGCCGCCGGATGATCGGTTTTTTGCACACGGTGAAACGTTATGATGAGAGTACGTTGCACCGGTTGATGGTGATGGCGCAGAAATTTGATGCAGAATTAAGCAAATTATAGTGGAGAAATACAATTATGGAGCAGAAAAAAAACAGTACGGAAAGAAACTTCAATCAGGAATTGCTCGATGCCATCGACCGCTGTTCATCCACGCTCTCTTTTGAAGATATTTCCCGTCTAAACGGCATCCGTCTGGAATTGCTGCGCCGTTACATCGACCGGCAGGCAAAAAATATCCGCAAAGAATCCTGGGACAAAATATATCCTCTGCTCAAACCGTATCTTGAAGGTCCGGAACCCATCAAAGCTCCGCCGCCGCGCATCGGCAGTACCTACCGCCGTCACGCCGAGCTGGTCGAAATGAAAAGCGAGCAGAAAGTTCTGCTGGATGAATTTGCCATTTTCGGTGACCGTGAAAAGAAAAAGATCATCAGCCGTTTTGCTTTGGCACTGGAAACTCCGGCACAACCGACAAAATACAGCAGTCTTTCCCGGCAGGAAAATGAGCTTATGGGCAATTTTCTGGCACTTGAGCCGGAACAGCAGGAAAAGATGCTTGCCGAATTGACACTTCAGGCGACCGCAGAAGCCCGCCGTCAGCGTAAAGAACTTTTCTGATGGCAGAGAAGTTTCTCTATCCGGAAAATGCGCTTGTCATGGCACCGCTTTCCGGATTCACCGATTTAGCCTACCGTCGTGCCGCCGGGAAATGCGGTTGTGTTTTTGCATTTACGGAAATGGTCGATGCCGCCAGTCTGGCGTATGCCAACGGCGGCGGGGAAATGTTGCTCAAGCGCGGCGCGGAAGAAGAATTTTTTGCCACCCAGCTGGTCGGAGCAGAACCGGATATCCTCAAGCGCGCCTGTGAAAAACTCAATACACGGGATTTCACGCTGCTGGATTTCAATCTGGGGTGTCCGGTGCCGAAAGTGGTGAAAAAAGGTGCCGGTGCCGCGCTGGGGCAGAATATCGCCCATGCCCACAGATGTTTTGCCGTGCTGGCAGAGGAAAGCAAATTCCAGCTCACAGCCAAATTGCGTATCCTGGATGAAAAAGACCCCGCGCCGACTCTGGAGCTGTGTGCCGGACTGGTGGAGCGCGGGGCGACGGCATTGACGATTCACGGCAGGACCCGGGAACATTTTTATACCGGAGAGGTCAGTTTTGATATAATCCGGGCGGTCAGAGAGAGTTTTCCGCAAGTGCAGATCATTGCCAACGGCGGCGTGAATTCGGTTGAAACCTACCGGATAATGCAGGAGCGCACCGGTTGTTCCCAAGTTATGCTGGCGCAGGGGATAATGGGCAATCCGTGGCTTTTCCGGGAGTTGTCAGGCGCACACCCGGAGCCGCCGACTCTGGAAGAGTGGAAAAGTGTGGTCAGATTTCATGTCACAGAAATGATTGCGCTTTACGGAGAAGTTTCCGCCATGCGTCAGGCACGTAAAATCGTCCATGATTATCTCAAAGGGCGGGGCTTTGCGGCATCTCTGCGTGCAGAAGCTTCCGGCATGAACAAATTTGCCGATTTGGAAAAACTTCTGGAACATGCCGAACCGGCGGCATTTACCACATCCTGCCGCCGGATAGCATTCTGACGGCAAAGTATCAGTTGCCGCGCAATACTTTATCGGCGCGGTCAAGTTCAGCTGCCGAAGCATCCGGCAGATCGATACCGTTCCGTATGGCATTGGCTTCGGAAATAAATTCCAGCTCGCCCGGATAGTAGATTTTCTGCACACCGTCAGCTTTGGGTGCCGAAGTCAACTCTTCAATGACATTTTCCATGCGGGCTTTGAAGTTCGCCAGTCCGCCGAAAAATTCCGGATTTACGGCAAGGAAAAAGTGTCCTGTATCGGCATCCTGACCGGGGATGGTATTCCATGAGTTGACCCCGGAAAGCGTTCCGGCTCCGGCAAGCACTCCGGAGAGCATTTCCACCATCATTGCCAGACCGTAGCCTTTGTGACCGCCGAAAGGCAGCATTATCGCGCCGTTGTAGATTTCTCCGGGGTCGGTGGTCGGTTTGCCGTTTTTATCCAGAATCCATCCTTCGGGTATCGGTTTGTTGTCTGCTGCGGCAATGATGAGTTTGCCGCTGGCAACCACGCTCATGCAGATGTCAAAAAGCACTGCCCGGAATTTCCCCGCCGGTGCCGCGTAGGCAAACGGATTGTTGCCGATGCCTGCCGCCGCCGCACCCGTAACTGCGATAAGCGGGCAGGTGTTGCTCATGGAAAAACCTATCAGCCCGGCGTCGGCACACTTCATGGCGTAAAAGCCTGCCGCACCGTAATGGTCGCTGTGATTGACGGTCGCCGCCGCCAGCGGCATCGTTGCGGCTTTGGCGATAAGGCGTTCAGTGATTTCATAAGAGGCGGGGATTCCCAATCCTCCGGCGGCACCGGCACGGATGAATGCCGGACCTTCATCAATGATTTTTACTTCTGCATCCGGTATGATGCCGCCGCTTTTGATACAGTCGATGTAGCGGGCAAGGCGGATGACACCGTGCGAATTTATGCCTCTGGCATCGGCACTGACCAATGTTTCGGCAGTACGTGCGGCGGCAAGTTCTTTTACTCCGGCACGCATCAGCAAATCCTGACAGCGGGAAGTAAGTTCTGAAATGGAAATGATCATGGTAAAATCTCCTTTTTTATGCGTTCTCTGCCGTCTTTTGCTTTCGGCGGGGCGTTGTGTCCGAGTTGTTGGAAAAAGGTTATGGATTTTTTGGGTTTCAGCTCCTGATACACCTGCCACACCGATGTCGGAGTGCAAATGGCATCGATCATGCCGATACTCATAATGGTTTCACATTTGATCCTGCCGGCAAGATTTATCACGTCGATATAATCAGATGCCGCGGCGATCTCCTGCCGGTTGTGCGGATTTATGCCCGGCCAGCCGGGTTTGCGTTTTGCGGCATTGCCGCCGTGGTCGGCAAGTGCGGGGACATTGGCAATGCACAGTGTGACATCTTTATCCAGTGCGGCGGCGGCAAGAGCCTGCGCTCCGCCCTGACTGCGGCCGGATACAATAAGTGTCCTGCCATCCCATTCCGGCAGGGATTTGACAAATTCCAATGCCCGCGCGGTACGCAGAAACATATTTTTGAAGTAACTTTTTTCCCGGTCGTCACGGTGGGAATAAACGTTGCGGTCAGCGGGGGGCTTGCGGTTGAGCTGGCGGTAAAATTCCGGCGGCATACCGTTTTTAATGCCGTGGGCATTGACGTCAAAGACGATGGCGCGTTCTTTGAAAATTTTGTGCATCTGCGAACTTTTGAAGCCTGCTCCGTGAAAATAAACCACCGCCGGCAGGGAACGCGGAGCGGCTTTGACCGGCATTACCAGATAACCTGTGACCGGAATGTTGTCTATAGAAGAAATTTCCACGTCATCACATTGCCACGATGATTCCTGAAAGATGGTGCGGCGTACGGGGTTCATGGGGATCGCGGCAAGTTTGAGCAGTTCATTTTCCCAGAAACTGTCAAAATCTGCCGGTTTTTCCCGGGAGCGGACGATTTTTTCCGGAGCGATGAAAACTCCGTCACCGTATCCGGCGGTGCGCGGCGGCGGTGAAATAACAGTGCCGTGCCGGTCGGTATATACGCCCGTGACCATCATATGCGCCGGTTCAGCAGAACTCATGGAAATTGTAAAAGGCTTGACCTCATGTTCGCTGACCGCACTCCGCAAGCCGTTGCGCCACCGGAAAATCCGGATTTTTGCCGCGTTTGGGGGGATTTCTGCCGGAATAACGGAAAAATTGATTGTTTCACCGCATTTACCGGTGCCGTCTTTCCGGTTGGCTGAAATCACCAGCGGCAGTTTGCCGACGGTGCCGAGTTCTCTGCCTTCGGCGGTGTATGCGGGACGTTCAGCGGCAGGCAGATTTCCGAAAAACACAGTTGTGAACAAAGCGAGACAAAATACTTTTTTCATTTTTTAATGCAAAATCTTGTAACATATCAAAAAATATATGTGTAAAATGTACCGCAGGTACACTGTTTTTGCAAGGGGTGAAAAGAAAAAAAAACGGAAATATTGCCGCTGATGGTTGTAAAACTCATTCTTTTATCCTGAAACAGAGCATGGGGAACTTGAAAAAAGTGCGGCGGAGCAGTATTTTAATTGCAGTTTGATTTGTTTGATGATTTTCCGGTGAAACTCCGGGGAACAACAACTGTATAATATAGGAAAGATGTACTTATGAGCAATTTTGAATTCGCCTTTGCCAAAGAGGATATCACACCGGGGTACGGCGTGCCGCTGTGCGGATATTTCAATCCGCGTCCGAATAAAGGTGCTTATGACAGACTTGCGCTGAAAGTTGCGGTTTTCCGCACCGGCAGCGAATACGCGGCGATCGTCTCTTACGACCTCTGTCTGCTGGATTCCGGCTGGATAAATGATATTGATGCCCGGCTTGCTGCAGAAGGTTCTCCGCTTGCCGGTAAAGTCCTTTTCTGCGCGACTCACACCCACACCGGACCGTACACCTACGCGCTTTTCGGTTATACTCCGGAGCCGCAGTATATGAAAGATGTGGCGGAAAAGACGGTTTTTGCGCTGAAACAGGCTTGTGCGGCGTTGGCACCGGCGGAACTTTTTGCTGCGGAAACCGAATGCAGCACGCTGGCTTTCAACCGCCGTTTCATAATGAAAAACGGTAAGACTCTGACCAACCCCGGCAAACTGAATCCGGATATCGACCATCCCGAGGGCGGTATCGATCCGCTTATTCCCATGCTGGAGCTCCGGCAGGAAGGACGTCCGGCACTGCTGATAGTCAATATTTCCAACCACACCGATACCATCGGCGGGGATTATGTTTCTGCGGACTGGCCCGGCGTCATGGAAAGATGTATCCAGAATGACCTCGGTTTTGAATTGCCGGTCATCACGATCATCGCCCCGCAGGGAAATATCAACCACTTCGATGTCAGAGTCCCCGGCAGTCAGACCGGTTATGAAGAAGCCAAACGTATCGGCAAATGTTATGCCGCTGTGGTGCTGGCGTCTCTTTTCAGCATGAAAAAAGTGGAAAACACCGCTATCGCGACCGCATCACGGGAACTGAATGCCCCGTATCTGCAATTAACTGATGAAGAATACGCTGAAGCCAAACGCGTCTATGAGGAAAATAAAGATGCGGTAATGGCCGGCGGCAGGGATTTCACCAGTGAAGATATTGCCCGCGGCGTACCTTTTGTCAAAAAGTTTTTTGCGGAAAGGGCGATCGGATGCCGGGAAAATCCGATTACAGAGCGGCGTATAGAAAGGCAGATGATGATTTCTTTCGGCGACACTGCGGCAATCGTTTCTCTGCCGGCGGAACCGTTTGTGGAAATCGGTTATGCCATCCGTGAAGCATCCCGCTTCCCCTATACCATGCTCGCCGCTCTCGGCATGGGTGAACTCGGTTATGTCGGTATGCCGTATCACTACGGCAACGGCGGTTATGAGACCAGTCCTTCGCGTTCACTGGCTGACCGGCATGTCGGAGAAGCGATGATCGAAGGTGCGATTGAATTGTTGAAATAAATCAGATTTGCAAGGAAATAAATTATGTCAAGTCAATGCAGTGGTTCATGCAGCAGTTGTTCATCGTGTTCATCCTGCGGTGAAGATAAACTCGGTAAAGTAATGTCACAAATCAAGCGCAAAATTTTTGTGCTTTCCGGTAAAGGCGGCGTGGGCAAAAGCAGTGTTGCCGCCGCTGTCGCGCTGAAACTTGCCGCTTCCGGCAGAAAAGTCGGTCTGCTGGATGCCGATTTCCACGGTCCGAGCCAGCCGACGATTTTCGGTGCCGGAGAACAGAAACTGGGGTATTCCGAAGAAAGCGGTATCGTGCCGCTGACAGTCGGCGGAGTCAAACTGCTTTCCGTCGGTCTGCTGCTCGATGACCCCGACCAGGCGGTCGTGTGGCGCGGACCGGCAAAAATGGGAGTGCTGAAACAGCTTCTGGAAGACACCAGCTGGGGGGAATTGGACGATTTGATTCTGGACTTCCCTCCGGGGACCGGCGATGAGATACTTTCCGCCTGTCAGCTTATTCCGGGGGAAAAGATGGCGGTCATCGTCACCACTCCGCAGGAAGTTTCGCTTGCCGACTGCCGTAAATGTCTGGATTTCTGCAAAAAGCTGGAAGTCAACGTGGTCGGCATCGTGGAAAATATGAGCTGTTTTATCTGTCCTGATTGCGGCAAAGCCCACGCGCTGTTTGCCGCCAACGGCGGAAAGATGCTCGCGGCGAACTATAACTTGCCGCTGTTGGCGCAACTGCCGATGGACCCGGCATTTATGAGTGCCTGTGACCAGGGTGTGCTGCCCGGGAAAATCGCTGAATTTCCGGCGTTTGATGCCATCGTAAAGGCGTTGTGACTCCGTAAATAAAAAAAAGAAGCCTGTTGCCGGTTTTTCTCCGGCGGCAGGCTTTTTGCCTGTTCCGGGGTTGTTTTTTCCTCTCAAAGAGTTATGTTGAGTGTCAGAGAGAGGAGGAATTTATGCAAAGGATAGAAGAGATTTCAGCGGCAAATTTTGCAGTGGCGGTACGTCGCGGCATTGTGCTGGTGCATTTTGCCATGCACGGTTGTGCTCATTGCGAAAAACAGGAATCACTCATCAACAATATGGCGCACAGAGGCGTTTTCCCGGAAACGGTCAAACTTGCCAGACTCTACATCGACCATTCCCCGCTTATCGCGGAAAAATATGATGTGGAAAAGATTCCGGCACTGATATTGTTTCAGAACGGTACGGAAATATTGCGGCACATCGGCAGCACTGATGAGGAAAAGTTACTGAATTTGCTTGCCGGTTCGCTCGTAAACAGTTAATCCTGCCAGTGCCAGCCTGGCAGAAGTGCTTCGGTACGGGAAAAGGGGCGGCTGTTGAAAAAACCCCGGTATGCAGATAACGGTGACGGATGCACCCCGCTGATGATATGATGCTTCTGCGGGTCGATAAGGGGGATTTTTTTCTGCGCGAAACTCCCCCAGAGCAGAAAAACGATGCCGGTTTTCTGCTGACTCAACGCCGAAATCACTGCATCAGTGAATTTTTCCCAGCCGAAACTCCGGTGACTTCCCGGTTTGTGGGCGTCTACCGTGAGAATGGTGTTGAGCAGCAGCACTCCGTTGGCTGCCCAGCGGCGCAGTGAACCGGATTCCGGAACTGCCGGGAGCGCGAGGTCGGCAGTGTATTCTTTGAAAATATTACGCAGTGACGGCGGCAATGCACATCCTGCGGGAACAGAAAACGCCAGACCTTCAGCTTGATTTTCATCATGGTATGGGTCCTGACCCAGCAGAACGACTTTCACCGCTTCCGGCGGAGTGAGGGCAAAGGCGTTGAAAACATCCTTTTCCGGCGGATAAACCGTTGTTTCCCGGCGGCGGGAAATACTCTGCGCCAACGGTTTTTCCCAGAGTTCAGCCTGAAATCCTGCCGCCTTGAGAAATTTTTGCCAGTTTTCCGGCAGGGAACTGCTCATTTTGTAACCTTTTTATTAAAGAAAAAACTCATCGGCTGCACTCCGTGCGGAAAGATCCTGACATTGCCGAATCTGCCATCAGCAGCCAGCAGCGCATCGGTGTAAAACATAAACGTATACGGCTGCTCATCATGGATGATTTTTTCGATTTCCCGGCAGAGAGCTATCCGTTTGGCAAGGTCAAATTCTCCCCGGAGTTCGATGATTTTACGGTCAAGTTCCGGATTTTTGAATCCGACGAAATTATCTCCGCCGCGCTCTGACTGGCTGGAGTGGAATATCTGGTACGGGTCGGGGTCGATGCTCCCGGTCCAGCCGAGATTGCAAGCTTCAAAATCCTGATTTTTCAACCTTTCAATAAGCACGCTCCACTCCACAGTCTGCAGCTTCATATCGATTCCGGCAGCGGCGAAATAATTTTTTATCATCGGCAGGATTTTCATCTGCAGGGAACTGCCGGAAATCTGCAGCATGGTAAAGGTGAATTTTTCTCCGTTGCGCTCCAGTATGCCGTCACCGTCAATATCGCGCCATCCGGCAGATTCAAGCAGCCGTCCGGCAGCGGCGGGGTCACAGGGGTGCGGAAGCAGTGCCGGGTCGGAGTAGACCGAGCCGGGAACAAATGGTCCGGTGGCGACGATGCCGCAGTCAAAAAGTATTTTCTGCAATATCTCCTGCCGGTTTATCAGCATTGTCAAAGCGCGTCTGGTCGCGGCATCGGCAAAGCATGATTTGCGCTGATTGTACCCGATGTAACTGTAGGATGTGCCGGGCCAGCGGAGTTTTTTCAATCTGCCGGAAGTGAAATCCGCAGTGTTTGTCCGCAGCTTCCACTGTTCCGGAGAGAGTGACAGCATTCCGATTTTGCCCGCCAGAAGGGATTGAAACTGGGTATTGGGCAGTTTGATGATTTCAAATATCCGTTTCTGCAGCGGCGGGAATGCTCCGTACGGTTTGCCGCAGTAAAGTTCATTGCGTTCCAGAACGATGCGGCGGGATTTTTCCCAGCTGACAAAATTATACGGCCCGCACCCTACGATCATCCGGTTGCGTTTGTGGTCATCGTTGAATTTTCTGCCGTCGAATTTTCTGCCGTCCGGGAGATAAAAATGACGGGGCAGGGGAAACAGTTCCAAAGTCGCGCTCAATGAGCCGTAGTAACGCTTTTTCCAGCGGAACTCCAGCTCATAAGGGGAAATTACGGTGACTTTTTCCAAATCCGCGTAGTAACTTCTCAAAGCGGCACAGTTGACATCGGGGTCGAGAATGGTGTCGACCGTGAATTTGATATCATCAGCAGTGACTTCGCGCGGCGGGATGTATTGATTGCTTTCCGGGTCGGTGAATCCCTGCCACATGACGCCTTTTTTCAGTTTCACCCGGAAAATCCTTTTATCCGGGGAAATCTGCCATGATTCCGCCAGCGCGGGCAGAAATTTTTCCGGATGCGCCCAATCTCTTTCCGCCAGAGTTACCGAGCAGAGCGCGAAAATACTCTGTGCGGCAGCTTCATTGGCAAGCAGCGGATTCAACCCCGGCGGGTCGCTGAAAATGACACTGGCAAGTGTGCCGCCGTCAGGAACACCGGCAGGAAAATAGGCGGCGTTGGCGAAACTTCCATTTGCAGAACTGCGGGAAACGGTGTTTCCCGCCGCCGCCGGAACTTCTCTGCCGCGTTGTTCCGCCGCCGCCAGACGTGCCATGTCGACTGCCTGGATAAGGGTAAAAAGCAGATAACCTGCGGCAATGAGCAAAAGCACAGTGAAAATTTTCAGCAACCGGTCAAAAAACATATCACCTCTGGGAGATGCGGTAAGTCATTACGGCTCCGATGATCTGGAATATGATATTCGGCAGCCACAGCAGGTATTGCGGATAAAGCTTCGGAAAAGTTTCAAATGATTCAAAAATGATGATGGAAAAGAAAAACGTTCCCGCCAGAATCACACTAATAAACAATCCTATTGAGGTTTCCCGGCGGCTGGTGCGTATCGCCAGAGGCATACCCAGCAGCAGAAACGCTATCGGCGAGAGGGCAAATGCGATGCGTTTGTTGAGTTCGACTTCAAGTTTGGTCGTATCCAGTTTGTGTTTTTTGTAACGGCGTATTTCCCCCATCAAATCGCGCAGAGGCATATATTTGGCTCTGACACTGATGTTTTCCGCATTTGCCTGCTGACCGTAATTGAATTTGAAATTGAAAAATTCTGAATATGCACGCTTGACTCCGGAACCGTCATCGGAATTGTGGTCGCTCAAGATGCAGTTGAAAAGATTTATGGAAAGTTCATGTTTCGTCTCATCGTTGGTGACAGTGCCGGTTTCAGCGTTGATTTCCTGCAGCAGTTTACCGTTGCGGCCGGTTTTGTAAAACACCACTCCGCGCAGTTCGGAATCCCCGATTTTGTCATCGGTGCAAATGACGATATTGTTGTCGCCTTCACTGTAGGAAAAGGGATTGCCCGGTTCAAAGAGAGCCATCGGACGGCTGGCGGCTTCTATTTTCATCATACTTCTGGATTTTCCCAGCAGCGGAGGACCGATTTCCACCTGCAGATAGATGCAGAGCAGTGTGAGGAGAAATGTGATGAGCAGTATCGGACTGATTATCTGCATTATCGACACCCCGCAGGCACGCATTGCCGTGATTTCAGAATCAGCCGACAGTCTGCCGAAAACCAGCACCACTGAAACCATTACCGCCCACGGCACCGTGAATGTCAGAATGCGCGGCAGGATGTAAAGAATGAATTTGCCGAATACGGAAAACGGTATCCCCTGGGAAATATAATCCAGTGCCTTGACCATATTCGCGCCTGTCATCGTGAATGTCAGTACGAGGATCGCCATGGCGAATGTAATCAGAAATGCTTTGGTAACATACCAGTTGAGCAACCGCATATATCGTTCCTTTCCGGATGAAATGTGTCATGTACGCAAACTTTGTGCATACCATAGCACTTAAAAGTGTTTTTTTCAAGCATCCGGGGCTTGAATATATGCTCCTTTGCGGTTACTTTATAAAAAAGACGTTTCCGTATTGTTTTTTCAAGGAGCAGATTTTTATGTATAAAGTAGCAGTCGTGGGAGCCGCCGGACGTATGGGACGGCGGTTGGTCGCCAATTTGATGGCAAGTGAAACTCTGGAACTTGCCGGAGCAGTGGATATTGCCCAATCCCCTTTTATCGGGCAGGATGCCGGAGTGGTCGCCGGATGCGGTACTTCCGGAGTGAAAATCACCTCATCACTTACAGAGGTTCTGGCGGCAAAGCCGGATGCAGTCATTGATTTCGCCACCGAGGGAGTCATTGAAGCTGCGCGTGAAGTCATTGCCGCCGGTTGTGCAATGGTCATCGGTACGACGGCTTTGAGCAGTGACGACAGAGCTGAACTCAAACGTCTGGCTGATGCCGGCGGCAGGATTGTTGCCGCCAACAACATGAGCGTCGGGGTGAATCTGCTCTTTAAATTGGTCAAAGAGGCCGCCGCAAGACTCGGCAATGAATACAACGTCGAAATCGTGGAAATGCACCATAATCAGAAAATAGACTCTCCCAGCGGCACCGCTGTCCGTCTGGGCGAAGTCGTCTGCGAAGCGCGCAACTGGAATTATGATGAGGTCGTTACCGACGGGCGCAGCGGCAAAGTCGGCAAACGTCCGGTCAACGAAATAGGTATGCACGCCCTGCGCGGCGGAGATGTTGTGGGGGACCACACAGTGATATTCGCTGTTGAAGGCGAGAGATTGGAGCTTTCCCACCGCGCCGGCAGCCGGGATATGTTTGCCCGCGGCGCGCTGCTTGCGGTGGAATATCTGATGTCCGCAACGGGCGGATTGTATGATATGCAGGATGTTCTGGGGTTGAAATGAGCCGCCGCAGCGAACTGAAAAAAGAGATTCTCAAACATTTGCTGTTTCACGGCAAAGCCACCCGCCCGGAACTGGTCGCTCTGACCGGTATCCGTGCCGCAACAGTTTTTGAAGCTGTCGGAGAGCTGAAAGATGAGCATCTGGTTTCTGAACCGGAAAGGCGCGGCAAGCGTACCGGCAGACGGGCCCCGGAATTGAGTATCGCTCCGGAAAGCTGTTGGAGCGTCGGTGTGGAGCTGCGTCCTGATTGCTGTATCGGAGTCATAGTCGATGCCTGCGGCAATGTCATGTTTCAGGCGGAAACAGATGCGGAGTTCCGTGACTCGCTGGACGGAGTCAAACAGGAAATAATGCTTCTTTTGCAGATGTTGCGGGAAATGGCCGGCGACAGCTGGCGCATGGTCAAAGGTTTGGGGTTTGCCGACCCCGGACTGGTGGATGTCGCACGCCGTTATTCCATACGGGCGGTCAATGTGCCGGGATGGCAGGAACTGGAAACGGGACACTATCTCGAAGGTATCTCCGGTTTGCCCTCCGGCGTGTGGCCGGAAGCTATGGCGAAAACATTTCTGGAGTATCTCAATTTGTTTGCGGAATCTCCGGAAAGTATATTTTATCTGGTGACTGACGGCGGTATCGGCGGCGGATTTATCAAGAACGGCGAGCTGTTTGTCGGCAATTCCGGACGGGCAATGGAAATCGGTCATCTCACTGTTGACCCTGCCGGTCCGCTCTGCCGCTGCGGCAACCGCGGCTGTCTGGAAGCTGTCGCGGGTATCGACGCTCTGGCAGAGAAGTTCGCCAATGCCCGGAGTACCGGGGTCGATCTCGGGGATATGCCGGAAACTTTTTCCATGGAGTCTTTTGCCGAATATACCGCAAAAAACAAAGGCGTGCGTATCATCGCCGACGGATTGTGCCGCGAATTGGGCAAGGCATTGAGTGCCGTGGTGATGATGCTCAATCCGGAAAGGATAGTTATTTCCGGAGAAATCACCCTGCTCGGAGATTTTTTACTTGATTCCTTGCGGCGCGAACTGGAGCTGCGCTGTTTCCCTGAAGCCGTGCGGAGATTGAAAATATCCATTTCGCAACTTGCAAAGACAGATACAGCCAGAGCCGCCGCTCTGCTGATGCGCAACCGTATTTTATTGGAAAGTTGACCGTTCGCCGTGAAAATAGTTGCCGATGACCGTATTCCGTTTTTGCGCGGAGTGCTGGAAAATTTTGCAGAAGTACTCTATCTGCCGGGTGCTGAAACCACTCCGGATGATGTCGCTGATGCCGATGCTCTTATCGTGAGGACAAGGACAAAGTGCAATGCCGGACTTTTACAGCACAGCCGGGTGCGTTGTGTCGCCACTGCCACGATAGGTTTTGACCACATAGATGTTCCGGCGCTGGAAAAACTCGGCATCCTCTGGAGCAATGCTCCGGGATGCAATGCCCGCAGTGTCAGAGATTATATCGCCGGTGCGTTTGCGGCATCCGGTTGCGATATGCGCGGTAAAACGCTCGGTGTGATAGGCGTGGGCAATGTCGGGCGTCTGGTGGCGCAGGTGGGGGAGGCATTCGGCATGAATGTTTTGCTCAACGACCCGCCCCGTGCCGAAAAAGAGGGCGGTGAAGCTTTTACAGCTCTGGATGAGCTGCTTGCACTTTCCGATGTGGTGACGCTTCATGTGCCGCTGGAAGTTTCCGGAAAATATCCCACGCTCAATATGGCAGACCGGGAATTTTTTGCCAAAATGAAGTCCGGAGCGTGGTTTTTCAACAGCTGCCGCGGCGAAGCGGTGGATACCTCTGCCTTTCTGGAAGCTAAAAACAGTAAAAGGATCGCTTTTTCGCTGATGGATGTGTGGCGCGGCGAACCGGCAATTTCTCCGGAATTGCTCAATGCCGTGGATATCGGCACTCCGCATATCGCCGGATATTCGGTCGACGGCAAAGCCAACGGTACATCCGCCGCAGTGCGTTTCGTTGCTCAAACTCTGGGGATTTCGGAACTGACCGGATTCAAAGTCACAGATTTGCCGCTCCCGGAATATCCTCCGGAAATCATCATCCCCTCCGGAACTTCCCCGTATGAAGCCATCCGGCAGGCGGTGCTCCATGCGTATGACATCAGGCGCGACGCGGATGCGTTGCGGAATGCACCGCAGGATTTTGAGCTTTTGCGCGGTAAATACTGGAAACGGCGGGAGTTTTCCGCTTACACGGTCTGTAATGCCCCGGCAGAAGCAAAAAAAAGTTTGCAACTGCTGGATTTTAAAATAAAACAGAGATAATTGCAATCGGGGGAAGTTTATGTCTTTTGCAGAAACGTTGGGCGAAAAAGGGAGAAAAAGAGCGCGTTTTTATGCCTATGGTGCGTGTCTTTTCGGGTGTGTTTCAGAAGTGATGCTTGATACCAGTGCCATCATCATTCTTTTTATCCAGATGCTCGGCGGTAACGATATGGCGATGATGGCGGTCAACTGTTTTTCAGGGCTGCTCACCATGCTGTGCATCATTCCCTGCGTAATGGTTATTTCCCGTATCGGTTTGAAAATCGCCGTGAGGTATGCCTGTTTGACCGGTTGTATCGGTTTTTTGCTGATGGCGTCAGCACCGTTTTTCGGCAGTTACAGCTGTATCGCGGCGATTGCGGGGTGTTTTATTTACTGTTTGCAGAGATCGCTTTACGGGGCGGCATGGTATCCGTTGCTTGATGTGTTTCTCCGCCCGGAAGACCGGGGCAAATTTTTCGGGACACTGCGTTTTATGTATTACACTTTTACCGGGGGGCTTTTCTTTTTCATCGGCTTGCTGATGGGCAAAAATCCTCCGGTCTGGCTGATGCAGAGCGTGATCGGGATTACCGGCTTGCTGCTGGTGGGCAGATATTTGTGTATTGCCAGATTTCCGGATGACCCGAATGCAGTCAGGGAGAACAGCAATTTCCGGGAGGCTCTGCGGATTTCCATTTGCAACGGACCGCTGACAGCGTATTCGGTATATCTCTGTTTGTTTTCAATGTCGATAACTTCGATTGTGCCTCTGACATTTATCTACTTGAGCAAATATGTCGGTGTGGAGCCGGGACAGATACAGATGATCTCTGCTGTCAGTATGGCAGGGAGTATCGCCGGATTTTTCCTTTACAGCAGATTGCTCCGCCGTTTCGGGATAAAAAAACTGGAAGTCGCGGTGCATATTTTCTATATCATCGCCGCTGCAACGATGTTTGCGCTGGATTGCCGGATGCCCGGTTTTATCTATGTGGTGGCGGGATTGCTCTGTCTGCTTGCTTTTTTCGGAAGTATTTTCATGTGCAACAACTCCGGGGAATTGCTGGCACTGGCGCGACCGGGCAACAAGACCATGGCGACAAGTTTTGTGCAGACCTATGGTTCGTTCGGCGGTTTTGCCGGCAGAGGCGGAGTGTCACTGGTTCTCGGCGCAACGATGCTTGCTCCGGTGTGGCATCTCGGAGAAATGGAAATATCCCGTTACCAGACGATTTTTCTTTTTTCCGCAGTATTCACCGCGGTGGTTCTGCTGTTGATACCGACGTTGCCGTCGGTCGTTCCGAAACACGAGGATTATTACGAACCTGACCGCTGAAAGACAAAAAGTACCGCCGGGGTGTTGAAAGTTGCTCCGGAAAGCGTTATATTACATGGATGAAAATAAAACGCGTTTCAGGAGGATTTTTATGAGCAAAGATTCCAATCCGGCTGATTTCAGCCGTTTTACCCCCCGCGCCCGCCAGATGCTGATGCTGGCACGCCGGGAGTCACTTCGTTTCAACCACGGTTATATCGGCGCGGAACACCTGCTGCTGGGGCTTTTTGCTCTGGGCGAAGGGGTGGCAGTGGATATTCTGCATGAAAAAGGTCTGAATCTGCAATCAGTGCGTCTGGAGGTCGAAAAATGCTGCGGGCAGGGCGAAAGCACCCAGCTTGACGGCGATATGCCGCTTGACCCGGCGGCGGCGAAGATATTGAAGATCGCCGCGACTGAAGCCGGAAAGATGAATTATAATTTCATCGGTACGGAACACATCCTGCTGGGTATCCTCAAAGAAGGTCACTCGGCGGCGGCGCGGGTGTTGAAAAACTTCGGGATAGACACCGACGACATCCGCAAAACAGTGTTGCAGGCTCTTGACCCGGATTATCTGCCGGAATCAGATGAAAACGATGAATCCGGCGATTCTGCTGACAGCGGTTTCAAAGGTGATTTCACTGCGCTTGACGCTTTCGGACGCAACCTGACGGCTCTGGCTGCCGCCGGCAAACTCGACCCTGTCATCGGCAGAAGTGCCGAAATAAGCCGGGTCATCCAGATACTCTGCCGCCGGACGAAAAACAATCCGGTGCTTATCGGCGAAGCCGGAGTCGGCAAAACCGCCATTATCGAAGGTCTGGCACAGGCGGTCGTAAACGGGAACGTTCCGGAAATCCTCGCCGGCAGGATGATCTATTCGCTTGATTTGCCGCTGATGATCGCCGGAACAAAATACCGCGGACAGTTTGAGGAACGCATCAAAAGTGTCATTGATGAGGTACGCAACTCCGGCAGGGTCATACTTTTTATTGACGAATTGCACACCATTGTCGGTGCCGGCGGTGCCGAAGGGGCGATGGATGCCGCCAATATAATCAAACCGGCCCTTTCCCGCGGAGAATTGCAGTGCGTCGGCGCGACCACGCTGGATGAGTACCGCAAAGGTATTGAAAAAGATGCCGCACTGGAACGGCGTTTCCAGCCGGTGACGGTGAATCCGCCTTCGGTGGAAGACTCCATACTTATCCTGCAGGGGCTGAAAAAAAGTTACGAAGCACACCATCATGTCTGCTATGAAAAAGGCTCTCTGGAAAGTGCCGTCCGGCTTGCCGACCGCTATATTTCCGGACGCTTCCTGCCGGATAAAGCCATCGACATCATGGATGAAGCCGGGGCGCGGGCACGCATATCCCGGGCACTGCCGCAGCCGGATGTTTCTGCTCTGGAAAGCCGCCTGACCGATGTCGCCGCCCGGAAAATACGTGCCGTGGCTGAACAGGATTTTGAAGGCGCGGCAATGCTGCGCGATGAAGAGCGGGCGGTGCGGCAGGAAAAAGAGGAATTGCTGGAAGCGTGGCGGACCGGTCAGGAAAATACGGTAATACCTGTTTCCGTGCAGGATATCGCCGCAGTTGTCGCCGAACTTACCGGCGTGCCGGTCCGGCAGCTTGAAGAGGGCGAAAGTGCCAAACTGCTCCGTATGGAAGAGCTTTTGCAGCACACTGTCATCGGTCAGGAGCAGGCGGTCAGTTCCATTTGCCGCGCACTGCGCCGCTCCCGGGCGGAGTTGAAAGACCCCCGGCGGCCGATAGGTTCATTTATTTTCCTCGGTCCCACCGGAGTCGGCAAGACTCTGCTTGCCAAAGCATTGGCTGAATTCATGTTCGGTGATGCCGACGCGCTTATTTCCATAGATATGTCGGAATACATGGAAAAATTCAACGTTTCCCGTCTGGTCGGTTCGCCGCCGGGATATGTCGGGCACGGTGACGGCGGGGAATTGACCGAAAAGGTCCGCCGCCGCCCTTATTCCGTGGTGCTGTTTGACGAAATCGAAAAAGCCCATCCGGATGTGATAAATATGCTGCTGCAGATATTGGAAGAGGGCAGGATAACCGATACTCTCGGCCGCCGGATAGATTTCCGCAATACGATAGTCATTATGACCAGCAATGTCGGGGCGGCGGAGCTTTCCGGCAGCGGTACGCTTGGTTTTTCCGCCGGAAATGCCGCCGATTTGCGCAAAAATGACGACCGTCTGCTGGCAGTGGCAAAAAAATATTTCAAACCGGAATTTATCAACCGGGTGGATGAGGTCGTCGTATTCCGGCGGCTCGGTCAGGAATCTCTGCTCCGTATCATTGATTTGGAACTGGAAAAACTCCGGACTCTGCTGGCTGACCGCAATCTGACCCTTGCGGTTTCCGACGAGGTGAAACAATTCCTTATTGAATGTGATTACGACCCCGAATACGGTGCCCGTCCTCTGCGGCGGGCGGTGGAGCGTTTCATTGAAGACCCGCTTGCCGAAGAGCTGCTGCGCGGTTCATTTTCCGGTGCGGCCGGGGTGAGAGTTGAGCTTGACCGGCAGAAAATATTGATTTTCCCGGAAAAAGCGTGAGGTGATTTTATGCTTTGTCCGTTTTGCCAAGAGGAGAGTTTTGCCAAAAAGAAAATTCTCCGCGACGGTTGGAATATCACCGGAGAGGTGACAATTTGTGCTCTCTGCGGCAAAGAGCTGCCGGAGCCGGAGTCTGACCGGAGCGGCAAAAAAGGTTCAACCGACCGGCGGGACAGACTTGCCGCGCTGCTCGGCGGTGACGCTGAAGCGGAAAAAGTGAAGCTTTCCGGCAGTGCGGATGTTGACTTCTGCCGCAACTGCCGCAATTTTGTCGTTCATCCGTTCCGGAGTTTCTGCGCGCTTACCGACAAAGAAGCCGACCCGATGGGCGGATGCGGTGATTTTACTCCGCGGGATTGAGAGAACTGCTCTTTTTCAGCAGCAGATAGTGGTAAACCACGCGTTTGCTCCACATGTCACCGGCACTCAAAGGTTTGCTTTTGCCGAAAAGAGCCGCTTCATTTTCCGGTATTTTGCGGTTTGCCGGGTCAAATGTGCCGAACTCCTCTGCGTCAGAATTGTATGCGCCGTGCATGATATCTTTCTTTTCCACCAGAACCATGGCATCGCCGCCGTATTCAACAGATTTGTCAAAAACGGCATCTTCAACTTCGTAAGGATGGACAGAGGGTTTGACGCTGGCGGTGAAACGTCCGATGATGGTATATTCGCCGGTCGGAATATCTGTTTGTGAACGGTATATCCTGACATTTTCCGACGGAGTGAATTTTTTGCCGACATAATCGATTTGCATACAGCCGGCACCGCAGAGCAGCAGCAGCAGCGGAAGAAGAAGAAAATTTTTCATAACCCGATCCCCGATTGTTAAAAACTGTTCAGAACTTTTATTGTTTTCACATACAATATATCATGCCGCAGTGCGGTTTCCAAACGCCGGAACGTTTTTTTTTGCAAAGAGTTGTTTTTTTCGCCGGGAAAAACGGAAAAAAGTTTGTAAAAAACGCTTTTTGGAGCTATGTTATACAAAATAGCGTTTAAATGATTTTGTCAAATGTTTTTAACATAATGAAAGGTCTTTTGTAAAATGGCAAAGAAATTGAGCGAATCCATCGTCGTGGAAGTCAAAGAAACCGCTGCTTGTGTCAAGGTTTTTGAATTCAAAGTGTCTGCTGATGTTGCGAAAAACGAATCCGGCAAAGTTCTGAATTATATCGCCGGTGTCGCCCATCTGCCCGGTTTCCGCCCCGGCAAAGCTCCGCTGGCTCTCGTCAGCAAAAAATATGCCGGTGAAATAGCCGAGGAACTGCGTAACCGTTTCGTCGGTGCCGCTGTCGAAAAAATCGAATCCGACAAAGCTCTGGATATGCTTTCGCTCCGCTTCAAAGAGATGGGCGAATTCAAAGCCGGTGAAGAGTTCGCTTTTTCCATGGAAGCTGTCATCGCTCCGGAAATCAATATCGCTGATTACAAATCTGTGAAAGTCGAAGTCCCCGCCGATGCCGTGGAAGCCGCCGCGATTGATGAACGTCTGGATATGTACCGCTCCATGTACGGTTCCTACGCCGATGCCGAGGGTGCCGCCCAGGCGGAAGATATGCTCAAAGTTGATTACAAAGGCGACTTTGAACTCCCCGAAGATGCTTCAGCCTCTCTGAAACGTCAGGTCGAGGCGACCGATGCTTTCATGTGGCTCAATGAACCGGAAAACATTCCCGGCTGCATCAAAGCCATGACCGGTGCGGAAGTCGGCAAAGAGTACAGCTTTACCGCTGAATATCCTGCTGATTACCGTGAAGCCGCTCTCGCCGGCAAAAGCGTCAATTATACCGTGAAAGTTTCCGCCATCCAGCGTCGCAAACAGCTCACCGATGATGAGCTGGTCGAACGCACCGCCAGCGGTTCCATCGACGCGCTGAAAGAAAACATCCGCAAAGGTCTGGAAATGGATGCCAAAAACAAACAGCGTCGTGATGCCGCTGAAGCTGTCTATGCCAAACTTGACGAAATGGCAGGTGAATTCACTCTGCCCGAAGCTCTGGTGGAAAATGAAGTCCAGAAACTTCTGCAGCAGAAAGCCCGCGAGACCGTCAAATCCGAAGAAGATGCCGAAAAATTCAAATCCGAACTTGCCGACCATCGCGCCGCTGTGGCTGATGATGCCAAAAAAGCTGTCCGCCGCACTCTGATCCTCCGTCAGGCTGCCAAACTTGAAAACGTGACCGTCGGCGATGAAGAACTTGACGCCCAGATGCAGATGATGAGCCGTTACTACGGCTGCAAACCCCGCGAACTGCGCGATATGCTGGAAAAATCCGGTGCCATCGACGAACTCCGCGTGGATATCGTCAACGGCAAAGTCCTGGAAAAACTCACCGACGCGGCTCTGGCATAAGAGCCGCATGACGGGGAAGTGGTCATTCAGGGTGAATCCGGGGGAGAAAGGTCAGAGAATATGAATAAAACCAAATCTTATCTGGTGCCGACTGTGATCGAACAGAGCGGACAGGGTGAACGCGCATTTGATATTTACAGCCGTTTGCTCAAAGACCGTATCATCATGCTCGGAACTCCGATAGATGATCAGGTCGCCGGTCTGGTTGTTGCCCAGCTGCTCTTTCTGCAGGCGGAGGACCCGAAAAAAGATATCGACCTCTACATAAACAGCCCCGGCGGTTCAGTGACTGCCGGATTGGCGATATATGACACCATGCAGATACTTTCCTGCGATGTCCGTACCTACTGCGTTGGTCAGTGCGCCAGCATGGGGGCGGTACTGCTCGCCGCCGGTGCTCCGGGAAAACGTTTCGCTCTGCCCAACAGCCGGATAATGATCCACCAGCCGTGGGGTGGTGCTGAAGGTACAGCAGCGGATATTGACATTCAGGCAAAAGAGATCCTGCGCCTGAAAGAGATGCTCAACCGCATTCTGGCGGAGCATTCCGGTCAGCCGCTTAAAAAAATCTACAAAGATACTGAACGCGACTTCTTTATGAGTGCCGCAGAAGCTGTGGAATATCACCTCATTGACAAAGTCGTGCCGGTTCGCAACAAAGTGAAATCTGAAAAATAATGGCAAACTCCCGTAACAAACAGCAAAGTTGTGCTTTCTGCGGGATGAAAGTCGGGGATACCCCCGAAACACTTTTCATCCCCAGTATGTACGAAGGATTGTATATTTGCTCGGAATGTCTGAATAAAGGCAGCGAGATAGTCAGCGAAGTCCGCGGTAAAAAACAGGATAAGGCTGCGGTCAAAGATTCTCCGCTGGCGAAGCTTTCCGTGCCGGCACCGCAGGAAATAAAAGCTGAACTCGACCGCTTTGTGATCGGGCAGGAGCAGGCAAAAAAAGTGCTTTCCGTTGCCGTTCACAACCACTATTCCCGGTTGAAAGCCAAATTTACCGGCAAAGATGAATCTCTGCCCGGAGAGCTTGCCGATGTGGAACTGGACAAAAGCAATGTCCTGCTTCTCGGACCTACCGGCAGCGGCAAGACCCTGCTTGCCCAGACGCTGGCCAGAATGCTGGATGTGCCGTTTGCCATCACCGATGCCACCACGCTCACCGAGGCGGGATATGTCGGGGAAGATGTGGAAAATATCCTGCTCCGCCTCTATCAGGCTTCCGGAAATAATATTGAAAGAACCCAGATCGGGATAATTTATATCGACGAACTGGATAAAATTTCCCGCAAAGGCGAAAACGCTTCCATCACCCGGGATGTTTCCGGCGAAGGTGTGCAGCAGGCATTGCTGAAAATTCTTGAAGGTACTGTTGCAAACGTGCCGCCGCAGGGCGGGCGCAAGCATCCGAATCAGGAATTTCTGCACATTGATACCACCAATATCCTCTTTATTTGCGGCGGGGCATTTGTCGGTCTGGATAAACTTATCAAACGCCGCCGCGGCAAACGGGTCCTCGGTTTTACCGGAATCGATGCCGCACAGGTGCAGAGCGAAGAAGTTGAAGCGGACAATGAGGAAAATACCGCCGCATTGCTTCACGAATGTGAACCGGAAGACCTGGTGCATTTCGGCTTGATACCGGAACTCATCGGCAGACTGCCGGTGCTGGCGGCATTGGAGCCGCTGGACAAAGCCGCTCTGGTCAGAGTGCTTCAGGAGCCGAAAAATGCTCTGGTCAAACAGTATCGCCGTCTGCTCGCCATGGAAAATGTCGATTTGCAATTCACTGTTGAAGCATTGGAAGAGTTGGCGGAACAGGCCGTGAAACGGGGTACCGGTGCCCGCGGTTTGCGGGCATTGATGGAAAATCTGATGCTGGATCTGATGTTTACCGCACCTTCCCGCAGCGGGAAATCGCGGTGTGAAATAAGTGCCGAGGTCGTGCGTGGAGAAGCCGGAGCAAAACTTGAAACCGTCTGAAACTGACGGCGAGAGTACCGTCGTCATCGGCGGCAGTGAGAGTACTGTAGTTATTTCCGACGGCGCAAATGATGATGACAGTAATAATCTGCTGGAGTCATTGCCGCTGAAGCCGCAGGAGCGTTATAAATTCATCCGCAGTATCGGTTTCGGCGGTATGAAAGGCGTGCTGCTCGTGCATGACCGTGATACCGGCAGAGATGTGGCAATGGCTATCATGCCTGATTTCCGCGACCGTCCGGTGCGCGATTTGAACCGTTTTGTCCGCGAAGCGAAAATAACTGCCGGTCTGGAACACCCCAATATTGTGCCGGTCTATGATATTGGCATCGACGCGTTGGGTTCGCCGTTTTTCACCATGAAATATCTGCACGGGTGTACGCTGGCGATGATATTGCGTAAACTGCGTTCCCGTGACCCTGAAATAGAATCTGAATATCCGCAAAGCCGTCTGCTGCAGGTGTTTCTGCGGGTTTGCAACGCAGTGGCGTTTGCCCATTCCCGCGGGATATGCCACTTTGACCTCAAACCCGGGAATATATATTGCGGTGATTTCGGTGAAGTGCAGGTCATTGACTGGGGACTGGCAGGTTCAGGCGGCGATGTTATGGAAAACGGTCAGCTCAAAGGTACGCCCGGATATATGGCTCCGGAATTGCTGACTTCCGGTGGCAAAGCGGGCAAAGCCAGTGATATTTACGCACTTGGTGCGATATTGTATGCCATATTGACGCTGGATTCCCCTCACGCCGGATTGCCGCAGCAGGAAGTTCTGCGCCGGACGGCGGCGGGCAAGCTGGTTCCGCCGTCGCTTGCCGGACAGCAGGTGCCGCCGGGGCTGGAAGCGATATGTCTGAAAGCAATGGCATTCACCCCCGGCGAACGTTACGGCAGTGCGGTCGAATTGCGTAAAGAGATACAGGAAACGCTCTCCGGTTATGCCGCCAAAGCCGAAAAAGCTTCGCTGTTGCGGAATATGCTGCTGTTTATCCGTCGCAATGTGTATGCAGTCATAATTTTTGTACTGCTGCTGATTTCTGCCGGTTTGGCATATTTGGTTCTGCATTTGTATAAACAGATATGACCGTGCAAAGGTGTGATTATGAAAAAAGTCGTGGTGTTGGGAGCAAGCGGTTCGATAGGTAAAAGTACCGCCGATGTGCTGCGCTGCAATCGCAATGAGTTTGCTGTCCATGCACTTGCCGGCAGGGAAAATATCGGAGAACTCGTCCGGCAGGCAGAAGAGTTGATGCCGCACACGGTGATAACTTCCGCCGAAAACAAATATGATGAGCTGCGCCGTATGCTGCCGGGAAATATACATTGTGCCTGCGGTATGGATGCCATGCTCGAAGCGGTCGCCCATGTTGATGTGGATATCGTGGTGTGCGCTATTGTCGGTACCGCCGGGATATTGCCGGTGCTGACGGCATTGAAAGCGGGAAAACGGGTGGCACTGGCGAGCAAAGAGGTGCTGGTGCTTGCCGGAGAACTGGTGATGCAGGCGGCGGAATCTCCCGGCGGAGGAATAATCCCTGTGGACAGTGAACACTCCGGCGTGTTTCAGTGCATTGCCGGCAGAGAGCGGCAGGAGATCAGCAAAATATGGCTGACCGCCAGCGGCGGACCTTTCCGGACATGGGAAAAAAGCCGCATAGAAAATGCTTCGTTGAGTGACGCACTGGCGCATCCGACCTGGAGCATGGGACGTAAAATAACCATAGATTCCGCTTCGATGATGAATAAAGCTCTGGAGCTGGTCGAGGCAAAATATCTTTTCGGAGTCGGCGCGGAACAGCTGGATGTCATAATCAACCCGCAATCGGTGATACACGCATTGGCGGAGTTGAGTGACGGTTCGATGATAGCGCAGATGTCAACGCCGGATATGCGTCTGGCAATAGGTTATGCTTTGAGTTATCCGGCGCGGCCGGCAAAACCGGGCAGTGTGCTGGATTTGGCAAAAGTGGCAAAACTGGAACTTTTTGCTCCGGATAAAGATAAGTTCCCCTCGCTGCAGTTTGCTGATGCGGCGTTGCGGGCGGGAGGAACGCTTCCGGCGGTGATGAATGCCGCCAACGAAGTCGCCGTGGAGCGTTTCATTTGCGGAGAAATAAACTTCGGTGGCATCTGGCGCATTGTGGAAAAAGTCATGTCTTCGGCATACGTTGAGCCGCAGAAATCTCTGGAACAGCTCTTTGAAGCAGATGCCGCGGCGCGCAGAAAAGCCCGGGAAGTAAAATTCTGAAACGGAAAAATTTATAAATGAAAAAGTGGTGCGTAATTCTGGTGCTGGCAACAGTTTGTCATGTGGGCACTGTACCGTTGTCACTGCGTGCCGCCGACCCGGTGGCAATAGGAACTGCCGCGCCGCAGGCACTGGAGCTGGCATCATTGTGGAGTCCACATGCGATAAATGCCATGCAGTCCGGCGGCATCGGTCTGGTAAAAACCGGTGAAGCTCTGATAAATATTTTCCGTCTGCCGCTGGGAGTGCTGCAGTGTACTGCCGGGTATCCATTCGGTTACGGGAGTGACGGGCTGGATAACTGTGTCCGCGGGGTGGCGGCACCGTTTGAACTGGTTTTTCAGGTGTTGATGCTGCCGGTGCGGATATTGAGTTTGGGGGCGGTGCGTTGAAGTTTGCCTTTTTTTGCGCTGCAGATGCTTGAATAATCTGCCGTTTGGAGTTATATTCTCAACGTATGTGTTCTCATTCAGCAGAGTTTGAAATTTATGGGTATGTTTCAGAAACGCAACGTGGTTTGCGCCGTGGAAATCGGCACTTCAAAAATATGTATTCTTATCGGCGAAGTCGACAATAACGGCACTATCGCTTCTGTCGCAGGGCAGGGGATCGCCGCATCTGCAGGCGCGGTGGTCAAAGGCGAGATCGTCGATATGGAAAAATGCGCCGTACTGCTCAACAAAGCGTTGGAAGCCGCCGACCGCAGTTCCGGCGGAGAATTGACCAACTGCCGTTTGCTGACGGTACTTGTCACCGGCGGCGGGATCGACTCCGTGCAGGGATTCGGCGTTGCCACGGTCAAAGGCGGCGTGGTCAGTGAAGATGACCGTATTGAGGCTGAAACCAGTGCCAAACTTATCGATATAGGCGTGGAAAGAGAGATAATCAATGCCTCGACATCCTATTTTCTGCTGGATGGCCGCCGTGTGGTCAATCCGCTGCGTTTTGCCGGCAGACGTTTGGAGGCGTGCGTGCATATAATTCACGCCGTCAGCCGCCGGATAGCAAATTTCCGGGAAACGATCGTGGAGGCGGGAATCGAAAATGCCAGGATAGAGTCGGTGTTTTCTCCCCTTGCAGCCGGCTTCGGCATAGTTGATGAGCAGGAAAAACAAAATGGTGTACTGCTGGTGGATATAGGTGCCGGAGTCACCGAATTTCTGGTCTTTTATGACCGCGGCGTGTGCGCTTCAGGAGCATTGCAGCTCGGCATGGAACACGTTGCCAACGATTTGGCGATCGCCCTGGGAGTGCATATCGACACCTGCCGCAAACTGTTGGAAAGCGGCGCATTGGCACAGGCTGTGGCGGAAAAACGTGCCACGATGGAGTTTCCCCGTTCCGGCGGCAAGGTACGTTCTGTGCCGGTGTCGACGCTTGAGCTGATAGTTGATACCCGGTTGCGGGAAATATTTGAACTTATCCGGAAAAAACTGCTGGAAAAAGGTGCGCCCCAGGCTCTCGGTTCTGGCGGAGTGCTTACCGGCGGCGGAGCGGAGTATTTCCGCACCGGAGAGATTTTCCGGGATGTTTTCGACCTTTCCTGCCGGAGTGGCGTACCGGCTGACAGCGGCGTTCCCGGCGGGTTGCGTTCGCCCCGGTTCAGCGCGGTGTGGGGTGCGTTGAAAGTCGCGGCGTTCTTTCAGGAAAATTACGGACCGGCTCCGGAAGGGTTGCTGGATCGTATCGTAGGAAAATTGACAAGCAGGATCGGAGCCGGAAAAAATGGCAGGTAATATCACCATATTGGCAGTCGGCGGTGCCGGATGCCGGATAATAAGGGAGTTCGCCGCCGGCAGCAATGCCGGGAACTGCCGTTTGCTGGCTCTGGACAGCGATACCGAATCTCTGCAGAAAACCGGTCTGCCGGAAAATTCCCTTATCCAGGCGGGTAAATTGTGGCGTTCCGGCAGAGGGTGCGGCGGCGATGTCATGGCGGGACAGATGGCTGTCGCCAATGTGAGAAAAGAGCTCGCCGGAGCACTGGAAGGTTGTGAAACACTGCTGGTCGTTGCCGGACTGGGCGGCGGACTGGCATCCGGCGGACTGCCGGTGGTTTTCGGCGTGGCGGCAAAAATGCATCTCAATACGGTATTGCTCTGCACACTGCCTTTTGCCATGGAAGGTTACCAGCGCAGAAAACTTGCTGACGAACATATAATCAATGATATATTGCCGGTGGCAGATGCAGTTATTGCTCTGCCCAATGATTTGCTTTTCAATACAATGGATGCGGAAGTTTCTCTGACAGAGGCATTCCGCTGTTCAGATGAGCAAATGGCGCATTCGCTGTTGGCACTGGCGGCGATCGCCGGCGGCGGAAATCTTTTCAGCGCGGATTTTGCCGCATTCACCGGAGTGTTGAAACGGCGTCATGCGCTCTGCGCATTCGGTGCAGGCAGAGTTGATGCCGGAGCCAATGCCCCGGAAAAAGTGATGGAAAAACTTCTGGAATCACCTTTTATGGGTGGATGTGAAACGTTGAAGTCTGCCGATGCCGTGGCATTTTCACTGCTTGGCGGACCGGAACTTTCACTCGGCAGTGCCAAATCCGCACTTGATTTGGCGATACGGCAAATCGGTGACACTCCGGAAAAAACCGTGCTGCTCGGTGCGGCTACGGCAGAGGAGCTCGCCGGAAAATTGCAGATGTCGGCTTTGGCGGTGCGGTATATGGATAAAAATGAGGCAGTCGCGGATAATCCCGGCAAACGTAAAAGCTCTTCCCGCCGCCAGTTCACGGCAGCTTCCGGTGAAAGTGACAGTGAACAGCTCGCTCTGCCGAATCTGATAGCCGAAGAAAAAGGAATTATGGAAAATACCACTCCGGTCATTATTGACGGAGAAGATATGGATATTCCGGCATTTAAACGCCGGGGATTGATAATTGATACAGGAAAATAGGTGAATCATGTGGGAAGGAATAATGTTGATATGTTTCGGGGTGAGTTGGCCGCCGGCAATCATCAAAACGTTGAAAGTTAAAAATCCGAAAGGAAAAAGTTTTATTTTTCTGTCGCTGGTGATATTCGGGTATTTTTGCGGAATCGTCGGCAAGTTGACCAATCCGCAGGTCGAATGTCTGACCAACTGGGTCTTCTGGCTCTATATATTGGATTTTTCCATGGTCACAACCGATTTTGCGTTGAGCGTTTATTATACGTTGCGGCGCAAAAAGCTGGGATTGGAATAAAAAAACAGAAAAATGTTTCAAAATATAAAATAATTCGGCAATCCTTAACGTTAATAGGTTGAAAGCACTCACCGGGAGTGTCAGAAACAACCCCTGACAGAAAGGAAAAGAAAAATGAAAAAAGAGTTCAAAGTTTTTGTGACTGCCGCCGCTGTTGTCATCGGATGCACCGTCTTTGCCGCGCCGCCGCCGCGGGGCGGGGGACACCACCACCACCACCACCATGACCGTGATGGTCTTGACCTTGCCAACGGTATCGTGGATCTGGTGTTGAAAGTGCTGGCTCCTGCGCCTGTGGTCGTGACACCACCTCCTCCTCCGCCGCCGCAACCGGTGGTGGTCGCTCCTGCGCCTGCAGTTGTAACGCCTGCGCCTGTGGTTGTGACACCTCCTCCTCCGCCGCAACCGGTGGTGGTCGCTCCGGCACCTGTAGTTGTGACACCACCACCTCCTCCGCCGCAACCGGTGGTGGTCGCTCCGGCACCTGTGGTTGTGACACCTGCGCCGCCGCGTTACAATTACAACCGTCCGGCACCGCCGCCGCGCGGACATCATGGCGGTCCCCGCGGAGGCGGACACCGCCGGTAAAAATGGAATAAATCATGGTATTTTTTCAGAAACGCAAACAGAAAAAACTTCTTGCTGAATTGAAAAGCCGCCGCCGCGCCGAGGATGACTTGCTCTCCCCGGCGTTGCGGTCGCGTTTTGACGGCATAATAGACGGATTGTCGGCCGCTTCCGGAGAAAGTATCGCCGGAGCGGTCAGGCGTGCCGAATCGGAGTATGCTTCGCTGCCGCTGCCGCGGCGGGGAAAACTTTTTGCGTTTCTGGATCTGGTGTTTGTGGTCGGAGCGATCGCATTCGGTCTGCGGGGATTGTTTTTTCAACCGTTCCGTATTCCCACCGGGTCGATGCAGCCGACGCTTTACGGGATACATTATCAGGTGCGTGAGGGCAACAGCAATTTTCTCTTTGACCGGGTTTCCGGCAAACTGCATCATCTGATTTTCGGGTCAAGTGATGCCGGAATCACAGTAAAAGAAGATGGCGCAATACACTCATTTTCAGAAAGTTCCGGAATCTTTTTTGACCGGACTCATTTCGCCGTCGGCAGAAAATATTATTCACTGCCCGGCAATATCCGGCAGGTCGCGGATTATGCAAATCCGGCAGGACGCACTGAATTCGCCGCCGGAGACACTCTCGGCGGCGGTTATATGACTCTGGGAGACCATCTTTTTGTGGAGAGGTTTTCGCTCTATCTGAAACCGCCTGCTCGCGGCGATGTGATGGTATTCAATACCGAAAATTTGAGTGTGGGGAACACCCCGTTGAGTGCCGCAAGCGGTTATTATTACATCAAACGGGTGGCGGCACTGCCCGGGGATACGGTAAAAATTTCCGGAAATCAGTTGTGGATAAAAACTCCCGGTGCGGCGGAATTCGTACCGGTGCAGAAAATCGCCAAACGGTTTGAAAAAATTTATTCAAACCAGGGCGGTTATCACGGTCATTTGAGCAATATGGGCATGGAAAATTTTGCTTGCGGAGAGGAGTACACCATTCCGGAAAATTCCTATCTCATGCTCGGTGACAATTCCCGTTTCAGCATGGACAGCCGCTATTTCGGTGTTGTCCCCCGGCGCAATCTCATCGGCCGCGCGTGGCTGGTGTTTTACCCGTTCAGCCGCCGGGTGGGACTGGTCGACAGCAAAGCGGCATTGCATGAAGCAACCGGAGAAGCGGGGATAAGTTCGTTTCCGGTGATGTCAAAACAGTAATATTTCAAAGGGGGGAAGTGAGTATGATGAAAATTTTGCGTTCCTGCGGCAGAGTCATTGCATTAAGCGGAAAAAGATATGTTTCCGACCAGTTGGGACACCGGGCGGTGGTATTGACTTACTACACGCTGTTTTCCATTGTGCCGCTGGCGGCATTGTTATTCGGTATCGCCAAAGGCTTTTCACTGGAAGAACAGCTGCAGAGTGCCATCTACTCCCGTTTTTCCAACCACCGGGAGTTGCTGGATTGGGTTTATCAGTTCGCTGAAACAACATTGCGTCAGGCATCCGGCAGTATCGTTGCCGGCGTCGGGGTCATCGCATTGCTTTTTACCGTAAGTCTGCTCATTACCAATATTGAAAAATCTTTCAATGCGGTCTGGGGATTGCCGCCGCGGAAAAATCTGTGGCGCAAATACAGCGACTATATTTCATTGGTACTGCTCACGCCGATAATGATGGTAGCGGTCAGCTCACTCGGTGTGGTGTTGCGGAGCAAGCTGTTGAAACTCGGTGATGCACTGCCCGGGGTGAGTATCGGGGCGCAGCTGGCTGATTTCGGTGCCGGAGTAGCTCCGGTGCTGGTGGCGATAGTGCTTTTTACGGTGATATATTTATTTGTTCCCAACACCAAAGTCCGCTTCGGCGGAGCGATAGCCGCCGGTATATTTGCCGGGGTATGTTATCAGCTGCTGCAGGATGGATTTCTGTTTCTGCAAAAGAGTGTATTCACCTACAACCGCATTTACGGCAGTTTTGCCGCCCTGCCGCTGTTTCTGGTATGGCTCAACTGGTCGTGGCAGATAATACTTTTCGGTGCGGAAATAAGCTTTGTCCGGCAGCACGTGGACAGCGGTATATTCGATGCCGGTGAAGTGCAGATGATGAGTCCGAAACTCCGCCGCGAACATCAGCTGGCGATACTTTTCAAAGTTTTCAGTGAATTTGAACGCGGAGAGGGCGTGATGCCGGAAAAAGAGATCGCCAATTCGCTGAAACTTCCGGAAATCGTTTTACGCAGTGAGATAGCTGAACTTGTGGAGCAGAAAATCCTCTGCCGCGCCATTGCGTCGGATGGTTCAGGGGGATTGCTGCCTGGAGTGCCGCCGGAAAAATATACAGTTATGGATTTCCTGCGGCAGATACACGGTTCCGGTGACGGCGAAAATCCGGAATTTGCCCGCTTTGACCGCTTGTTCAGCAATATGGAAAAAGAGGTTTTTTCGTGTGAATTGAATATAAATATCCACAAAGTAAAGTAAGCTGAAACAAACAGGTATATAATGAAAAATTGTTTTTACATCACGTTGTTTGCCGCCGGGGTTTTCCTCGCCGGATGTCACACTGCCGCACCGGAAAAAGAGTCTGTAAAAATTCCGGAACCCAAACCGGCTGAACCGCAGAAAGTCGCATCGGAAAAAATTTCTGACGCAGAGCTGGCAAAATTTCAAATCGTCGGTACCACTGATAAATCTGCGCTCTCTTATGAAAAAGGTGAAGAGATGGTTTTCACCTTTAAGCTTGATTCCGCCGGTGTGCCGGTCGACGGATATTATCTTGCCTATCACCGCCGCGGCGATGACGGAGTGGTTTTTTCCGGCAAACAGCCGGCAAAAGATTTGCTTGTGGTGAAAACGTCGCTCAACAAGCCGGGATTCGTTAATGTGGATGTGAAACTGGTCGATGCCGCCGGCAAGACGCCGATAGTTAAAAAAGGCCGCCGCCGCCGTCCGGTCGGATTCTATGCCGGTGCGGCGGTCGAACCGGAAAAACTTTCCGATTGCGGTGAACCGGCTGATTTTGACGCATTCTGGGCAAAACAGCGTAAACGTCTGGATGCGGTTCCGTTTACCGGCAAAACAGAGGAAAAACGGGTTTCAGAGATCAACGGCGTCGGCGTGTATCAGGTGAGTATCCCCTGTGTCGGGCGTCCTGTCACCGGATATTTGCTGATTCCGGACGGATGCAAAGAGAAATCCATGCCGGCAGAACTTGTCACCTACGGTTACGGTACATACAAGCAGCCGTTCCCCTCGAAAAGCAGCAAAAAGAAAATTCAGCTTTACATCAATGCCCACGGTATGGAAATGGACCGGGATGAGGCTTACTACAAAGAGTTTTTCAAAAGCATCCGCACCCCCCGCTACAGGTACGCATTCAATCCGGAAGAAAACAAAAATCCGGAAACCGCCTACTTCAACGGCATGAGTCTGCGGGTGATGCGTGCGCTGGATTATCTTAAAAGCCGTCCGGAATGGAACGGCAAAGACCTCCTTGCTTCCGGCGGCAGTCAGGGCGGTTTGCAGACCATGTGGGCGGCGGCTCTGGATCAGGATGTTACAGAGGCGTATCCTTCCATCACCTGGTGCTGTGACCTTGCCGGCAGTGAAAAAGCCGGCAGAGTCCATGGACCGTGGCGGGTGAAGTATGTGCCGGGATTGGATTATTATGACCCGGTGTTTATGGCAAAACGTATCAAAAAAGCCGCAGTGCATATCACCCGTGCCGGCTTGGGGGACTACACCTGTCCGCCATCCGGCTTGATGATAAGTTATAAAAATCTGGCAACGCCGGATAAAAGCATAACCTGGGTGCAGGGGAGCGACCACGGATTTATTCCGGAAAAGTCGGAAGTTATCGTTTGGAAAAACAACAAATCAAAATAAAAGGATTGTTTGTAACTATGGAAAAAAACTGGAAAATAGAAACTCTGGCTGTGCAAGCTGGTTATGAGCCGGCAGACGGCGAACCGCGTATCGTACCCATTGCTCAAAGCACGACCTATAAATATGATGACGTGCAGAGCGTGGCTGACCTTTTTGACCTGAAACGTGAAGGCTTCTTTTATACCCGCCTTGCCAATCCGACCGTGGATGCGTTTGAGAAAAAGATCGCCGCTATGGAAGGCGGTGTGGCGGCAGTGGCATTGAGCAGCGGTCAGGCAGCCAATGCGTACAGTCTGCTCAATATCGCCCGCAGCGGCGACCATGTGCTGGCATTGTCGAGTCTTTACGGCGGTACGGTGTCGCTGTTTACCAATACGCTGAAAAAATGCGGTCTGGAAATAACTTTTGTCACTCCGGAAATGAGCGAAGCAGAAGTGGAGCAGGCAATGCGGGAAAATACCAAGGCCGTGTTTGTTGAATCGCTTGCCAATCCGGCACTGCTTGTCGCTGATTTTGAGATGTATGCCAGAGTCGCCCATAAACACGGTGTGCCGCTTATCGTGGATAATACATTCCCGACTCCGGTGTTGTGCAATCCGTTTGATTTCGGTGCGGATATAGTGACGCACTCCACGACCAAATATATTGACGGACACGCGACCAGTGTCGGCGGCATCGTGGTGGAAAAAGGCGGATTCAACTGGTGCAACGGCAAGTTTCCGGAGTTCACCGAACCGGATGCAAGTTATCACGGTCTGATTTATACCAGAGATTTTGCGGCGGCACCGTTTTCGGTGAAAATGCGCGTTCAGCTGGTGCGTGATTACGGTATCCCGATGATGCCGTTCAATGCGTTTCTTTCCAATCTCGGCACTGAAACATTGCATCTGCGTATGGAAAGACACAGCAGCAATGCGTTGATGTTGGCGGAATTTTTGCGTAATCATCCCAAAGTCGGCTGGGTCAATTATCCCGGCTTGAGCGATAACCCGGAAAACGCCAAAGTACAAAAATATTTCAAAAACGGTATGGCTTCCGGGGTGTTGTGCTTCGGGGTGAAAGGCGGCCGCGAGGCCGGAGAGCGGGTGATGAATGCGCTCAAACTCGCGGCGATCGTGGTTCATGTGGCAGATGTGCGTACCGGAGTGCTGCATCCGGCGAGCATGACCCACCGGCAGCTTTCTGAAGCGGAGTTGTGCGCCGCCGGGGTGTCACCGGATCTGATCCGGGTTTCCGTCGGCATTGAGAATATCGGAGATATCAAAGCGGATTTCGAGCAGGCACTGGCGGAAGCCTGAAGCGTATGATGCGCCTCAAAAGGATCCTCTCCGGAATATTACTCTCTTTTTGCAGTGTATATGCCGGAGAGGTTTGCATTATCGGCACCGCGGATATACATGGCGATATGGCAGCTTTTGCCCGCCTTGCGCCGGTGATAAAACAGTATCCGCTGGCGGTGAAAGTCGATGCCGGAGATTTGATACAGGGCGGGTATGCGGCAACGCTTTTGCAGGGCAGACCCATGTTTGAAGTGTTGGATCTGCTCGGATATGATGTGTTCGTGCCGGGAAATCATGAGTTCGAGTTCGACAGCCGGATATTTTCTCTATGGCAGAAGTGTTTCCAAGGGCGCATTGCCGGAGTGCAATGGAAATTCGGGGAGTTTGTTCCGGCGGAATATGTCATTGTTTCCCGCAACGGTTTCCGCATCGGTATCGTTGGCGCAACGGATGCAAATATTTCTGACAGACAGGGATTTTATCCGCAGCTGCATTTTACTGATACGGTTGCCGCGCTGACAAAGAGTGTGCAAATGATGCGCCGGGAAAAAGTCGATGCTGTTGTACTGGTGTGTCATATCGCATTGCAGGGAAGTTTCGGGATGATATACCGGATATTGCAGGAAGTGCCGGAAATAGACGCGGTGATAAGCTGTCACTCACACCGTGAACATCCGGGAGAGATCATTTCCGGCAGGATTGTTGCTCAACCCGGGGCATACGGCTCTTCAGCTGTGCTGTTGAAACTGCATTTTTCAGCGGAAAAGAAAGTTGAGTTTGTCACCTCGTCTCTGTTGCGTCCGGCGGAAAGCCCGGATTTGGAAGTGATGCGGATTTACCGGGAAGCGCAGAAAATGCTCCGGGGCGGAAATTTCCGGAAAAATTTTTCTGATTTGTCAGATTTCGGTTCTGCCGCCGCCCGGGCGTTGCGTACCGGATGCCGCACCGATGCGGCGGTGTGCCGGTTTGCGAAAAAATATTTCCGCAGAGAAGTCGACGGTGAAACGTTGTTCCGGATGCTGCCGTACGGCAACCGGATGGCGGTCGTGAAAGTGGGAATCACTGCACTGCAGGAGTTTGTCCGGCGTTGCAGCAATGAAAAATATGAGTGTTTTGCAGATATCGCTCCGGGGGCAGACGGCATGGTCACTGCCGCCGTGCCGGATTATCTGCTGTGGAACGACCCGGAGTGGAAAAATCTTGACCGCCGGATAATCTCTCTTTTTGAGAGGGAAACTATAGTTGAAAACCTTGACAAATCCCGTTGACGGACTATCTTATAGGAAGGTTTGAAAAATTTTCGTTTCCGGAGCAGAGAGGATATTTGATACAGATTATGAATGAAAAACTTTTACCGCCGTCGATGATCGTGGAAAACCGCACCGGTATCCGGCTCGGTATCCTGCTGGTAACGGCGTTGTTTCTGCTGACATTTCTGCCGTGGCTGGGGACGGAAAGGGAGCTGCTCAAACAGGAGGGCCTTTTTGCCGCCATCGCCTCGGAGTATGTGGAAAACGGCAGAACTCTGAAAGACGGTATCGCCGCGACTGCCCATCATCAGATAGTGGAAGGCGCATATCCGTTGTACCCGACGATGGTATCAATGCTTTTACGCATGGGAGTCCCCATGGAAAGTTCCCTGCGGATAATTCCCGTGGTGATGCTGGGGGTGCTTTCACTGCTTGCCGGTATTGCGGCGGGGACACGCAGTAATTTCCGTGCGGGAGTGGTGGCGGCGTGCTGCTGTTTCGGGACATGGTTCGCGTTGGAAAAAGCCGTTATCGGCGGTCCGGAAACGATGGCAGCGTGTTTTCTGTTTTCGGCGCAACTGCTCTTTTTTCACTACGGCAGCCGTCTGGCGGACTGGAATTCGGCGTGGATAGCCGCGGCGATCCTGGTTTCGCTGGGATTCCTCACTGCCGGACCGGTGGTGGTGTTGTTTTTTGCCGTGCCGCTGATATTTTTGCGCCGGCCGCTTTCTTCATCGGAAAAATTCCGGACTCCGGGTTTTGTCGCCGGAGCTGTGCTGTTGACAGTTATCGTGGCGAGCTGGGCACTGCCTATCGGTCTGGCATTGCGGCAGTACGCGGTCGAATCGGGTTTCGCGGTCGTGCCGTTGAAAGAATACCTCTGCCGGATAGCGATTTTCCCGTTGCGGCTCCCGTGTTGGCTGCTGCCGTGGTCGGTGGTGATGTGGATACCGTTCTGCATGGCGTTGCAGGCGGTGTCGCCTCTGCCGGTATTGAGCTTGTATTTGCGGACTCTGGTCATATCCATGACGGTATTGACCTGGCTGCTGCCGGGGATGGATGACCGGCAGCTGTTTTATGTGCTTGCGCCGCTGGCGGTGCAGACGGGATTGTATTATGAATTGGGCGTGCGCCGTTACGGGGTGAAAATGCGCCGGTTCCTTTCCGGCGTGAGTTTGCTGTTTCCGGCGGCGGGAGTGGTGATATTGACGGCTTACTGGCTGCCGGAAAGATTTTTCAAATATCTGCCGTTCCCGGCGGCAATGCACATCGGCAATGTACCGGACGGCATCTGGATGGCGGTCGCGGCATTGGGATTTTTTGCTGTTCTGGCGATATTTTTCAATATCGGGATAAAAAAATTTCCGCTGTGGATAAATCTGGTCATGCTGAATCTGGGAATAAGCGTTATCGCTGTGGTATTGCTGCTGCCGCTCCGGGCTGGAAATAATGAATGGCGCACATTCGGCAATGATATACGGCGTGTACTGCCGCCGGATGCCAAACGCATTTACAAACATGACATTCAGGGGATGTACAATGGTCTGTTTTATACCGGCAAAGCGATATACAAACTGCGAAAAGAGGAGCGTCTGCCGGTAAATCAGAAACACGTTTATGTGATTTCGCCCCGTTATCCGGATATTGCCGATTGGTCGTGGCGGCCGCTGCTGCCGCCGGATTACAGCTGCCGCGGAGTGCCGGTTTCGCTCTGGCAGGGAACTCCGGTGCCCGGTGAAGAGCCGGAAGGGGAGTGAAATGGGTAAAGTTGCAGTTGCTGTTGCCATGTCCGGCGGGGTCGATTCCGCTGTGTCAGCATATCTGGCGCAGCAGCAGGGATATGATGTCACCGGCATAAATCTGCGTCTGGATGATTCTCCGGCGGATGAAACTCTGGAACAGTGCTGTGAGTTTCTGGGCATACGGCTCATCCGGTGGGATTGCCGGAAATATTTTCAGGAACGGGTGATAATTCCCGCCGCAGAGGTCTACAATGCCGGAAAGACTCCCAATCCGTGCTGTGAATGCAATCAGGTGCTGAAGTTCGCGGAACTCCTGCGCGCGGCTGATGCCAACGGTATAGATAAGGTTCTGACCGGACACTATGTCATTCTGGATAAGAATGGAGCAGGGGAATTTATTTTGCGCTGCGGGCGGGACAGAAGAAAAGACCAGAGTTATTTTCTCTATCGTCTGACTCAATATGAGCTTTCCCGGACGGGGTTTCCGCTGGGAGGGCTGGAAAAGAGCGAAGTCCGCCGTATCGCTGAAGCGGCATCTCTGCCGTGTGCTTCCCGCCCGGACAGTCAGGATGCGTGTTTTCAGATACCCGGCGAGTGTTGCGGTGAAACGCTGCGCCGCCGCAGCGGATTGCCGGTGCGTTACGGCAGATTTATCCACAATGGCAAAGTCGTGGGCAGACATCAGGGGATACACCGGTATACTGTCGGTCAGCGGCAGGGATTGAATGTTGCATTGGGCGTGCCGGGATACATTTCCCGGATCGACTCTGCCAACGGAGATATTTTTCTGACTACCGAACCGGATGAGTTGTTGAGTTCTGCGTTTACGGTGGTGCGGCATAACTGGGTCAGCGGCAGGATGCCTGCAGAAAACGGCAGGATCTCTGTCCGGGTGCGTTACCGTAATCCCGGAGCCGGGTGTCATATAAAGGTTCTGGATGAAAACCGTCTGCTGGTCATTCCGGATGAGCCGTTGCGGGCGGTGACTCCCGGTCAGGCGGCAGTTTTTTACGCTGAAGATGTGATGCTCGGCGGCGGCGGGATAGAGAGTGTGCAGAAAGATGTTTGAAGCAGAACAGTTGCTTGCGGAAATATTTGCCGTTCCGGCGCAGGCGGAAGACCGGGTGATTATTTTCAGCCGTCAGGAAATCCTGCTCCGGAAAACGGAAAACGGTGTGACGTTTCCGCTCTATAAAGATATTCAAACCGTGTTTGATGCAGTACCGCGGTTCTTTTATCTGGGCAAACTCTATGGTCAACGCTGTTTTGCCGCTTTGGCAGAGTTGCCGGAGCTGACAGAAGAAACGTGCGCGGTGCAGAAATCCATCTGCCGCCGGGTATTGCCGGAACTTGCCGAACCTCTCCAAAACGCATTGTGCCGCGGCCGCAAACTGGTGCAATGGGCGTTGAGCCACCGCTTTTGCGGAGTCTGCTGCAATGAGTTGAAGCCGTCTGAAACTGATTTGGCACTGAAGTGTCCGGCGTGCGGGGAACTTTACTATCCCCAGCTCGCTCCGGCGGTCATCGTGGCAGTCACCCGCGATAACGGCAGAGAGCTGCTGCTGGCACACAACCGCAATTTCGCCGGTGGATTTTACAGTTTGATCGCCGGTTTTGTGGAAGCCGGTGAACGCGTGGAAGACGCTGTGCGGCGGGAAATCATGGAAGAGTGCGGCATAACTGTCCGCAATATCCGCTATTTTACCAGTCAGGCGTGGCCTTTCCCCAATTCGCTGATGCTTGCCTTTACCGCTGAATACGAATCCGGTACCGCTGTGCCGGATGGCACGGAACTTACTTCTCTGGGCTGGTTCACCGCAGAAAATCATCCGCAACTGCCGTCACATGGCAGTGTGGCGCGCAAAGTTATTGAACACCTCTGGGGGGAACTCAAATAACGCTCATATTTTTCCATTTGCCATGTTTGTAGCGGATATAAAATATCACGCCGAGCAGGAAAATGTAGATGTCGATTATTGTCCACAATGTCCAGACGCAGAGCGTTTTGGCATATTCCGCACCGAAGCGTTCCAGCGCGTAATTTCCGGAAAAGAACCAATATGCCGCCGCGCAGGGCAGGGCAAATGTCAGCCAGCCCAGAAGCATTCCGGAAACCATGACAAAATAGGTGTCGCCCGCGCCTTTTACTGCATTGCTGTAGAGTACATTCATCGCATCAAAAAACATGAATACAGCAGTGAAAAGCAGCATGACCCGGGTCAGATATTTCACTTCACCATCCGGCAGATTGAAGGTGGTAAAAACCAGTTCCGGAAAAAATACACATATTATCAGCATTGCCAGAGAATAGGAAAAAAGCAGAAATCTTATGCTCCGTATCGAGCGTTCGGCAAAATCAATATCCTTTGCCCCCACGCCCTGACCGACCAGTATCGCCGCCGCCTGTCCGCAGCCGAGCATCGGATTGAATGCCAGAGAATATGCTGAAAAAACCACCCCGCTTGCTGTCAGTACCGGTTCACTTATTTTGCCCAGCAGAACAATGAATATGTTGAATGTCGCCAGGTCAAGCACCAGCTGTATGCCGTTGGGCGTGCCGAAACGGACAAGCTTACGGAAAAGTTCCGGCGCATAAACAAAACGCAAAGTTCCGAAATCCTGCCGGTTTTTCCGGGAGAAAAATGCAAAAATATATATCAGCAATCCTGCCGTTCCTGCTCCGACTGTACCGTATGCCGCACCGGAAATGCCCATTTCCGGAATGGATAAATCAAGTTGACCGATATTCAGTTTATACCCGAATATCAGCAGATAATTCAGCGGGATATTTATCACGGTGATAATGATATTCACCACCATTATCATGCCGGTTTTCGCCTGACCGCTCCAGAATACCGAAAATGCCGCCGTCAGCAGCGGAATGTAGCCGGCGCAGACCAGGATTTGAAAATATATTGTTTCCAATGGCTGCAGTTCCGGCGCATGACCGAAAAATGCAAATATTTTTTCGGCAAAAAAAGCTGTTCCCGCCATCAGCGTGCCGCCCGCCAGCGCAAGAAAAACCGCCTGCCAGACCGAACGCGCGACCTGCGGCAGTTGTTTTGCTCCGGTATACTGGGCGACGAAAACACCCGCGTAACTTACCGCTCCCAGAAATATACACGACAGCGTGAATGCCGTCAAACCCGACGGGAATGCCGCTGCCATCGCCTGATGCGAATATGCCGCCAGCATGACCCGGTCGGTGAAAAGGTTGAGTGCGTGTCCCAGCGAGGCTATGACCAGCGGAAACGCCACTTTGGCAACATCTCCGATGCCGCCTTTGCCCCGCGGCATGATGAAATCCGGCATATTAATTCAGCAATCCGTCTTTTAATTCCACATTCCGGGTCGCCAGCGCGGCGATTTCCCGGTTGTGAGTTATCATCAGTATTGCCATTTCCGGCTGCCGGATACGCAACTGTTGAAATAATTGCAAAATATCATTGCCGGTTTCCGGGTCGAGATTTCCGGTCGGCTCATCTGCCAGCAGCAGCGGAGGGTCATTCATCAACGCTCTGGCGATGGCGGCACGCTGCTGTTCGCCGCCGGAAAGCTCCGACGGCCGGTGGGTGCCGCGGGCGGCAAGACCTACTTTTTCAATGAGAATATCCGCTTTTTTCAATGCGGCACGGCGGCTCATTCCGGCGATCATGCCGGCGAGAGCGACGTTTTCACGCATGGATAACTCCGGGAGCAGGTGATAGGATTGAAACACAAATCCTATTCTTTCCGCCCGGAACTTCGCCGCCCGTGTCCGGGACAATCCGGAAAGGGGCTGACCGCAGAGCGTGACCTCTCCGGCATCGGGAGTTTCCAGCATCCCGGTGACGTTGAGCAGCGTGGTTTTGCCGCTGCCGGATGCCCCGAAAACACAGCACCACTCTCCGGGATAAAGCGCGAAATCCACACCTTTGAGAACTTCCAGTGTGGTGTTGCCGGTGTGGTAGGATTTTTTTACTCCCTGTAAAGTCAGCAGCGGTTCACTCATAGCGCAATGCCTCCGACGGTTGCAGTCTTGCCGCCCGGAATGCCGGTAGCAATGCTCCGGCGGTGCAGAGCAGTATACTGCTTATTACGATAAATGCCACATCCTGCGGGACGATTTCCGCCGGGAGTGAATCAAAAAAGTAAAACCGTTTCGGGAAAAGGTCCTGACCGGTGAGTTTGGAGGCAAGGTTTATGATATTCTGCCGGAAATATACTATAAGGCAGCCGGCAACTGTTCCGGCAAGACTGCCGATGACTCCGACCAGAACTCCCTGAAATACAAATATCCGCATTACCGCTCCGTCGGTACACCCCAGAGCTTTCAGCAAGCCGATTTCCCGGGTTTTCTGATAGATAGACGTTATCAGCGTATTGGTGATGCTGAATGCCGCCACCAGCACGATGAATATCAGCAGAAAGAACATCATGGTCTTTTCCACCGCCAGCACTTCCAGAAAATTCCGGTTCGCTTCCTCCCAGCCGACAACGGCAAATCCCGGCAGTTTTCCGCTCAATTTCCGCAGCAGTCCGGATTGGTTGAAAGCATCTTCGCCCCAGCCGAAAATTCCGGTCGCCGCCCCCCACGGCAGGTCAAATATATCTGCCGCATCATCCGGGTCGGCAAAAAACACCACCTGGTCAAAATCAGACTTTCCCATGGAGTATATGCCCGAAACCGTGTACTCCATAGGCAGATAAGCGGAACTTTCTTTATTGAGTTCCACGCCGCCGGAGGCATTGAATTTCACCAGATTGGTCAAATGCCGGGAGGAGTGGACGATGAATTTGTCACCGACATCCAGCTGCCAGCGCATTGCCATGTCACTGCTGATTATGGCGTAATGATTTTTACTGCCCCACTCACTGCCGAGTTTGAATGTACCGCGCAGCAGATGTGAACTCAAGTTGAGTTTGTTCTGCAGTTCTTCCGCCGGGGCGGCAAATATCATCACCTGGGTGTCCAGACGGTTTTTGCGCGCTCCGTACTGCACAAGCACCGGCCCCTGAATGACCGGTGCCGCCTGCGCGCCGCAGCTTTTTATCTGGGCGACAACCTGTGACGCCTCGCGCTGATTCATCGCAGAATACGGCTTGCGTACCTGAAAATGTGCCTGCGTTTCAATGAGTTTGCTTTTCAGTTCCGAAGTAAAGCCGGTCATCACTGCCATCACGATGATAAGTACCGCCACACCCAGTGTGACTCCGAGTATGCTGGTCAGCGTGATAAGTGAAACGGCGTTGCGCCGCGGTTTGAGATAACGGCGCGCCAGAAGAAATTCGTACATCATGGTTTTTTCACCGGATACAAACGGCATTCGACTCCGCTGTTGTCATGGCAGGTGACTGCTGCTCCATGAGTAAATCCTTCCCGGGGCAGCAGTTTGGCTGTTTGGGGGGAAACGATGCAGAGAACCGCTTTGGTCCGCTGCGGGTCGTTTATCAAATCTGCGGCGTTTTCCGCTTCAGCGACCGTGGAATTTTTCAACGTCCATGCCGCCGCGTCGCGCAGAGCCGCATCTGAAACCACGATGGTCTGCGCCGGAATGACGGCGTTGTCAGAAGCAAATTTTTCAATGAATTTTTCCGGCATCAGCGGCGGCACCGCCGGTATGCACCAAGATACTCCCAGCGGCAGAAGTGCCAGACCGAAAAAGAAAAGATACATCCTTATGCGCCAATTCCCGAGCAGACTGTAAAGCATCAATGCTCCGCAGAAAAACGCCGCAAATCCGCCGGTGAGCAGTATCGTTTCCGGAAACTTGCCCAGTACACATTTCAAACACGGAGCTGTTTCCCGGAAAACCAATGCCGCGATTCCGGTCAGCAATGTCACTACTCCCCATACGCTCATCACCCAATTGTATGCCCGGTGATGACCGCCGGTGTTGAAGTAAGCCTGCAATCCGGCGGAGATAATCACTGCCGCAGGCGGGAAACAGACAATTATCCATGCCGGGTGTTTACCCATGATGCACACATAGAGCAGGGGAATGACAAATGCACATATACTGAAACGGCAGACGTCGGTTTTCAGAATGTTTTTCCACGCTTCCCTGCCGGGGAAAAGTGCCGCCGGGATGAAAAGTGCCGCCGGAAACAATCCGCAGGCGATCAACACCGGAGCGATCCACCACGGCACACCGCCACCGGCAAAAATCCCGGAAAACCGGTCGTTGTTCACGATGCAATGCCAAAATCCGGCATCGACACTTTCGACCGCCATTCCCCAGGGCAGTACGGTCAACGCCGCAAAAATCACCACCGGCAGCGGCATTATAAGAAATTCTTTCCACTTACGGCTGAAAAGCAAATATGCCGCAAGCGAAAGTGCCGGAAGCAGCAATGCGGCAAATCCGCCGGTCAGAAATCCGCCGCCGGCAAAAATGCCCGCCAGCACCAGCAGCAGCACTTTGCGGCGGTTGAATTTATTTTCCTGCGCCGCCAGAAAGAGCAGTCCCTGGGTGCCGGTGACAAACATATTGAATGTACTTATGCCGCCGGAGGTCGTTCCGGCAAGGAAAACAAGCGAACATGACATATAGACCATTGCAGTCAATGCCGCAAGTTTTTCATTCCGCAACGCCTGCTGGATAAGCAGAGCAGTCAACAGTGCCGTCAATCCGGCGGCAAGTGCTGACGGAAAGCGGTTGGCAAAGCTGTTTTCACCGAAAAGCCGGAAACTTGCCACGGTCAGCCACCGCTGTAACGGGAGTTTTTCGGCACAGCTCAAATCACTGCGCGCCGGAACGGTCATGCCGCCGGAAACGACCATCTCCCGGGCGGTTTCCGCGTTGCGGAACTCATAAGGATTCAGCATCGGACGGCTGCCCAGCGGCATGATGTAAACCACGATGAAAAAGAGAAAGATCCAACCGAAATACTTCATTTTTTCCCTCCGAAGTAACGTATTATACGGCGTTCGGTGCCGGATGTATAAACGATGCCGCGCTCTTCGGGCGGCAGATATGAATCAAATTCCCGGTCTGACAGTACCACAACGGCATCTCCGGATGTCAGAGCTTTTTCCAGATTGCGGCGCAACTCCAGCGGACGCATTTCGCCGTCATTTCTGCCGAAACGCATTACCGGAACGCGCAATTCATACGCAACTATCCCGGCGGAATCACTGTCGGCGAAGTATCCGGGAGCACCGCGTTTCAGTTCCGGGGCAAGGGTGGTGAATGCCTGCTCCGGAATGTTGTGCAGAAACTTCTGCCACGGAATTACCGGCGGCAGGGCAAAAAGCACAAAACCTATCCCGGCGGCACAATAGAGCATCTTTCCGCGTATTCTGCTTTCTCTTTTCGCCATGAAATACCAGAGAAGCGGGACGATACATACCAGTGCCGGACGCATTACCGATGCTCCGGGGGCGAAAAACACCAGCTGTTCCGGATAATGCCATTTGAAATAACGGAATATCCCCGGCACTACCAGCAGCGTCAGACCGGCAAGAGAAATCAGCACCAGCAGCCGGATGAAACGGTCGAAATATTTTGCTCCTTTGCCCCGGTCATCGGCTCTTTCCAGATATGCTCCGGCGCACAGTGACAGAATCGGCATCAGCGACATCACCGCCCCGGCGGTGGAGAAAAGATGGTATTTCAGCAGTACCGCCGCCATCAGTGCCGGAATCACCGCCAGCAGGCACAACGCACCTTTCCATACCGCAAGAGAAGTTTTGCGGGCAAAGAAAAGCATTGCCGCCGCCCATGTTACAGACATGGCGCACAACTGTACCGCCGATGCCGCCGTACCGTAGTACCAGACCGCCGGGATGAGCAGATATATCACCACCGGCATCCAGGTGTGAAACAGACGCAGCTGCCACGCTGTCAGCCAGATGAGTGCCGCGCAGACACCGGTTGCCGCCAGTGCGGGGAGTTTGGGCATCACACGGCCGGATATTTCCGGAAAAAACTGCATCAGAAAAGCGGCAAAATCATATTCCGCCGGTGCAGTCAGCGGACGGTTCGGCAGGGAAACTCCGTAAACCAGAATAAAAAGCACTGCTGTTGCCGCCGGAACTATTCCGGGAATGTTTTTTTTCATCTGCACCTCTTGGCGGTAATCATCTGTACAACTTATTTAATGTACAGCATATCGCAGGGAAAATCAAGTTTTTTGCCCGGCTGCTTCAAAAAAACTTCTGCACCAGTACCATGTATACCGCCGTGCCGCAGAGGATGGATAACAGCGGATTGCGTTTCCACAACTGCAGTGCCACTGTCACCAGCGAGGCGGCGGCTTCCGGAATGCCTCCTCCGGAAGAGAAAAAATCTCTGCCGCGGTAAGTTGAGCAGTAACAATATATCACCAGCATCGCTATCGCCGCCGGAGAGAGGACTTTGCCGATGTAGGTGATGACCGCAGGGCATTTTCTGCCGGAACCGAAAAGCACAAACGGCAATGCCCGCAATGCCACGGTGACGGCGAATGTGACCGCCGCCATTATGATGATGTAAACGGTTTCGCTGTTCATTGCATTGCCCTGTCAAGTTTTTTACGCAGCAGTATGAATGCCGCACTCATAAATATCATTGCCGGTATCAGCATATTTTCCACGCTGAAAAATACTCTGCCGGTGATCGCCGCCGCCACCCCTGTCGCCGCCGGTATCCGGTTGCGCCGGTCGCGGCACTGGTCGGTCAGCACCACCAGAAAAAGTGCCGTCATCGCAAAATCAATGCCTTTATTGGAAAACGGCAGCAGCCTTCCGGTCAAAGCTCCCAGTGTCACCCCCGCGACCCAGTACATATGGTCAAATGCCGCCACTGCAAGACAGTAGTTCACCGGATCGCCGCCGGGAGGAACTTTGCACTCGACCTCAAGAGCGTAGGTTTCGTCGGTCAGCGACCATATCAGATAGGATTTTTTCAGTTTGCCGATGCCGCGGAAACGCTCCAGAAGCGATAATCCGTACATCGCGTAACGGACATTGAGAAAAAAGGTCAGCAGTGCCACATCCAGGAGCGGTGTGCGGTTGCTTATCCAGTCGACGATGGCAAACTGCAAGGCTCCGGATATAGTGGTGGCACTGGTCAGAAATGCCCAGAAAGGAGTGTCGGGACGTTCGATTTTCCCCGCCAGAAGTATTCCCGCCGCCATGCCCATTGCCACATAGCCCATAAGCACCGGCAGTGAAGCGGTGAAAGCGGATTTCAGAGTTTTTCCCTTTATCATAACTAAATGCAAACAATTCAATTCAGATTTTTCCGGTATGAAAGCACATAATGTAGCCGTTGAAAGCAAAAAAATCAAATATTTTAACGCTGCGGAAAGAAAAAATCCGCAACGATACTTGCAAAAAAGATAAACGGAGTTATATTATACGAATTGAAAAATGATTATACGCCCGCAGAGTGTGTGTCATTGCGGATTTTGGAGCAACAGTCTGAATTTAACATAGGAGTATTGAAAAATGGCCGTTCCGAAAAGAAAAACCTCCCGTATGCAGCGTCGTCAGCGCAAGGCCGCCAACCGTTATGAAGGCGTCGCCGCCACCTACTGCGTCAGCTGTGGCGCACCGGTGATGCCGCATCGTGTCTGTTCCGCCTGCGGACAGTATGACGGCAAACAGGTCATCACGGTAGAGGCATAAGCCTCGCTGTTCCCCCGCGTGGGAAAGTGAAAACCCGGAAGCGAATTATGAGAATCGGCGTAGATGCTATGGGTGGCGATTTCGCCCCCGGTGTTGTCGTTGAAGGCGTAGCACAGGCATTGGTCGATTTCCCCTCGATAGACATTGTTCTTGTGGGGCATCGCGACCGGGTCGAATTTTATCTGGAAAAATACGGTATCGCCGGACATCCGCATCTGGAACTCGTTCATGCGCCGAGTGTCTGCGAAATGTCCGAATCTTCTGCTGTGTCTCTGCGCAGCAAACGTGATTCCTCAATAACCACGCTGGCGCGGATGCTCAAAGCCAAAGAAATAGACGCTATGGCGACCCCCGGTCACACCGGAGCGACGGTCGCCGCGACCAAAGTGCTGGTGCGGACTCTTCCGGGGATAGACCGTCCGGCTCTCGGTGCGAGTATGCCGGCGCGCGACAGCAGATTTCTGCTGATGGATGCCGGTGCGAATACCGACTGCCGGGTGCATAATATGGTGCAGTTTGCGCTGATGGGTGAGGTCTACGCCCGTTATCTTTACCACAAAGAACGTCCGAAAGTCGGATTGTTGAGCGTGGGCGGCGAAGATATCAAAGGTTGCGAATTGACCAAAGAAACTTTCAAACGTTTGGAAAAACTTCCTATAAATTTTATCGGCAATGTGGAAGCCAATACCGCATTTGAAGGTGTTGCCGATGTTATCGTCAGCGACGGTTTTTCCGGAAACGTGATGCTCAAGTGCGCTGAAGGTCTGGCGCGGACCACCGGCTACTGGCTGAAACAGGTCCTCGGTAAAAGTGCCGCCCGCGTCGCCGGAGCTTTGCTGGCAAAAAACGCTTTTACCGAGCTTAAATCCTACGGCTCATCCGATGTTATCGGCGGAGCTCCGCTGCTGGGAATCAACGGCATCTGTATCATCGGTCACGGCGGTTCCAATCCTGTGGCGGTCCGCAATGCGATACGGGTTTCCGCTGAATGTGTGGAATTTGAGTTGAATCAGCACATTATTGATGCGGTGAACGAAGCCGGTGACCTTGCCAAAGAAAACGTCTGAAAAATAAACGTGCTGCAAAAAAATATGCCCCGCGATCATGGAAAATTGATCCGGGGTGTTTGTTTTTTTTTTAATTTTTGAGGAGTTGCGAAACCGGTTCCGCCTTACCGGTAATCGGCAACACTCTGCCATGAGTTTGCGGCACTTGCGGCATAAACCGCATGGACGAGTGCGGCGGAATTCGCGGCTTCGGCAAGGGTGACTCCGGGAGCGCGTTTTTCTGTGATCGCGGCGATGAAATCAGCCAGCTGGGCGGTGTGACCGCTGCCGTAATAGGCTTTGCCCACGACATCGGCAGTGCCGGCAGCAACGGAATCCAGATACGCCCGGACTTCAGCAACTTTTTCCGGGTCACTGCCCTCGATATGATGGAGTTTTTCGTTTATGAATTCCAACTGCATTTCCGAGGCGCATATCGTCAATGCGCTGCGCCACTTGGCGGAAGCTGAATTTGTGGCATTGGCGGTGACAAAAAGACCGTCGGCAAATTCAGCGGTGAATGCCGCGGTGTCTTCGGTCTCAATAACTCCCTGATGGGTCAGATTGGCGGTTTTGGCGGCAACGGATCTCACTTCGCCGAAAAAGAAGCGCAACTGGTCGAGAAAATGTATCGCCTGATTGATAAGCACCCCGCCGCCTTCACCGGCAAAGGTGCCGCGCCAGGAGTCGCGCTGATAATATTCATTGGTACGCAAACAGCAGAAATTCAGGTTTACCGTCAGAAGTTTGCCGAATTTTCCCTGCCGGATAAGTTCCCGCAGCGCGATATTGCCGGGGGCGAAACGGTGCTGGAAAATTCCGGCGGCGACCAGTTCGGGATGGGCTTTGGCGGCGGCGACCATTTTCTGCAGGTCTTCCGGAGTTCTGCCGGGGACTTTTTCGCAGATGACGTGCTTACCGGCGTTGAGCGCATCGCAGACGATGCCGGCGTGACTTGCGTGGTCGGTACAGATGCTCAATGCGGAAATTTCCGGGTCGGCAAGGATTTCGCGGTAATCGGCAGTCATTGCCGGGATGTTGTATTCCTGCGCCAGATTTTGCATTCTTTCCGGAATAAGGTCACAGCAGACAGCCAGTTCCACTCCGGGTATCTGTTGGATTCCCGCCGCGTGAGTTCTGGAAATGACACCGCAGCCGACGATACCGTATTTCATAAAAAAGACCTTCGCAAATGTTTTGGATTTCTGTTGTTTTCTTAATATAGTTTTGTTTGTTGAAAAATACAACAGGATTGTCTCTTGAAATCTGCCGGAAAATGTTGTATTTTATCGCATCGCAATGTACTTTTGGCAATGGAGGAAATCGTGCGCTGTTTTTTATTATTTGTTTTATTCTGGATTTTTGTGCTTGCCGGAAGCGAACTTTATATCGACCCCGCCGGCGGCAGTGTGAGCAGTGAAGCGTTTGTTTCTGTTCAGGGGAACATCCCCGGGGGCGTGCCGCTGGAAGTCAAAATCGCGTTGAAAGAAAACAATTTGCATATAGAAATAATTTCCCGGCGCGCTCCGGGGTGGCAAATCAATATCGCCGGAGAGAAAAATGATGACGAAACGATGTTCCGCGGGGAAACTGCAGAGGTGTTTCTGAAACCGGAGACGTCAAAAAATTATTATCATTTTGCGCTCAATCCGGAAAACAGACATTATTCCGCCAGAGACCGGGACAATTCATGGGAGCCGCCGTGTCAGGTGACATATCAGGTGACGCGGGGAAAAGATTTCTGGAGTGCCCGGTTCATTATTCCGCTGGCGGCGGTGAATATGCCGGTACCGCAGGAAAAAAGCGTTCTGCGGGCGAATTTTGCCGCATCATATTATGAAAACGGCAAAAGAGTTTCTGCGTCATGGAGCGGAGCAGGCTCATTTCACGACCCGGCGGAATTCGGCAGGATACATTTTTCTGCCACTCCCGGTATCCGGATGAAAAAATGGCAGATGGCAGACAATATTCTGAAAGCTGAAATCGCTGTTCCGGAAAATTTCCCGTCACGCGGCAGATTTGCGGCTGTGATTTGCGGGAAAAAACATTATGCTCCGGGGAAAACTCTGGAAATCCAGCTGCAAAATCCGGAAATCAATCCGAAAAAAAGTGCCGTTCCCATCGAGTTCCGCTGGGAAGCTGGCGGCAAAACGCTTTTCCGTCAGCACGTTACCGCGCTGTACAGGCAGCAGGGGTCTTTTGAATTGAGCGACTTTTATGTCATTCCGGAAAAATTGCAGAGCGTAAAATACCGCTGTGATTTGCCGCGGCCGGTGGATTTGCGGATAATGCGCGGCAAAAAAACGGTAAAAATTTCCCGTGATGTGCCTCTTGCCGGAACTCTTGACCTGCGTGGCATTGCTCCCGGCAGAGTGACCGTCGAGGCGCGTTCCCGTGCCGATGGCACTTTTGCCGGACGTCTGCTCATTGTCAAAGAACGCGGATTGGCAGCTCCGCCGCTGCCTCCCGGCGGAATAAAGGTGGATAAAAACCGTTTCCGCGCCGGAAACAGACCGGTATTTCTTATCGGCGGCAGCAATACGGTCGTGCCGGGATTGCAGCACAGTGAAGCATTCTCTCTGGATACCGCAAATTACGGTCGTGTGAAACACGGTGCGGTATTGCGCCGTCTGCCGTATGTCAGACTTATACGCAAGCCGTCGGTCGGTTTCATCATGCATGATAACTGGCGCGAAACGGCGGAAAAAGCGGTGGCAGATGCTCCGGCAGATCAGCTCCACCGGCTCTGTTATGAGGCTCATCTGGATATTTACATTGCTGACGGGGAAAAACTTGTCCGGCATGATTCAGTACCGTTTTTCCGGGAAAAATACCGTTTGCTGAAACAGAAATTTCCGGAACGTATTTTTACCATCCACTCTGACCGCAACAACCGAATTGCCGACTATGCCGGGTGTTGCGATGTGCTGGAAGGGGCATTCTGGAGTTCATCTTATGCCGATAATCAGCTTGCCAATCTGGATTCAGATATGAAACGCCTGCGTCAGCTTGCCGGAAACAAACCGGCACTTTTCTGGCTGGGAGCATCCATCCCGACTCCGTATGTGCGCTGTGCGGAAGAGTTGCGAGCAGGTGTCTACTGTGCCGTATTCAATGATATGGCGGGGGTGGTGTTTCATCTGGGACACAGCGGTGTGCCGCTGGAAATGAGCCGGATGTGGTCGCTGATTTCCGGAATAAATGCTGAAATTTCTTCATGGTATCAAACCTATGCCGACGGTGAAAAGTTGGATGATTTTATCCTTTCCGGCGGGGGGGGATTCGTTGTCCGGGCGTGGAAATACCGGGGACGGCATTATGTCGGGGTGGTGAATACCGCATACGTTGCTCAAAAGTTGCATTTGCGCTGTGCGACGGGAGTAATAAAGGATGACTTTCCGGCGTGTGATGCCAAAATATATCAGCTGCCGTGATGTATCATGCTGAAAATAAAGCGGCAGTATTTGCAAATTGTTTCTGCAAATGATACATTATGAAAATGTCTTGGAATTTACAACGGGGAATATTGGTGTGGAAGAGTTGCTGACCTGGGTGTCAAATATAAATAATTATCTGTCGGATTATGTGTTGATATTTCTGCTGGCAGGTACCGGGATATATTTTTCCTTCCGCACCCGCTTTGTACAGGTGCGCTGTTTTGCCGAAGGGTGGCGCAACGCGTTTGCCGGACGGGTGAGATCCGGCAGTGACGGCAGGCAGTTGAGTCCGTTTCAGGCGTTGGCGACAGCGGTGGCGGCTCAAGTGGGTACGGGAAATATCGTCGGAGCGTCAGGCGCGATTTTGACCGGCGGACCCGGAGCGATATTCTGGATGTGGATAATTGCGTTTTTCGGCATGGCAACGGTATATTCTGAAGCGGTGCTCGCGCAGGAAACGCGCATAAAAGATGATGCCGGAGTCATACACGGCGGACCGGTATACTATATCAAACGGGCGTTCCCCAATGGATTCGGCACATTTCTGGCAATATTTTTTTCCGTGGCGACAATGGTGTCGCTGGGATTCATGGGTGCGATGGTTCAGGCGAACTCCATCGGTGAAACCTGTCACAACGCTTTCGGTCTGCCCTCCCGGGTGGTCGGGGTGATAATCGCCCTGCTTGCCGGAGCGGTTTTTGTCGGCGGAGTTTCCCGTCTGGCGAAAGTGTCGGAAAAACTTGTACCGGTGATGGCACTGCTTTATATCGCCGGCGGCATAATTGTGCTGATTCTGCGCTGGAAACAGATTCCGGAAACATTCATGTGCATATTCAAATATGCTTTCATGCCCGAAGCTCTTATCGGCGGTGGCATCGGTTATGCTCTGAAAACTGCGATCAGTCAGGGCGTCAAACGGGGGCTTTTTTCCAATGAAGCGGGTATGGGTTCGACTCCGCACGCTCACGCGGCGGCAGAGGTCGCTTCGCCGCATATTCAGGGCACAGTGGCGATGATAGGAGTGTTTATTGACACGGCTGTGGTGCTGACGATGACGGCGTTGATAGTGATTTCCACAGTTTATGTTTCCGGACCGCTTGCCGGGGCGACCGGAGAAACTTATCAGCAAATGATTGCCTCCGCCGGTCTGACTCAAACCAATCTGGTACAGTATGCTGTGGCATCGGTAAGCAACACGGTGTGCGGCAACGTGTTTGTGGCGGTGTGCCTGCTGTTTTTTGCGTTTTCCACGATTTTGAGCTGGAATTACTTCGGCAAAATAAATGTGTATTACCTTTTCGGGCGCAAAGCAGTCATTGTTTATGCTGTGCTGGCAGTGGTATTTATTTTTACCGGCACTGTCGTCAAAAGTGATCTGGTATGGGCATTGCAGGATATGTTCAATCAGCTGATGGTGCTGCCCAACGTTATCGCCCTCTGGGCACTGGCCGGGAGCGTGGCGAAATCCGCCCGCCGGTGAATCAAGTGCCGTCACCGGCAGTGTCACTTTCCGTGCCGCCGGTGTTTTTGCGGTAGGCAAGCGGAGAGAGTCCCACGATAGAGGCGAAAGATTTGGCAAAATGGGCGGAATCAAAAAATCCGGTCTGGTAAGCTATTTCAGTCAGCGAGAACGAGGAGTTTTTCAACAGTTCCTGCGCTTTACGGACTCTGAAGCGGAGCAGAAAACGTGAAAACGGACACCCGGCGACCCTGCGGAAAAGCTGTCCGACATAGGTGGGATTGCGGCGGATGATTTTTCCCAGAATGGCAAGAGTGATTTTTTCGTTGTAATTATTTTGAATGTAAGTGATGAGTTTTTCCACTTCGCCGTTGGAGCTGAATCCGGCAAAATTGGGCAGTTCGTTGGATTTTCTGTAGATGCTGGTGAGCAGAAACTCCATCAGTGCGCCGGTTTTGCATTCAAATCCGAGCCGCTGTTCAATAAGTTCCTGCTCCAGAGTGGTCAGCAAGGTAACGAACTGCTCCATTTCATTTTCGCTGTTAAAGAGCTGATACGCCCCGTCCTGAATCGACAGCAGAAGTTTTTTTGCCGCGTCGCTGAAAATTTCTTCAGAAAACATCAGATTGTAGTACATGTTTTCCGCCGGGATGGTATAAGCGTGGCGGTTCTGCGGACTGCACAGAAAAATTTCTCCGGCACGGATGGCGTAGTTGTTTTCCCCCACGGTGCAGATGCCGCCGTCTTTCAGCGCGATCATTATTTCATAGCAGTCGTGGGTGTGATTCGGCTCGGTCGTCAGATAGGGCAGATGCTTGTATACCGCAAGCGGCCAATGCGACAGACATCGTGAGCGAAGATCAAACACATTCATAGTAAAAACTCCTTGTTTTCCCGCAAAATAACTATAGCTCCAAAAAAATCTTTTGCAAGTTTTTGTAATTAAAAAATAAAAAAATGTAAGATTTTTACAAAGCGTTTTTCGGGAAATACAATTTTTTTTGAAAAATATGCTGTATAATATAGACGAGGCACAGTCTATAACACAAACGGCTGGGAAAACGCCGTAAAAAACAGAGAAAGGCTTGGAAAAACTATGAACAGCAAAAATTATCAACTTCCGTCAGCAGATGTGATGCGGGACAAAATCATGGGCTGCTGGCTCGGTAAAAATATCGGCGGCACACTCGGCGGACCTTTTGAGGGCAAGACCGAAATCAATAATCTGACCTGGTATTCCAAAGACCCCGGCGGCAATCCGCTGCCCAACGATGACCTTGACTTGCAGCTGGCGTGGCTGACCATGGTCGAATATTACGGGTATGAAAACATCACTTCCCGTCACTTCGGCGAAATGTGGCTCAACAGCATCATCGGACCGTGGGGCGAATACTCCATGTGCCGCTACAACTGTCTGACCGGATTTTTCCCGCCGCTTTCCGGCTCCTGCAACACCGACGGATTGAACCGGAGCAACGGCGCGTGGATACGGGCGGAGATCTGGGCGTGCCTTGCTGCGGGCAGACCGGATGAAGCTATCCGCTATGCGTGGATGGATTCAAGCTGCGACCACATCACCGACGGTATTTATGCGGAAATGTTCATTGCGGCTATGGAAGCAGCGGCATTCTGCGTTTCCGACGTGCGCGAACTCCTGGAAATCGGTTTCAGCAAAATTCCTGCCGACTGCCGTCTCTATGAAAGCATCAAACTGGTCATTGACGGCTACGATGCCGGGAAATCCTGGCAGAGTGTCCGTGATGAGGTCGTCGAACTCAATAAAGATATTGGTTGGTTCCAGGCTCCGGGCAACGTGGCGTTTGTCGTCATCGGTCTGCTCTACGGTGAGGGAGATTTCGGCAAATCGGTCTGTCTTGCCACCAACTGTGGTGATGATACCGACTGCACTGCCGCGACGGTCGGCGCACTGCTCGGTATCGTTCTTGGTGCGAATGCCATTCCGGCTATCTGGAAAGACCCTATCGGCGATGAAATCGTTATGATAAGCCTCAACCGCTTCTCACTGCCGGTGCCGCTGCCGAAAACCATCACCGAGCTTACAGAAAGAGTCATCAAACTGCGTAATATCGCCGCCTGTTACGACCCGGAATCACAGAAAGCGGAAGCGGATTTCAAATCTGTCACATACGCGGAATCGCTCTGGAACCGTTCTTCCTATGAACTGCGTTTCAACCACATTTTCGGTGAGATCGGCGTTGAATATCCGGACAAACCCTACTTCACTCCGGGTGAACCGTGCCGTATCAAAGTCAGCATCACCGACTGTCTGGCGCACTCAACAGTGGTGCAGTTCCGCTGGATCCTGCCGGAAAATTATCAGTGCAGCAACGGCAGTTTCTACATCGGCAACCGCAATTACTGCAAAGTTGCCATAGAGTCTGAAATCACGGTTCCGGAGGATGTCTCCGATGCCATGGTTTACTTGCAGCTGGAAGTGAAACCTGATAATCACCTTTTTCCGACCATTATCACCGTGCCGCTGCGCCGCGAAGGCAGCTGCAGTTTCCCGCGGCTGAAACCGGATTGGCACAACAACGGTATCCGTAAACTGGATGCGGTGAAACACCGTTTGCAGGAAATAAAAGGTTGATATTTCTTTTGTCAGGGGATAGAACATTAACGTATTAGAAAGGAAGTCACAGAGATGATTACGCACAGTACAGTCGGATTTCGTAAGAGTTCACCCGCCGTCCGGCGGGTGAAGCAGAGCTGCTTCACCCTTATAGAGTTGCTCGTTGTCATTGCCATCATCGCGATTCTGGCGGCGATGCTGCTGCCGGCACTGCAGCAGGCGCGGGCGCGGGCGCACCAGAGCAGCTGTACCTCAAATCTGAAACAGACCGGTCAGGCTATTCAGATGTACGGCAATGATTTCGACGGCTGGTTTTATCACAATGCCGGAACTATCGGCTGCAAACCGGCACTTACGGCTTATTCCCGTATCGCAGTGTATGCCGGGGGTAAAAGTTTTCAGGAGTATTGCTCAAATCCGACCGATGAACAATCCGGCGGAAAATACGCCCATGCGGATTACGCTCCCAAAGTATTTTTCTGCCCGACTGCTCTCACTGAAAGAGAAAAAGGTTTGAATCTGGATGTCGCCTACGACAGATTGTCTTATGCCCTCTCGTACAAATCCGGCACGATTGCAGAATCAGCCATGCCGCTTTTCCGTAAAACCAAAACGGTGTTTGTCAATGATACCAGCAAGAAAAAAGATGTCACCCGCGGGATTATCGCCATGGACAGCTGGACAGCTCACAGCACTCCTAACTCTTTCGGTGATAACAGTGTATGTCTGTACGAAGGCAGCGGCGGCGGAAGTTTCGCCGTTCCTTATGAAAGACATAACGGTGTCGCCAATGCTTTGATGGTCAACGGCGGCGTGAAAAATGATAAAGTCGTCAGTCTGGACGGCAGTGATTACTACTTTTTGCGCGGCGCAGACAATGATGCCACTTATGACGGCATGATGGCAAGACGCTTCAAAGAATATTTTGATCGCGGTATGAATCGCGGCAGTGTCTATTAAAGACGGCACGGGGATAATAAAATGAAAAAATTATTGTGTTTTATAGCACTGCTGGGCGCGGTCGTTGTTTCCGGCGCAGAAGTGATCAAATGGAATGCCGGTAACAAATTCAAAGGCTGGAGTCATCCGGCAAATTGCACCATGACCCGGGAAGACGGTCTGCTGGTGCTGGATATCACCGGATGGGACTCATCAATACGCAATCTGACCGCCCGCATCCCGGCTGACAAATATGATGCTTTTGAGATCGACTACCGCATGACCGGAATTCCGGATATAAATCACGGGGAATTATACTTTATTCCCGACGGGGAGGATTTTTCCGAGAAAAAAGTCCTGCGTTTTCAGAATTTGAAAAATGACGGCAAATGGCATACTTTGCGGGTGACTGTGCCGGAACGCATGAAATCCGCGTGGCTGCAGAGCCGTATCATTCAGAATCTGCGTCTGGATCTGGTAAATCAATCCCCCGGCAAAATCGAAATCCGCGAAATCAGGGTCACGCCGGTGCTGCCGGCTCTTGCGGATTCGACTGATGTGCGCCGCGCCCGCAGATTTCCGGATGTGAAAAGTGAGCTGAAACCGCACGATATCAAAAGAATGGATCTCGACAGACCGTATTATGCCGGATTCATGCTGAAATCCAAAGATGATATTTACTGGAAATTTCCGCCGAAAGGAATGCGTTTCGGTTTCCGTCAGGAGTTTGAACTCAAGGAACTGCCGGTGAAAGCCCGCATCCACATCGGTGCCGACGATGCCTATACCGCCAGATTGAATGGCAGACATCTTGCCGGTGCCGGTTCATGGTATGAGCCGGATGTGGTCGAGCTTGACCCGTCACGCTTCAACATCGGCAAAAATCTGCTCGCCGGTGTCTACTGGAATATGGGCGGCCCCGGCGGAGTCTACTGGGATCTGCAGCTGCTCATGCCGGATAAAAGTGTGAAACGGGTCTGTTCTGATGCCAGCGTGATGATGACTGTTACCGGCAAAAATGATTGGACTTATCCGGCGGAAAATGCCGTCTGGTCTCCGGCGGTATTGCAGAATATGCCGCCTTTCGGCGCGTGGGGAGCTATTCACTCTCTGCCCTACAAACAGTTGCTGCCTGATGATATAAAAGTTACAAAGAGTGAATTTCCGGAGAATGTCGAATCCGGCAGAGAGTACCTCTGGACTCTGGAAATCGCCAATATCAAAGCTGAACCGGACAAAAAGGTTTCCATGCGGATTGAAAGCCCCACCGGACTCCGGCTCGGCGCGGCGGATTTCAAAGTCAGCGATATTTACAAAGACGGTGTGTGGCGCGTGCCGGTGAAAATGCCGGCGTATCTGCCTTCAGGTAAAATGCGCCTGACGCTCTCCTCATCACAAATCATCATTCCCGATTTGAAAAAAGAGTTTTTCTATAAAAACACCCGCCAAAAAGGTGCCGACCTCAAAGCCCGCGTCAAAGACGGTGAAGTCTATATCAACGGCAAACGGGTCATGCCGATACTCGGTCACGGCGGAGTGGTCGATGATGACCGCGAACACGGCTATTACCGTTCCGGAGTGGAATTGCGCGGCATCCACGCCCGGACTATCACCAACAGCTGGTGGACAGGCGAAAATCAGTATGATTTCTCCAAAATCGACGCCCGCATCAACGGCGCACTGACGGTGGATGAAAATGTCGGGATCATCCTCTACTTTTACACCACTCCTCCGGCATGGTGGGGCAAACTCTATCCCGATGAGCTGGCAATGCTCAATGACGGTACAAAAATGATGGACCATCTTGCCAAAGTCAGTTTCGCCAGCAAAAAATACCGTGCAGATGCCCTCCGGGCGATGACCGAACTGTTGAAACATATCCAAAATGCTCCGTACAGTGACCGCATTGCCGGTTATGTCATCTGTGAAGGCGTCACTGCCGAATGGATCTGGTGGGATGTTTTTGACTACGAACGGCTTGCCGATTACTCCAAACCGGCACAGAAAGCGTTTGCCGGATATATGCAGAAACACGCTCCGGAACTCTCTCCGGAAATTCCGTCAGTCACCGAGCGCAGAACGCCCGGATTCGGATATTTCGTCGACCCGGTGAAAAACCGCAAAAGTCTGCTCTACACCCGCTTCAAAAGCGAAATGATCGCCGAAAGCATCGAAAATCTCGTCGTCAATGCCCGCAAACTTGTCGGTGAGGATAAACTCATCGGTATTTACTACGGCTATCTCGTCACCGCCGGCAATATGGGTAATCTGCTCAACGGCAGTCACGGAGAGATAAAACGCATCATGGATATGAAAGAGGTGGACTTTTTCCTCTGTCCGACAGCTTACGATGCCCGCAACATGGGCGATTGCGCCGAGGACGGTATGCCGTTTGCCGCCATGCGTGCCGCCGGTAAAATGCCGGTGGTGGAAGATGACTTGCGGACGCATCTCATGGGCATTCCGCAGCCCTATTTCCAGACGCCGACTTCGTGGCTGACCACCCAGATAATCCGGCGCAGTCTTGGACGCACTCTCTCGCGCAACCAGATGATGGAATTCAACGTCTCTATGAATGCGCTCAATTCGGAAAAAGTGCAAGAGGATCTGCTCACATTCCGCAAAGCGGCAAAATTTGCCGTGGATAAAAATGTGAAATCCCAACCGGAGATCGCCGTGGTATTCAGCACCCGCGGCATGGATTATCTTGCAAAATTCAATGACTATTATCTGGTCTACAACTGGGAGTACACCGGCAAAGACAAACCGGAATTTCTGCCGCACCAGAATAAATCGCTCACCGGAGACCTGATGGCGTTCCAGCGTACCGAACTTGCCAAGATCGGCGCGCCGGTGGATTATCTGCTTGCTGAAGATCTGGGCAGGGTCGCCGACCGTCCCTACAAACTGTGGATTTTCCTCAACCAGTTCGACACCACGCCGGAATTTGATGCCGCGCTGAAAAAAATCCAGAGCCGCAACGTCACCTGTCTTTTTATGTACGCTCCGGGCGTTTTCCGCAACGACAGAATTGACTTTGCCAATATGGAACGCATCACCGGCATCAAACTGCAGGTGAAACCCGGTTCCGGTCTGGCGCGGGTGAATTTCCCCGAAACCAAAGTGCCGGAAACAAAGTATCTCACATTCCGCGGCATGGGCAGCAACGATATCCTGCCGCTGCTCTTTGAAGCAGTTTCAGGCAGAAAACTTGCCGCTTATCCTGACGGCAAAACTGCCATTGCTGTCGGCAAAGCCGGTAAATCCAAGTCGGTTTTCTGCGGTGTGCCGAAACTTTCCTGCGAGTTTCTGCGCGGTCTTGCCGCCGATGCCGGTGTGTGGCTCTACAGCAAAAACGATGATATAAGTTTTGCCAACGATGCTTTCATCACCATGCACGCCACTGACGGCGGCAGAAAAACTCTGCATTTCCCGCGTCTGGTCGATGTGGTGGATATTTACAGCGGTGAAACCGTCGCCCGCGGCGTGAGAAATTACTCTTTTGATGCTAAAATGCACGAAACCAGAACTTTTTATTACGGTCAGAAAGCTGATGAGCTTTGCAAGTATCTGAAAATGTGGAGATTGAGAAAGTGAAAAAAGGTTTTTTACTGCCGGTTTTATTCCTTGCCGTGACTCTTCACGCGGCAGGAATGATAAAATGGAATGCCGGTAACAAATTCAAAGGCTGGACTTATCCGGTAAACTGCACCATGACCCGGGAAGACGGTCTGCTGGTGCTGGATATTACCGGCAAGGATTCATCCATCCGCAACCTCAACGCCAATATCCCGGCAGACAAATATGATGCCATGGAAGTTGACTACCGCATGACCGGTATCCCTGCGAACAACAACGGGGAACTCTATTTTACCGGTTACGGCGGGAATTTTTCGGAAAAGGGAGTGTGGAGATTTCAGAATCTCGTTTCCGACGGCACCTGGAAAACTTTGCGCGTGTCGCTCGCCGACCATGACCGCAAAGCGTGGACTTCCTGCGGCAAAGTGATGAATCTGCGTCTGGATCTGACCAATCAGTATCCGGGAAAAATCGAAATCAAAGAGATCCGCTTCACGCCGAATCTTCCTGAACTTGATGACTCAAAAGCGATCCGCTACGCCCGCAGGATGCCGCCGGTAAAAAGCATGATCCCGGCGAAAAAACTGCCGCAGGTGCTTGACCTGGGCAGACCGTATTATTCCGGATACATGATAAAATGTCAGGATGATGTTGAGACGAAACTGCCGAAAAAAGGGGCGCGTTTTGCTTTCCGCAGAGAGTTTGAACTCAAGGAACTGCCGGTGAAAGCACGTTTTCACATCGGCGCGGATGATGCGTACACCAGCAAACTCAACGGCAGACATCTTTCCGGCAGCGGTGCGTGGTATGCTCCGCATATTCTGGATATCGAACCGGAAAGATTCAATATCGGCAAAAATTTGCTTTCCGGCATCTACTGGAATCACGGCGGTCCCGGCGGCGTTTACTGGGAACTGCAGATGCTTTTCAAAGATAACTCCGTGGTCAAAGTCGTTTCCGACGAAAAAGCGGTTTTGACTCCGACCGGCAAAGATGACTGGAGTTATCCGGCGGAAAATGCGGTGTATACTCCGGCAGTATTGCAGACGATTCCTCCGGAGATCCCGTGGCGCATGGTTCTGCCTTTCAAGCCGCTGGAACCGGTCGGTCTGGCTCTGGAAAAAAGCGGGTTTCCTGCCGAAACTGAATCGGGCAAAACATATTTCTGGCATCTGAAATTTTCCGGAGTCAAATGCAGTGACGCTCAAAAGCTGACATTTATAATGGAAAGTCCCAGCGGTCTGGAGCTCTATAAAAAGGTTTTCCGCGCCGGAGAAATCCGTGACGGCGAAGGCAGATTCAAGATACCGGTCGAAATGCCGAAATATCTGCCTTCCGGGAAAAAGGTGCTGAAACTTTACTCCTCACAGGTCATCCTGCCGGAAGTCAAACAGGAGTTTTTCTACAAAAATGTCCGTAAAAAAGGTCCTGATTATCAGGCGCGCATCCGCAACGGCAATGTTTATCTCAACGGCAAACAGTGCCTGCCGTTTCTCGGTCATTCGCAGGGTACGCAGAATTACGAAGAAGCCGGTTATCACCGTGCCGGAGTGCAGCTGCGCAGTTTTGTCGCCGCTATCTACCAGAATGACCGCTGGTGGCGGGGACCGGGGGATTATGATTTTTCCACTGTCGATTGCCGGATAAACACCATCCTTTCGCTGGACGAAAACGCCGGTCTGGTCATCTATCTGCCGACAACACCTCCGCGTTGGTGGGGCAAACTCTATCCTGACGAGGTCGCACGGCGCAGTGACGGCAGTATGATTTTTGACCACGAGGCTAAGGTCAGCTTTTCCAGTGAACAGTACCGCAAAGATGCCGCTGATGCCATTGAAGCATTCATCCGCCATGTGCAGAATGCTCCGTACAGTGACCGTATCGCCGGATACACCATCCTCGGCGGTACAACCTATGAGTGGCTGCGCTGGGAGCCGTTTGAAAAAACACGTTTTTCAGACTACTCCAAACCGGCACAGAAAGCATTCGCTGAATATCTGGAAAAACACGCTCCGGAACTGGAGAAAAAAATCCCGACCTCTGAAGAACGCCGCGCCACGGATTTCGGCTTGTTTATTGATCCGGAAACCAACCGCCGCACACTGCTTTACACCCGGTATTTTTCCGACAGTATTGCCGAATGTCTTGAAGTTTTCATCAAACGCGCCCGTCAGGTCGCCGGAGAGAATAAACTTATCGGCACATATTACGGTTATACTCCCGCCGGAGGCAATCAGGGCAAAGCTGTCGGCGGCAGTCATTCGGCTTTGAAGCGGGTCCTGGAGATGGATGAACTTGATTTCCTGCTCTGCCCGATGAGTTATATGCTCCGCAACCTCGGTGACTGCGGTGAAAGCGGTCAACCGTTTGCTTCCATCCGTGCCGCAGGTAAAATGCCGATAGTCGAGGACGATATGCGTACCTATCTGCAGGGCATATATCAGCCGTACTATCAGACTCCGGATGCGTGGACTACCGAACAGCAGATACGGCGCAGTATGGGCAGGACGATTTCCCGCAACGAAATGGCGGAATTTTACGCGCTCACCACCGGCAAAGAGTTCGCTTCAGAGGCGGTGCAGAGCGATATACGCACATTCTGCAAAACATTGCAGTTCATTGTCGATGACAAGGTGAAAACCCAGCCGGAAATCGCGGTCGTTTACAGTGCCGGAGCTTATGATTATCTGGCTGAATACCGGACGCGTCTGCTGACATGGCACTGGGAGTTTGATTACAAAAATCAGGCGAAACCGCACTTCGTGCCGCATACCAATACCGCGCTTATCGGCGACCTCTGGGGGTATCAGCGGACAAATCTTGCCAAAATCGGTGCGCCGGTGGATTATCTGCTCGCTGAAGATCTGGGCAGAGTTGCCGACCGTCCCTACAAGCTGTGGATTTTCCTCAACCAGTTCGGCACCACGCCGGAATTTGATGCCGCGCTGAAAAAAATCCAGAGCCGCAACGTCACCTGTCTTTTTATGTACGCTCCGGGCGTTTTCCGCAACGACAGAATCGACTTTGCCAATATGGAACGCATCACCGGCATCAAACTGCAGGTGAAACCCGGTTCCGGTCTGGCACGGGTGAGTTTCCCCGAAACAAAAGTGCCGGAAACCCGTTATCTGCGTTACCGCGGCATGGGCAATGAAAACTCTCTGCCGCTGTTGTTTGAGGCACTTTCCGGCAGAAAACTTGCCGTTTATCCCGATGGCAGGACCGGTGTGGCTGTGGCAAAGAAAGGCAAATCCAAATCAGTTTTCTGCGGCGTGCCGAAACTTGCCCCGAGTTTCCTCCGGAGTCTGGCGGCGGATGCCGGAGTGTGGATTTTCAGCCACAGTGAAGATATTCTTTTTGCCAATGATGCGTTCGTCACGCTCCACGCTGTGGAAGGCGGCAGAAAAATCATTAAATTTCCGCGCACAGTCGACGTGGTGGATATTTTCAGTGGTGAAACTGTTGCCCGCGGCGTGAAAGAATATGCTTTTGACGTCAAAATGTATGAAACAAAGGTTTTCTACTACGGCAACCGGGCGGAAAAATTCCGTCAGGCTGTGAAATAAAAAATGCAACCTTAAAAAGAGAAAGGGTGTGTTATGAAAAAATTTCTGACAATGGCTGCTGCAGGTATTGCCATGGTGCTTTCAGCAGGGGAGGCATTGAAGTGGAATGCGGATAACGCATTTGCCGGCTGGCACCGTCCGGTCGGAATGACCATGACGCAGGAAAACGGTCTGCTTATCCTCGATGTCACCAAGCCGGATTCGGGAATGCGTAATTTGAGCGTCAGTATCGCTCCGGAAGATTTCGGCGCACTGGAAATAGATTACCGCGCCACCGGTCTGCCCAAAGTCAACCACGGTGAATTCTACTACGCCGGAAACAGCAACGATTTCGCCGAGTCCCGCGTGTGGCGGCACTGGAATATGGATGTTTCCGGTGAGTGGAAAACTCTCCGCATCGACGGCGGCAGATTTCCCCGCAAACCAGTCAAAGATTGCGGCAGAATAACCAAGCTCCGGCTGGATCTGACCAATCAGGCTCCGGGCAGAATCGAAATCAAAGAGATCCGCATCGTGCCGACCCAGCGTCCGTTTGTCTGGAATGCCGCAAATAAATTTGCCGGCTGGCAGAAACCGGCAAAAATGACCATGAAACAGGAAAACGGTCTGCTCATTCTTGATGTTACTGACCGTGACAGCGGCATGATCAACCTCGGCAGCCGTATTCCCGCCGGAGAGTATGACGCTCTGGAAGTCGATTACCGCGCCACCGGATTCAAAGCCAAAAATCAGGGCGAATTTTATTATGCCAACGATAAACAGGGTTTCGCCGAATCCCGCGTGTGGCGGCATTGGAATTTGAAAGTCGACGGCGAATGGCACACTCTGCGTATAAACGGCAAAAAGTTCAAATATGAAAACTGGCTTGACGCCGGTACCGTCACCCGTCTGCGCCTGGATATGATCGATTGCGCCCCGGGCAGGATCGAAATCAAAGAGATACGGCTGATGGAAGCTGAATAAGCAGAAAATTTTTCCGGAGGCGGTAAAGCAGTTGAAACTGCCTCCGGAAACGCGGAAATTTTTATACGGCGTACTTTTACGGTGTTGAAAGTACGCCTTTTTTTCGCATGACTTTGGAGATTCACTCATTTGAATAATCCGGTTTTACGGGATATATTATACTGCTTATGGATACATCTCTGTAAAGTAGAGTGATTTGATGAAAAGATTTGATGTCGTTCTGCCTTTGTACCGTCCCGGAGAGGGATGGGAAAAACATATCGCCGGAGCAATTACCGGCTTGAAAACATATTTCGCCGGAAAAGATTGTGAACTGGTCTTTTATGCGACCAATGACGGTGCGCCGTCAGAGTGCTATCCGGAAGAGAAACTGGCTTGCATCCGGGATGCCGCCGGCGGAAATTTTCATTTCATTCCCTATGAGGTCAATCAGGGCAAAGGTTATTCCCTGCGCTTTTTAATATCCCGCTGCGAGGGGGATTATATCGTCTATACCGATGGCGATTTTCCTTTCGGTTATCTGCCGGTGGCACAGGCGTTTGAGCTGCTCGATGCCGGAAACGATGTGGTGACGGGAAAGCGCGGCAGAGATTACAACGGTGCGCTCTCTCCGGCGCGGAAGATGCTTTCCAAAAGTGTGCGTCTTTTAAATATGGTACTGTTGGGACTTCCCGCAGAGTTGCGTGATACCCAGGCGGGGTTGAAAGGTTTCAACCGCCGGGGCAGGGAGATTTTTCTGAAAACCACGGTGAAAAAATTTGTTTTTGATACTGAATTTATTCTGATGGCGTGGAAAAATTCTCTGCGGATAGTGCCGTTACAGATCCGTGTGCGCGAAAATCTCATCCTCTCGTCAATGGGGCTGAATGTCATGGCGCGGGAATTTATGTCGCTTCTGCGGGTGGTATGGCGGGTGCGGGTGTTGAGAAAATTCTGACCGGAAACTTCTGCCGGGGAAACAACAGGCTGATATTATGAAAATATTGAAATGGGAAAACAGTGTCAGATTTTTTGCCTGCTTCATTATTTTTTCCGGATTGATGTGGGTGCTGATCCCGTGGTCATATTATAATTCTCTGCATTTTGACCCGGCAGAAACATTGATGTGGGGCAGTACATTCAATCTCGGCAACGCCAAACATCCGCCGATGGCAGGGTATATGCTCTACAACTTCTGCCGGATTTTCAATTTTCATTCGCTGTCGGTATTCCTGTTGAGCCAGATATGTGTCTGCGGCGGATTGATATACATATATAAGCTGGCGCGGTGTTTTTTTGCCCGGCGTGAAAGCGTGATGGCGGCATTGCTCATCACTTTCTACTTCATATATAATTATGAAACTCCGAAATTCAATGCCAATATCCCGCACATACTCTTTATCCCGATGATGTGCTATTACTTTTACCGGGGGGTGACTGCCGGTAAATGGCGTTACTGGCTGCTGCTGGCAGTGAGCAGTGCGTGTGCATTCTTGAGCAAATATTATGCCGGAGTGCTGTTTGTTTCATTTGCCGGATATATTTTCTGCGACCGCAATGCCCGTAAAACTCTGGCGACAGCAAAACCGTATTGTGCGGCGGTACTCTTTTTCATTCTGCTGATACCGCATATCCGTCATCTGTTTGCCACGGACTTTCTGGTATTTGATTATATCAGCAGCGGTCAGGAAAAACAGTACGGATACTTTTCCCAGATAGCGGTCGTCGCCGCAGTGATAATTGCTCCGCTGCTGTGTATGAGTTTCGCGGCATTGTTGAGTTGGTGCATCGGCAGAAAAATGCTCCCGCACGGGAGATTGCACACAGTCAATGCCGCGGCGGCAAAATACTCATTTTTTATTATCGGCGGTCAGGCGGCGGTACTGCTTTTGATGGCACTTGCCGGACACCGGGTGGAGTCGATGTGGACTTTTCAGATGTATTTTACTGCCGGAATCATGGTGATGGCGTTTTTTCCGGAAGGTGTCGACCGCAGGACATTCCGGGTGTTTGCCGGTCTGGCAGTGGTGTTTGCGGTGATGATGATGGGAATGGATTTGATTTATTCCAATACGAAATCCTCCTTCCGCCGGCATCTGAAAAAAGAAGATTTCCGTACATCGGCAGAAATATTCTATCAGAAACACACCGGCAGTAAAAATATTCCGGTGATCACCGGTGACATCTGGCACGCGGCAATGCTGCAGAACGCTTTTAAATATACAGTTCCGGCGGCTCCCGACCATGACCCGCTGCTGCTTGCGCTGCATGAGAAAAAAATCCGGGAGCAGGGGGCAGTGGTATTCACTTTTGCTCCCGGTGCGTGCGGTGAGAATATCCGGAAACACCTCGGAGTTTCCGTCACCGGCTGGGAAAAACACACATTCCCGTACCGTGCCCGCTTCGGCAGAGAAAAAATCCATACGGTTTATTTCGGAGTAATCCGCCCCTGAAAAGCATGGTTTCTCATGCAACGGGAGCCGTGATCCGGATTTTTTCACCTTTTTTATTTGCAAAAATACCATGCAGGGTATATATTATATGCTATATCTAACAGTGAAAGATATTTTTGGCAAAAACTATTAACATTGAAAGAGGGAACGGAATTGAAACGTTTTGCTTTTCTGGTGTCAGTTGTCGCACTGCAGATTTGTTTTAGCGGCTGCGTTGTGGTCAAAGAGTTTGCGCCGCAGGAAAATGCGGTAAAAATCAGCAAGGCAGAGTATGAACTCGGCAAAAAACTGGTGACTGCTTTTGTCAAAAACGACGGCAAGACCTTTATTTCACTGCTTCCGGAAGAGACCCGGATGAAATTCACCGTGGAAACATTTGACAAGACCCGCAAAGCTATTGTGGAGTCGGTCGGAGAGCCGGTGTCGTTTTCTTACCTTGTTTCTCTTGAACTGCCCGCGCTTACGCCGCAAATCTGGAAAATCCGTTTCCGCCGGGTCAATCCCAAGACCAATGAGGAGTTTTTCAGCGAACTGCTTTTCCGTACTGTCACCGGTATGGTTGACAAAAAACAGGCAGTTATTACCGCGTTTCACTTTATCTGACCATTTGTTATATCGTACTCGACTGCACCGGCGCAGAAGCAAGGCGCGGGATTGACCGCGATGTGCCGCCGGCGGTCAGAGTTTTTTTTGCAATAAACAGGATAAGAAAGAGCATTTTCTTAAACCAAAAGTAATAGAAAGGAAAAGAAAAAATGGCAAAAAACAACAATCGCCGCCACTTGGGTATCGCCCTGGTGGCACTGTTGTTCTGTTCCGGCATTTCTGCCGGGGCGGCAGAGGGCTCGACCCGCACCATCCGTCTGCGTCAGGATGACGCGCAGGTGCGCTTCGAGAGCAAAATCTACGAGTTGAAAAACGCTGCGGCAGAAGAGATCGTGCCGTTTGTCAATTCTGCGATTTTGCGTTACGACCGCAACTCCACCATCCGCAGCGTGACTGCTGCTGACGGCAAAGGCAGTGCGATCATGGTTTCCACGGGCAAAGAATTCATGCCCTATGTGGATAAAATCGTTGCGACACTGGACCGCAAACCCGGCAAAAAAGTTGACGGTTCCACGATTGCCGGAACCGGTCTGACCCGTATCGCCTATGCTCCGCGTTACCGTGCGGCGGCAGAGTTGGCGCAGATCATCAATGCCACGCTGACCAGCGTTGGCGGTGCGGCATTCATCAATGAAGAGACCAACACCATCTACTGGCGCGATCAGGATGCGGCTGCCAAACGCACTCTCGCCTGGATCGAAAAACTCGACCGGCCGGTGCCGCAGGTTCGCGTGCGCGTCAACTATTATGAATTGCGCGACAGTGACCTCAAAGATTGGGGTTTTGACTATCTTGCCTGGAAAAACGGTCCGGGAGTCAACCTTTTCAACGTCGGTTACAATGCCGGTCAGCTGGTTGTGGATGAATTGCTTGAAGCGGCACAGTTCGCGGCGACTTCCACCTGGGGGCTCGGCGGATTTTTCACCGCTCCGCAGTTTGACATGAGTTTCATCCGCTGTCTGGAACAGGCCGGAAATACCAGTGTCGTCGGTACCGGTTCTCTGATGATGGTCAACACTCCGGTCGGCAACAAATCCGAATTTGCCATGCTCCGTCAGATCCAGAACAGCAAACCGGATACCGCGCCTTTCATCTACCGCGTTTCCATGACTCCGGAATATCAGACCATCGGCAAAAACGTTCTGGGCCGTACTTTTGTCGGCAAAAGCTACTATGAAGATGAAGACGGCTCCAAACACTCCGATCCCCCGCAGCTTGAATTTAAAGTCGTCAATCCTTTCATCTGTCTGGAAAAAGTCCCCGGCAGAGAAAACGACCCCAAAGCTGAAAAAGCCGGCGGCGTGATATTTGATTACTCCCTCTATTTCAAAGGCGTTGTCGAGCGCGGCAATACCGGTGCTGAATTGAATAATTCCGCGCTTTTCTCCGGTTCGACCACACTGGCTTTCGGCAAAGAGAAAATCCTTGCCATCTATGAAAAAGAACACGATGTCGAGCAGACCATCGGTATTCCGATCCTCTGCCGTATCCCGGTCATCAAATATCTTTTCAGCACGACCACCACTATCAAAGAACGTACCTACATCGTCGTTTCTGTGGAAGCGGTCCCGGTTGACATCCAGTCCGGCAAAGAGGCATTCAATACCGACAGTGTTGCGACCAAAATCGACCGCCGTATCGAAAATCCTTTCCGCAGTGAAAAGAAAAGTGACAAGTAATTCATCAGCGAGGAATAAATTATTATGAATAAGAATATTACTTTCGCACTTGCCGGTGCCGCCATGGTTTCGCTGATCAGCGGCTGTGCATCTGATTATCCGGCAGGCAGTGCATCATTCCCGATGGTCATGCCCGGAGCCAACGGCGGAGCTCCCGCCAATATCACTCTGACTCCGCAGGCTATCCCCGGCAGTGCCAAATCCAACAGCCATGCCCCCACCGGCGGTTATGCTCCCTCCAACGTGCAGGCGCAGTTGAAAATCAACGTTTCCGACGGCACCAAAGAGGTCAAAGTCATCCGTGACAATGCCGACCCGTTTGTCATTACCAAGCCGTATATGCTCAAACACGCCGACCCGTATGCTGTCCGCAGTTATCTGGAAGCTGCCGTCGGTGCCAAAAGCGTGAATACCAGTCCGGCGCAGGTCACGGCGGTGAAATTCAGCGACGGTGCCGGTGCGGTGCTGGTTTCTGCTGAAGAGTACCGTTTCAGTGATTCCGAAGATGGCAAAGGCATTGACGGTATCGTCGCCTCTCTTGACCGTCCGGGATTGACCTTTATGCCCGATGCTGACGCGCACATCTATTTCCCGCGTATCAGCCGTGCGTCAAATCTGCGCGATATGCTTATCAATGTCGGTTCTTCCGAACTTGACCCCCAGTTTGAGATCGCTCCCGGAACCATCACCGTCGATGCTGAACTCAACGCGCTGGTCGTCAAAGCTTCCAAATGGAACTGGGCGGAAATGCGCGCCATGCTCAAGCAGTATGACCGTGCCATCCCCGAACTCAAAGTCAGTTACCGCATTCTGGAAATCTACGCTGAAAACGATGACCGTATCGGAGTGGACTTCCAGAGCTGGAAAAACAATGAAGGTGTCGACCTTTTCTCCGCCGGTACCATCAACCGCCGCAACTGGGGCACGTTTTTCTCCAGTGCCATTGAGAACAACGGTTACAACCGCACCTCTTACTGGAACTTCAACCCCAAATGGAACACCCGCTATCTGGACTTTATGACCAGCATCGGCAAAGCCAAATGCCTTGCCCAGGGTGAAATGATCGTCCAGAACCGCCGGACTTCCCGAATTCAGGTCAACAGCGGATTTTTCTACGACCGCACCTATTACACTGCCGGAGCGACTTCCATTGCCGCCGGTACCGGTGAATTTGCCTACACTGACATCAATCCGGATACCATTCTGCGTGAATCCACCAGCAAAATCATGCCGCTCGGCAACCTCAACGGTATGCTCAATGAAATGGGTGTCGACAGCTATATAACCAAAGCCGGTTACACCATGCGTGTCATGGGTACCCAGGTCGGTACCGCCACTTACTACGATGCCATTGCCCGTAAAAACTATCAGACTCTGCTTGCCGGTGGCATGCAGGTCGGCGGTGGCGGCGTCGGATATGATGGTGTTCCGGTCAGCACTCTCAAAGAAAACTATGAGAAGATCCTTGCTCAAACTGCCGGAATTCCGGAAGCTTATATCCCTGCGAATATCAAAACTCTCCGGGACAATTTGAAAACAGCTATCGACAATGCCAAGATGGTTTCTGTCAGTTCCGATCAGGCGGCCATTCTTGCCAACACCACCACCAGTCCGATCACCAAATATCTGACCGGCTATGTCGATGCTGAAGGCAACCGTTACAGCGGCAACTACTACCGCGAGAACTACGGATATGTCGATTCAGCTCCGGGTGTCATCCACGGCTGGCTGCAGTATCCGATGGTCACTGACGGATTTTCTTTCAATCTGAATGTCACTCCGGTCGTCACCGGCAAAGCCGCAACCATGAAGTTCGACCTCTGCGGTATCTCCCTGATGGGATGGAACTCCGACGGCTCCGCCCGCCGCAGCAAATCGGAAACTTCCACCACGGTCCAGCTGCCCTACACCGAGCAGGAATTCGTTATCGGCGGTATCCGCAAATCCGAGTCTGTCCGCAGCAACGCCGGTCTGCCTTTCTTCAAAGACCTGCCGGTCATCGGCCGCGCATTCTCCACGGAATCCGAATCCATCAAACAGTCCCAGCTGGTCGTGCTCGCCCGGGTGGAATATACCAGACCCGACACTTTCGCCGGTGCTGAAGTCCGCGAGGAAATCGGCAAAATCGTCAAGAGCGTCAACAAGGGTATGAATTCCAGAGTCGGCAATATGTTCTTCCAGCAGTACGGTCTGGACGACGACCGCGAAGCCCGCGTCGAACGTCTGGATGAAGTCGGCAAATTTATTAACGATGATTTCAAGACGATCAAGTGATAAATCAGAATAAAAACAACAATCGCAAAGTGAAAACAGGGCAGATGCCTTTATCCGGGAAACCGGAGCATCTGCTCTCCCGCGTGGAAGTTTTCAAGAAAATGTGCCGGATGTTGGAAATCAACCGGCGCCGTTTTCTGGAAAACGACTGGCGGCACTATTCGCGCCTTATCCCCCGGCAGCAATTCATACATCTGATGATGGTGCGCCATTCACTGCCCTGTAATCTGGCAAAGATTATGAAAGTGACCGGAATGACCTCTGCCGGGGCTTCCATTTTTGTGGATAAAATGGTCAAGATGGGCATCCTGGAACGGCACGAAGAGGCGGATGACCGCCGCAATATCGTTATCAGTTTCACCAGCCGCGCCAAAGAGGGTACGGAACATCTCGATGACCGCTTGAACCGTTACATAATGCAGTTTTTCGGCGATTGCAGTGAAGATGAACTGGAAATCGTGGAAAAAGCCAGCCGTATCGCCTGCCGGGTGCTTGACGCGCACGGCATAGAAGATGCCTGAACAAAATCCGGTAATGAACTGCCGCCAATCCCTGAAACGGTTGCGCGGCAGTTTTTTTATGCCCGCCGGGCACGCTTTTGGCAGGGAGTGTGCCAAAAGCATAATGAATGCAAGCGCACTGCGAGGCGGTTTCCGCCGAGCGCGCAGACCGGATGCGAATGTACTGCGCGAGCGACAGCGAAGCAGCAGCGGCAAGCACGGTAAAACACGTACGCTATGATAAAGTTTCGACCAAGCCGTGACACCTCGCGGCAGCACGTTGTTGCAAAGGTGAGAGTTTGAGAGAGGAAAACGGGAACCGGTTGCCTATCTCAAGCAGAATTACACCCTGCAAGTCAATGCACGTTATCAAAAAATCCAATCACACCGCCCGCAGACTGCAAAAAAATACCCTCCGCACCGTGCCAAAAATCCATCACATTTTTTTGCAAAAATTTTGAATGCGCTGTTTGCATTTGATTATGACACGGAGTATAGTATCAAACAGAAACAGATTTTTGGGTGTCGGTTATAATCAAAAGCACATGTATCGTACATGTGTAAAAAAGAAAACATGCAAGTCGGAAAAAGCAAAATGAAAGTCAAAAATCAAATTTATGAATGCGGTACACTGCGGTATTCCATCTGGGGAGTCATTTTTACTGCGGCAATGATCGTGGTCGGATTTTTCTGTCTGACGTTTTCATCGAGCGCAATGTCAAATGCGATTTCGCTGCGGATAAAGGCTCTTGGCGCATCTGATACATTGATAATGATAATAATGAGTACCATCGGCGGTATTTTCAATATTACGGTCTGTCCGACTGTCAGTTTCAAAAGCGACCGTTACCGCGGCAAACGCTGGGGCAGGCGGATATTTTTTATCATCAGCACATTGCCGATGATGTGCATTTCGTTTCTGCTGTTTGCGTTTTCCGGTAATATCGGCAGCGGGATTGCCGCATTGATTGGCAGATGGTATGAGATTTCTCCGGCGGCGGCCACGCTGGGGGTGATTGCTGTCATCATGGTGATGTACCAGTTTTTTTACATGTTTGTGGGGTCGGTCATCTGGTATATTTACAATGATGTCATCCCGCAGCAGTTTCTGGCGCGCGTGGTCGGCATAGTACAGGTGGCGACGGTGGCGGCAAACGCGCTTTTCAATTTTGTCTTTTTCCGTTTCTGCCGGGATTATTTTACCGAACTTCTGGTCGGAGTGGCTGTCCTCTACGCGGTCGGGGTCGGTGCGATGTGTCTTTTTATCAAAGAACCGGTCTACCCGCCGCTGACAGAGGAGGAGAAAAAACAGAGCCGGGGCAGAGCCGGAATGCTGACTTTTGTGCGGGAAAGTTTTTCCCATCCGTTTTACTGGTTTTCCACAGTCGGTGATGCGTTGAACAGTGTTTCGACGTTATCCAACACCTTGTTGCTGTTTTTCTTTATGGAAATGGGCATGAATCTGGCGGGTATCGGCAAAATCAACGGTATTTCCGGTATATTCGGCATGTTTTTGAGCATGGGCATAGCGACCGTCGGAGCGGTTTTTGTTGACCGCTGGCATCCGGTGCGGGTCAATTTTCACGCCAGGATTTTTGCGTTGCTGACTCCGGTGTTAGGGCTGAAGTGGTTGTTTTTCTCGCCGGCATCAGAGAAATTTTACTGGATATTCCTTATTGATGAAATCATCATGTTGAGCGTGACGTATGTTGCGGGGATTTCCGGAATGCCGAAATTGATGCGTACACTGCCGAAATCGCGTTTCGGTCAATTCTGCTCTGCCGGAGCAATGTTCCGCTCCATACTGGTTCTGATAATGGGGCTGGTGCTCGGCGGATTGATAGACTGGGGCAGAAAAATGCTCGGCGGCGGCGATTTTATCTACCGCTTTTTGTGGGTGTGGCGGACGCTGTGGGCTGCGCTCGGAGCATATTTCCTCTATCTTATGTACCGCGAGTGGAAAAAACTCGGCGGCACCACCAGTTACCGCGCTCCGGCTCCGTGGTCGGAAACAAAATTTGAAATCATGGAAAATTCTGAAGTCGTGGAGAGTTCATACAAACCGGTGAAAACCGGCGTGCTGATGTGGGATATTATCGTAATGATCTATGTCGCCGGAGCACTGTTTTTCTCCTGGTATTTCCGCGGCGTCAGCGGCGGGTTCACGGATTTCATCGTCTGGACTGTCCCGGCGGCGGCGGTATTGGCACTCCTTTACGGCTGGTTGCGGCTGAAAATCTCCGAAGCTCTGAAACGCCGCGACATGAGCATGGTACCGCATCACGGATTGCTGATATTGACTGCGGCACAGCAGTTGTTTATCATGGCGGCGGCACTGTTTCAATCGTTCATTTGCGGCAGTGAAGCGGTAAAAATGTCTGCTCAAATGTATTGTTTTGAATTGTGCGTCGGCATCTGCGCCGTACTGCTTCTGATTTTCAGTGTCAGCGTGGAGTTGAAAAGATATAATTTGAAGGATGCTGCAAGTGAGTGAACTGCATAAAAAACTTTCATGCGTTTATGACCGGTTTGAAAGCGAGATCGAGAGCCAGATCCGCAATGGCATTCTGAAAGCCGGTGATTGTGTTATTTCCGAAAATGCTGCGGCGGCAAGATACGGGATCAGCCGCCGTTCCGCCCGTACCGCGCTGGAGCATCTGGTGGAAAAGGGATTGCTTTTCCGCAAACCGGGCAAGGGTACTTTTGTGGCATCACTGCGTTCAGGGAGTTATTCTGAATTGGCGGCACATTCGATAGCTTTGATATTGCCGGCATTGAGTGATATTTTTCTGCTGATGATTTGTGAAGGCATACAGTACGGGGTGAATCTTTACAACTGCAGCATGGTCATAAAAACCGCCAACGGTGATGCCGAGCAGGAAAACCGCAATATCCGTTATGCCGTTCAGCAGCAGGAGGACGGGGTCATAATCTTTCCCAACTCCGGCAGGGTGAATGTCGCGCCGATCTTGAAGCTCAAAGAGGCAAAAATACCGTTTGTCCTCATCGACCGGAAGTTTCAGGATATTGAAACCGATTTTGTCGGCAGTGACAATTTTGCCGGCGGAAAGATGGCGACCGAATATCTGATAAAATCCGGCTGTTGCAAGATAGCCCATCTTTACGGAACCAACGGCAGTGCCAACGATGAACGGCTTGCCGGATACCGCCGCGCATTGGCAAATTATAATATACCGTGTGATGAAAAACTTATCCGCAGAGTTTCCGACCTCGGTGAAACCCAGGAACCGGTGCGGTTTGAGCCCGACACTATCGGCGGATATCGCAATATGAAAAAACTGCTGGAAGAAAAAATTGTTCCGGATGGAGTTTTTGCCGGTAACGATTATCAGGCTCTCGGAGCGATAAGAGCTATCCGGGAAGCCGGATTGAAAGTGCCTGATGATATTTCAGTTATCGGTTTTGATGAATTGAAATTCAACCCGTATCTGGAAACTCCGCTGACCACTGTGCGGCAGAATCAGCATGAAATAGGACGTCATGCGGTCGAAATACTGCTCTCAAGAATAAATCAGCCGGAAGCTCATTTTTCTCCCCGGGAAGTAATTGTGCCGGTGGAGCTGGTAATCGGTAAAACCACCCGGAAACTGCCGGAAGGAGCTTGAAAAGGTACAAAAATATGCGGCGGAAAAGTGTTTGTTATTGTAACGGAAGATACATGTTTGATACAGGTAAGGCAGGGGCGGAACGATGTTTTTCCGGCAATAACTGCCGGAAGACGGTTGCAAAAATACGGTAATATATGAAAGCAGCAGGCTTACTGCATTGAGCTTCAGAAAAATCTGGTGATTTTGAAATCATATTGAAACCATAAAAATTCATGCGGAAAAAGATACATGTTTAGTACAAGTAAAAACAGATTTGCGATCCCGTTGACGGCAGTGGATTTTGCCTCTTTTGCGGCATACGCCGGTTATGCCGCCGGAACGGCGGCAATACCTGTGATATTGCTGCAGATGAGCAAAACGCTTAATTTCAGCATCGCTTCCGGCGGAGCGTTGCATTTGCTCCGGAGCAGTGTGATGCTGCTGACGATGCTGGCTGCGGGAAGTGCGGCATACCGTTTCGGAAAAATCCGTATGCTTGGCGTGGCATTGCTGCTGATGGCGGCGGGGTTGCAGATCAGCGGGGCGGCGGGTTCTTTTGCGTTTTTGCTTGCCGGGGTCGCAGTTACCGGTCTGGGCAACGGTTTTTTTGAGAGTCTGCTGACATCCAGTGTGGAAGACCGTCATCCGGAACCGTCTGAAACGTCGCGTTGCATCAATCTGACCCACAGTTTCTGGTCATTCGGTGTGGTAGCGATGGGATTGTGCGCCGGTTATATGTTGCAAAAAGGAGTTTCCTGGCGGTTGATTTTGTCCGGTATCGCACTGTTTCTGACGGTACCGGCAGTGCTGTTTCTGATATTTTCAAATAAAACGTTTTCCCGCAAACAGATTTCGGTGAAACAGGAAATGGCCGGATTGCTGAAAGAGCGCAGATTCCGCTGTTTTCTGCTGGCGTTGTTTCTTGCCGGCGGAGCGGAACACTGTCTGACATTCTGGATGCCGGGATTTATGAAGTTGACTCTGGGGGCGGATGATGTGGTATGCGGAGTGGCGGCAGGATATTTTGCCGGGGGAATGTTCTGCGGCAGATTTTTTTCCGGGATTTTCTGCCGGAAAAATCTTTCCGGATTGATATTGCTTTGCACGCTGACCGGTACGGTACTGTCGGTACTCGTGCCGCTGGCGGAGTCGGCATACTGCGTGATGGTGCTGTTATTTATTCTGGGAGTCGCCGCCGGTCCGTTGTGGCCGTCACTGCAATTCTGCTGTGCCCGGATGATGCGGCGCAAGGACAATACTGCGGTATATGTGCTTATGCCTCTGGTCGGGATACCCGGTTGCGGTTTTTTTACCTGGCTGATGGGGGTGATTTCGGAATACTGCGGCATGAAAACCGGATTTTTTCTGGTGCCGCTGTGCAACTGCGGAATACTTATGATTATGTTGATAATAGGCAAACTTAAAAAAAAGGAGAGTGGTGAATTATGAGCGGTTCTCAACTGCGAGTCGGCACCGTGGTCTTTGACCGGCTGCCGGAACACGACACCTGCTGGGCGTTCATCGAAGGGAGCGACGGCAGACTTTACACCGGCGTCTGCGGCGAAATCACCGGCGGCATGTCGGCGTTTGTCGCCGGTTATGACCCGTTGAACGGAAAAATGGATTATCTGTGCGATATGTCCAACACTCTGGGCATCGACCCCGGCAACGGCGAAGCGACCCATTCCAAGGTCCACAAATGTCTGCTGCAGGCGTCAGACGGCACGATTTTTGCCGCGACCCATTGCACCGGGGCACCGGCAGATGACTGGATCTGGCGGGCATGGAACTGCTGGAAACATCCGCAGAAGTTTTTCCGCGGCTCCGGCATGGTCATCATGTCACCTGACGGCAAAGTGGAGAAGTCACACATTTTTCTGCCGCATGAGGGTTCCCGCTGTATGGCACTGGCAGAGAAACACCGGAAAATATACGGTTTGAGCTATCCCCGCAACCGCTTTTTTCTCTACGACATCGACACTCACGAAACCGAAATCATCGGACGCATCGGCAATATCAATCCCCAGTGCATCTGGCTGGACAGTGAAGAAAACGGCTACACCACCGATGATTACGGCAGAATATTGAAGTTTGATGCCGAAACGCATGAACTGAAATTCATTGATGTCACTCTGCCGTATGCCGGATTCCGCAACGGTTATCATAATACGGTCTATGATGTGACTCCGGCCCCGGATGGTTCAGGTGTGTTCGGTTCGACCTGGACATGGGGTTCGAGATTGTTCTTTTTTGAATTCAAAAGCCGCAAAGTGTATGACTTCGGCAAAGCATACGGGGAAGAATCTCCGGAGTGGAAGCACATTATCAACGACCATGTCGGCGGTTTGCTCTTTGCTTCAGATGAAAAATTGTATTTTGTTGCCAATCTGCCCACTGTTGACGGTGCCCGTCCCCATCTGATACGGTTCAATCCGGCAAGTGGTGAGCGGGAAATGCTCGGAGCATTGTTCTGTGACGGCAAATACGGCGACCATATTTCCCGCGGGGCATTCGGCAGTGACGGCAAGCTCTACTTTGCCGAAGCGGGAAATACGCCGACAAAACTTTTCAAATGTGATTGCAATTTGACTCCGGGGTCACACGGTGTGCGCCGGGTCTGGGGGTGAGGTGAAAATATGGTGAATTTTGACAATATGAAGTTTCCTAAATCTCCGTTGAAAGAAAAAGATCTCAATGCGGAGCAGTTGAAACAGTTTCTGACCATACGCGCGGATTATGAAAAAAGTGCCTTTGTCAGCGAAGGACATTTTGAAGTGCGTTCCCTCGGGGCAAAGGAGTTTGTCCGGCCGATACCGGAAAATGAGTGCGGCATAACCGCGCTGCTCTGCCACAGTTCCGGGCATATTTACGGCGGTACATCGGGGGAAAAAGCACATTTGTTTTACTACAATCCGGCTCCGGATGCCGATGCCTGTGCCGATGCCGGGATCGTGTGGGACGGCAAAGCAGAGATAACCGCGTTGCTGGAACTTGCCAACGGCAGTGTGCTCGGGGTGGTGAATCCGGCGGACAGCGGCGCGAAACTTTTTCTCTACCGTCCCTGTCAGGTGCTGCTCAAAGAAAAAGATTTCACCGGCATGGGTGTCCGGGAGATCTTTGACCTGCCTGCGGAAGACCAGCTCTTTTTCTCCACCATCGACCCGTGTCACTCTGCCGGAGAAATCGAAATTCTCCCGCTGGAATTTCCGGAACACCTGGGGGACATGCTCCCCGTGACCGGCGGCGGTTTCTGCGCTGCCGGAGCCAAAAGCGGAAAGATATATTTTGCGGATGATGCGTTGAAAAATTACTCCGTTTCCGGTCAGCTTGACCCCAACGGCAACTTCTCGCTCAAACTCGGTTCTGTCAACGGCAGGATATACGGTTGCGGGCTGTACGGGAAAATTTTTGAAGTCACTGCCGGCGGTCTGCTTGATACCGGCTGTACCGCCGCTTCACTCAAAGGTCTGGAACTTTACAACCGGGTGACAGCGTGGTGTGCGCTGGAAGGAGTGTTGTACGGCGGTACGGCCGACGGGCTCATTTTCCGCTTTGACCCGGAAAACAACGAGGTTACAACTTTCGGCAAACCTGCCGCACAGAGTATGGTCTGCGGCATGGCTGCCACCGGCGGAAAAATCTATTGCATCATCGGCAGAGAGGATGATTGCGCCCACTTGACCGTTTATGACCCTGTCAAAGGCAGTTTGCGGGATTTGGGCTGTCCGCTGGCACACTCGGAACGGCCGTGGAACGGTTATGTGTTTGCCTCAATGTGCAGAGGCGGCAACGGACAACTCTTTCTCGGTGAATTTGATCGCATAAGTCAATTGTTTATTTATTATCCGAAAATAGATTGAAAGGAGGTAGTTTGATATGAAAGCATTGGTCATTGGAGGAACCGGCTGGGTGGGCAGCGAAATCGCGCTCGCGTTTGAACATGCCGGTTATGAAACCGAGCTCCTTACCCGCGGCAGAAAAAAAGAGTTTGCCGGCAGGGTGGGATTTCTGAAGTCATACACCGGTGACAAAACCGATCCCGCATTCCTGCAGGAGATTGTGGTCAACGGTCAGTACGATGTCGTCATCGACTCTGTTCCGGTGCCGGAAGTCATTGAAACGCTGGGGAATATGCCCGATGAATTCGGCAGATATCTGCATTGCGGTTCAACCGGGGTCTGCACTCCGCTGCAATATTTTCCGGCGGATGAAAACCATCCATTTGCGACCAGAAGTTACGAGGGATTCGGCGGCAAAGTAAAAGCTGATGCGGCACTTTTTGCCGCGCCGGATGAGTTGCGCTGGACGATCCTGCGCCCCTGCTGTATCGCCGGCAAAGGCAAAATGCCTCTGGATAACCTCGGCGGCAGACGGGCGGATTTTCTCACCGACATATTGCAGGACAAAGTTCTGGATCTGCCCGATGGCGGCAGTGTGCCGCTGCAAATCGTCCATGTCCGGGATCTGGCACGGGCATTTGTGCTGGCGGCGGAAACACCGGAGGCGGAGTATGAGGTTTACCACATTTGCGGTTCGCATGCGGTAAGTCTGCGGCGTTATTGTGAAATCAATGCTGAAGCTCTCGGCAAAGAGGCAAAATTCGCCTCTCTTTCCTTTGATGAGATGATCGCCAAATACGGCGAAGAGATCCGCGGCGGTCTGACATTTCTGGTGGAACCGATGTGTTTTACCATCGCCAAAGCGCAGCTTGAGTTGGGATTTGAGCCGGAGTACTCTCCGGAAGGTGCGATCCGTTCAGCGGCAAGAGATGCTGTTGGACTTTGTGAATAATCAACGTAGGGGAATTTTATTATGAAAAAACAGAGCTTTACCTTGATCGAACTGTTGGTTGTTATTGCCATCATAGCTATTCTGGCGGCGATGCTGCTGCCGGCATTGCAGAGTGCCCGGGACCGGGCGCGTGCGACAAACTGTCTTTCCAATATGAAACAGCTCGGGTTGTCATACCTCGCTTACAGTACGAGCAACAACGATACTCTGCTGCCGGTGGCTCTCTGTCCGGATGGTTCAAACACTCCTTCATGGGTGGAGTGGATCATTTTTGAACCGGAAAGTTCCACCAGACGCAACACTCCGCTGTTGGACGGCAAAATAATATCTTTTACCACAACCAGCGGTAGAACTGCATGGACGCTTGATTCTTTGCAGTGCCCCAGTGCCGACCCGCATAATTACGTCGGTCAGGTCTGGACACATACCGGTACAGACTACGGCATGAATACATTTTTTGTTGACGGTCAGCACAGCAAATTGAAAGCGACAAACAGTTTTGTTTCCAATAACAAAAGCTCCTGTATTACAAAAGTCGGGCAGATAAACCGTCATATTTCCAAAACAGTCGTTTTCGGGGAAATGTGGAAAGGTCACGCCCTCCGCGGCAATAAGGCGGGCAGCTACGTCGCCGGTGCGGAACTTCTCGTGCCTGAAGGCGGTGCAGGCAGTGTAGACATCGGTGAATACGGTGCTCACGGCAAAAAAGCTGCAATGTCTTTTGCCGACGGTCATGCCGAGGTCAGCGACTCCGTCTGGGTCAATCCGGACAAAGGTTATTTCAACACCTGGGCAAACAGCGATATTGAAAAACGCTTCCTGCCGTAAATCACATTTGGGAAAACAGAAATGAAAAAGTTATTTACACTTGCTTTGTGCAGTTTCGTGCTTTGTGCCGGTGCCGCACTGGTAAAAAACGGTGATTTCAAAGATGGATACGAGGGATGGCAGACCAGCCCCACGCCCAACGGCAAAAAAATCACATTGCAAAAAGACGCTGACGGCAAAAGATATGTTTCGCTTTTTTCGCCTGATAAAAGCGGGCAGACCGACATCACCTACAAGTTTCCGGCAGCAGAGATCGCCGGCAAAGAGTTCATTCTGCGCGCCAGAATCAAAGTGGAAAATGTTGAACGCGGTGCCAAAAACTACCATCAGGCACGTCTGCTGGTGACATGCCGCAACAATATCGGCAGAGAAAGAGAAATTTCCGGTGCCGAATACCGTACCGCAGGAACATCTGACTGGCAGACCGTTTCCATTCCGCTGGCAGTTCCGCAGGATGCGACCCGGGAAGTGAAACTCTATGCCGGACTGCACAATGCTTCAGGAACACTGAAACTTACTGATTTGGAGTTGATCCCGGCAGACTCCGCTGCGGCACTGCTTGACAACGGGGATTTCAGCAAAGGCCTCGCGGGCTGGAAATATCCTGCCGGAGCGGTGAAACTGAAAAAATCGCCTTTCGGTTTCACGTATGCCGAAATTTCCTCGGATAATGAGAAAAAACAGACTTATCTGGAAAAAGCTCTGCCGGTGGCACTGCTGCGCGGAAAAACGGTGCTCGTCGCGTTTAAATTCAAAGTCGACGATGTAAAAAAACAGAAATATCGCTATCAGAACGGCAGAGTCGGTGTCTCTTACCGTGACAGCAAACGCAAAGAGCATGAGCCTTTCCGCTGTACCTACGAGCGCACCGGCACCAGCGAATGGGAACAGGCAATACGGATATGCAAAATCCCCGCCGATGCCACTGCCGCGCAAATCTTTATCGGTTTGCATACCACCAGCGGCAAAGTTTCTGTGGCAGATATAAAAATCATTCCGCCGCAGGAGTATAAAGTACGGGAAATCCTGCCGGGATTGACCGAATACATCTATGACGGTCAGCATATTTACGACCGGGACAAAAGTGCCCGCGGACCGGTTTTTCACTATATGGAAAAACGTTTGCTCCGGAGTGCGGTAAAGAGAGTTTTTTCTCCTGACAGCACTGCCCGCGCCCGCGGATTTGAAACCTTTATCACCGCGCATCCGATGGAAATCAACCATCTCTGGAAACCGGCGGCAAACGAGACCGCCGCTCGCAAAATCAAAATGCAGGTCACTCCCGACCAGGGCAGCGAAACCGTGTTTCTGGCGGTCATGCCGTACAGTGATGTCAGTGATTTTTCTGTGACAAGCACTGCTCCGGCAGAGATCCGTTACGGCAAAAACGAACTGCACCGTGTCGGTTACCTGGCGTGGGATATGCTGGTACACTTCTCCCCCAAAATCCTTTATAACGACACTCCGGGCAAACTCGCTGTAAATCAGGGACAGGTGGTTGCGCTGACCTTTAAAGTTCCGGAAAATGCTTCCGGTGTGATAAAATCTGAAGTCACCGTCAGAGGCAATGGCAATGAACAGCGTATTCCGGTGGAAATGGAAGTGCTGCCGTTTACATTGCCGGAATCCAAACCTTTTCTCTGCTTCTATTACGGGCACAATCCGGCAAAGGCACGTTCCGATTTCGCGGAAATGCGGCAATACGGTATCACTTCCGCCATTCTCGCCCAGTGCGAAGAACGCCCGAAACTGATCGACGGAAAAATTTCCATCACCATCGACGAATCTGCCGCCATGGTAGATGAGTGGGTCAATGCCGGATTCAAAGCTCCGCTTATCTGGAATCCTTTCCACGACAGACTGCTTTCGCTGCTGATTGATCTGCATGGTGCCGGTGCCGGATTGAAACACCGGCAGGAATATGGGCAGAAAGTTTATATCGACTTCAAAGCCGCTGAAATTCCTCAAGTCGTCAAGGACTCATACAAGGAAACCATCCGCAAAATCCTGGCTGAAGCCAAAAAGCACAATTTCCCGGAATTTGTCTACTTCGCCGTGGATGAGCCGGGGGATATGGACGGCAATCACAACTGGCGCACTGAAGCTGCGATGCTGGAATACGGTCTGGTCAAAGAGGTCGCTCCGGAAGTGAAAACTTTCTGCACCGATTATTTCCCCAAAACCGTCCGGATCCTGGAAAAAGAGGAAGATTACACCTGTATCCCGCTTTACTTCATGGGCAATTCCAAAGCATTCGAAAAATTCAAAATGCAGGGATTTCAGGAATATTATCAAAAACAGCTCAAACGCCAATATTGGGGCATCGAGTGGCCCTCCATGTGGAACGGCTATCTGCGGGCGCGTTTCACTGCCGGTTTCTACCCCGCCAAACAGGGGCTGGACGGCATGACCATCTGGACATACTATTCGCCGCGTCAGCGCGAACACGTCTACGAGGAGCTGATAGACAAACGCAAATTGTGCAATTCGGCATTCCTTGATGAGCAGAACCGCTTCTCACCGACACTGCAGCTGCTCGGCACCAGAGACGGTATCATCGACTGGCGTTATGCCGGAAAACTTGAAGAACTCCTCGCCGCAATGCCGGATTCCGCTGAAAAACAGGTGATTTCCGGGAAATACCGTGAGCTGCTGGATAAAGTCAACATGGAGTGGATCTCCGGATACTCTCTGGAAGCCGAACCTGAAGATTACTTCATCGGTAATCCGGAAACTCCCGGAAAATTCCGTGCGGAACTTATCAAACTGATTTTGCAGGCAATGAAATAACTGCCGGTCAACAGGACGGCAGTTCAAGCCGTCCTGAAACTTATCTGTCAGGATAAAAAAGAAGCGTTTTCTGCGGTTGATCAACAACCGTGGAAAACGCTCTTTCTGTTTCCGGGGAGTCAGAGTGCTGCCCCGCAATGCAGATTTTTTCTGCCGGGTCAGATACCCATTTTGTCTTCCAGACAGGCACGGAGCTGGGTGATGTTGACGCGCTCCTGCTGCATGGTGTCGCGGTCACGGATGGTGACAGCGTTGTCATTGAGAGAATCAAAGTCAAACGTGATACAGTAGGGCGTGCCGATCTCGTCCTGACGGCGGTAACGTTTGCCGATACTGCCGGTTTCATCGTATTCACAGCGGAAGTGACGGTCGAGGTCTTTGTAGAGATTGTAAGCGTTTTCTTTGAGTTTTTTGGATTGCGGCAGCACTGCAAGCTGGATGGGTGCGACCAGCGGGGGCAGATGCAGCACGACGCGGACGTCTTCATCCATGTCGGCTTTCTGCGTGGCGGCTTTTTCCTCATCATAGGCAAAGCTCAACAGCGCGAGGATGGTGCGGTCAAGACCGACACTGGTTTCCACACAGGTCGGCATGATCTTGCGCTGATTGTCATGGTCGACATAGCTCAAATCCTGACCGGAGAATTTGCTGTGCTGGCTCAAATCCCAGACACCGCGGTGGTGGATGCCTTCCAGCTCGCCCCAGCCGAAGGGGAACTTGACTTCGATATCCACCGCGGCTTTAGCATAGTGAGCAAGTTTTTCATGTTCATAGATGCGCATTTTGTCTTCGGGGAAACCAAGCTTCTCGCGATAGTATTTGATACGCTGTTCTTTCCAATATTCGAACCACTCCATACTGCCTTCATCTTCGCAGAAAAATTCCATTTCCATCTGGGTGAATTCCCGGCTGCGGAAAGTGAAGTTGCGGGGATTGATCTCGTTACGGAATGCCTTACCGATCTGGGCGATACCGAAGGGCAGTTTTTGACGAGCGGCGATCCGCACGCTGTGGAAATCCACGAAAATCGGCTGGCAGGTTTCAGCACGCAGATAAGCAACG
>JAZNAR010000051.1:0-148912 GCA_045586645.1 Victivallaceae bacterium
TCAATAAACGCTGGCGAAGGCCCCGACCACGGTGCTTCCGGCGAGGCCTGAAAAAACAAAAACCCCGCCGGGAGCGTTTTGCCCCGCCCCGGTCGGTTTTCTTTTTATGAGACGATAAAAAAAGCGGCGGTATGCCCCGCCGCTTTTTTGTGTGTACTCAAAGCTTTTACTTGGTGGAAAAGTCAAGTTTGACAATCTTTTCCTCCTTGACCGACTGCCACACTGCTTCACCGATAGCCACAGAGTGCCACGCTTCGGTCGCGCCGGAAAGTATGGCATAGGGACGTTCCGGATCGGGACCGATAAATATATCTTCCCGGATAAGCGGGTCGCCGCCGCCGTGACCGCCCTCGTTTTCCACAGCATAGAAACGTTCCTGCGAGCCGAACATCGGGAAGTAATCAATAAACTGTCTTTCATGTTCTATCGGGAACGGAGTCCGGAAAGGCGCGTGCCACTCCTGCGTTTCCATTCTGCCGCGGGTACCGTTGATGGCAAGGCGGTAGCCTTCATAAGGCGCGGAAAAGTTGGCGGAATAATTGAGCAATGCCCCGCCGTTATAACGCACGTTGGCAACGTATGTATCCTCAATGTCGATAGCCGAATCAAAAATACAGCGGTCGGGACGGTATTCTGAATATTTCCGTCTGCCGCCGGCAAAGGCACCGATGTGGTCGTCTTTTACTTTCAGCGAACTCAAGCGGGTCGCCCAGCGGCGGTGATAGAGGCACTTGGCTTTTTCATCACAGTTGCCGCAGACTCTGCCGTCTTTGACACTGGGATTGTATTCACCGTCCGGGCCGAAATAATTGAGCGCGCCGAATGCGTGGACGGTATTGGGCACATCCTGAATAAGCCAGTTCACCAAATCAAAGTGGTGACTTGCTTTGTGAATCGACAGACCGCCGGAATTGGCACGGATACGGTTCCAGCGTTTGAAGTAACTGGCTCCGTGGTGTGTGTCGATATACCATGTCAGGTCGATATTGGTAACTCTGCCCACAGCTCCATTGATAAGCATTTCACGCATTTTGCGGTGGATCGCCGGATAACGGTAGTTGAAAGTACAGATGACCTTGCCTTTTGAGCGTTTTTCCGCTTCCACGATTTTGCGGCAATCTTCAGAAGTGGTTGCCATCGGTTTTTCACTGACGACATCCAAATCATGCGCCAGCCCCTGCAGAATATAAGTGACATGGGTGCAATCCACTCCGGCGGCGATGATCACATCGGGGCGGGTTTCAGCGACCATTTTGTCAAATTCTTCCGGAGCATATTCCGGCACACCGGCAAGCTGCGGTATATCTTCTTTGCAGACACTGAACCGCAGCGGGTCGATGTCAAGCAGCGCGACAACTTCAGCATATTCCGGAAAATCCTCGACTATCGGTCGCAGAAACATTGAAAGTGCCCGGGCTGAAACACCGCAAACGGCGTAACGACGCGGAAATTTTTCAGACATGATAAAAACCTTTCTTTTTTTCAACAAATAACAGAATATACCACACCGCCGGTGATTTGTCAAACCACAGAAGAGCCTGACCATCTCCGGCGGCGCATTCCGGCTCCTTTTCAGCGGAAATGGAGCTTTATGCAAACAGCGGCAGCAAATTATTCATCTATCTGCACGTTGCGGAATTCAGCTTTGCCGATGCCGTCAAGACAGATATAAATAGAAACTTTTACCGCACCTTCGGGAACTTTGAAAGAAAATTTTCTGGTTTCAAATCCGCCGTTGGGAGAAGTGATTGAAGCCACATTGTAAAAAAGCACCCGTTTGCCTTCGGCATTGAGAAAATTGTATCCGAGCCGGGCAACGCCTTTGCCTTCAGCATTGAGATAAGCGATGTCAACTGTGCCGGTGAGTTTTTTCCCGGGAGTCACGGCAAAAGGCACTGCGTACCATGCACCGCTGCCGGGCAAAGTGCGTTCAATGGTCAGGACCCCGTTTTCACTGCGGGTGTAAACACTTTTGCTCCAGCCGGCTTTTTTCCACGTTTCAGCTTTGGTGAAATCCGGCATTTCAGCGGCAGAAAGCATCATGCCTCCCAAAAGAACAACCAAAAGCAAACCAATTTTTTTCATAATTTTTCTCCTTGTTTATATATTTATCCCGTGAGGCGATACACCGCTCAACGGATGATTTTCCAGACGATATCATGCGGAGCGACCAGCATTTTTATATTTTCCCCGCCGTCAGCGGCGGCAAGTCTGACTTCGCCCTGCCACGGTTTATTGCTGATATTCACCAGTACGATACAGCGTGAATCATCCTTGTGACTGCGGTAAAGCCGCGCCAGAACCCCGGGACGGATGACCTCATTGCCTTTGATATATTCGTGATATTTCACATTTTCCGGAGCCGGCAGCAGTTCAGGCGCACGGAGCATGGCTCCCATGCGGAGATAATCCAGTGTCGGAGGGATCGCCAGCAGGACTTTTTCCACAAATTTTTTATCTGCGGCAAATTCCGGACGGTCAAAAAAGCTTGTGCCGCCATAGAAACTCAACCTGCCCGGGATCGTCCCATCCAGGAAAAGTTCCGCCGTTTCACCGATGATGCTGTCTTTTTTCGGTCCGGGTGACATCATGCGTCCGTGGCAGATCATATAATCACCGGCGATCGCCCGCCACAGCGGAATGCCGTTGGGCATGACGTTGACCGCCAGCAGATAATAATCCAGCAAATCAGTGAATGCTTCCACCGGAGCTTCGCCGCTCATAACATATTCCGGATCGGCGGATTTGAGCATTTTCCGCAGTTTTGCCGCCATCTGACGCTGACCAGCGACCACATAATTGCCGCCGCCCTGCCCGTGACCGTGTTCAGCGCGGAAACACTCGTCATTGCCCTTGCCGAAACTGTCAAGGTAAATTCCGTCAAAACCCAGTTTGATGGCGTGACTGCTCAATTCACAGAAACGCTCCTGCCATCCCGCAGTGCTGCGGCAGGCGACGATACCGTGATAAGGCGCAAGATTGCCGAAAAGGTCGCGGACCATGAATTTTTCCACCTGCTCCATTTCAGTGGAGCCTTCCGGCTGGTATATCTGGCTCTGCACATAACCGAGAACGTGGAAATTGTACTTTTTCATCTCTTTCAACGCTTCAGCGACACCTTCACGCGGCGGAGTGTATCTGCCCATATTGTCGTAAAAATGTTTGCGCTGTTCAAATTCATACCAGATGGCAAGAACCGGCGCACCTTTGGTCATTTCGGCGATTTTTTCCACTCCGCGCAGATTGTTTTCGACGTTGCGGTTTCTGCTGTTGGTGGAAATTTTGGCGGACATGACCGCATTTTTGAGCCACTGCGGCACATCTTTGCGGAAAATCATCGGTCCGGCAGCGGCATACCGGCAGGTAACGAACCATTTGCGGTAGCGCATGGCATCATCGAACCAATCACCTTTGCGCGCTCCGCAAACCACATCGTAAGCCGGAGCAAACGAAACCGCATTGAAACGGTCAACCGGATAGTGAGTCACCGAAAAAAGTGCTTCCCCGAGTTTGGGCAGACACTTCACCCGGAAACATTTATTGAAACCGTCACCGTCATGGCAGCCGAGATAACCGCCGTCGCCGCTTTTTTCATCATAAAAGCTCATCAGCTGAAATTTCACCGCCGCCCCCGGATAAGGCATGGCAAAATTGTGGGGATAACTGCTCAAAATCCCGGTACGGTACGGCAGAACCATGCGCGGCGGATTTTTGGCATCGACCCGGAACGATATTTGCGGAAAATCGACCGTCCAGAGCGAAGCCACACCCTTTTTTCCGGCATTGAGATGCAAATTCCAGCGCGGCATCTCATCTTCCGGGGCGAGAGTGACGGTGATCACGGCATTGTAGCGCAGATTCTTGACCGCAGGTCCGTTGCAAACGGCTTTGATAAAGGCGGCACCGTCAGGATTTTTTCCGGATTCAAGTTTGACATTGGAAACTTTTTCAGCGGAAAATTCGCGGAAAACCGGCTCTTTCGGTCCGTCGGCATACTCCACGCTCAACATCCGCGCACTCCACAGCGGAGTGCCGCTGATTATCCGGCTGTCCGGCATATTTGCATGAAAAATCGCCTGCAACGCAAAAGTTTTGCGGTCAAAAACAACTGCCGTCTGCCGGTTTACCAGCGCGATACGGTCGTTTTTTTCCACCACTGCAGGCTCATCATTGCGCCACATCTGCGGAATTTCTGCCGATAATCCCGCACCGGAGAATATCACAAATAACATCAATACCGGAAACAAATTTTTCACCCCTGACCTCCTTTTTTTTGTTGTTGTGGGATTCTGGTTCCGGCAAATAATATAGCATAAAAAAATGCCGCGTCAAGTAGTTTACGCATTTTTTTTAAAATTTTTCCCGGCTGTCCCATTACTTTAATTATAAAGGGAGATCATGTGTTTGCAGTCCGCTAAAAATGTGATGTTTTTTGATATTGGCTGGGGCGCTCACGTCGGCGTGAGCCCCGGCAAAAAGAGCAGCCTGCGGGCTGTGGGCGGCGTGAGTCTCTGCAAAAACAGTACCACGACCGCCCTGCAAAAAAAACGCGCCGGATTACGGCATGACCAGTTTTTCGCCGAAAGCCATCAGCCGCACCGGAGTCCGTGCCGCCGGAGCGTATACAGCATCCCCGCCGGCGGCGTTGGTTCCGGCGACTTTTCCTGTTGCCATGGCATCGGTGTACAATCCGAATGTGTGTCCGTCAAACTCGGCGGCATCTCCGGCGGCAAAAACATTTTCCATTGAAGTTTGCATTCTGCTGTCAACCACGATGCCTCTGCCGACAGTGATTCCGGCTTCTGAAGCCAGCGAAGCGCACGGAAGGGAACCGGCGGCAAAAACTACTGCGTCAGCGGGGATGAGGATGCCGTTTTCTGTGATAACTCCGGCGCGGCTTATTCCGGCGGCTGAAGCAGAGCAGATTATGTGCAGATTTTCCACCGCGTTCAATCTCTCCAGCAAAGCTCCGGCATCTTCCGGAGTCATTCTGCCGGGGAAAAGCTGCGGAGCGCACTCCAGAAGAGTGGTACGGATGCCGCGGGAAGTCAGACTTTCAGCGATCTCCAGCCCCAGCACGCCGCAGCCGACGAGCGTGACCTGTTTGAATTCGGGGAGAAAGGCGTTGAGTTTCGCCATATCCATATAAGTGCGGAGCGTGAAAACCTGCGCTCCGGGGGCGACCGGCAGTGCCGGACGGCGGGCGATACCGCCGGAAGCGATTATCAACCGGTCAAACGGCACAATAGATGAATCGGCAAGTGTGACGGCGCCGGAAGCGATTTTTTCCACCATCGTATCCAGATGGAGCGTCAGGCGGTTTTCAGAATAGAAACTTTCCGGTTTGATAAAGAAGAGTTTTTCATCCGGAGTGCCGCCTTTGAGCAGTCCGGAAAGCATCGGACGCCGGTAGGGGCGGAGTTTTTCCGCTGAAAAAATATCTATTTGCGCCTGCGGGTCACTTTTTCTTGCGGCGACAGCAGCTTCATGGGCGGCGACTCCGCCGCCGATAATGACGATTTTCATGCTTTACCCTGTTCTTTGAGATAATTGAGAGCCGCGGCGATACCGGCATAAGAGGCAATATCGCGTTGCAATTCACTGGTAACGATTTCACACGCCTGCAACGGTTCTGCCCAGCAGAATTCCGGCAGTTTCTCTTTGATGGGGTCGGTATAAAGCTCACCTATCGCCCATGCCAGCGTGCCGAGGACAAGTTTCTGCGGATTGAACGCCTGAATGAAAATTCCGAAAGCCTGAGCGTTACGCAAAGACATCTCCTGCCACAATTCAAGTGCATAGGGGTCATTGGCGCGGCAGGCTTTTTCCAGAGCGATCATATCCAGTTTTTCCGGTTCGCCGCCGCAGATCTCATTGAGCAGTGAATCCGGGCGGGAAGCAATTTCTTCGCGCATCCGTGCCGCCAGAGCCACGCCGCCGCAGTATGCCTCGTAACATCCGCGCATACCGCAGGAACATTTTCTGCCGTTGAGCTGCACGCAGATATGTCCCAGCTCTCCGGCACTCAACGCCCTGCCGCCGCGGACCAGTTTCCCGGCGGAAATGATGCCGCCGCCGATACCGGTACTCAACGTGAGATATATCATATCCGTACACCCTCTGCCCGCTCCGAAAAACCATTCAGCCAGAGCACCGCAGTTGGCGTCGTTTTCAAAACACCCCGGTATCCCCAGATGCTCTTTGAGGTAATCAAGGATGGGCACGTTGCGCCATTTGGGATTGTTGGTCGGTTTGGTCATTATCCCGCGGGCGGCATCCGCCGGAAACGGTGCGGAAATGCCGAATGCCGCCACGTCACTCATTTTCAATCCGGCATCACTGACCAGCTGAAAAGAAGTTTTTACCATCCACGGCAGAACTTCCGCCGGGTCGGTATTGCGGTTATCAAGCCGTGCCTTGCCGAAAATCTCACCTTTTTCATTGCCTAAACCGATACCGAGTTTGGTACCGCCGATATCAAATCCGAGAAAAACCGCCATTATATGCAACCTTAATTTTATTTGTGAATTTTGTTTCCGAAAAATCATATTGCCGCTTGTAGTAATATAACACTCATGTTATATTTTATAAAGTACTTCACTGTAAAAAAAAGAGTTTTTTGAAAAATCCGGGAGCATCCTATGACATCAATACTTTTCGCCGCCGCCCAGACTCCGGGGGTTTATTATGCGTATCAGAACAGCGACTCTGTCGGCAAAGCCATCGTGCTGATGCTTCTTGTCGGCAGTATTCTCACCTGGACTGTAATGCTGGACAAAGCGTGGTCGCTTTACCGTGCCAAACGTCTTTCCAACCGCTTCATACTGCTCTTTCAGCACAACGGCGAAAACAATATGCTCGCCCGAAGTCTGCTTCAGGAGGCAAAGGAAAACGACGGTCCGGCAGCGGCGATATACCAGGCGGGAGTGGAAAAACTGCTGGAATTTTATGAAAATGGTTCTTCGCCTTTTTCCAGAAACGGCGTTCCGGCTCCGTGCAGGCTCTCTGAAGCTCAATACAATGCTGTGGAAGCGGTTCTGGAAAGAGAAGTATCTTCCCAGCTCAAAGAGTTGGAGACCCGCATCGGTGTTCTGGCGACACTGGTGAGTTTGAGTCCTTTCTGCGGTCTTTTCGGTACGGTGTGGGGAGTGATGATGGCATTCTGCGGCATTGCCGCCGCCGGAAAATCCGACTTCACCGCCCTTGCTCCCGGCGTTGCGGGGGCATTGCTGACCACAGTTGCCGGTCTGGTCGTGGCGATCCCGTCTCTGGTCGGTTACAATCTGCTGACCGGCACGATACGGCAGTTGACGGTGATGATGGACAACTTCACAGAACAGTTTATGGTCTGCGTGAAACTTTCCCAGCTGGCTCTGACCCGGAACCAACCGGAAAACGACCATCCGTAAAGAAAATCTAAAGAGGTATTTATGTCACGCCGCCGCCGCAACCGCACTCCGATGGCAGCCATTGACCAAATCAATGTCACACCGCTGCTCGACCTGACTTTTCTGCTTTTGATAGCATTTATGATAACGATGCCGCTGATGGAATACGGCACCGGGATAGAACCGCCGGAAATGAATGCCGATGAACTGCCGACAGAAAATTTCGTCAGTGTCACATTGACCCGGGATGGCACATTCATTCTGGATAAAGATGCCGTCAGCAAAGAGATGCTGAAATCCAAGCTCCGGGAAATGTCACAACGCACACCCAAACCGAAACTGCTCGTCCGCGGCGACGGTGAACGCTCTTACAAAAGTGTTATCGAATTGCTCGCATTGGTGCGCGATTGCGGATTCAAAGATGCCACACTGGTCACTCAAGCGGAGTCTGCACCCCGATGAATTACTCCCGTAAACGTGCCAGATTGATCCTGCTGGGGGTGATTTTTTCTCTGCACTGTGCGCTGATACTGGGGCCGCTGGGATTCCATGCGCTGATGCAGAGCCGCTCCCGGCAGAAACCGATAGCATTCCGGGTCAAGCTCGGCGGACATGAACCGTCTCATGCGCCGGAAGCCGGAATGCCGGAACGTTTGCGCCCTTCTCCGGCTCCTCCGGCACCGCAACCGGCTCCAGCCAAACCGAAACCGGTTCCGCCGAAGCCCAAACCGCAGGCAAAGCCAAAGCCAAAGCCCAAAACTGTCAAACCGAAACCCAAACCGGTCAAGCCGAAGCAAAAACCGCAGGCAAAACCGAAGCCGAAAACGCAGACAAAGCCCAAACCACAGGCAAAACCGAAGCCGAAAACGCAGGCAAAGCCCAAGCCGAAGCCGCAGGAGGTCTTTCACGACAACCGCTGGGACAACTTTGACCCGGCGAAAACAGCTGTTCAATCCGGAGGCAGGAATTTCAACCGCAACGTCCCCATCGGTTCCCGTGACCGCGGTCAGAAAATCGGTAAACCCGACCACCGCACCCCCGCCGGAGGAGCAACTGCCGATGAGGAAAAGTACGCTCACGACCTAGTCAATTTCATCCGCGAAAAATGGGACCGCCCGCCGGGTATTCTGGTCGATGAAACTGCCGCTGTGGCAATCGAACTGACCATCACCGCCGACGGCAGAGTCACTGACAAACGGATAATAAAACCCAGCCCCAACCCGGCAGTGAACAAATCCGCAGAGGAGCTGCTGAAAAAATTGAGCATCGTCCCCCGTCCGCCCAACGGCGGAACCAAGCTGGCTTACAGTCTGGTTTCCGAATAAAAAACGGGTTGCAAAAGTACGCCGGGCGTGGTATATTATAAAGAGGTTGTTTCAGGTAAAGGACAATAAGTTATGATAAAAATATTTACGTTTCTCATTCCGGCAGTACTTCTGCTTGCCGGTTGCGGACGCACTCCGTTGCGGGAAATACACCCGGCGGCGATGCCGCCTTATCCGGCGGCAGAAAAAGTTTCAAGTGCCCGTGCTGAAGCTCTGGCAAAACTGCTTGCTCCGCTGAAAGTCCGCGGGGCGGTGATTTTTCCTGCGGCAGTGTACGGCAAATTCACATTTCAACAACTTTTCACCGCGTTGAAGCGGTGCAACTTCAACCGGCTCTACTTTCATATCACTTCAGAACAGGAACTCGACGACCGTCTGGCTGAGTTCGTTTCTGCGGCGAAAAAAGCCGGTTTCGCGGTTGAGATCGTCATTTCCCAGCAGGATTTCTACCGCCGCTATCAGGTCAATCAGGTAATACGCGGGGCAATAATCCAGTATCCGTCACTGACTGAAGCTGCCGGAGCGGTTGCCAAATTTTCTGCCGGTCTGCCGGAAAATTCCCGTCCGGATGGCATCACCGTGCAGCTCACTCCGCATTTGTACAGCGGCAAAAATGTCCGCCGGATGTACAACAGCCTCTACGCATGGAGCGAAAAAAGCTACGGCAACGGCGGCGACAACGATATGCTCATGCGTCTGGCACTGCAGAATATCCGGGAAATCGCCGCAATACCGCAACTGCCCCCCCTGACTGTGGCAGTGCATGATTTTTACCATGAGAAAGCCCTTGCCGGAGAATTGAGCTGCGGCAATATCACCGATTTCGCCGCCGTTGCCCCCCGTGTCGCAGTGATAAATACCGCCAATCTGCCCTCCAAACTGGCGGAAAATATCGCCGGAGAGTTGAAAAGCATTCCGCAGTCAGGCACACTGCTTGCCGTTATTCCGCTGGCGACACACACATCAATCGACAATGACCGTCTGCGCCGGAGAAACTGGAACGATTTGCTCCGGGCATTGGATTCCTGTATCGCTTCCGCCCGGAAAAATCCCGGATTCGGCGGCGTGATCCTCTCGCCATTTTCCGTGGTGGAATATTTGCGTCTGGAGAAATAAGTTATGCGCTGTCCCAAATGCGGTTGCAATGATGATAAAGTTATCGACTCACGCAGTGTCAAAGATGGTTTCGGCATCCGCCGCCGCCGGGAATGTACCGGTTGCAGCTACCGTTTCACCACTCTGGAAAGCGTCAGTCCGGAAGAGCTGAAAGTTGTCAAACGTGACGGTTCGCGGGAGGAATTCGACCCCCAGAAACTGCGTCGCGGTATCGACCATGCCTGTTATAAACGCAACGTTTCTTTCGGGGAGATCGATCGTATCGTCGGCGAGGTGTCATCCTCGCTGCAGCGGGATTTCAACAAAGAAGTCCCCAGTGCCGAAATCGGCTGCCGGGTGATGGAAGCTCTGCGTCAGGTCGATGAAGTGGCATTTGTCCGTTTTGCTTCGGTATACCGTAAATTCACTGATGCAGCAGATTTTATTGAAGAGATCAAGGAACTGAAAAAGTGAGTTATCCCTGCTGTAAACTGCTCCCCGGCAGAGAGAAATCCCTGCTGCGCCGTCACGCCTGGGTATTTTCCGGGGCATTGCAGAATCCGGATGCCCCGTTTGCTCCCGGTGAAACGGTGCAGTTGTGCGATGCGTCGGGCAGATTTCTGGCAGTGGCGGCATGGTCTCCGGTTTCCCAGCTGCGGGCGCGGGTGTGGAGTTTTGACCCGGATGAAAAAATCGATGCCGGATTTTTCTGGAAACGTATCGCCGCAGCGGTCGCGTTGCGGCAGGAACTCGGGTTTCTGTCAAGTTCCGGCGGCTGCCGGCTTGTTTATTCTGAAAGCGATATGCTCCCCGGCATCATCGTTGACCTTTATGCCGGTTTTGCCGCGGTGCAATTCACCAGTTCCGGAGCGGAAAAATTCCGGGAAGTGATTGCCCAAATCCTGTTGGAACAGCCATTTATCAAAGGTGTGTATGAGCGTTCCGATGCTCCGGTGCGCGCCAAAGAGGGGCTGCCGGAACGCAGCGGTATGCTCGGCGGGGAGGATTTGCCGGAAACATTGCAGATTGAGGAAAACGGTTTGATATTTGCCACCGATTTGCGCCGCGGTCAGAAAACGGGATTTTATTTTGATTTGCGTACCGCACGGAAAAAAATCCGCGCCCTTGCCGCCGGAAAAAAGGTGCTGAATGTCTTTTGCTATACCGGCGGCTTCGCGTGTGCGGTTCTGGCGGGCGGAGCGCAGAGCGTATTGAATATAGATGCCTCGCTTCCGGCACTGGAGCAGTGCGAAAAAAATCTGCGTCTCAACGGATTTCAGGATAATTGGCGGAACCTCTGCGGAGATGCATTCAAACTTCTGCGCGAATTGGATGTTTCCGGTGAAAAATTTGATATGGTCATCCTTGACCCGCCGAAATTGATTCCCGGCAAAAGTGCCATGCTCCGGGGGTGCCGCGGATATCAGGATCTGGCGCGGCTGGGCTTCAAACTGCTCAATCCCGGGGGAATACTGTGCAACTTCTCATGCTCCGGGTTGATGGAAATGCCGCTCTTTCAGAAAATCACCGCCGATGCGGCTCTTGATGCCGGCAGATGCGCCAGAATAATCAGCCGTCTTGAGCAATCTCCCGACCACCCGACCCTGCTTGCCGTGCCGGAAACGAATTATCTCAAAGGGCTGATTTCCGCCGTTGATTGAAGTGAACATAAGATTGTAACATTAAGGTTAAAAACATGACAAGAACTGCAGTATTTCTCATCCGTACCAATGACCGCAAAGGTCTGGTCGCCGAAATCACCGGATTTTTCGCTTCCCGCGAGCTCAACATCATGGAGTGCCGCCAGTACACCGACATTCTGGAAAACCGCTACTATATGCGCATCGCCGTGGAACTGCCGCCGGAACTGACCCGCGCCGGTCTGGAATCCGCTTTTGCTGAAATGGCGGAGAAATTGGATTTGACCTACTCTGTCCACTATTCCGGAGAGGTGCAGAATGTGGCGGTGATGGTTTCCAAAACCACCCACTGCCTCTACGATCTGCTGACCAATTCCGAAGAAAACCTGCTCGGCGGCGGCAGAGTCACCCTCGTTATCGGCAACCATCCGGAACTGGAGGAGGTCGCAGAAAAATTCCGCGTGCCTTTCTACTGCTGCCCGATTTCAGAAAGCGGCGACAAAGCGCAGGAAGCACAGGTCATGGAGCTTATCGACAAACACCGCATCGACCTGGTCGTGCTGGCGCGGTATATGCGGATTCTTTCAGATGATTTCATCCGCCGTTATCCGGCAAAAATCATCAACATCCATCATGCGTTTCTGCCGGCATTCATGGGCGGCAACCCCTATCAGCGCGCCTGGGAGCGCGGGGTGAAAATGATCGGTGCCACCGCTCATTATGCCACAGCTGATTTGGATGAAGGACCTATTATCGAGCAGGATGTGGAGCGCATCACCCACGAAAGTCTGCCTGAAGACCTCCGCCGTCGCGGCAGAGATATTGAAAGACGCGTCCTCACCCGCGCCGTCCGCGCCCATCTGGAACACCGGGTCATCATTTCCGGTCAGCGGACGATTGTCTTTTCGGAATAAGGAGAAAATTTCATGCCGGAAAATTTCCGCCGGAAAATTTCCGCTGTTACGGCAGTATTCACAGCGTTACTGGCATTTCTGCTGCCGCTGAAATTCGGCGGCATGGCGGTGATGCCGGAGTCAGGCGGTTTTTATCCGGAAGATATTTTCAGCTGGTTTTATGTCACATTCCCGCCGCACGCGCTCGGTATCGCCGGAGCAGTTATTCTGGCGGCGGCGTTATTATCCGGCGTCCGGCGGCAGATTTCCCGCCGGATGACTTTTTTCATAATCCTCTGGTGTGTGATACCGCTGTGCGCGGCACTGCCGGGGGCGATTCGCGGTTATCCCGGAGAAACACTGGGCGAACTTGCCAATCTTGCCGGTATCGGAGCGTTTTCGGCGGCGGCGGCACTGCTTACAGCTGAAAAGCCCCGGCGCGGAAAGTTTTTTGCCGGATCATTTCTTGCCGGCGGCATACTCTGTGCCGTCAACGGCATATATCAGCACTTTGCCGGATTGGATGAATTAAGAGCGTTTGTCGCCGAACAGATACAGCTGGGGGTGGAAATCCCGGAAGCGTTGCAGCTGAAAATGGCAGATCCCAGGATTTTTTCCACCATGGCATCCAGCAATGCGCTGGCATCACTGCTGCTGATGCTTATTCCGTTGGCGGTCTGTTTCGCCCGGAGCTGGGGGAAATATTTTGAACCGGAAAAAGTTTCCCGCACATTCTTTACAGTACTCTTTACGGGAATAATTGTCACAGCACTGTTTATGACCTCATCCCGCAGTGCGGTGTTCTGTCCGGCGGCAACGGCGGCAGTGGCATTTTTGAGTTATCCCCGGCTCAAAAAAGTATTGCGTTTCGCCGGGATAGCCGCATTGATGCTGCTGCTTGCCGGTGCATTGCTCTGGGTCACATATTTCGGGCGCGGCACCGCGTCGATGGTCGAAAGAGCCGATTATCTGCGTTCTGCGGCGATAATCACCGCAGAGCATCCGCTTGCCGGCGGCGGCTGGGGAAGTTTTTTCCGTACCCACATGACCATAAAGCTGTCCGGCACTGACGAAGCCGCCAGAGATCCGCACAATGTCATTGCGGCGTTTGCCTCTCAAGCCGGAATTTTTTCCGCACTTGCCATAAGCGCAGTACTGCTGCTGCCGCTGGCAATGCTCTGGAAACACCGTTTTACTCCCGGATTCCCGATGGCGGTTTTCTGGAGCGGAGTGTTGTTTACACTGCACTCACTGCTGGACTGCGACTGGCACATACCGGCTCTGCCGGCGGCAATGGGGATGCTTTATGCCGCAGCGGTCGCGGAAACGGCTCCGGCAGATGCTCCGGAAACAAATTTCCGTCTTAAATGGATTTCTGCGTTATGCCTACTGCTGCTTGCCGGTGCGTCACTCCGGTTGAATGTCAAATATCTTGCCGGTGATCACGCTTTGAGCCGGCTTTATGACCGGCTCTCTCCGGCATCTGCCGAAATGGCACAGAAAAACCGCCACCTCGATGTAAATATGCTCGCGGACAAAGTGATTTCCGCCCGTCCCGGCGATGCGATACCGTGGATGATGCTGGGCAATCATTACATTACCGTACGGCAGTTGGATAAAGCAGAGGATTGTTTTGAAAAGGCCGCCGCACTCGACCCCCTCCGTCCGGGTATATGGTCAAAACTCGCTTTTATCGCGCTTTGGCAGAACCGGAAAAGCGACGCAGAAAAACTGATGCTCAAAGCACAGCGTATTTTTCCGAAAAATCCCCGTTATAATGTTCAAAAATTTTTATCAGGCGGTGAAAAATGAATCGCAAACACGTTTTCGGACCAATTCTTTCCCGGCGTCTGGGGGTTTCTCTCGGCGTCGATCTGACCACTCCGCGCACCTGTCCGCAGGATTGCATTTACTGTGAAGCGCGTGCCACAGAAAATCTTACTGCAGAGCGCAGAGAATATGTCCCTGTCGATGAGGTGATAAACGAACTTGAAACAGTAATGGCAGCCATACCGGCACCGGATTACATAACTTTTTCCGGAGCCGGGGAGCCAACATTGAATTCCCGCATCGGTGACGTGGTGAAATTTATAAAAACCAACTTTCCGCAGCAGAAACTGTGCCTGCTCACCAACGGGGTACTGCTCGGGGATGAAACTCTGCAACGGGAACTTGCGCCGGTAGATTTGGTGATACCTTCGCTTGACGCATCAAACGAGGTCGAATACCGGCTGATAAACCGTCCGGTACACACTTCGACTCTGGCACAGCTGGTCAAAGATATCGCCGGATTTGCCCGTAATTTTCATAATAAACTGGTGTTGGAAATATTCGTCATTCCGGGCATGAATGACTCTGCAGAAAGCATCGTCAGATTCCGTGAACTGGTAAAAATCATCGCTCCGGCGGCAATTCAGCTCAACACCCTCGACCGTCCGGGGGTCATCAAAGATTTAGTTCCGGCTTCTGCGGAAACACTGACCCGTTTCGTAGAAGCCCTCTCTCCTCTGTGCGAAGTGGAAACCGTCAAACCGCTGCAGAAAAAGGCCCAGCAAACCATTTCCACCTCTCTGGAAGAATCATTACTGGAAATCATCCGTCACCGCCGTCTGTCCCGTACCGCTCTTGCGGAGGTATCCGGTATCCCGGCAGATGAACTCGAACCGCTGATAAAACGGCTGTGCGAAAGAGAACTCGCTGAAGTCGATGCCGGTGGATTTATCACCGGCAAACCGCTCAATTCCCGCTGAAAAGTTTGCGGAAACGGATGAAATATCCCAGTCCGGAAAAGAGAGTCACCAGCACGATACCGGTCATAAACATCATCCAGATGTGCCAGATGCGGATACCGAACCAGTATTCACTGCGTATGTATTCCGTACCGCCGCTTATCGCCCAGGTGATGCCGGCAATGCCGAGCATGGTCATCTGCAATGCGGTTTTGAGCTTGCCCCAGCGGTCGGCAGAAATGACTATCTGTTTTTTCGCCGCCAGTGTACGCAAGCCGGTGACCATAAATTCGCGGAAAAGCACCGCAATGGCGATCCATGCCGGAATAATGCGGTATTCCACCGCCATCAACATCGTGCCGGTCACAAATATTTTGTCGGCAAGCGGGTCCATCAATGCCCCGAAATCGCTGACCCAGTGATAGCGGCGCGCCAGATAGCCGTCAAGCAGATCAGTAAGACCGGCGAGCATCGCCAGCACCACGGCAATACAGCGCAGTACCAATATCGCTTCTTTATCCGCGATATAACCCTGATGTGCTATCGTGGCAATGGCAACAAAGATGAGCACAGCAAAAATCCTGCTCATCGTCAAAATATTCGGAAGATTCTTTCCCATCAGCATAACTGACCCCCTGCTTTTTGTATTCAATACTGACATCCGTTTTTTTAATGGAGCGTTCCGCCGGATGAATACGATTCCCTGTAAAATGATACAACGTCCGCTCCCAACATAAAGCCGGAAACGGACGTCGCAACAGCCGGTTTGATCACGCCGCCGGTAATGCGGCTGCTCCTGAATCAAACCGTCTACGCCGCGCCGGAATGTTTCCGGACGGCAACAGCAGATTATTTGTTTTTGTGACGGAGCAATTTAAGCTGTTTTTTACGTTTGTGTTTGGCGATTTTTTTCCGCCGTTTCTTTTTCAGGCTGCCCATATTATTACCTCTTTTTGCAACAAGTTAATTGTTTTCAAAAATCCATCATTTGCTTAAAATATCACTCTTTTGGTAAAAAAGCAACTCTTTTCCGGAGCTTTTTCACTTTTTTTTCCGTTTTTTGATGTGACTTTGTACATTTTTCCGGAACAAGTGCAATGCAGAGCATTTGCGAAGTAACGCCAACGGTGCTATATTATAAACAAGTTTATTTCAAAGACAGTAAATCATCATCATAATGGAGCAATCATGTCGGAAAATGTCGAAAACACCGCCGCGCAGAACATGGATATGTTTGAACAGCGCACTGCCAAGATCCGTGAATATCAGGAAGCCGGGGTCAATCCATTCGGAGGAGCCTTTCCGGATGTTGAACTGATAGAATCCGTCCGTACCAGAGAAGTGCCCGCCCCGGAAAGCGGTCTGCCTGCTCCGGAAGCGGTCATCGCCGGACGTATGACCGCCAAACGCGGCATGGGCAAATCCATTTTTGCCGATGTGCGCGACAGCAGCGGCAGACTGCAGCTCTTTGCCGGCAAAAGCGATATGAGCGAAGAGATGTTTGCTCTCTGCCGCAAACTGGATATCGGCGACATCGTCGGCGTCAAAGGTACGCTTTTTATCACCAAAACCGGTGAACTGACTCTCCGGGTGAAAGAAATAACTCTGCTTTCCAAATCCATGCGGCCGCTGCCGGAAAAATTCCACGGTCTGGTCGATGTGGAGCAGCGTTACCGGCAGCGTTATCTCGATTTGATCGCCAATCCGGAAGTCAAAGATGTATTCAAAAAACGCTCCGCCATCATCCGCGAGATCCGCAACTTCCTCTGCGACCGCGGCTTTATGGAAGTGGAAACCCCGATGCTTCAGCCGCTTGCCGGCGGAGCTTCAGCCACTCCGTTTGAAACTTTCTACGGCGCGCTCAACAGCACCGTTTATATGCGTATTGCTCCGGAACTTTACCTGAAACGTCTGCTGGTCGGCGGTTTTGAAATGGTCTTTGAACTCAACCGCTCATTCCGCAATGAAGGGCTCGACCGCAGACACAATCCGGAATTCACCATGCTGGAAATCTATCAGGCTTACAGCGATTGCAAAGGCATGATGGAGCTTATTGAATCCATGATCTCCACCGTCGCCATGAAAGTTTGCGGCACGCTCAAAATCGACCAGGGCAACGGCAAAGTCATCGACTTCACCCCGCCGTTCCGCCGCGCCACATACCATGAACTGGTCAAAGAAAAAGGCGGCGAGGACTGGTTCGATATCACTCCCGCCGAAAGAGTCGCCCGCGGGCAGAAACTCGGTCTGGATGTCAACAGTTCGATGCGTGACCTCGATGTGACCAATGAGCTTTATGAAAAACTGGTTGAGCCGAACAATATCCAGCCGACATTTGTCACCCGTCTGCCGGCGGAACTGCTGCCGCTTGCCAATCCCTGTGCCGATGACCCGTCACTGGTCGACGTTTTTGAACTCGGCATCAACGGTATGGAAGTCGCCCCGGCATACAGCGAACTCAACAACCCCATCATCCAGCGTGAACGCTTCATGGAGCAGTTTGAGCAGACTAAAGAAGAGGGCGACACTCTGGAAAACAAAGTCGATGAGGACTTCCTCACCGCGCTGGAATATGGAATGCCCCCTGCCGGCGGTATGGGTGTCGGCATCGACCGTCTGGTAATGATCCTGACCGGACAGGAATCCATCCGTGACGTGGTGCTTTTCCCGCAGATGAAGCGGCTGAAATAATGGCGCGAACCGACGTCGCAATCATCGGCGGCGGAGTTTCCGGCGTTGCCGCGGAAAAACTCTGCCGCACCGTAAATCTCTCCTGCACTGTTGTATCTGACGGTGCGGGAGTTGTTTTGCCTGATGCCGGCATATTTGTGATTTCTCCGGGGATAAATCCGGCAAAATCCCCGCTGGCGATAGAGGCGGCAAACTCCGGCAGGGAAGTTATCAGCGAGCTTGAATTCGGCAGCCGTTTCTGGCACAAACCCATTCTTGCTGTCACCGGTACCAACGGCAAAACCACCACTACGGAATTGACTGTCCATCTGCTCTGCCGCTGCGGCATAAAAGCCGCCGCCGCCGGAAACATCGGCAGGCCGCTGTCGGATTTGGCTGCCGACCCGCAGGATACAGAAGTCGCTGTGGTCGAAGTCAGCAGTTTTCAGCTGGAAAAAATCAACTCCTTTGCGCCTCTGGCAAGCGTGATACTCAATTTTGCCAGCGACCATATCGACCGTTATCCGGGGGGATTTGCAGAGTATTGCGCGGTAAAAAAACGTATTTTTGACCGGGTCGCCGCAGAAAACCGTATTTACGGTTTAAGCTTTTCCGGTCAGCCGCACCGGCGCGTCACAGTGTCAGGAAGTATGTTGAAAATAGACGGCAAAGATTTTTTTGACTTGAAAAATACCGACCTGGTCGGATTTCACAATGCGGAAAATTGTGCGGCGGCAGTGGAACTTGCGTTGCGGGTCCTGCCGGAAAGCACCGTTTTTTCAGAAAAATTCTCCGCCGCTCTGCGCGATTTCAAACGGGGCAGACACCGCATTGAAATTGTCGCTGTCAGCAACGGAGTGACCTATATTGATGATTCCAAAGGCACCAATCCGGCGGCGGTACTCGCGGCAATAGATTCATGCCCGGGAAAAATCGTCATTCTGCTGGGCGGTCTGGGCAAAGGAATGGATTTCTCCCCGCTGACGGCGCGGGCGGAACGCTTCCGCGCGGCGGTAGTCTATGGTGCAGACAGAGAGGAAATCGCCCGGGTACTGCGGGGAAAATGCGAAATCCACGAAATGGGAAGCGATTTTGAGCAAGTGGTAAAAAAAGCGTATTCGCTGGCTGAAACCGGGGATACGGTACTGCTCTCGCCCGCGTGCGCGAGTATGGATATGTTCAAAAATTACGCTGAACGCGGAGATGAATTCTGCCGTTTGGTAAAACATTTCACTGGAGAAAAATAAATGACCGTTATGATTGTTGACGGTCAGGGCGGCGGTGTCGGCAAAGCCCTGACCGCCGGATTGAAAAAATCTCTGCCGCAAATTCAAATCATTGCAGTCGGCACCAACAGCATCGCCACCAGCGTAATGAAAAAAGCCGGCGCAGATATTGCCGCGACCGGAGAGAATGCGGTGCGGGTAAATGCACGCCGGGCTGATATCATCGCCGGACCGCTGGGAATAATCGCCGCAGATTCCCTTTACGGGGAAATAAGTGCAGAAATGGCAAATGCCATTGCCGCCAGTAATGCGCTGAAAGTCCTTGTGCCATTCAGCAACTGCCAGATTTCCGTCGCCGGATGCGGCGGAAAATCCTCCGCAGAATTGATAGCAGACGCACTGCAAATCATCTCGGAAAAAGTAAAAAACGGGTAAAAATATCAAAAATATTAAAAAAAATCGCTTTTTTTGCAAAAAAACATTTGCAATAACGTATTTTCAATGATATAGTAGCAAAAGATTTCATCCGGTTGATGAAATCGTGATATATCCGGACGATCCGGAAATATCAAAAGGCACTCCGGAGTACGGCGTGCCGGAAAAACAGTCAAAAAACACGAAAGGACAAAAAAATGGCTGACAAAAAAGAAATCTACGCAGACGGTATCGGACAGATCCACTTCGCAGGCAACATGGTTCGTTTTGACTTTGTTACCCTGCAGCCGGAAGAAGACGGCAAAGCTCCCGTCCCGGCAAGCAACGTCCGTATCATCATGCCGCCCCAGGGCTTCCTCGGTGCATTCAACTCCATGCAGCAGCTGATCGACAAACTCGTTGATGCCGGCGTTCTGCAGAAAAACGAATCCGCCCAGTAATCAGCCGGGTCCCTGATGCCGGAGTTTTATCAAGATGAAACTGGAATTTACATATTCGCTCCGTGAAAGTACACCGGAATTCCGTTTTGCGGGATTGGTGTACTCTGTTCCGGCGCAAAAATTCCAGACCTTCCACAACTTCGGCATCGAACCGGTCCGTTTGGATAATGGAGTATTCTTTTCCATAAAATGCTCTCTTGCCGAATGCGGCCGTTACATTCTGAAACGCGTTTGCGAAATTTGCATCACAGTTTCGGAATTTGTCCGCCGTGCAGTCCGGGTCCTGCACCGCAGTTTCCCCCGGAACACACGGCAGAAATCTCTCAAACAAACAACATATTTGTCCTGTTGCGTGTTTAGATGTTGATCCTTATACAGGGTCACGATAAAAAAGGACTGTTGCAAAACCCCTAAAGGTTGGCAGCAGTCTTTTTTTATCGCTCTGTTTCCCCGGAGGGGAGATGTTTCCAGGGAAAGCGAAACGTTGCTTCACGCAGAGTGTCCTCATCACCCCTGTGCTGTTTCCGGTATGCGGTTTATCTCTCCGGAAACAAATAATAAAAAGGGGCTGTTGCAAACTCTGACGTTTTGCAACAGCCCCGGTAACGTTACGTTACAGCTTATTATTCCATGAAGGAGGTCAGATCCTGCACTTCACCGGTCATAATGGAGTTGTAGACCGCATCGCCGATGGAAATCGCCCGCAGACCGTCCACGCTCTTGGCAAGGATGTCATATTTGCGCGCCGGGTCTTCACCGAGGAAAATATCCTCAAGGATAAGCGGGTCGCCGCCACCGTGACCGCCGACACCGGAAATCACATTGATGCGTTCTTTGCCACCGAAAATCGGGTAGTAATCAATGAATTGATCACCGCCGTTGGGGTCCTGCAGCGCGGTAACGCCGCGGTTGATGAATTCCAGAGATTCCAGACGGCCGTGAGTACCGTTGATCGCCAGACGGTAGCCTTCATACGGAGTGGAGAAGTTGGCGGAATAGTTAAGCAGCACTCCGTTTTTGTATTTGACGTTGACCACAAAGGTGTCATGGATGTTGATTTCGCTGTCAAAAATACATCTTTTGGGGTTGTAGTTGGTGTACTGCTGCACTTTGGTCTCAAAAGAGTTGATGTGATCATCCGGCACGAACATCGTGGAGTTGCGCGTTGCCCAGCGGGTCTGATAACGGCACTGCATGAATTCCGGACAATCCGTACAGCTTCTGCCGTCTTTTTTGGAGGGGTTGAAAGGTCCGTTGGGACCGTAGTGATTCAGCGCGCCGAAAGCATGGACCTGTTCCGGAATGCCATCCACCCACCAGTTCACCAGGTCAAAGTGGTGGCTGGATTTGTGAATGGACAGACTGCCGGAGTTTTCGCGCATACGGTTCCAGCGGTTGAAGTAGCTGGCGCCGTGTTTGATGTCGATGTACCAGTTGAGGTCGACATGGGTGACTTTGCCGACTTTGTTTTCCAGGATCATTTCCCGCAGTTTGCGGTGAACGGCTTTGTAGCGGTAGTTAAAGGTGCAGATGACTTTGCCGGTGGATTTTTTCTCGGCTTCCATCACGCGGAGTGCATCGGCGGTGTTGGTGGTCATCGGTTTTTCGCAGATGACATCCAGACCTTTTTCCAGACCGCGGATGATGTATTCGACGTGGGTGCAGTCCATACTGACAACGAGAATGGCATCGGGCTTCTGCTCGGCAATCATTTTATCGAAATCAGCTGCGGCATATTCCGGCACATCTTTGGCTTCCGGAACGATGTCTTTGCAAACTTTGAAACGCAGCGGGTCGATATCAAGCAGACCGACCAGGTCGACACAATGAGCAAAACTTTTCATCATCGGTTTGATATACATTCCGATGGCGCGGCCGGAAACACCGCAAACGGCATAACGTCTTTTTTCTCCCATGACAAATCCCTTTTTTTGAGAGTTTTGAAACTGCCTCTTTTTATTTTCAGCACCGTCATAACAACAGTGCTGCGTACAAACACATTCTTAATATACATGACGGATGGATTTTTACAAGAGAATTGTATTTTTTTTACAAAAATTTTATTTCCTGACGGAATGTGCTTTTTTTGGGGATTATCCACTTGATTTTTCCGGAGAAATGATTATATTCTCAAGTACCGGAAACAATATGTTTTAATTATGAAGGCTGGATATGAAATTTGTAGAACCTTTTTATTTGCTGCTCATTCCGGTTGCAGCAGTGGCAGCAGCAGTGTTGTTTTCCCGTGCCGCCGCCCGCAAAAAAATGATATTGCGGCAAATACTCGGCGACAGGGCGGAATCTCCGCAGGCGGTGCATCTGGCATCGCGCAACCGCAAATGGAAACACATTCTGCTGGGCATTGCCATGCTGCTGCTTCTGGCGGCGGCATCGCGTCCGTACATCAATACGGTTTCCCGGGATGTGGAATCTTCCGGCAGTGACATTCTCATACTTTTTGACGTTTCCAAAAGCATGAGAGCGACCGATTTGCCGCCATCGCGGCTGGAACAGGCAAAATTTCTGATGCGTGAAATCATCAAAGCGTTTCCGCAGGACCGTTTCGGGGTGATACCCTTTGCCGGAAGTGCGTTTTTGAGCTGTCCTCTGACTGCCGACCACACCGCACTGGCGGAAGCCGCCGCAGATCTTTCCACAGAGAGCGTACCGCTGGGCGGAACAAATATCGAAGCGGCTCTGCAGTGCGCCGACCGGGCATTTTCCGGAGCTGACAGTGACCACCGGGCGGTATTGCTTCTCACTGACGGCGATGAATTGAGCGGCAACACTGCGGCGGTGACAGCCGACTTCCGCAAACGCGGCATCCCGGTCGTGGTTGCCGGATTCGGCGATCCGGCGGTGGCGGCTCCGGTGCCGGACGGTGCCGGAGGAGTGATGCGTTCTGCCGACGGCAAAGCGGCGGGAAGCCGCTTGAATGAGACTTCTCTGCAGAAAATTGCCGCTGAAACCGGCGGCATCTATGTCCGCAGTACCGCCGCCGACACCGGGAGTAAAGTCATAACGGAGTTTCTGCAACAGCTTGCAGCAAAAGCTTTTGCTTCGCAAACCCACCGGGAAGTCGATGACCTTTTTCCGTATTTTATTCTGGCGGCACTGGTGATATTGACGGCGGCGGCACTGCTTCCGGAGCGTTTGCGGAACAGAAGCGTACTTCTGCTCGTACTGCTCTCCGCTCTGCCGGTTGCCGGTGCTGAAGAAAAACTGCTTGCCCTGCCGGAAAATCCTTATGAATTGTATGCCCAGGGGCGCAAACAGCAGCTTGCCGGAGATAAAAGTGCCGCCCAATATTATGAAAAAGCCGTACAGCTGCCCGGAACAAACGAGAGCGTGTGCTCTGCGTCTTTGCACAACCTCGGCGTATTAAGCCATCTGGACGGCAGGGAGATGTTGAATAAAGCCCGCGCCATGCTGGAGAGCCAGCAACTGGATGAAGCAGAAAAAAGCGTGACTGCCGCCGGTGAAAAATTCAATGGTACAGAGGAATTGTATACCAGAAGTATGCAATCTGCCGGAGTTCCGCAAAACAGTGAAGATATTTCCGGCGGCAACTTCCGCCAGCTGTTGCTCGACCGCAAGCAGGCAGAGGAATTGAAAAAAGCAATTGAAGAACTGAAAAAACAACAACAGCAGGCGCAACAGCAGACACAACAGGCGCAACAGCAAAATAAACAACAGCAGCAACAGCAGCAAAATCAACAGCAAAATCAACAGCAGAATCAGCAGCAGAATCAGCAGCAAAATCAGGCGCAACAGCAGACACAACAGGCACAGCAGGCGGCAAAGGAGCTGGCACAGAAAGCCAATGAATTAAAACAGGATAAACTGGAAAAATCCGCCAACGAAGCCCGTCAGAAACTTGAAGAGGCTGAAAAACTGCAGCAGCAGGGCAAATTTGACGAGGCGCAGAAAAAACTTGACGAAGCCGCCGGAAAGCTCGGTCAGGATAAAAAACAGGAAAACTCCCGCTCCGGTCAGGAAAAACCTGCCGGCGGAAAACCTGAAAATGATACGGAGTCCGGTTCTGCTCCGGCAGAAGCTGAAAAAGCGCAGAAGTCAGAAAAAGAACGCGCCGGTGAGCGCAAACTTGAACTGCTTGACGATGAAGCAAAGGCGTTGCGCGAGGCGGTGCGCCGCCGCAATATGCGCCGGACTCCGGTGGAAAAGGATTGGTGACGGTTATGAAAAAAACACTGTTGTTTCTTGCGGCGGCACTCATCTGCCGGACATGGGCATTTTCAGCACGTTTGCAGACAGTTCCGGCATCCCCGGCGGCAAATGAAGTATTCCAAATCGTTTTGAGCGTTGACAGCGGCGACACCCCGCAATACACTGTACCGCAGGTAAAAGATTTGCAAATATCCAAAACCATTTCCTCCCGGCGCAGCAGTATAAGCATCGTCAACGGCAGACAGGAACAATCTTTTTCCTACGGGATGAATGCTCTTGCCGCGTCACCGGGGAAATACACCATTCCGCCGTTTGAAGTTTCCGCCGGAAACAAATCTGCCCGTACCGCGCCGCTGACATTCACCGTCCGCGATGCCTCACAACTGCCTGCAGTGGACGGCAAAAATCCCGGACAGGTGCAAATGCAGCTGCGTCTGACTCCAGACCGGCAGCTCTATGTCGGAGAAACCGCAGAGCTGACACTCTCTCTGCTGATTCCGGAAAATGTACGCCTGAACTCGATACTTTCGCTCAAAGAGTCCGGATTCGGCGATGCGCTTTTCATCCGGCAGGGGCGCAACAAAGCGAAGTTCTCCCAAAGCTCCACCCGGCAGAGCGTATTCAACGGAGTGCGTTACACGATACATGAGCTGGCAGCATATTTTCAGCCCCAGCGTTCCGGGGAATACACTCCGCGCTGTGAAGCCGTGCTGCAGGTGATGCTCCCCGGCAGAGATGATTTTTTCGGCGGCGGCTTTTTCTCTTTCGGAAGTGCGCGGGAAATCGCGGTACGTGCCGCCGGCAAAACGCTCTCTGTCCGTCCCCTGCCGCCGGTGCCGTCAGGTATGGTGGATACCGGATTGGTCGGCAAATGGCTTTTTGAAATGAGCGTGCCGCTGCAAGCTGAATTCAAAGCCGGGGAAGTGGCGGAAATCACGCTGAATATTTCCGGGAATGCGCCGGCGGAACTTTTCCGCGCTCCGGAAATATCCATCCCGCAATCACGTATCTATCCGCCTGAAGTCAAGCGTACAGCCACCGGATTTATCGTAAAATACCTTTTTGTCCCGCTTGCCCCGGGAGCACGGGAAATTCGGCAGGTACTGGCATTTTTTGACCCGGAAAAAGAGCGTTATGAAAGTTCTGTCTGCGAGGTGAAATTTCTGGTCACTCCGGGAAGCGGAGCGGTTTCAACTCCGCAAAATCCGGTCGTGCCGCAGCAAAAAGATGCCGTTTCTCCGGAAACATCTGCCGCCCCGCAAATCCGGGAATATCCGGTCTATCCTCTGGAACCCGGCAGTTACGCAGTCACCCTGCCGTTGTGGGAAAATCAGCGGGGATGGATAATATTTTTCCTCACTGCCGGAGCCGGGATGATGCTGGCATCCGTGCTCATCTCTCTGCGGAAAAAGTCCACTTCACCGCAAATGCCCAAAGATGTCCGCCGCGCGCTCCGCCGTCTGGCAGCAGAAATATCCTCTTCCGGCAGTGCCGCGGATGTATTGCAGAAACACGGTCTGGCTGAAATCGCCGCCGCCGCCGGTCTGCCGCCGGGAGCGACTGCCGGTGAGATCGCCGCGGCATTTCCGGATGCAGAAGTCAAAGATTTTTTCCGCTCCCTGAATGACTCCGCATTCCTGCCGGGAGAGAAAACCGCTGAAACTCCGGAACTGCGGAAAAAACTGGCGGCGGCATTGAAAAAACTGACTCTTGTGCTGATAATTTTTGCCACAATGCCGCTGCAGGCGGATTTCCGGCGCGGCTGTGCCGCTTTTGATGCAGAAAAATATGAAGCGGCAAAGGAATTTTTCCGCCAGATGCTCAATCCCACTGCGCCCAACCCGTACAACATCTACAATACCGGTTGCCCCGCATATATGATGGGAAATTTCCCGGAAGCGGCTCTGGCGTTTGAGAGAGCCATGCTGCTCCGTCCCGGGGACAGCCGGATAAGAAGCGCGTATCACAATACTATTGGCAAACTCCCCGGAGCAGGCAGACCGGATGACGGCTCATTTACCGGATTTATCACCGCATTGCGCGACAGGATGCGTCCGGACCAATATCTGCTGCTGGGCTCATTCTGTTTCTTTGTGCTGGGAATATTTTCGCTCTGCGGCGGGTTTCCCGGCAAACGGAGCGCGGCGGCGCTCCTTGCGGCGGTGACAGTGCTGGCAGTAATTGCGGCATGGAGCCAGAGCCGTACTGTTTATTCCCCCTTCCGGGCGCGGATAATTTCCGCCCGGGCGCAACTGCACCGTCTGCCGGCGGCAAGCGGTTCTGTAGCCGCAATAATTCCCGGCGGCAGTGAAGTGAAAATCCTCAAACAGAGTGGAGACTGGGTACAGATACGTCTTGCCGACAACAGCGGCGGCTGGGTCAAACGCAGTGAAGTACAGGAGATTATGCCGCATGGAATATGGTGATGTTCCGGAACTTGTCTGGTCGTTGAGCTGTAAACTGCGCTCGGAATTCTGCCGCCGCGGTGCCGTCATGCACTACCGTGAAGCGCGGCGCGGAGCATTGCCGGAAGCCGATAACAATGATAAGCGCATCAATCAACTGCACAGAGTCATTCCGGAAAACAAATATATCCGCCAGCTTCTGCTGCGCACGATGCGTGAGATATTCTACCGCGGCAGCGATGACCCGGAAACGCTCTACGTTCTGGCACTGGAACGTCTGGAAAGCGACTTCAGACGGATGATATTCGGTGATGCACCGCAAGTGATTTCAACACTGTTTTTCCATCACAGCAGTGTGGAACACCTGCGGCGGGATCTGCGGCAGATGTTATGGGCAAGATGCGAAAAACTGCAATCCGGAGCATGGAGCGGATTATTGCAGATACCGGTGGCGCAACGCCGCTTCATATCTTCTCCTCTGAAGTTGTATATCAATGAGTTGTGCTGTTATGCCTCACCGCTTCTTGCGTACAGTGACCGGGGCAGGATACGGATCGTGGAGCTGCGCGAAAATGATATTTCAGCTCATCCGGAAATTTTGCTCATGCACCGTTATTACGCGCTCAATGTATCCGGCAGGATGCCGGACAGCGTCGTTTCCTGCCAACTTGACCCGGCGACAGGAGAACTCCGGGAAATAACCGGTGACTTCAGCATATCCGCCACGTTGAAAACGATGTCCGCCGAAGCCGCATCCCACCGGGAAGCGATGATGATGCCGCTGGCTGATATTCCGGGCAGAAGTGAAAATTGTACCAAATGTATATTTGATCCATATTGTGAAAACCTTAACTGAAAAGGAGTTTGTTATGAAAAAAATTATTTTTGCGTTGCTCTTCTCTGTCCTCTGCAGCAATCTTTTTGCCACCGCTGCACTCCCCAAAGGGTGGCTGAATGATTACGATGCCGCACTGCAGCAGGCAAAAAAGGAGAATAAGTACGTTTATGTGCTTTTTGTCGGTTCAGATTGGTGCGGTTGGTGCAAAAAACTGCAGCACGACATTCTGGACAAAAACGAATTTAAAAAATTTGCCAAAGAAAAGATGCTTCTTGTCTACTGTGATTTTCCGCGCAGCAGCAAAGTTTCCGAAGCCCAGAAAATACGGCAGCTCAACTGGATGCGGCAGCTCGGCGGTGACGGCGGTGTGCCGTTGGCAGTCATCGTGGACAGCGATGGCAAAGTCGCAGGCCGCATCGGCGGTTATCTGCCGCTCAAAGATTACATCAATAAACTTAAAAGTATAGTCAAATGAAACGTTTTTTACTGGTTTGCGCTTTTGTTTTTGCCGCCTTTGCCGCCTTTGCCGCAGATGACAGCGGTGTGATATGCACCCCGGAAGGAATGTGTTATCTGCCGGGCGTTTTTCCGGGGCAAAGTGTTCAGGCAGAGGATTTTACTCTGCTTGGCAAGGCGGTCGGCATGATGGATTCAGGGCAGTTTCTGGAATTTCTGCAATCTCCCTCTGCCGCAGAAAAAATAACTTTGGGCTTCTGGGGTCTGGCAGTGCTGGCACTCGCCGGAGGATTTCTGCTCAACCTCACCCCGTGTGTATTGCCGCTTATTCCGGTGAATCTCGCCATAATCGGTGCCGGTGGCGGCAAAGACGGGTTCCGCCGTGGAATGTTTTACGGAGCGGGAATGGCAGCGGCATACGGAATACTCGGCATTGCGGCGGCTTTCACCGGATTTACTTTCGGGGATTTGAATTCTTCACCGGTATTCAACATTGCCGCCGGGGGAGTATTTCTCCTGATGGCGTTGGCTATGGCAGGAGTGATAAATTTTGATTTCCGCCGTTTTCTGCCGGGACTTTCCGGAAAAATCCGCAACGGCACGGCACCGTTTCTCTGCGGTATACTGGCGGCACTGCTCGCCGGAGCGTGTGTCGCCCCGGCGGTGGTGAGCGTGCTGGTGATAACCGCCGGTGAAGTCGCTTCGGGAAACATTTACGCCTGTATCCTGCCGTTTGTCCTCGGTGTCGGCATGGCGTTGCCGTGGCCGTTTGCCGGAGCGGGAGTGGCACTGCTGCCGAAGCCGGGAAAATTTATGAACGGAATAAAATTTCTCTTTGCCGGAGTGATATTTCTGGCTGCAATATACTACATCACACTGGGTATACGCCTTGCCTCCCCCGCAGAAACGGCTCCGGCAGACAGTTTCGCCGCGTTGAATGCGGCACGGCAGGAAGCTCTGGCAAAAAATCTGCCCATTCTGGTCAAATTCACCGCGTCATGGTGCAAAAACTGTGCGGCAATGGAGCGCGGCGCACTGGCGGATGCCAGAGTGAAAAAAGCTGTGGCAAAAAAATTCATCCCGGTGACATTCTACGCTGAAAACCCGCAGGAACCGGCAATCGCCGCGCTTTTCAAAGCATGGCAGATACCCGGTCTGCCGGCGTTTGTCATTCTTGCTCCGGCGGCAGCTCCACAAAAATAATTTCTGTACGCGGATAATCTTTGCGGATATTATCAGCGGTTTTTCTGCCGCCCAGAGAGCATGAGGTGGAAAATATATCCGCATCCAGCGCATTATCCGCGATCACGCTTGTCGCCGGTACACTGCCCGGAATGCCGCTTTGCGGGGAAATTATATGCCCGTAACGTTTGCCGCCGAGAGTGACAAACCTTTCATAATCCCCGGAAGTTGAAACAGCTCTGCCGGGGGCTATTTCCAGAATGTCCGGCAGAGTTTTTCCTTTGTGCCGCGGGTCGCGTATTGCAACTTTGTAACTGCGGCGTCCGGGCGGCGGTGCAGGCAGAAAACGCAAGTTGCCGCCAATGTCCACCACTCCGGAAACTATTCCGCAACGGACTATAGCCGCCGCCGCCAGATCTGCGGCATAACCTTTGGCTATGCCGCCCATATCCAGTGCCATTCCCGGCACGGAAAAACGTATCGACCGTCTGGCATCATCAAGAACAAGTTTTTCAAATCCGACTTTATCCAGAGTGCTTTTTATTTCGGCATCTGACGGCGGTTCCTGACCGCGTTTGCGGTAAAATCCCCAGAGATCCATCAACGGCTTGACGGTTATATCAAAATTGCCGAGGCTCTCGACATACGCTTTCTGCGCCCGTTTGATGAGAAACCACATCGCTTCGGAGCAGATAAATTCCCGGCTGCCGGCAGTGGCATTGAGCCGGGAAAGCTCACTTTTGGGGTCAAAAAGCGAACAGGCGGCATTGACCCGGTCAAATTCCGCTTTGCCTGCGGCATGAGCCGCATTCAGCGCGGCCTCATTGCCGTATACAGAAATCGTGCAGAACGTACCCATCACCGGGAACTGCACCTCCAGAGGCTTTTCCGCCTGCAGTCTGGCGTTGTAAAACAGCACTGCCGCCGCTGCAGCAGCCAGCAGCAGCACAGCTGTCAACAATGCCGGAACTGCCCGTTTCATCTCTTATGCCTTGCTGATGGCAACGGAAATTTCTGTGCCGTTGATGTCAAGCACCGTTCCGCCTGCGCCCGGAGCGAATGTTGATGCCAGCACCTCTCCGGCGATATAACTGCCGTAGCGGACAAGAGCTTCGGCGGCAGCTGCCGGTGCGCTGTAGGTGACATTTATCCGGTCAGTGACCTCAAATTTCATCTCTTTACGCAGATTCTGCAGTTTGCTGACCATTTCGCGCGCCATACCTTCAGCTTCAAGTTCCGGAGTGAGAGTGGTTTCCAGAGCGATGGTCACTCCGTTTTCACTGGAAGCCACCAATCCCGGACGCTCCTCGCGGTTGATGACGAGGTCGGATGCGGAAATTTCCGCACTGCTGCCGTCGGAAAGGGTTATCACCAGATTTTTACCGCCGAGAATGGCGGAAATTTCCGCACCGGAAAGCTGGGCGATACGCGCCGCAGCTGACTTCATCTCTTTGCCGAGCCGGGCACCGAGAGCTTTGAAGTTGGCTTTGCAGGAACGCTTGACCAGCTGTTCCTCATCATCGCAGAAATCCACTGCTTTGACATTCAGCTCATCGGCGATTATCTGGGCGGTTCCGGAAACCATCTCCCGCTCTGCGGCATCACCGAGGGCAAGGATCGCCCGTGCCAGCGGCTGACGGACTTTGAGATTGTTGGCTGTACGCAGGAAACGTCCCTGGGAAACGGCAAGCATGGTCAGGGCCATCTGTTTTTCCAGATACTCGTCGCGGCAGTCATCCGGTTCGGGATAATCGCACAAATGGACGGATTCCGGCATTCCCGGAGTTCTGATCGCCTGATAAATGGCTTCAGTGGTGAACGGGATGAAAGGCGCAGCAGTTTTGGCAAACAGCAGCAGCACATAGTGCAGTGTCTGATAAGCTTCGCGTTTATCCGCATCAGAATCGCTTTTCCAGAAACGGCGGCGGCTGCGGCGGATATACCAGTTGGTCAGGTCGTCAATGAATTTGCTGAAACGCGTGGCGGCTTTCTGCAGATTGTAGTTATCCATTTCAAATCTTATCTCACCGACCATCTGGGATGCCGAACTCAAGATCCAGCGGTCAAGCACATTGGCAGGGGCAGCAGGGGCTTTGACTTCACCGCAGCCCGGGTCATAGCCGTCAACATTGGCGTAAGTGGTGAAAAATGAGAGCGCATTCCACATCGGGATCATCACGCCGCGCAGGATCTCTTTGACTCCGGCTTCGGAAAACTTCAAATCTTCGGCGCGCACCACCTGACTGCCGAGCATGAAAAGCCGCAGTGCATCAGCTCCGCAACGGTCGATGACTTCGTTGGGGTCGGGATAATTCTTTTTGCGTTTGGACATTTTCTGACCGTCTTCAGCAAGAATAAGACCGTTGACCACCACATTGCGGTAGGGTGATTTGTCAAACAGACAGGTGCCGAGAACCATCAATGTATAGAACCAGCCGCGGGTCTGGTCAAGACCTTCTGCGATAAAATCCGCCGGGAAGTTCTTTTCAAAGCGTTCTTTGTTTTCAAAGGGGTAGTGCTCCTGGGCGTACGGCATCGCTCCGGATTCAAACCAGCAATCCAGCACTTCCGGGGTGCGGTGATAGGTTTTGCCCTCTTTGCGGATGACGATTTTGTCGATGAAGTGTTTGTGCAAATCTGTGACTTTCTCTCCGGAAAGCTCTTCCAATTCAGCCACACTGCCGACACAGATACGGTCTTCCGGGTCGTCGTCATTGATCCAGACCGGAATACATGAACCCCAGAAACGGTTGCGGCTGATATTCCAGTCGCGGGCGTTGAGCAGCCAGTTGGTGAACCGTTTGCCGCCGACATAATCGGGCTGCCAGCGGACATTTTCGTTGTTGGCGGCAAGTTTCTCATGGAGGTCTTCCACCCGGACATACCATGCCTCGATCGCGCGGTAGATAAGCGGAGTATCGGTACGGTCGCAGAAAGGATAGCTGTGGGTGATGGTCGATTGATGCACGAGCTTTCCCTCATCTTTCAGGCGGCGGATGATATCTTTGTCGCAATCTTTACAGAATCGGCCGGCGTATTCGGGAAGTTTATCCGTGAAGCTGCATGAAGCATCCAGCGGGTCGGCAATGACCGTTATTCCAGCTTCGCGGCAGACCCGGAAGTCATCTTCACCGTATGCCGGAGCGATATGCACCAGACCGACACCGTCATCGGTGCTGACGTAATCGTCGTTGAGCACCTGAAATGCCCCGTCGGCACGGAAGTCGGCAAAATACGGAAAAAGCGGTTCATAACTCCAGCCTTTGAGGTCGGAACCTTTGAGCGTGGTGACGACTTCAAAATCCTCCGCTTTGCGGAAAAGAGTGGAAATCCGTACTGTTGCCATCACGTAACACGCTTTTGCCGGGTCGGTAAGGTCGCGCACGATACTGTATTCCACTTCCGGTCCGGCGCAGATGGCGAGGTTTTCCGGCAGAGTCCACGGAGTGGTCGTCCAGATGAGCAGATAGGTTTCTCCCCATTCCGGAGCTGCTCCGGAAGTGACTTTCACCCGGACTGTCACCGCCGGGTCCTGCACATCTTTGTAGTTGCTGCCGGCTTCAAAGTTTGACAGCGGCGTGGAAAGTTTCCAGGAATACGGCATGATGCGGTAGGATTTGTAAACCCGGTTCTGATTCCAGAGCTGTTTGAAAATCCACCAGATGGTTTCCATAAACTGCGGATTCATCGTTTTGTAATCATTGTCAAAATCCACCCAGCGGCCCATACGGGTGACGGTTCTGCGCCATTCACCGACGTAACGCAGCACCATGGAACGGCACTGCTCGTTGAATTTATCCACACCGAACTCCCGTATCTCATGTGCGCCGTTGATTTTGAGCGCATCCTGCGCCAGAGCCTCTATCGGCAGACCGTGGGTATCCCAGCCGAAACGGCGGGCGACATATTTGCCGCGCATGGTCTGATAACGGGGCACGACGTCCTTGATGGTACCGGCGAGCAGATGCCCGTAGTGGGGCAGACCGGTGGCAAACGGCGGGCCGTCGTAAAAGACAAATTCCTCACCGCCTTTGCGCTGTTCCAGAGATTTGTTGAAAGTACCGTTTTTTTCCCAGAATCCGAGAATCTCTTTTTCCATTGCCGGAAAATCGACCTGATTGGAAATATTTTTGAAAGCCATTTTTCAGCCCCTTACAGTAAAACATCTGTTATTAAAAGTACTATTGCCGTTAATATAACCTCTGCAAGGCACAAAGTCAATGTTTTTCCCTTGAAAATAAAAAAGATGATGTGATTTTTCTTTTCCGGACTTGAAAAACTCTCTCTGCGCGGTTAGTTTATATTCCGTGTAGCTGTAACTGCAATTATTTTCTAAAGAAAGGTTTTGTTTATGAAAAAGTTTTTTGCTCTGTTGAGTGTCTGTGCCGCCATCTGCGGTGTTCGTGCCGGTGAAGTTCTGCCTTACAACGGCGAAGGTTCCGTCAAAGATGTGAACTGGGCGGAAAAATTTGCCCTCTACCTGCCCAACCGGGTGATGGATGCGCTGGATATGTTCAGTTTGTCTCTCGGCGTCGGCCCGGTCGCTGAAGCCCGTCTGATGGGGACCCGTCTGGCGGATGTCGGTGCCGGATTCAGTGCCTCCACCTGGAAAATTTACAAAAATCACAACCGGCAGTACGGCATCGGCGTTGAAGACGGCTGGTACTGGTCATTCATTTTCATCGGCGAAGAGGAGTTCACTGTGCGTGACGGCTCTCTGCTGGTCGATAAATTTGTCGAATGCCGCGCCGGTGTGCCGACTCCGGAAATGCGTGTTTACGATTATTTCACCGGGCCCCGCGATTTCTGGGCGATCGGCGGTGCGCTGGGTCTGGGTATCGACGGCGACTTTTACATCCATCCGGTGGAATGGGTCGACTTTGTTCTCGGTTTCCTGATGATCGACATCCGGTGCGACGATTTGACATTTGACAGTTTCGTCCGCTGACGATGAGTGATTTCAAATGCGTCCGCTGCGGGGCGTGCTGCCGGTGGAAAGGGGCGGTGAAAGTCACTTCTGATGAAGTGGATGCCATTGCGGAGTTCCTCGGTATGCCGGTGGATGAATTTCTGGCGGAACATACCGTGATAACTCCCGACCGGCAGCATCTTTCGCTCTGCGAAAAGCCCAACGGCGAATGCGAATATCTCACCTGTAATGCTGACGGCATCCCGGCGTGTGCCATCGAAAAAGTCAAGCCGTACCAGTGCCGCTCATTTCCGGAAAAATGGAACTTCCCGGGGTGGCGGGAGAAGTGCGGCGGAGGAAAACAATGAAAAAACTCGGCAACCTTATTGTTATTTCCGGTCCAAGCGGAGTCGGCAAGTCCACACTTATCAAAAAAGTGCGGGAGACCATGTCCGACCTGCAATTTTCCATCTCGTGCACCACAAGAGAACCGCGTGCCGGAGAGATCCACGGCAGAGATTACTATTTTTTGAGTGATGATGAGTTCTCTTCCCGTCTTGCCGCCGGAGAATTTCTCGAACACGCCACTGTTTTCAAACACAGTTACGGCACTTTGCGCAGTGAAGTCGTTTCCCGTCTGGAGCGCGGCGAAGAGGTGCTGCTGGATATTGACGTGCAGGGGGCAAAACAGATCCGGCAGGCGGCGGAAACCGACCCCGAAATCGCCAGGGCCGCCAAGTTTATCATTATCGCTCCGCCGGACCTTGAAACTCTGCGCGCCCGGCTCTGCAACCGCAATTCCGAAACCCCGGAACAGCTTCAACTGCGGCTCGATGGAGCCGTCAGCGAGCTGAAAAATTTCCGTATATATGACTACATGGTCGTCAATGATGACCTTGAACGCGCCGCAAGTGAGCTGAAAGCCGTCTTTCAGGTCATCAGATTACGCACAGAAAATATTTGCGGAGAACCCTTTTGAACTATGAAAAACAGTAAATTGATCGTGCTCGGTGTAACCGGCGGCATCGCCGCATACAAGGCGGCAGATTTGTGCAGCCAGCTGGCAAAAGAATTTGATGTTCAAGTCATTATGACAGAAAACGCCTGCCGTTTCGTCGCGCCGCTGACATTTCGCACCCTCTCCCGCAGACCGGTGATAACTTCACTCTGGGCGGATGAAAATGAGTGGCGTCCGCGCCACGTCGCTCTGGCTGATGAAGCTGACCTTTTTGCGGTGGCTCCGGCGACAGCGAATTTTCTGGCAAAAGCCGCCTGCGGTATCGCGGATGACGCATTGTCGACTTTCTGCGCAACTTTTGCCGGTCGGAAAATTTTCGCTCCGGCGATGAATCCGCAAATGTGGAGCCAGGCGGCGTGTCAGGAAAATATCGCAACTTTGCAGAAACGCGGCGTAAAAATCGCCGGTCCTGCCAACGGTCACGTTGCCTGCGGTACAGGCGGCACCGGCAGGATGCTTGAAGCCGCTGAAATCGCCGGTATCATCCGCGAAATGCTCTGCTCCTGATTGCTGCCGCAGCGTTTCCCTTCACGGGAACGTTGCATTTTTTTGACGCAAAATCTGTTTACCTCCGGATAGTTGCGTTTATTTTTTTGTCATACAAAAAAAGAGCTGCTGCACACCTTACTCAAGGTTCTGCAGCAGCTCCTGTTGAAACAGAAAAATTACATCTCAACAGTTTTGGTTTTGGGCAGACCGAAAACTTTTTCTTCGGGGATACGACCCTCGGCACGCAAAACGTTCAGACGTTCATAACGTTTCATCACATTGCGGATCTTGCGGATCTTGCCGCCAACGCGCAGACTCGGATGCTGTGACATGATTTCACCTCATATTTTTATTAAAATTGAACAACTTCAAATTTACAGGATTACTAATATAGCACTGATTCTCTTTTTGTCAAGCCGCAAAACTTTTATATTATCAAAAAAAACGCAGTGCGCAAAAAAATGGGAGCACAGATGGTTTTATTATATAAAATTTAACTTTGTCTGATAAAACGGCTTGCTTTTTTGTTCATAGCCGTATATTTTATAGTCAGGGAAAAACACAGCAATGAAAGGATTTCTGCTTTATGGACATCAACAATCTTGAACGTTTCCGCGCCACAGTCGCTTCAGGCAAGACCGCCATCGGAGCAGTGGTTTCAATGGATGACCTCGCGGTCAGTGAATGTGCCGGCGATTGCGGCATGGATTTTGTCTGGATCGATGCTGAACACGCTCCGCATACACTTTCAACCATCAAAGGTCACGTCACAGCGTGCCGCGGCACCGGATGCGCCCCGTTTGTCAGAGTGGCAAAAAATGATGTGGGCATTCTGAAGCCGGTACTTGACCTTGCCCCGGCGGCGGTCATCATCCCGATGGTCAATTCCGCCGAAGAGGCTGAATACGCTGTCGCGGCGTGCCGTTATCCCAAAACCGGCGTGCGCGGATGCGGTGTCCGCCGTGCGACAAAATACGGTGCGACCGATATTTTTGAATACCTCAAAACTTCTGAAGCTGAACCGCTGGTCATCGTCCAGATAGAGCACGTCGATGCGGTGAAAAATCTGGATGCCATCCTCAAAGTTCCCGGTATCGACAGTATCTGTGTCGGACCGTGCGACCTTTCCGGCAGCATGGGTATCCTCTGTCAGATGGATGACCCGGAATTGAATAAAGTCGTCGACGAAGTCTGCGCCAAAACCAAAAAAGCCGGTCTGATGCTCGGAACCGCCGGCGGTCCCTATGCCGCATGGAAACACCGGCAGCTGGATTGGATCGCTCTCGGCAGTGACTGGGGTGCCATGGCACAGGGTTTCCGCGCCATGCTCAAAGAAGGGGAGCGTTTCTGAATGAAAACTGTCCTGATTTCCGGCGGTGAAAATGCCGTTCCGGCACAATATCTGCAAGAGATACGGGATGCCGGAATCGAACTTGAATGTAAAAAATGCACCTGCGAAGCCGAAGTCGAAGCCTTTTCGCAGGGTGCAGACCTCATCTGGATGTTCGGTCCCAACCGCGGTTTGACCGGTGATGTCCTGAAACGTCTGCCGCAATGCAAAGGTATTTTCCGCAGCGGCAGCGGTCTGGATGCCCTGCCGTGCGAAGATGCCCGCAAACTCGGCATCGCCGTGCTGAATACTCCGGAATCCATCGCTGAATGCGTGGCTGAACACGCCGTTGCCATGCTTTTTGCCCTGATCCGGCAGATCCCCCAATTTGACGCCAGAGTACGCAAAGGCTTCAACTGGGGCGAAACTCCGGGGCTGAACTGGCATATTTCACGCCGTACTCTCGGATTGGTCGGGTATGGCAGAATCGCCAGACACGTGGAGGAGATGGTCAAAGGATTCCACATGGAAGTCATTCATTACGACCCGTTTACCGCGGACTCCATGCCGTTGGACGAACTGCTTGCCAAGTCGGATTATGTGTCGCTCCACTGCCCGCTGACCGATGATACTTTCCACCTCATTGATGCGTGGCGGCTGAAACTGATGAAGCGCAACGCGCTGCTGGTCAACACTTCGCGCGGTCCGGTCGTCGATGAAAAAGCTCTGGCTGAAGCCATCCGCGACGGTATCATCGGCGGTGCGGCTCTCGATGTGATGGATGATGAACCGCCGCAGCCGGATAATCCGCTTTTCGGTCTGGATAATGTGATAATCACTCCGCATATTGCGGCATTTTCTGCGGATTTTGAGAAAAACTTCTGGAGTTGTTCAGCCCGGAAGGTGATTGAGTTCGCCGCTTCTTTGCAAAAATAAACCGTTGCAAAAAAAATCGTTTTGCATGGGGGAAGCTTTTTGACAGAAAAGGTTTCCCCCATGCGTTTATTTTCTCCGGAACCGTCCCCGCCATCCGGAACAAAATCCATGCAAAAAAAACACGGGCAGGAATCTTCGCTCCACCCGGAGGAAGCTCCCGCCCGCGTCGGAGGGGGCAGAATAATATATTTTTGAGGAATTTTTGAGGAGTTTTGAAATTGCCTCTTTTATATTAATATTTTTGTATCTATATTAAAATAGCATATTATTTCCGGAAAATCAAGCCTGTTTTCAATAAAAATCGCATAAAACACGCTTGCGTGGCGATGTCACTCCGGGCCTTGCAGCACAAAGTGTCTCCAGCGAACTCGCCCCGATGCAGTTTTTACTGTCAAAAAAACGGGATTTTTTGAAAAAAAATCGTTGCCGGGGTGAAAAAACAGTCAAATGATGCTATATTATTACTATAAGATATACGTTTTTTGGTCAACCCCAACAAAAATGGAGAAACAAAAATGAGTTGTCCGTATCAGTGCTCGCATGAAGTCGAGCAGATGTGCCGTGTCGCCAAAGGCGTCAAACACGGTCCGGCACCCATCCCGGAAGAGGGTAAATGGGTAAAATCCAAACAGATTTCCGATATTTCCGGTCTGACCCACGGTATCGGTTGGTGCGCTCCGCAGCAAGGCTGCTGCAAACTGACGCTGAATGTCAAAGACGGCGTCATCCAGGAAGCACTGGTTGAAACTCTCGGCTGCTCCGGCATGACCCACAGTGCCGCGATGGCTTCAGAGATCCTGCCCGGCAAAACCATTCTGGAAGCTCTCAACAGCGACCTGGTCTGCGATGCCATCAACGTGGCGATGCGGGAGCTTTTCAAACAGATCGTTTACGGCCGCACCCAGACAGCTTTCAGCGAAGGCGGTCTGCCCATCGGTGCCGGTCTGGAAGACCTCGGCAAAGGCCTGCGTTCGCAGGTCGGAACCATGTTCTCCACCGCGGAAAAAGGTCCCCGTTATCTGGAAATGGCCGAAGGCTATGTGCTGGAAATCGGTCTGGATGCCAACGATGAGATCATCGGTTACAAATTCGTCCACCTCGGCAAAATGATGGAAGCCATCCGCAACGGCGTCTGCCCGGGCGAAGCTTTCGAGAAAAACGTCAAGACCTACGGCCGTTTTGACGAAGCCGTCAAAACCATCGATCCGCGCAAAGAATAATTTAAGGAGTTCATGACCATGAGTGTGAAATTTGAAGGTTACGAGCGCCGGATCGCAAAAATCGAAAAGGCGTTGAATGAATACGGCATCGAAAGTCTCGAAGCGGCGCGCGAACTGTGCCTCGCCAAAGGCGTCGATGTGGAAGCTATCGTGCGCGGAGTCCAGCCGATCGCATTTGAAAACGCAGTCTGGGCATACACCCTCGGTGCCGCCATTGCCATCAAACAGGGTGCCAAAGATGCTGCTGAAGCGGCAGAAAAAATCGGTCTGGGCCTGCAGGCATTCTGCATCCCCGGTTCTGTGGCTGACAGCCGCGAAGTCGGTATCGGTCACGGCAATCTCGCCGCCATGCTGCTGCGCGAAGAGACCAAATGCTTCTGCTTCCTCGCCGGTCACGAATCTTTCGCCGCCGCCGAAGGTGCTATCGGTATCGCCAAAACCGCCAACAAAGTCCGCAAAGAACCGCTCCGCGTCATTCTGAACGGTCTGGGAAAAGATGCGGCTTACATCATCAGCCGTATCAACGGTTTCACCTTTGTTGAAACTGAATATGATTACTACACCGGAGAACTCAAGATCGTTGAGGAAAAAGCTTTCTCCAACGGTCCCAAAGCTGCGGTCAAATGCTACGGTGCCGACGATGTCAGCGAAGGCGTGGCTATCATGATCAAAGAAGGCGTGGATGTTTCCATCACCGGTAACTCCACCAACCCGACCCGATTCCAGCATCCGGTCGCAGGTACCTATAAAAAATGGGCGATCGAACACGACCGCAAATACTTCAGCGTCGCTTCCGGCGGCGGTACCGGCCGTACCCTGCATCCGGACAATATGGCTGCCGGTCCTGCCAGCTACGGCATGACTGATACCATGGGCCGTATGCACGGCGATGCCCAGTTCGCAGGTTCTTCCAGCGTTCCGGCTCACGTCGAAATGATGGGACTTATCGGCATGGGCAACAACCCGATGGTCGGTGCATCTGTCGCCGTCGCCGTCGCGGTTTCTGAAGCGAAGTAATTTCGCGGTTGCAAACAACTGTTTTGTGATTTCTGCGGGGAAAACCTTTTTCAAAAAGGTTTTTCCCCGCATCCTTTTTTGTTTTATAAAACATGATGCGGCAGCAAAAAAAGTATGATGGATTTTTGATAGCGGGCGAAAAAGAGCAGGTCTATATCAGATATTCCTGTATTTCGAGTCCGAATGCTGCGGCGACTGTTCTCTTTTGAAATGCGTCATCAAGTTCATCCTGTGTCGGTCTGTTCTTTCCCTGAAATTTCCGGGCGATAACGAGAGTCACGGCATCCGGATACAACGAGATAAGCCGCAGTAAATGCAGTTTTTGCAACATATTCACTCCGTGCTGCACACCGAGCAGACGGCACCGTTTATCCAGAAAGAGCAGAAACACTTTTTCTGCCGGATATCCTGCTGCTGACTCCTGCAGAAAATTCTACAGGGCAGGCTTATCAGCCAGAATGATATTTCCGCTTACTCCGCAATTTTCCCGGACACAGCGCATCATAAGCATCAGCACAGTCCGGATAAGAATTGCCGAATTACGACCGACTCCGCCGACGTTTTCCAATCCGGAGCATTCTGCGGTCATCACTCCGCGCAACGAACCGAACCGGCTCAACAGCTCTTTTGCCGTGCACTTCACATCACGGCGCGGAACAGCATAAGTCAGAAGCAATTCCAGAAGTTCATAATCCGCCAGAGCCGCTGCACCGGAATGGATAAATTTTTCTCTCAACCGCTCCCGGTGTCCGGAGTGCTTTTCATTTGCTTTCACAATGCCACCCCACTGCCAGCCGAAAAAAAAACACTGTTCAAGGCAAAAATCCTGTTGCCTGACAATGAGCTGCCAAATTATATTCAAGTAAACAATAATGTATCAACAACCGCAACACTTTACCAACAGAAGTTTATTTCACCAAAAAAATCAAGCTTATCAGCCGCCTCTGCGGAACTGACAAGCCTGGAAACATTCAAAAAAAACCGAATGCCCCCAAACCCCATGTTCGCAGGCCCGACCAAGAGCCTTGTATTCCGGTGCAAAGAAGCACCCGGTCAGATACATTGATACATGATCTTCCCGGATACATTTCTCCTGTGGAATACAAATACGCATCTTTCAACTTGGTCGGTTTGCGAACATATTTGCAGAAATATAACGGTTGTCAAACAGCACAGTGAAAACGTAAAATCTTCACGACCGCTTAATATAGCACTGTAACAGGCTTTTTCAAATTGGATAAGCAGAAATATCAGCCGCTGTGACAGCGGCGTTTTGCGGACAATCAAGGCGTTTTATATTTTTTGACAAATCGCAACGCAAGTGTTATATTTTAATCGTCACAAAAAATGTGTTCACACGGTTTTGTATGTGTGGTTCACAAAATTTGCAGGGTGTACGCCGGGAATGTTTGCAAAAAAATGCAAGAGGAGTGCACGGAGATTGATTTTTGGTTTTCTGCAAGGTATACTTTTAAGATATTGCTTATTGTTTTGATCAATTATGCTGTTTAAAAGTTCTCAAATACGAGAGGTGAATATGAAAATAAATTTGCTTGAAACAAAAAAATTTCTGGATTTTGACCGTATCCAGCAGACATCTTATGCGCTGGCGGAAATAGAAAAACGCAGCTCCTATGACGATTTTGAAATTTCTGCGGATTTCTGCTGCCGGAAACTTCAGGAGGCGGGATTTTCCGATGTCCGGCGTATCGTCCACAAAGCAGACGGCAAAAGCACCGTATTTGACTGTACCATGCCGCAGGCGTGGTCACTGCTCCACGACAAACGCTCTTTTCTGGAAGTATGCGGCGATGACCTGCCCGAATGCGGCAGAATCCTTGCCGACAGCACACTTCAGCCGCTTCATGCCAATATCTGGAGTTCGCCCACGCCCGACGGCGGAGTCACCGCCGAACTGGTCACATTTGAGAGTCTGCAGGGCGATTTGAGCGCGGCAAAGGGCAAGTGGGTACTGTACACGCCGAACGGAGTGACATTCATCGGCGGACTTTACCGGGATCTCGCTGAAGCCGGTATCGCCGGACTGGTGTGCTGCAATATGGATAATGCCGACATCATGCCCAATGATATACAATGGTTCAACGGCAACGGACTCAACAGCTGGTATCTGATTGCCGGTGAAAAACGTTTCCCGACCTTTTCCATCACCCCGCTGGTCGCCCGCGCATTGCACAAACATATCAGCGGCGGCAGAAAAATCATGCTCCACGGCGAAATGCACTGCCGCATCTATGACGGGGAAATTTCCACCGTGACCGCAGTCATCCCCGGCGAAAGCCGCGAAGAAATCGCCATGATCGCCCATTTGTACGAGCCGTTTGTCAATGACGATGCCACCGGTTTCGCCCATCTGTGCGAATTCGGACGGCAGCTGCTCCAGCGCAAAGTCAAACTGCATAAAACCCTGCGGGTGATATTTTCCATGGAGCTCTACGGCGTGGCGGCGTTTCTGCATGAATACGGTCAGAATATCATTCTGGCGCAAAATTGCGACGGTCTGCCGTATCTGGAAGGCTATGACATACTGGCGAGACGGCTGCCGTTTTTCCATGCCGGATTTACCGATTTCCTCAATTATGATGCCCTGAAAAAATATCTGCCGCAGACAAAATTGATTACTGAACCGGGCAATCTCTCGGACGATACTTTCTGCAATGACGGATTTTTCGGCAGAAACGGCATTCCGACATTCTGGCTGCATCAGAGCTTTGAACGCAGTCACCACAACACCGGATACCTTTTTGACACCGACTGGCTCAAAGCCATGGAGCAGATACCGGTTTTTGACGCCTTGACTGAAGCCATACTCTGCGCAAAAAAACTGCCGGACTATTCCGCCCGCGCCGCAAAAGAATTTTCCGCTGCCGCCAAAAAAATCCTGCAAACCGGCGAGCTTACCACTTATGAGAAAAGAATCCGGATAAAGGTTGAATACATCCGCAACCGCAACCGGCTGGAATCTGTAACCAACTTCACCGGACAGAGCGTGGATTTCACCGCACTGGAAAACGCGCGGGAAAAATTTGCCGCAAAAATCAGCAAACTCCCGGAAAGCGAACTTTCTGCCGCTGAATACCGCGCCATGCACCTTACCGTTGCCCGCGGAGAAAGAGGATACCCGTTTTCGCTGGGCGTCATTCCGGAAAATTTGCGCCGCAAGCTCAAGCTCAACCGTGTCCTCTGGGCGGTTATGGACGGCAAAAGATGCCTGCTTGAGTGCATACGCATGGCAGATGCCGAACTCGGCATCCGCACCTCTGCAGAACAGATAAGCGCGATCATCAGCGATTTGCTTCTGGTCGCACAGTATGATTATGCCGTATTGCAGAAAACGCCGCCGGTGAGCGCAGATGAATTCGGAGCCGCATTGCAGAAACTCGGCGTCACTCCGGGTATGAAACTTGTGGTGCATTCCACATTTTCCTCCCTGGGACAAATCACCGGCGGTCCGGAAGCGTGCTGTAAAAAATTGCAGCAAGCCGTCACTGCCGAAGGTACTCTGATGATGCCGGCATTCACATTTCAGGTCTATCTGCCCGGAGATAACAACAACTGCTATGACGTGCGTAACACCCCCAGCAAAGTGGGGATCCTGACCGAAACTTTCCGGAAAATGCCCGGAGTGTACCGCTCTTTTGACCCCTGCCACTCTTTCGCCGTCTGGGGCAGAGATGCCGTGAAATATGTGGAAAATCACCACCGTGTCCCCACTGTCGACCCGGAACTTTCCCCTTTGGGGATGTTCTTCGCTGAAAACGGCTATGTGCTGACGGTTTCCAGCGCATCTTCCGTGACATTCATGCATCTGGTCGAGGAGATGTGCGGCGCACGCTGCTGCGGTAAACGGAACGAAGAATACCGCACTCTCCTGCCGGACGGTCAAGAGGTGAAAACCCGCGCCTGGAGCTGGCGGGCAAAAACCTGCAAAGGCTGCCCCGCCGGACGTACAGAGGAGATTTTTGAGCTTATCCGCAAAAACGGTACTCTGCGCGAAGTTATTTTCAACAACGCAAGTTTGAAACTTTTTTCCATGCAGGATTATTTCCGGGCTTACCGGACGCTGATGAAAAAATACTGCCGCAACGCCTCCGCGCCGCGCCGGGTGAAATGCACCGTCAAAAGCGATTGGGATGAGAAAAAACGGCAGCTGAAAAAAAGTGATGCCTACACCGGCGCGTGGATGCCGGATAAAGATTGAATCTGACACTGACGGCGGCAACGTGCCGCTGCGGAACTGTCGCGCCTTCCGGCTTGCCGGAGAGTGATCGGTGGATGTATTGCAAGGCAAGGTCACGTTTTGCGCCCGGGCACGGCGCGGGATCCGTCTTCGCACAAGGCTACGCCGGGACAAGGTGTACTGATTGAGCTGCGACAACGGAGCAGCGAGACAATATCGAAGCGGCACGTTGCCGCCGGCGCAGAAGCAAGGCGTGAGATTGCCCGCAAGACGCCTCCGGTCATTTGGAGTAATCGGTCATAACTTCAAAAAACTTTTTGACGACCGCCGGCGGCAGCGGGTCATTGATAAATCTGCCGTCGATGTCATATTTCTGCATGACTCCATAAACCGTCTGCACAAATATTTTATTGCCATATATGACGGCATTTTCCAGATAACTCGATGATACAATAAATTCACGCTCCGCCGGGTCAAAAAGATTTCTGCCGCAGGAGTAATCCCGCACCGGATTTTTGCATCCCAGCACATCCTGCATCAGCGTTGCCGAAATATCCATCGCACTGGTGCGGTAGTTGACCGTCTGCGCCGGACGGTCAAGTCCGAAAATAACCAGCGGTGTCTGCGTCTGGAAACGGGCAAAATTGCTGTTGTGTCCCCAGTTCTGCATTTCAGTTTCAGCAGCTTCGTTGCCGTGGTCAGAAGTTATAAGCAGTACCGTATCCTCCTTTATACGCCGCGGCATATCGACCTTTTGGAAGAAATCATTCAGCACGCTGTCCATATAAAAAGAGGCGTTGCGGATAAGATTCAGGGCATCTTTTTTGGTTTTTTCATCGTTGTTGAGGGTCAGGAAATTCATCTGCTTCATCGGAGTATCAAACTTGAATGGGAAATTTTCCGGCACAGCGTTCCCGTGGACAGAATCAAGAAACAGCAAAATGAAATACGGTTTTGCCGGGTCGCGTTTCTCAAGATAGTTGATGCACTTGCCGATGGAATTTTTATCCCGTTCCAGTTTGGAGGAACCCGCCTGATGCACTTCCAGCTCCGGCACGTTGACAAAAACCGTCCGGTTGAAAGGCGGGGAGGCGAGCGTACTGCCGGCAAAAACTTTGACATCATACCCTTTTTTGAGCATGGAGTCGATCATCGCCGCGCCGACCCCGGAACGCAATGCCTGGTCAAAATAACACCCCGGTATACCGTAAAACAAACTGAAAACGCCGGTTTTGGTACAGTTGCCTCCGGAAAAATGGTTCATAAATTTCGTGCCGGGAATGGTTTCAGACATTTTATAAATATTGGGCATGATTTCCGGAGTAAGCATATCCGCACGCAAACTGTCAACCAGCACCATGATTATGTTTTTGGGTTTGACCGCCGGGTCAAATCGCAGTTCCGCCAGCGGATAATTGATGCAGCTGCCCACCCGTGCCGTCAGTTTCGGTGCCGGCTTGTAACCGTGACGCATAAAAAAGCGGGATGCGGTCATGGCATATTTCAGCGGCAGAGCCTCGGTGCGGATCATTATTTCCTGCTTGCCGCTGAATGCCGCCCAGGCGTGCATGGCATTGAATGTGCCGAAAGAAAGCAGTATCACCATAAATACGGCAAAACAGCTCTTGTAAAGGCGAATTTTGAATGCGCCTTTGAGCAGAAAAAACTCTCCGGTAAAAATTACTGCGGCAACCACCGCCACCATCAGAGCCATCGCAGGCGGCACTTCCACCAGTTCAAACGCCGCCGGTGAGCAAAAAAGCGAAAGCATCGGAATATTGATATGAAAACGGTAGAGCGAATAAACCACTATATCTGCAAACAACAGAAAGGTCAGCAATCCGCCGGCAAACACCGCCATTATGCGGAAAAATCTGCTTCCGGCGAAACGGCACAGCTGCAAAACAAGCCACAAACCGAAAGAGTATGCCCCCAGATGTCCGACCGTGAACACAAGCGAATAAAATATCCCCTCGCAGGAGTGGGTACGCAAATTGAGATATTTTAAATACGTTACCGACATCAGCATCCAGATGATGCCGTTGGCAAAAGCAAATTGAAAAATCCTGCCGGAATCATATTTCCCGATGAAACTGCAAATTTTTTCTTTGATAATATTGATTTTCATAATACACACCGTGTTTACTGCTGACATTTACATCCATATAATATACTTGCAGTTGAATATTTTGTCAAAAATGCAAAATGTTTTCAGAGATTCTTTTATCCGGATAACTCACACAAACTTGCCGGAACGCCCTCTTAAATGATTTTGCAATATAAAAACTGTTTTATTTCAGTAAAACCATTTGCTTTTTTGCGGGGGAGCATATATCTTATTGGAAAACAATATTTGACTCGACTGCGCTGGCGCAGAAGCAAGGCGCGAGATTGACCGCGATGCGCCACCGCGGGTTGGATGTTATCACAACAAATAGCAATAATGAATTATTGAAAAATAAAGGGGGTTTCTGCATTATGGGTATATGGTCATGGCTTTTTGTCGCGGCATGTTTCGGTTTTGTTTTATATATGGCGCTTTACAGCCGCCGCTACATCCGTGATGCGGTGGATTTTCTTGCTGCCGGCAGAGTCGGCGGACGCTATGTGCTTTCTGTCGCCGGCATGGAATCCGCCCTCGGATTGATGGCACTCATTGCCCTGGTGGAAATGAAATATCAATCCGGCTTGTCGCTGGAATTCTGGAACATCTTTCTGCTGCCGCTGGGCATGATACTCTCGCTGACCGGTTTCTGCATCTACCGTTTCCGGCAGACGCGTTCACTCTCTCTGGGTGAATTTCTGGAAAGACGCTACAACCGCGGTCTGCGTATTTTTGCCATGATTCTGCGGACCGGCGCAGAAATGCTGACCAACACCATCGGTCCGGCGATCGCCGCGCGGGTATTCATATATCTCTTTGACTGGCCGTCACAAATCCATATTTTCGGTGTCACCGTTGATACATTCATGCTGGTGATGGCGGTCACACTGTTTCTGGCATTGACCATAATTTCCTGCGGCGGGATGCTGGCACTGCTGGTGACGGACTGTTTGCAGGGGCTGCTCTGCTATCCGATATTTGTTATATTCACCGTATATGTATTTTGCAACTTCTCGTGGGACAACGAAATCGTACCGGCACTTGCCAATCGTGTCCCGGGGGAGAGTTTCCTCAATCCGTTTGATATTTCCGATTTGAAAGATTTTAATGCTTTCGCCATTTTTGTCACCATTTTTGCCACTGTTCTCAACCGCGGCATCTGGTTCGGCGGAGGTCAGACCAGCAGTGCCAGAACTCCGCATGAGCAGAAAATGTCCGGTATCCTCGGTGAATTGCGCGGGGCATTTTCCACGATAATGTGTCTGCTTTTTGCGTTGATGGTACTGACGATTTTTCAGCATCCCAAACATTTTGCCACAGCACACAACATCCGGCAGGAGCTTTCCCGTGCGGTGATCGCCGATATCATTCCCGACAGCGCACAGGCGGCAAAAATAAACTCCGCCATTGCCGCAATACCGGCAGAGCCGCAAGTCATTGAAAAAATTTCGCTCAAAAACAATTACGACACTCCGTACATGACCACGGTGAAAAACGCCATGAATAAAGAAATCGGCGACAGCGAAGGCAATGCGAAATTTCAGGAGTACCGCACGCTGTTTCACCAGATGATGTTTCCGGTCGCAATGCGCGAAGTCCTGCCCGAATGGCTGATGGCGGTGCTGTGTCTGCTGCTGATAATGCTGATGGTATCCACGGATGACTCCAAAATGTTCAGCAGTTCGCTGACCATCACGCAGGATATAGTCATACCGCTTTACGGCAAACCGCTGCCGGTGAAAAAACAGCTGAATCTGGCACGTTTTCTCACTCTGCTGGTGGCGATAACATTTTTTTTCGGCTCGATATTTCTCTCGCAGCTGGATTATATCCGGCTCTACATCACCATCGTGGTGTCGATCTGGGCGGGCGGTGCCGGACCGGTCGTACTTTTCGGTCTTTACAGCCGTTTCGGGAACACTTTCGGAGCGTTTGCCTCTCTGATACTGGGTTCGTCAACTTCGCTCGGCGGAGTGCTTATCCAGCGCAACTGGGCGGACAACATCTACCCGTTTCTTGCCCGGCACGGCTGGGTGGAGAGCGTTGGAGATTTTCTGGCGGCGGCATCCAGACCTTTCAATCCCTATATCAAGTGGGAAATGAATGCGGTCAAGTGTCCGGTCAACTCCTATGAATTTTTCTTCCTTGCCATGCTGATAGGAATCACCAGTTATATACTTGTCAGTCTGGCTACCAACCGCGGCAAACGGTTCGATTTGGATAAGATGCTGCACCGGGATGAAAACAGCAACACCGTGAAAAAAGCAAAGGTTTCCTGGGTCAGCAAACTTATCGGCATCACCCCGGAATACACCACCGGCGACAAAGTTATTGCCTGGTTTGTCTTTTCATACAGCGTGGTGTGGCGGTGCGGAGTTGCTTTTCTCTGCGTGGTGGCATCGAATCTGGTTTCCCGCTGGAAACTTGAAAGCTGGAATAGTTATTTTTACGTCACGCTCTTTGCCATTCCGTGTGTACTCGGGATAATTACCACTGTGTGGTTTCTCATCGGCGGTATCAGAGACCTCATCCGGCTGTTCCGGGATCTGAAACAGCGTCAAAGAGATGAAACAGATAACGGCTTTGTCGTGAAAGAATAATTACCACGCGTTGAATGAGCATACTTCATCCAGCGTCTTGCGTACCTTTTTGACCGGGGTGTTATCTGCCGCATATCCGACGGCAAGCACGATGCGCGCCTCACAGCCGTGGGGAATGCCGAAGTATTTTTCCATTTTCGCCTGGTCATTCATCCCTATCATGCACGTTGCCAGACCGAGGGAGAATGCTTCATGGCACATATTCATGCAGGCGGCACCGATATCGCCCTGTGCGAAACGCTGGGTGTCGTGGTAGTGGTCGACCACCACCGGCATGACCTTGGCCTGCTGTTCCACCAGCACGATGAAAGCAGACACCTGATGCCGCCACGGAGCTCCGGTCACACCGCCGTCGACCACGATGGCATCGCACAGCTTTTCTTTAGCTTCAGGAGAGTCGATAACAATAAATTTCCACGGCTGGGAGTTGCATCCGCTGGGCGAAAGTCTGCCGGCTTCAACGATTTTCAGCAAATCTTCCCGTGACACCTGACGTTCCGGGTCAAATGAACGGCAGCTTCTGCGCTGCTGCATTACTTCAAGGAAATCCATCTTTTTTTCTCCATTAACAATAAAACTGAAAATTATCACACAATTATATTATAACTCATTTATCGGCGATTGTCAATTCCATTCTGCATAAAAAACGCCGGAACAGCGTTTTATTTCTGTTCCGGTGCATTGTATTTGATGATAACACTCCCACCGGTTGAAAGCGGCATGGTTACTTTGCCGGACGGTAATTCAGCAACCGGCTTCCTTTGAGCGGACAATCGACAGACAGTTCCCTGCCTCTGCCGATGATTTTGCCGTCAGCGGGGTCGGAAAATTCCATTTCCCGGTCAAACTTCACCGTCACTTCCTGCGCCAGACGGTGTACCGAAATCACTCCGTTGCCTGCAGCGACTGCGTTGCCCGCTTCAGAATGCGGCATTATCCCGGCTTCTTTTGCGGCATTGTGGATGAGTTGCGGCGTAAGCCCGCCCGGATGCGCCGAATATACAATCGTGCCGCTGCCGGTGCGTTTCACGCCGATCGCCGCCTCTCTGGCAGCATTCCAACAGCCCAGCACCGTAAATTCCGGGTCGGTAAGCACCGTGGAAAAACGTAAACGGGTGTAATTCACTGCCCCGCCGGGATGATAAAACAAATCAAACACTCCCGCCCTGCCCGTACACTTCTGCAGCAGAGGGTCCTGTGCCGCCGGGGAAAACTCCGTAAAATCTGTCACCGGCGTCAAACGGTCGCGCACTTTCACCCCCAGCTGCGCCAGCACTTCCGATGCCGCCCCCGGAGTCTGCGAACTCAATGCTCCCGGCGAACCGGTGAGCAATATCACATTGCCCCGCTTGAAAGCCTTTTGCTGCAAAGATTTCAGCTGTTCCGGTGTCAGTGTCAGAGCATCCGGGATTATCCACAGTTTGTAATCCGGGATATCCCGCGTCAAATCTTCCAGCAGATAAACATCCGGAGTCACCCCGCTCAACCTCGCCGCCGTCACCGTCTGCGCTCCGGATGACGGGTGCATATTGACCAGACGCTCTTTTTCATCCAGAAACACTGCCGCTTCACTCCGCGGCACTTCATGCCGGTGCCGCAGAGAAAAATCCGCCGCATTGGCAGTCGTGCGGATCGCCTGCAGCAGTTCCGGAGCATTGTACCAGCTGTCAAACATATCAAAATAGTAAAATCCGTCACCGCCGCACGCCAGCACCGCTCCGGCATCACGGAATATCTGGTCTTTGAATTGTTCCGCCGTTTCCGGATAACCGACAGATTCTTTGCTCCACCCCGCAGTCAGCTGGGAGCGCGGCGTGCGGTGATCCATTTCCTGCAAATATATCAATCCCGCCGAATGTGCCGCGGCAATGGCAAAATTCGCCGCGCCGCCGATACCGCCCAAACGGCGCAGATAAGAGTAGCCGCTCACCTGAAACACCGCATCAACGGCATTGTTTTCCGCCAGTGTGTGCAAATGCGACCGCCCCGCCTGCCCCCACAGCGGCGAACTGTAATATGTGCCGACAATGACATCCTTGCCGATGTATTTTTTCAAAGTCAGGGCAAAGCGGCGGTTCACTCCGGCAATGCTTTCGCTCATAAAACTTCTGCCGTCGGCGATTTTGCGGTCAAGCCCGGTTCTGCCGGTACTCCAGAAAGTACGGCTCTGCCACTCTTTTTCGCTGAAAAGTTTTGCCGTTTCCAGCGTCACAGATGTATCACCCCACGCCTGCTGCAGTGCGGAATCGGTGCGGTATTTCTCTTTCAGATATTTCCGGTACGCCAGCAGTGCCGCCGGAGAGTAATCCGCCTGACCGCGCATGGAGCTGTATTCCCACTGAAAAAGCTGGTCGTCGTGACCTCCGTTGAAACCGAAACCGATGACGATCCTGCCAACGGGAGAACTTTTCAGAAACTCCGCCAGAGCTTTCAAACCGGTACAGACATACCGCTGGTAATCCTCTGAAGCGTAACTCACTGCATAATGCCGGTTTTTCGCCGGGTCGGGTCCGGCGACCCCGAAACCGGCAAAGCCGGTGAAACGGCGGACTCCGAACCGCCCTTTTTCATCCCGGAATATGCTGTCGGGATACTTCCGGAAAAAATCTTCGCCGACATCCACATTCACATTGAGCAGCACTTTCGCCCCGGGAGCGTAATGGTGGATGAAAAGCAATTCGTTCTCCAGCCGGGAAAAATCAAATTTCCCGTCTTTGCCCATCGTCGCCATATCCCAGCTCATTTTATCCCAGAAAAGGGTGATCCCGGCATTGAATGTCTGTATCAAATCTATCCCGGCAGAGCGCATTTCGCCGTAGTCGATCGAACCTTTGTAACTTTTAAAAATCGTTTCCCTGCCGTCGACCAGCACCACGCTCCTGCCGTTGCGCCGGACGACCTTTGCCGTGGAGTCCGGCAGTTTACGCATGGATTCGAGAGTTTTTTCCCGGTCGGGATACGGTTTTTTCGGCGCATAACTCCCCGGCACACCGGTCAATGGCGGAGCGGCGGTTATTTCCGGAGAGGAAATTTTCACTGCCGCAGGATTTCCCAGCAATACAACTTCCCAACGCATGAAACGTGCGCCGTGCGCCGCCGGAGTCCGGCGGATTATTTCCTGTTTTCCCAGAGCGAACAGCTGCTGATGTGTTCCCTGCGGTTCCGCCAGTGCCGCGAGCGTCAGCAAATCATTGTTGAGCATGACCAGACGCGCCGATGCCATCGCCCCCGGTTCGCGGGAAAGCACTTCCAGAGTCAATCTGCCGCAATAGGCTTTGCCGTCTCCGACTGCCACCGGGGCGGATTTCCAGACGGTGAAACCGGTGTGGTTGAGTTTTTTCACCACGCGCTCCGCCGGCAGAAATTCCGAACGGCTCCCGGCGTTGTCGCGTACACTTTCCGCCGCGGCGGCAGCGACCGTCAGCCACACAGCGGCTGAAAACAGAAAAATCTTTTTCATCCTGCCACCTGCTTATTTGCGTTTTTTCACGACATTCACAAAAAGTCTGGGTTCAGCGAAATAAACTGTTCCGGTGCTTTTGCCGAGATAGAGCCGCAGAGAGAAAAAGCGGGCATCGGCAGGAAATTCTTTGAACCGCACGGAAGTTTCCACATCTGTCCAGTCAAACGTTCCGGAACGTTTGGCTGTATCCCTGCCGCCGAGATAACCTTTTTGGGAAAAGAAAGAAACATTGGCAAAGCCGCCGTCAGCGACATTTTCGTTTTTCTGCCGGAATGTCAGAGTTATCTGCAGCTCCTCATCCGCCGCCGGACGGGGGAATTTTTTCAAATCGAATCCGCCCTGGCTGACCCCGAAATATTTGAGCGCGGTATCACTGGAAAGTTTCACGGCAAACGTTCCGGGCTTTCCATCATAAGGGACAGTTTCGACTCTGCCGGTGTTTTCCGTGCGCCAGTGGGAAATTTTGCCGTCAACGCTTTTAAATTCCGGATTTTTCAGCGGAATTTCGACTGCGGCGAGTGCGAAACCGCAAATCACCGCTGTTATTACTGCGATTTTTTTCATCCTTTTTCTCCTGTTGAATTATTTATCATTGACCTGACCGTTATCAGAACTGTCGCGGACACGCTGTTCAAGGTCTTTGAACATCCGGCGCAGATCCCGCACCCCGCCGCACAAAAACCATACCGCAGTAATTCCCGACAGCACTCCCGGCACCAATACCGAAACGATACGGAAATAATGCGCCCAATACTCCATCGGCCACGGGGAAATCATGTTCCATACCGCCACGATGACAAATGTACCGAGAAAAATGTAGATGAATGTCAGAAAAAACACCCCCCAGGCAATGACCCGGTCAAAACGTGAATATTCCGGGGTGATGCCGACCAGACGGGAAATAATGCTCTTTTTCTTTTCCGGTTTGACCGGCACATGGTCGGCTGAAACGGCATATTCGCCGCGGTGAAGCATTTTTTCCAGATTGAAAGGCTTTCTGACCGTCGCCAGCGATACCGCGACATAAAGTATCAATGTCAGAAGCATACCGATAAAATACAATTCGTAGGAATTGACCGGACACTTTACCGCATCCATCTGCCAGACGATATAGGGATGGAACGGGCGCGAAAGCGTTTCCAGTATCCTGCCGGTGACTGCGACCAGATCGTGTCTTTCCAGAAACGGGTAGACCACATCCGCCCAGTTGCGCTGGACAAAAAGCGATCCCGATGCCCAGACCACGCCGCCGGCAAGTGAACTCCACGCTCCCGCCGCCGTACCGAAACGGCTGTAAAGACCGAATATCATCACCGGCGAACAGCCGCAGAGCCACACCATCGTCGCCAGCGTGACAAAGAGATTGATATAATCCAGCTGTGCCATATAAAATGAGCCGAGGAAGAAACATACTCCCACTCCGAGCGCGACGATTTTCACCATACGCACGTGTTTATCCAGCGGCAGGGGCTTTTTCAGGAAAGGCAGAATTATATCCTGCGCTATCGTCTGGGAACAGTTGAATATCCGCGAATCATCCGTGGAAAGCATCGCCAGAAGCATCAGCAGACAGAAAGCTCCGAGCATTCCCGCCGGCAGAGTTTCCCGCAACGTCACCGGCAGCATCAGCTGGTAATAGAGCGTGCGGAACTTCTGAAACACCAGATTTGAATCTTTTTCACCGTCAAGGACATCTCTGACCTTTTCCAGATAAACACTATCCCCGTTGACCTTTTCCGACCGCGGAGCGTCGATACCGATACGGTGCGGCACGACTTTCACACTTTCCGCCGCGGTACGGATTTTCTGCCGGACACTTTTATCCACTCCTATCTCTCCGGAAACCTCACCGGATATCTTACTTCTTATATCATGCGCCTGCGAAGCATAATTACCGTGATTCAGCACCACTATCACCGCCACTGCGACCAGCACATAAAATACTGTGGCAAGTGAACTGCGCCACATGCCGAGCAAACCAGCTATTTTCTGTTCATGCGCGCTTTTCGCCGCCCCGGAACTGCCGCACCCCGTCCAGCTCGCCCGGTGAAAAACTGCCACATAGATCGTCAGTATCAGCGAAAACAGATTGAAGTCCCGCAAATTGGCGATATCAAACGGATTGAGAAAATTTTCTCCCGCCACCCGGTCGCTCATCACCGGTACGACTTCGCCGTACCAGGAAAATTTATAAAGCACAAAAAACGCAAACACCGCCATCAGCGGAAAACAGACCATCCCCTGTATTGCGTCAGTGATGACCAGTGCCAGCGTACCGCCCATCCAGATGATGAATAACGCCAGCCCCAGCAGAAACGCCATCAGCATCGGGAACGTGCCGAATTCGATGCCCCACAACGTGAAATGCGAGGGCAGACCAAGAAAATAGATGAAAAATCTTGCCGCTATCGCCGGCAGTATCATATTGGCAAGGATTTCAGAAATCACCCGCATAAACGCGGCAAAAAAACGCAGTTTCCGGCTGTAACGCATTTCCAGAAACTGCCCCATCGACAGTGCCCGCGTTTCCCGGAAACGGTAGGTGCAATATCCGGTCAGACCCATCACGATAAGCACCGGCAGCAGCAGATTGTTCCAGAATTGCAGCGCAAAACCGGTGCGGTAATGCACTTCCACATAAGCCACCACGCTTATCACTGAAAGCGCACTGGCTGTATCCCCCACACTTATCACATATCTGCCGCACACCCGCCCGGCAGAAAGAAAATCCGCCACATCGCGCACATATCTGCGGGAATAAACTGCCATTCCCAGCACCACCGCCAATACCGCTGTGACTAGCAGCCAGTCAAACCAACTCATAACCGATCCCCCGGCTCAATCATAATCAGCTTTTGCGTAATCCGTACCCTCGCGGTATTTCGGGAAAAGATATATCTGCGAAGATGTTATACTGTAAAGGTTATGCTCCTTGCCGAGTTCGTCAAATCCAAGCTCGCGGGCGTGACCGTCGGCGAAAACGTAATTGCACCGCCGGTTATGAAGAAATCCTGTACGGAGCGTGGTATCCGCCAATTCCGCCGCCAGAGTGTTTTTGTATTTGACATACACCAGATTTATCGTATCGTACTTGCGGGCGTCGCCCCAGAATATCTTCCGTGACGGAGTGACTATTGATTCCAATTTGGTCGGCGGACAGGCAATATTCGATGTTCCCCAGGCATATTTTACGGTATTGCCTTCGATTTTTCCCATGTGGTTGTTGTAGGAATACGGCGTTCCCCACGGCACATCATAGTAATTGACATCACGGTCGGGACGTATCGCCGAACATCCGTATTTCATCGTGTTTTTGTCCACATATTTTTTATTGTGAAGCTGATAATGCGGATAGTTGTAATAATCGCCGCTGTAAGGAGCTTTTGCCAACTGTATCATCGGCACGAACCCGTAATCAGAGGCATAGTTGATACAACCGGTGCCGAGCTGTTTCAGACTGTTCATGCACTGTGTAGATTTACCGCGCTCCCGCGCATTCTGCAACGCCGGCAGCAGCATCGCCGCCAGAATCGCAATGATCGCAATGACTACGAGCAGTTCTATAAGAGTAAAGCCAGCTTTACTCTGCCCATGGGCAGATGTTTTCACCGGCAGTTCCACCGCCCCGGATAATGCCCGGAACGACTTTTTCAACCGGCTCCGGATGCCGGCAGTGCATTTTTTTGTAAACATTTTCCGTTCTCCATTCCGCCAGACGGCTTTTTTGTTTTCTGAAAATATTTTTGTCGTTTTACGGCAGTAGTATACTTTATAAAAAAGAAAAAATCAACCTCCATGCACTTTACTTGCATTTTTTTGCAAAAACTTTCACCGGTGCCCGCGGCGGCAAATAACGCTTTTTTTATCAATTAACTCTTGACTTTTAACCGTTTCAGGTGTATTTTATAGAAGAGAAGTATTAAGGCATGATTTGCCGCAAACAACATAACTAAAACAGAAAAGGAGTTGGTGCAAAATGATTAAGGTCGGCATCAATGGTTTCGGAAGAATCGGTCGTATGGTCTTCCGCGCAGCAGTTGAAAACTTCAGCAATGACATCGAGATCGTCGGTATCAACGACCTGCTCGAGCCCGATTATCTTGCCTATATGCTGAAATATGACTCCGTTCACGGCATTTTCCAGCACGACATCAAAGTCGACGGCAGCAACCTCGTCGTTGACGGCAAAAAAATCCGCCTGACCGCTGAAATGGATCCGGCGAATCTGAAATGGAACGAAGTCGGTGCCGACATCGTCGTTGAATCCACCGGTCTCTTCCTCGAGGATGCCAAAGCCCGCAAACACATCGAAGCCGGTGCCAAAAAAGTTATCATGTCCGCCCCGAGCAAAGATGCCACCCCGATGTTCGTCTACGGCGTCAACGACAAAACCTATGCCGGTCAGGACATTATTTCCAATGCTTCCTGCACCACCAACTGCCTTGCTCCGATCTCCAAAGTCCTCAACGACAAATTCGGTATCGTCCGCGGCCTGATGACCACCATCCACGCTGCCACCGCCACCCAGAAAACCGTTGACGGCCCCTCCAAAGAAGATTGGCGCGGCGGCCGCGGCATCCTCGAGAACATGATCCCCTCCAGCACCGGCGCAGCCAAAGCTGTCGGCAAAGTTCTCCCGGAACTCAACGGCAAACTCACCGGTATGTCCGTCCGCGTCCCGACCTCTGACGTTTCTTTCGTCGACCTCACCGTCGAACTGAAAAAAGAGGCCACCTACGATGAAATCTGCGCTGCGATGAAAGAAGCCAGCGAAGGCGAACTCAAAGGCATCCTCGGCTACACCGATGAAGCGGTCGTTTCCACCGACTTCCGCGGCGATGCCCGCACCTCCATTTTTGACGTCAAAGCCGGTATCCAGCTTGACAAAACCTTTGTCAAAGTCTGCTCCTGGTATGACAACGAATGGGGTTACAGCAACAAAGTTCTGGAAATGGCCCGCGTCATTGCCAAGTAATTTGTCTGCATAGACTATTCCCGAAAGGGCGGGCAAACACGCCCGCCCTTTTTTGTTTGACTTTTCAACCAAATTACTGTGTGTGAGATAAATCATGGACAAAAAAACTCTCAAAGACATCGAACTCAAAGGTAAAAAAGTCGTCATGCGTGTCGACTTCAACGTGCCGGTCAAAAACGGCGTCATCACCGATGATACCCGTATCAAAGGTGCGCTGACCTCCATCAACTACGTCCTCGACAACGGCGGCAGCCTGATTCTGATGAGCCACATGGGCCGTCCGGATGAAAAAGGCATCACCGGCGATACCACCATGAAAATCGTCGCCGATTACCTCGCCAAACTGCTGGGCAGAGAGGTAAAATTCGCCGAAGATTGCGGCGCAGCCGATGCCCAGGCGGCAGCTTTGCAGCCGGGCGAGATCCTCATGCTGGAAAACACCCGCTATCACAAAGAGGAACAGGCCAAACTGAAACAGAAAGACGGTCAGAGCGACGAAGAATTCAAAGCCGCCAAAGCCGCGCTCAAAGAACAGCAGAAAGAACTCGCCAAAAAGCTCGCTTCTTACGGTGATGTCTACTGCAACGATGCTTTCGGTACCGCCCACCGCGCCCACGCTTCGACTGCGGTCATCACCAAATACATGAATGGTCCCTGTGTCGCCGGTTTCCTGATGGAAAAAGAGATCGCCTACCTCGGCAGTGCCGTGGAAAATCCGGTGCGTCCCTTTGTCGCCATTCTCGGCGGTGCCAAAGTTTCCGACAAACTTGCGGTCGTGAAAAATCTGCTGACCAAAGTCGATACTCTCATCATCGGCGGCGGTATGGCATATACTTTCCTTGCCGCGCAGGGTCACAAAATCGGCAACTCCCTCTGCGAAGCCGACCAGATGGATTATGCCCGTGAAATGATCGCCGATGCCGAAAAACGCGGCGTCAAACTCCTGCTCCCCGTGGACAGCATCGAAGCTGACAAATTCGACGCCGAAGCCAACACCAAAGTCGTCGGTCTGGATATCGATGACAACTGGATGGGTCTGGATATCGGTCCGGAAACGGTCAAACTTTACAGCGAAGCCATCCGCTCTGCCAAAACCGTGGTCTGGAACGGACCGATGGGCTGTTTTGAAATGCCGAAATTCGCCAACGGTACTTTCGGTGTCTGCAATGCGGTCGCTGAAGTCAAAGCCAACGGCGGCGTTTCCATCATCGGCGGCGGCGACAGTGTTTCCGCGGTCAAAAAATCCGGTCTGGCGGATAAAATGAGCCACATTTCCACCGGCGGCGGTGCTTCCCTCGAATACCTCGAAGGCAAAGAACTCCCCGGCGTTGCCGCGCTCAACTGAAAAAACGCGGGAAAGAGAACCGGTAAAAGCTCTTTTTCCCGACAGTAAAATCCCCCCGGAAGCACCCGGCTGTTTCCGGGGGATAACTTTGTCATCATGGATTACATCGACTTGCACACGCACAGTACCGCGTCTGACGGCACATTCACTCCGGCGGAGCTTTTCGCTTCGGCAGTGGAGCTGGAATTGAGTGCAGTGGCGTTGACCGACCACGATACAGTCGATGGTCTGGCGGAATTTCTGGAAGCGGCAAAAGAGCATCCGGAATGTGAAGCTGTCCCCGGAGTGGAATTGGCGTGTATGCTGTATATGCGCGAAATACACCTCACCGGTCTGTTTATCGACCGCCGCAGTACGGCATTGCTGGCATTTCTGGAAAAATGCCGTCAGGAACGCGCCAGACGCAACCGGGACATATTTCTGAAACTCCATTTTCTCGGTTACGGGCTGAACATTGAAATGGAAGAATTCGGCGGCAAATCCCTTGATGCCATCGGCAGGCCGCATTTTGCCGCGGCACTGAAAAACCGTTATGGTTTTGCAACGTCCCAGCAGGTTTTTGACAAACTGCTCGGCCACAACCGTCCGGCGTGGGTACCGCGCCGTCTGCCTTCGCCGCAGGAAGCGATTTCAGCCATCCATGCCGCCGGCGGAGTGGCGGTGTGGGCGCATCCGGTACAGCGCGACACCAATGAAAGGACATTTCTGATGCGCGCCTGCCGCAAAATGGCGGCGTGGGGATTGGACGCTCTGGAAGGATATTATTCGCTTTTCAGTGCCCGCGAAACGCGGCTGGTCTGTGAAGCGGCGGAAAAGTTCGGTCTGGCGATTTCCGGAGGCAGTGATTTCCACGGCGAAAATTCGCCGAACATCGTTTTGGGCTTCGGAGCCGGCGGCTTGCGCGTACCGGAAGAATTGCTCTACAATCTTAAAGAAAAGAAAATTAAAAATTACCATGAATAATAAGCTCAAAGGATGCATCGCCGCTGCCATCGGTGCGGCGACATACGGATTGAATCCGTTGTTTTCGCTGCCGTTGTATTCCGGAGCGGGCTTTTCTCCGGTGGTAACGCTCTTTTACCGCTATTTTCTGGCGACGGCGATGGTGGGGATATTATTCAAATTCCGGGGCGGCAGATTGCTTCCGGCAAAAGGCGAATCCGGAGCTCTGGTCTTTGGCGCGATATTGATGATCGTCTCATCATGGAGTCTGTTTCAGGCGTATTTATATATGGATTCCGGCATTGTATCCACACTGCTTTTCATCTATCCGGTGGCGGTAGCGGCGATAATGTCACTGTTTTTCAAAGAGAAACTCACCTGCCGCACCGCGATTTCCATTGCATTGGCGATAACCGGGGTGGTCATTCTGGCAAAAAGCGAAACCTCCCGTCCGTTTGACTGGCGCGGACTGGTACTGTCGCTGATATCGGCGTTTTTCTACTCGTTTTACATCGTGGCGATAAAAGTCACACCGTTGAAAAATATCGAGCCGGAAAAAATCTCCTTTTACACCATGATAATCGGAGCCGCCGTCTATCTGGCGATGTTTGATTTCACTGCCGGATTCCCGTTGCCGCCCAATGCGAAATTATGGGCGTGTGTCCTGCTGCTGGCGTTTTTCCCGACGGTAACAGCACTGGTGATGACGGCAAAAGCCATTCATCTGGTCGGCGCGACACCGACCGCGATATTCGGCGGTCTGGAACCGGCAGTTGCGGTATTGTGCGGAGTGGTGGTTTTCGGCGAAAAATTCACTGTTTCCATCGCCGCCGGAGTGGTGCTGGTCATAATCAGTGTAATAATGGTCATTACCGGCAAAAACAGTACGGTAAAAGCGGATAATTAAAATTCCACACTCACTGCTTCCGGATGCTGATGTCTGAACCATGTCCGCTGACGGCGGGCATACTGCCAGGTGGCGGTGCAGATTTTTTCCAACAGCGTCTGCCGGTCGTATTCTCCGGCGAGATAAGCTCCTATTTGCCGGTACCCCAGAGCCTGATGTGCGGTCGGTGTCGAAAAAAGTCCCTCTGCTATCGCGCGTTGAGCTTCATCTATCCAGCCTGAATCAAGCATTTTCTGCGCCCGGAGCGCGATACGTTTTTTCAACGTTTCCGCTTCCGGCTCAAGTTTCCACACTTCCGCGTCGTAGCGCAATTTATTATGAGTGCCGCTTTGCAGTTCCAGAATACTTTTTCCGGTCAGCAGATGCACTTCCAGAGCGCGGATAAGACGGCGGCGGCAGGTGTGCCACTTCTCATACGCGGCGGGGTCAAGCTGCCGCATTCTGGCGTGCAGATCCGCCTCTTTGTCATCTGAATCATACATGGCATCCAGTTCCAGACGCAGTTCGCGGTCGGCAGGCATATTGTCCAGACCGTAAAGAAATGCTTTCAGATAAAGTCCGGTGCCGCCGCAGAGAATGGCACATTTGCCCCGTGACCATATATCATGCAGTGCGGCATCCGCCATTTCACAGAAGCGGAAAACTTCCGCCCGTTCGGCAAGTTCATATATCCCCGCCAGATGATGCGGTACAGCGGCGCGCTCTTCAGGAGTCGGCTGGGCGGTACCGATGGGCAGTGCCCGGTAAAGCTGCATGGAATCAGCGGAAATTATTTCGCCGCCGGATCTTGCGGCATACTCCAACGCCCGGGCACTCTTTCCCGAAGCAGTCGGCCCCATGATGACCACAAGTTTACCGGACATGGCAGAAAAACTCAATTATTTTGCGGAAAAACCGGCTGTGCGGCGGATAACGAAACGGGAAATCAAGCCACGCAAGCTGTTTCATGACCGGCTTTTCGTGAGTGAATGTCATCAGCGTGCGGATGCCGTGATATGAGCCGAAACCGCTTTTGCCCACTCCGCCGAAAGGAATGTGCATATTGGAAAAATGCAGCAGTACATCATTGAAAACGACCGCCCCGGCAGAAATATTGCCGGCCAGTGCCGATTTCAATTTTTCCGAACCGCCGAAACAGTAAAGTGCCAGCGGCTTTTCCGAAGCGGCAAGTCTGCCCAGCAGTTCAGTTTCATTGGCATAATCAAATACCGGCAGCAGCGGACCGAAAACCTCCTCCGTCAACAGCGGGGAACCACTTTCCATCCGGTCGATGACTGTCGGTTCGACCGCATATTTTTCCGGGTCACGGTCGCCGCCGTGAAGCAATCTGCCGTCAGCTGCCAGACGGCAGACCCTCTCGTATGCCTTGCGGTCGGGCATTGCGGCAAAAGTTCCGGAATCCAGCGGATTGTCACCGTACATTTCCCGTATACAACGGCTGATAAGATTCATCAGTTTGTCTTTCACATCCCGGTGCACCAGCAGATGATCGGGCGCGGCACAGGATTGACCGGCATTGAAAAATTTACCCCAGACGATGCGTCTGGCGGCGACAGACAAGTCGGCATTTTCAGCGACGATACAGGGATTTTTACCGCCGAGTTCAAGTGTGAGCGGAGTGCAGTATTCTGCGGCGGCACGCATGACTTCCCTGCCGGAATGGTAACTGCCGGTGAAAAAAACGTAATCGAAACGGCAGGCGAGAAGTTCCGGCAGTTCCGGCTCGTTTTCCAGAAGCAATATCTCATCAGCGGAAAAACACTTTTCCACGATGCGGCGGATGAAAGCATTGGTGTGCGGAGAGCGCGGGGAGAGCTTCAGCACCACCCGGTTTCCGGCGGCATACGCTCCCAGAGCCGGTTCCAGCGACAGCAGCAGCGGATAATTCCAGGTCGAAATGACCAGCACTCTGCCGTACGGTTCACGCACCAGCTGCGCCCGCGCCGGAAATGTCGCCATGCTCCACGGCAGACGCACCGGTTTGAGCAGTTTATTGAGCTTCGCAGAGAGAAAACGCACTATCTGCAGCAGCGGCAGAAGTTCAGCGAGCAGGGTTTCCGCCGCATCCCGGTTCAAATCCGCCGCAAGCGCGGCATACAACTCCTCTTTCGCCGCCCCCAGCTGACGGGCGAAATCCCGCAGTTTGGCGCGCCGCAGTTTCAGCGGTATCAACTCTTTTTTTCTGCTGCCGGCATAATCGGCAAGCACGTTGTGCAGCCGCTCTTTATCCATATCAGACGATATACTCCCGCACCGCGCGGCGGCCTATGGAACACCAGATCTCATGGCCGTGGGTATTTTTCAGCACGCCCCAGGATTTCACAGTTATCTCATTGGCTCCGTCTTTGCCCAGCAGAATGACAGGATCGCCGACCTTTGCTTCCGGAACAGCGGAAATATCCACCACCGTGTAATCCATGGTGACTCTGCCCAGCACCGGACATTTCACCCCGGAAATCAGCACTTCACCGCGGTTGCTCAACGCCAGCGGGATACCGTCGGCATAACCGGCAGGCAGCACTGCCGCTTTGACCGGTGCCGGAGCGATATAAGTGCGGAAATAATTCACCGAACCTCCGGCAGGGATCTCTCTGATGTCACCGATATACGTTTGCAATGATACTATCTGACGGCAGCTGCCGGTGAAATCATCCCCGTACATATTCCCGCCCGGACGCGCCATATTAAATGGTTCCCGCACCGAACGCGGCAGTTTCAGCACCGCATCCCCCGCCGCATGGTGGCAGTTGGGAAAAATTATCCCCGCCTGACGGAGTTTCTCATGCACCGCACAAAAGCGGTCCATCTGCAAATCGGCAAAAAATCTGTCCGGCTGGGCGGCAGTCGAAAAGTGACTGAAAAGCGAATCCGGCACCAATCCCGGCAGTTTGACGATTTCCGGAATGATTTCCGCGGCTTTATCCGCCATCAATCCGGCTCTGCCCATACCGGTATCAAGTTTCACTGCGATACGGACGCTTTTCTGCTGACGGCACGCTTCACGGGAAAGCTTCTGCGCCACTTCAAAACTAACCACCGGAGCAATTATTCCGGCATTTACGGTTTCAGCTATCTCATCATCCGTCAGCAGACCGAGTATCTGCACGGGCAGACCGAGTTTCTGCAATTCAAGAGCTTCATCAAGTGTGGCTCCGGCAAAGCGCACTGCTCCGGAGGATTTCAAACACTCACCGATTTTCAGTGCGCCCAGTCCGTAAGCATCATATTTGAGCACCGGCATAAGTTTGCAACTGCCGGCATGACGCTGCAGAACGGCAAAATTTTCCTGCAACTGACGCAAATCAATACGATAACGGACCCTTGCCACTTCTCACCCCCGCGCTGAAATTATTTGGCGTATTCCACAGAACGGGTTTCACGGATGATGGTGACTTTTATCTGACCGGGATAGGTCATCTCTTTCTCGATTCTGCCGCAAATATCTTTGGCAAGCATCTGCGCTTCACCTTCACCGATTTTCTCCGGAGTGACCACGACGCGGATCTCTCTGCCCGCCTGCAGGGCAAAACAGCTTTCCACCCCCGGAAATTCGTGGGCGATTGCTTCAAGCTGCTCCAGACGTTTCAGATAAAGTTCCGTCGTTTCACTGCGCGCTCCGGGCCGGGAGGCACTCAAAGTATCGCAGATATTGATGAGAATATCGTAGAGCGATTCCGGTTCGATTTCGCCGTGGTGGGCGGCGACAGCGTGAATGACATCTTTGGCTTCATTGTATTTACGCAGCACATCGGCACCGATCTGGGCGTGCGGTCCTTCGACCTCATGGTCAATGGCTTTGCCGAGGTCGTGGAAAAGACCGATGCGTTTGGCTTTTTTCTCATCCAGACCGAGTTCGGCGGCGATGATGCCCATGAAGTACGCGGCTTCCAGCGAGTGCTGAAGCACATTCTGTGAGAAACTGTAACGGTATTTCAGACGGCCGAGCAGTTTCATTATCTGCGGAGAAACACCGGGGATGCCGGTTTCCAGCACGGCGGCTTCGCCGATCTGGAAAAGTTCCTCATCCTGCTCTTTGCTGATTTTTTTGACCAGTTCCTCGATGCGGGTCGGGTGGATCCTGCCGTCACCGATGAGTTTTTCCATCAGCCGCCGGGCGATCTCTTTGCGCACCGGGTCAAAACAGCTGATGACCACCGCTTCCGGAGTGTCGTCGATAAGAATATTCACCCCGGTGGCACTTTCAATAGCGCGGATGTTGCGTCCCTCTCTGCCGATGATGCGGCCTTTCATCTCATCGTTGGGCAGCGGGATAGTGGTGGTGGTACGCTCGTAGGTGCAGTCTGAAGCATAACGCTGCATGGCATAGGTAAGGATGCGGCGCGCCTCTTTTTCACTGCGTTCCCGCGCCTCTTCCAGCACATCGCGCACGAGCAGACCGGACTCATTTTTCACTTCATTTTTGAGTTTTTCCAACAGCACGTTTTTGGCCTCTTCGCGGGAATATCCGCTGATACGCTCCAACTCGTCTATCTGTTTGGAAATATTACGGTTGAGTTCCTGTTCTCTGGCAGAGATCCTTTCCCGGAGCTGGGCGATGTCGGACTCCTGTTTTTCCAGGCTTTTCAGCTTGGCATCCATTGAATCCGCCCTGCGGTCGAGCAGCTCCTCGCGCTGGGCGAGCCGGCGTTCCGTATTGGTCTGTTCCCGGCGGCGTTCTTTGAGTTCAGCTTCGCACTCCTCGCGCATTTTGATGGTTTCGCCTTTGGCGGAAACTCTGGCATCACGCAACAGATGTTCAGCTTCTTTTTCCGCCTCGCGGCGGATTTTTTCGGCACTGCTTTTGGCGGCATCGCGGCGGATACGCTGCACAGACAGCGAAAGCACCAGCGTCAACACCGCTGAAGCAACAGCAGCAATAACGATTCCCAATATCATAATTCACTCCTTTTCCCTGCGGCAATATATGACTTCCCTCTCGGTTACGATCATCCCCATCGGGATGTCGTGCGCCGTGCCGGGCAGTGCTGACGGGGAGAGTTGGCAGGAATAGACCACCGCCACCGGAGCTTTTTTCACTCCGCGAAGCAGACGGTCATAATATCCGCCGCCGCGCCCCAACCGGAAACCGCGCTCATCACAGGCGACCGCCGGTACCAGAAACAGCACTTGGGAAGCTACAAAATCCGGGTCTGCCGCCGGCAGGGATGGCGACGGCTCCGGGATTTGGTATTTACCCGGCAGCAAATCAAGCTCAAGATCTTCAACGGCAACCATTTCATAAATGCCTTTGCCGGCATTGAAACGCGGCAGAAAAAGCCGTTTGCCTTTGAAAAGAGGAGAAATATCCGGCTCTGCGCCATGACGAATGAATCCCGCCACGCATTCAGACTCCTGAAAAACACGCAACGCACGCAGATTTTCACACACAGCGGCATCATAACTCCGCCTTGTTTCTGCATCCAGCGACCGCCGCAAGCAGGAATACTCCTGCCGCAACCGGAGCTTTTGCATTTCAATTTCTGCAACTGCGTCCATACCGTTTTTCTCCAGTGATTTCAAATGGAGAAACCCGTTCTGATACGGCAACCTGCCGGGATTTCCGCGCTGTTTTGCGCCCGCTCCCGGAAAGCCGGAAAAAAACTCAACTGCCCTGTACGCGATCCACACACGATGCATACAACGGCTCTGATAAACTCCACTGCCCGCCATATTCCGAAAAAGCCGGACAGACCGCCGAAACCGGATTCCCGCCGCCGCAAATGCCTTCCGGCACCCCGGCGCGTCAAAATCATATCTGTAAAAGCAAAAAATTGCTGCTGAACATAAATATAATACTCTTTTTGCAAAATAAAAGCCATTCCGGAAAAAAATCGCAAATTATTTCAATTTATCTGCGGATTGCCGGTATTTGTTTGCCAAAATCCTTTTGCCGTGGTATATTAAGCGGAATGAGGTTTTGCAAATGAAGTACATTGATATACACACACATATCTTTCCGGAAAAGATCGCTGCCAAAGCAGTCGCATTTCTGGAAGAATACTATCACCACCGCTGGAGCGGCGGCGGTTCACCGGCAGATTTGCTCACACAGCTGGAAAATGCCAACGTGGACAAAGCATTGATTTTCTCCTGTGCCACCAAACCGGAACAGGTCATTCCGGCGAACGATTTTCTTTACGCCGAAAAAAACGCCCATCCGGAAAAATTCATCGCATTCGGCACCATCCATCCCGATTTCCCGGATATTGAAAAAGAGCTCTCCCGCATCAGAACTCTCGGGCTGAAAGGCATAAAGATACACCCGGATTTTCAGCAGATATACATCAACGAACCCAAAATGTTCCGCATCTATGAAGCGGCACAGGATCTGCCGCTGATGATCCACATGGGAGATAAAAAGGGGGACTTTTCCTCGCCGTGGCGTCTGGCACAGGTGCTGGACAGAATGCCGCAGTTGAAAGTCATCGCCGCTCACTTCGGCGGATATTCCGAATGGGATGATGCCATGAAACATCTGGTCGGGCGCGACATTTTTTTCGACACCTCCAGTACCATCTGGGAACTCCCGGCGGAAAATGCCCGCGGAATGGTGCTCGCCCACGGCGTTGACAGATTTCTTTTCGGCAGTGATTATCCCGCCGCCACACCGGCACAGGCGATTTCAGATGTGCTGAAACTGGGGTTGTCCGATGCCGATAATGAAAAAATATTTCACCTCAACGCGGAAAGATTGCTTGATTTATGACCAGAAACGAAATCCTTTCCCAGCTCAACAGCGAACAGGCCGCCGCCGCCGGAAAACATGACGGCCCCGTGCTGGTGCTTGCCGGAGCCGGAACCGGCAAAACCAGAGTCATCACCTTCCGCATTGCCTGTATGCTCGCTGACGGCATCGCTCCGGAAAGCATCCTCGGCCTGACCTTTACCAACAAAGCCGCCCGGGAAATGCGTGAACGTCTGGCACAGCTGGTCGCTCCGGAATGCGCGCAGAAAGTCACTCTCGGCACTTTCCACAGTTTCTGCATCCGTATTCTGAAAAAACATATTGCCAAGCTCGGCTTCACCACCGGTTTCACCATTGCCGATGACTCCGACCAGCAGGGGATTTTCAAACAGGCTCTCGGCGAATGCGGATTTGCCTATGAAGGATTTCCGGCGGCAAAGGCTTTCAGCATGATAAGTTCGTGGAAAAACCGCCTTTATACTCCGGAAGCGGCACTCAAATCGGCAGTCAGCACCTTTGAAGCCAACGTCGGACACATCTACGAAAAATACCGCGACCTGCTGGAAATGCAGAACCTTATCGACTTTGACGATATGCTGCTGCTGGCATGGCGCATTTTTACCGAACACCCCGAAGTCCTCGATGAATACCGCCGCCGCTATGAATATCTGCTCGTGGATGAATATCAGGATACCAACGGGGCGCAGTTTGAACTTGTAAAACTCCTCGCCGGAGAGAAACGCAACCTTTGCGTGGTCGGTGACGATGACCAGAGTATTTATTCGTGGCGCGGAGCTGATGTGGGCAACATTCTCGACTTTCCGCAGCTTTTCCCCGGCACACTGGTGGTGAAACTGGAGCAGAATTACCGCTCATGCAGTGCCATTCTCAATGCCGCCAACGCCGTCATCGGCACCGGAGTGCACCGCCATGCCAAGAAGTTGTGGAGTGCCCTCGGCGCAGGCGAAAAGCCGAAGATCCTGCTCTTTGACCGGGACGATGCCGAAGCGGATTTTGCCGCACAGCTCATCCGCTCCCGCAAAGCGGAACGGCCGGAGCTGAACTACCGGGATTTCGCCGTGCTCTACCGCTCGAACCAGCTTTCACGGCAGATAGAACAGGCGTTGATGAATGCCGGGATCCCCTACCGTCTGGTGGGCGGGCAGCAATTTTTTCAACGGCGCGAAATCAAAGATGCCGTGGCGTATTTAAAATTGCTCACCAATCCCCGCGATGACCAGAGCCTGCTGCGTATCCTTGCCGCCCCGCCGCGCGGGATAGGTCCGAAAGCGGTCGCAGAACTCAAACGCCGCCGCGCCGAAGAGCATATCCCCATGAGTGCGACCCTGCGGAATGCGGAATTTCAGAACACTCTCACTTCCAAAGGCAGAAGTGAACTGCAGAAAATGCTTGAGGCTTTTGATACGGCAAAGAAAGATTTCGCCGCCCCGGGCAATGTTTCAGGCAAAATAATCCGTTTCCTTGATGCGGTCGGCTACTCCGGCGGTCTGCAGAAAATCTACCGTGACCACGAAGACAGCATAAAACGCCGCGACAACGTTGACGAATTCATCAGCGCAGTGGCGCAGTTTGAGAAAAAACACGGTCCGGAAACCACACTTGACGACTATCTGGAATCTTATTCGCTGATGGAGGAAAACGACCGGGTGCAGGAGGAATCCCCCGATGCCGACGCCGTGACCTTGAGCTCCATCCACGCGGCAAAAGGTCTGGAATATCCGGTCGTCATCCAAATCGCCATGGAAAGAAACATCTTTCCCCACGAACGCGCCCTGGAAGAAAACGGCTACGAGGAGGAGCTGCGGCTCTTTTATGTTGCCATCACCCGCGCCAAACAGGAACTCTATCTGACCCGCGCCCGCAGCCGTATGATACGCGGCGTGGTGCGTCCGGCACTGCCGTCACCGTTTCTGGAGCTGCTGAATAAAAATATCGCCGAACGCAAAGAACCTGATGAAGTCGTCCGTATGGCAGATGATGACGCCGTCAAACGCGCATTTGAAGATGCCATAAGGATGCTTATGGACCCGGAATGATCCGGAGTGCCGCTGTCACTGGTTGATACGCTCGTTTTCCAGCCGCAGAGCTTCAAGTTCAGCGGCGCGCACTTCCCATTGGTTTTCAGTTTCAGCTATAGCTTTATCCAGCGCGGCAAGTTCGGTGTTGAGTTTGGCGAAATCGACCTTTTCGCCGCTGGCAAGTTTGGCGACGATGACCGCTTTGCGTGAAGATTGCTCATCAAGGAGTTTTTCCAGAGCTTCAACATCTTTTTTCGCTTTACGCAACTCCCCGGCAATGGCATTTCGCGCCTGCGCGCGCTGGCGGCGGCGTTCTTTTGCCCCGCCCGGAGCGGCAGAAAACGGGTCGGTGCCCATTTCTGCGGACGGGATACCGGCGGTATTGGCGGCGGATTTTTCCAGATAATAGTCGTAATTGCCGAAATATTTGGTCACTCCCGACGGGGTCACTTCCCATATCGTTTCCGCCACATTACGCACAAAATCAATATCGTGACTCACCATGGCAACTGTCCCGGAATAATTCCGCAACGCCTCCTGCAGAAGTTCCCGCGCCGCGACATCAAGGTGGGTCGTCGGCTCGTCAAGGATAAGCAAATTGGGCGGACGGACAAATATCCGCGCCATCTGCAGACGTATCTTTTCTCCTCCGGAAAGCACTCCGCACAATTTATTCATCGCATCCCCGGAAAAACCGAATGAACCCAGCACATTGGCGATATTGCCGCTGGAAGCATCCGGCGGCAGTGCCTGTTTCACCGCATCATACACCGACAATCCGTCATTGAGCAATTCCGAAAATTCCTGCGCCTGATAACCGATAACTATGTGATGTCCCGGCACCACCCGTCCGGCAAGCGGAGTCAGCACGCCGGCAAGCAATTTGAGCAGTGTGGTTTTGCCCATGCCGTTGTAACCGATTATCGCCAGCTTGTCACCGGCATCTATATTCATTTCCAGATTGCGGAAAAGCAGTTTATCCGGAGTGTAGCCGAAGTCGACATTTTCAAACCGTGCCGCTTCCGCTCCGGATGGCGGCGGTGCCGGAAAACGTATCACTCCGCGGTAGTCGATGGATTCAGAAAGTTTCACATCTTCGATGCGGTCAAGTTTTTTCTGCGCACTTTTGGCGGCGGCGGCTTTGGTACTTTTGGCACGGAAGCGGTCGATCATCCTTTCCAGCTGCTCTTTTTTGTGGTCGGCATTGCGTTTGGCAGCTTCCAGAGCGATACGCCGCTGCTCTCTTTCGGTACGGTAAAAGTCATAATTTCCGGCGTAACGGGTCACGGTGCCGCGATTGACTTCCAGAGTTATTGAAGTCAGCTTGCGGAGCAGAAAACGGTCGTGCGAAATCAGCAGCAGCGTACCGGGATAGTTCGCCAGAAAGCGGCAGAGCCACTCCACCGCCGGAATATCCAGATAGTTGGACGGTTCGTCCAGCAGCAAAATATCCGGCCGGGAAATAAGCACCCGCGCCAGAGCCGCGCGCATCTGCCAGCCGCCGGAAAAAGCGGCAAGTTTTTCCGTCAGTTTGCTCACCGGGAATCCCAGACTGGTCAAAGCCTGTTTAGCTTCCACATCCAGATGATATGCGCCGAGATGCTCAATGGAACTTTGCAGAAAACCGTGCCGTTTGAGCATGATTTCCAGCTCATCATCGTTGTCGCAGACCGCCATTTTTTCCTCGATGCTTTCCAGTTCCTCCGAATAGCGTTTGAGTTCGGGAATCGCGTCAGAAACAAAATCGAGCAGAGTCCGGTCAAGTTCAGTTTCCGGAATATGCTGGCGCATGATGCCCAGGCGGGAATCTTTGGGAATGATTACCGCTCCGGCATCGGGAATGACTTCACCGGTTATCATGCCGAAAAGGGTACTTTTGCCCGCACCGTTGGGTCCGACGACACCGACTTTTTCGCCGGTGTTGATACGGCAGTTGACATCTTTGAGGATATATTCTCCGGAATAAGTTTTGGAAAGGTTCTTGAAATCTATCATAATTCAGTAAAACTCTACTTTAACTCGGCGACAGCACGCAGTGCGGCTGTGTCACCGGATTTGACCCCGGTCGTTTTCATCGTTGCCGGGTCAAAAATCCCGATACTGCCGTTGTGACGGCGGATGAAAAGCGGCACACTCTTTAAAAGAACTTTTGCCCCGTAAAAACTCTCTCCCGGCAGATTCCCCGGAGTGAGCGATTTACGCAACTCCAGTTCAGAGGGCAGACGGAGAGTTATTTTCAGCTTCTGCCCCGCCCGTTTGCAATACGCTTCAGCTGCGGATGCGGAAAAAACCGCCCTGCCGGAAATTTCCCGGTATGGTTCCGGTGCCATTATCCGATTGAAATCACTTGCTGAAACCTCCGACGCGGCAATGGCAAAAGCCGGCAGACGCTTCAACTGTTTTCCCACTCCCGGGATTTCCGCGAACCAGTGGTCTGCCGGAATCAGAATAAATCCCGGATTCAGTTTGACTTCCGGAATGACAAACCGTATCATCCCCCCCGGATTGACCTGAAAAAATGCGGCAAACGCACTGCCGTCGGTGCGGGAAAAATGCAGATAATTGCCGCCGCAGGGCAGTTCAAGCATCTGTTTCTCCCGGAAAACCATCGGCACTGAAACCCCATCCTGACGGATAAGCGTACAACGGTGGAGAGATACCGGCGATTCACCGCTGATGCTCAACTTGCCGAACCCATTATTCAACATCTGCACCTGACGCATAAATTCCGCATCGCTTTTCAGTGCTTTATCAAAAAGACTCTGCCACCGCCGCTGGAAACGCTCCACTGTGCTGCGCGGCACATCGGCAGGTGCGGTCAGACTCTGCAGACGCAGAAGCTGTTTGACGGTTTTCACTCCGCCGTTGACAGCAAACGATTCCGCCGCACCGGGAGAGGCTCCGGCGGCGGCGTCAAACGCCGCAAACGCTTCCAGCATTGCCAGATTGGCACTCAAAAGCATATTGCGGTCATTCAAAGCGGTCTGCAGCGGCGCAATGCCGCTTTCAGGAGAAGTGAGAGTATTCCAGTGGCGCAGAGCGTCCCATGAATGTTCAAACGCCTGCCGGACATTGTATTCCGCCTGACGCAAGCGGGAACAGTCATCGGCGTAACTCATATACTTCACCGCCATGTGATACATCGCGACAGTGACTGCCGCGACAGTCACTGTCACCGGAATGAGCGGACGGCGGCGGCAGAATTTCAGAAAACGGTAAAAAATGCCGGGGGAATAAGCACTGACCGGCATACCGTCCAGATAATTGTGCAGATCCGCCAACACCGCCGCCACATCCGGATAACGGCTGTTGCGGTCAAGAGCCATCATTTTGCGGCAGACGGCAGCCAACTCCACCTGCAAAACCTGTTCTCTGCCGGGAGCGCGCAAAGGCAGATACCTGCCGGCGGCGGCGGCTTTGAGCAGTTCAGACTTTTCCGCAGTCAGGTCAAACGGGGCTTCGCGCCACGTCAGAATGCAGTAAAGAATGGTTCCGAGCGCGTAAACATCACTTTTTTCATCCGGAGTATGAAGTTGACCGCAAAGCAGTTCCGGAGCCATGAATGCCGGAGTGCCTTCGACCACATTCTGCGGCAGATCCGGGGCGGCACCGGATTTTTCCCGTGCCACGCCCCAATCCAGCACCCAGACCTCGCCCCGGATACCGACCATGATATTGGATGGTTTGAGGTCGCAGTGACATATTCCGTGCTGATGGGCAGCTGCCACCCCGTTGCACGCTGCAACAAAAATATCCAGCAGCCGCCGCAATGAATACTGCCGCACTGCCGCCGGGTCATTTTCACGCAGCTTGTGCAATATGCTCTGCAGAGTTTCACCTTTGATACGCCGCATACTGAAGTACGCTCCGCAATCTTTATCCATCCCCAGATTGTGTACGGCAATGATATTGGGATGGTCGATTTTGGCGGTTATCCGCGCCTCTTTGATAAATCTGGCGATATGACTGCGGTCACTGCGGTACGGGGCGCGGAGCATTTTCAGCGCGACTTTCCGTTCCAGAGCCGGGTCATCGGCCTCATAGACCACTCCCATGCCGCCCATGCCGAGCAGTTTGAGATTCTGAAACCTCATGCCGCCGGCATCTTCCGGCACATGGATATTTTCCGGAATGTCCGGGATATCCGCCGCCGGTGCCGGGATGGTGTACTCCGGATTATCAGCGTTTGTCATAACCCGGACGGACTTTTTCGCGCAGCTGCCGCATGGCGTCGGCAAAACGGCTGTAGTATTTTTCACCCGGCATTTTGTCCAGCGGTATGACTACCGGATTCTGCCAGATGTCTGTGGAGTTGAAAAGCACCGCCCGGGCACCGCGGACCGAATCCACAGTGTCAGCGGCAACGACCAGACCGGCAAATTCACCTTCGGAAGTCATAACAAAATCCCCCGGCGCGGCTTTCAACTCATTATTGGCACGTCCGGCGTTGCGGATGAAAAGCGAACGGCTGCCCCTGTCCAGAGCCAGAGATACTCTGCCGTCAAGTTTGGCACTTGAACCGCCGAAAGAGCTGTTTTTGAAAAGATAAAGCTCTTCCAGACCGCGTTTCAGCAGATTTTCCGCAGTGATAAGTTTCAACGGAGTACAATTTTTATCGCTGTAAACGAATCCGGCTATCCGCATATCATGCCGGGGCAATACCATGCCTCCGGAAATTTTTTTGCGGACATTCCCGCCGGGAGAAACCACTGAAATATTCACATCGGTGACGTTTTTGAAACTCAACACCATTTTTTCATCCCCGGCAAAACGGTTGGTCAAACCGATCAGCAAGGTTCTGCCGCCGAAATCCACCAGCGGATAGAAACTGGTGCTTTTGCCGGTTCTGCCGCCGAAAATCGACTCCTCTGTCACGGTACTGTCCACTTGCACAACGGCACTGCCGTAACATCTGATGACATCATTTTTGCGCTGTTTGTTTTCTTCAAGCATTTTCTGGGCGGCTTCAAGTTTGGCGGCGACCCGGAAGTTTTCTCTGGTGGTCTGTGCCAGTTCGCGCTCTTTGGCAGAGAGTTCGCTGACGGCATTTTTCACGGTTTTCTGCATTTCGTCACGCTGAACGACAGCTTCGAGTTTTTCCAGCTGCAGCACCGCCAGGACTCTCTCTGTCCGGGCGAGTTTGTCCTGCAGCTCGGCATAATTCTTTTCCCGCACAATCAGCTGTCCGGAAACATTGGCAAATTTGCTCTGCAAAGCGGAAGTTTCACCCCGGCTCTTGCTCAATGAAGTATTGAGCCGGCGCAACTCCTCTCTGGCTCCGCTCAATTCGTGATGCTGACGGCGGATCTCGCGCTGTTCCGAAGCGAGTTTCTCCTCGGTGCGGGCGAGGTCGGCGCGCGCCTTGCTGCTTTCTTTTGTCACATCGACCAGAGCTTCGCTGGTTTTGGCAAGGGTATCGCGGGTGCGGGCGAGTTCCCGCCGCTGCACAGCCAGATCCCGGCGGCTTTCGCGCAGTTGCGTGGCAGTGTCGGCAAGTTTTTCCTTATTGGCGGCAAGGTCAACGGTCTTTTCGCGCAGCTCCATTTCCAGAATGATTTTCGCTTTCTGCTCGGCTTCCAGCCGCCGCTGCAACTCTTTGGCATCAAGCTCACCGGTATTTTCCGGCGTGGCGGCGAGCGAAGCGCGCAGCTTGCTCTGCTGCAATTTGTTTTCGGCAAGTTTCTGTGCCAGTTCGCGGAGTTTGGCTTCCTGTTCCGGAGTCGACCCCATTCTGGCAACAGTTTCACGGAGTTTTGCACGCAACTCTTCCAGTTCGGCATTCTGGCGGTCAAGTTCCTGCAAAAGGACTTTGGTGGTGTTTTCATCCAGACCGACCCCGGTACCGCCGGTGTGTCCCGGCACCATACCGGTCATCATCGTCAGCATCGCCGAAACGAGAAAGTCGCAGATGACTATGAGAATAGCTCTGTTCACTTGGCGGCTCCTTCATTTTCCAAAGCATCCATGCGAACCAGACGGCGGCGCAGCGGATACTGCAGTATCAACCGCAAAAACAAACTGAAAATGATTCCTATCAAAGTGGAACTGTACGCGATCAAACGGCTGCTCTGCGGCGAAAAGGTCATCACCAGAAACGCCGAGACCGTACCGAAAAGACCGAAATACAGCGGCACATCAAAAAACACTTCCGCATTATCCAGACTGCGGAGTTTCAACTTCACTGAATCACTGCTGCCGGCTATCGAACTGACCACGGCATACCCCACCCACACAGCGGCAAACTGCAGCAGTGTGATGAAAATAAATATCCACATCGACACCCGCGCAGTGAAATCCGCTTTCTGCGCCAGAGTGGCTTCTGATTCCGGCCCGACACTGCCCAGCACCGGGGTATCCGCCGCTGAAAACAGTGCTTTGACGCCAGGAACATGGTTGAATCCGTAAAGCATGAATGCCGTCAGCGCGCCTCCGGCGATCAACAGCAGAATAAAGGTCACTGCAAGTTTGAAACGGTTGGAACTCATAACTGTTTTCTCCTTCACATTAAGATTTCAATATTCTTCCGTAATATCTTGTATATGTGCTAAAATAACCCGTCATCGGTCAATAGTCAAGTCTTTACGTTGAAAAATTCTCCTTCATGCGCTATATTATGGTGATTAAAGTTATTCAAGCATATTTCAAGAGGTATTGCCATGGCGGAAATTATTGAAAAAAATGAACCGGTGGACTTCATCCGGGAAATCGTTGCCAATGATGTAAAAAACGGCAAACACGGCGGTCAGGTCATCACCCGCTTCCCGCCGGAACCCAACGGCTATCTGCACATCGGTCACGCCAAAGCCATCTGTCTGGATTTCGGTATCGCACAGGAATTCAACGGCAAATGCAATCTGCGTATGGATGACACCAATCCGACCAAAGAGGATACGGAGTATGTCGATTCCATCATCAACGATGTCCGCTGGCTCGGTTTTGAACCGGCAGCACTTTTCTATGCCAGCGATTATTTTGATAAAATGTACGAGTGTGCCGTGGAGCTTATCAAACGCGGCAAAGCCTATGTCTGTACGCTTTCCAACGAAGAGTGGGAAACTTACAAAGGCAATCTGCAGACCCCGGGCAGAGAATCCCCCGGCCGCAGCCGTTCCATTGAGGAAAACCTCGACCTTTTCACCCGGATGAAAGCCGGTGAATTTGCCGACGGAGCCATGGTTCTGCGGGCAAAAATCGACATGGCATCACCCAATATCAATATGCGTGACCCGGTGATTTACCGCATCCGCCGCATCACCCACTTCCGCCACGGCGACAAATACTGCATCTATCCGATGTATGACTTCGCGCACCCGCTGGAAGATGCCTTTGAAGGCGTGACCCATTCGCTCTGCACTCTGGAATTTGAGATCCACCGGCCGCTTTATGACTGGGTTCTGGAAGCTCTTGATTATCCGCACCGCCCGCAGCAGATCGAGTTTTCGCGGCTCAATCTGACCAATACGGTGATGAGCAAACGCAAACTTCTGCAGCTGGTCAAAGAAAACCACGTTTCCAACTGGGATGACCCCCGTATGCCCACCATCTGCGGTATGCGCCGCCGCGGTGTCCCCGCCGCTGCGATACGCAAAATGTGCAAAATCGTCGGCATCACCAAATTTGACGGCATCACCGATGCCGCCGTGCTGGAACATTGCATCAGAGAGGAACTCAACGCCACTGCCCCGCGTTTCATGGCGGTGCTTGACCCGTTGAAAGTCACCATCACCAACTTCCCGGCAGAGGGAGTTGAGCCGCTTGATGCAGTAAACAATCCCGAAGACCCCGCCGCCGGCAGCCGTAAACTGCCTTTCAGCGGCACGCTTTACATCGACCGCGCCGACTTCATGCTGGAACCGCCAAAAGGTTATTTCCGTCTGGCTCCGGGGGCGGAAGTCCGTCTGCGTTACGGTTACTTCATCCGCTGCAACGAGGTTATTCAGGATGCCGACGGAAATGTTGTGGAGCTGAAGTGTACCTTTGACCCCGAAACCCGCGGCGGCAACGCACCGGACGGCAGAAAGGTAAAAGGCACGATACACTGGGTCTCCGCTGAACACGCCAAAGCCGCCGAAATCCGGCTTTATGACCGCCTTTTCAGTGTGGAACAACCCGGCGCAGACGGAGTCGATTTCCTGACCCAGCTCAATCCGGATTCCAAAAAGGTCGTCACCGGCTTCATTGAACCGGCACTGGCAGCTCTTGTTCCCGGCGATGTCGCCCAGTTTGAAAGAGTCGGATACTTTGCCTGCGACCCGGATTCAACCGCAGAATTGCCGGTATTCAACCGTACCGTGACTCTGAAAGACTCCTGGAGCAAAAAAGCCAAGTAAGTATTCCAGGGTATTTCCGGGAAACCTTGCCAATGTACGCGGAATGCGGGGCGGTCACCGCCCCTCCGCAACTCTGTTCTGCATGCAAGTGTGGTCTTTTTTTATACGATCCGGAGTATATTTCGCAAAATTCGGGACATTGCCTGATATTTTTACGGCGGTAATAAGTTGCAAAATGGATTTTTCAGCTGTATATTATTAGGATACAGAAAAAATCGTTGTAATATTTATGGAGGTATTACCATGGCTGTGAAAAAATTCCGTGTGGAAATCACCGCGGATGAGTGCAAAGGCTGCGGCAGATGTATCGCTGTCTGCCCGAAAAAATTGCTTTCCCGCGGCAATGAACTGAATATTCAGGGATATTTTGCCATCATCGCAAACGATCCCGGCAACTGCATCGGTTGCGGTTCCTGCTTCTATCAGTGTCCGGAACCCGGTGCCATAACCGTCTTTGAGGAGGAGTGACCTATGGCTTATAACAAACGTCTGCTGCTCAAGGGTAATGAAGCTGCCGTATACGGTGCATTGCTCGCCGGATGCGACTGCTATTTCGGTTATCCCATTACCCCCGCCAGTGAAATCGCCCAGGCGGCGGCACTGCTTTTTCCCAAACTCAACCGTACTTTTGTGCAGGCTGAATCCGAAATCGGCGCGATCAATATGGTCATCGGCTGTGCCGCTGCCGGACGCCGGACCATGACCGCCAGCAGCGGTCTGGGCATCAGCTTGAAACAGGAAGGCATGAGCTATCTTGCCGCTTACGAAATGCCCGCAGTTATCGTTGACGTGATGCGCGGCGGCCCCGGTCTGGGCAATATCGGTCCGGAACAGTCCGATTATTTCCAGGTCGTCAAAGGCGGCGGCCACGGCAGTTACCGCTGTCTGGTTTTCACCCCGAACTCGGTGCAGGAAATGTGCGACATGGTCTATCAGGCGTTTCCGATGGCGGAAAAATACCGGATGCCGGCATACGTTCTCACCGACGGTGTCATCGGACAGATGATGGAATCCCTCGAACTGCCCGAACCGGTCAAATACGATTATGACCCGGAGTGGAAAATGGGCAGAGTCGTCAACGGTGAAGCCAACATCATCACCAGTATCTACATGGAATACAACGACCTTGAAGCTCTCAACCACAAACTTCAGGACAAATACGCGCTTATTCAGAAAACCGAACAGAGCGTGGAAGAAATAGCCGTGGACGATGCCGAACTGGTCATGGTCGCTTACGGTATAAGTTCCCGTGTCGGTCAGGGCGCGGTGCAGGTCTTGCGCGAAGAGGGGTTGAAGGTCGGTTTGATCCGTCCCAAAATGGTCTTCCCCTTCCCGACCGACAGTCTGCAGAAAGCCGCCGCTCATGCCAAAGGCTTTCTCTGTCTGGAACACAGTGCCGGTCAGATGATCGAAGATGTCAAACTTGCCATTGATTGCAAACTTCCGGTGCGTCTCTGCAACCGCATGGGCGGCAATCTGCTCACCGTGGCAGATGTCTGCGAAGCTGCCAGAAATATGATGAAGGAGTTCTGAAAATGAGCGAAAAAGTGAAATTCGGACGTTCCAAAGTTTTCTTTGATACATTCAACCGCCGCCCCGGGCCGATCAAAAAGAATATGCACTACTGCCCCGGCTGCGGTCACGGCATTCTGCACAAACTTATCGCTGAAGCCATTGAATATCACGGCATTCAGGAAAACACCAATCTGATCGCTCCGGTCGGCTGTGCGGTGTTTGCCTACTATTATTTCAATGTCGGCAGCATCTCTGTCCCCCACGGCAGAGCCCCCGCTGTAGCAACCGGTGTCAGCCGTGCCAAACCCGAATCTTTTGTTATCAGCTATCAGGGTGACGGAGATTTGGCGGCTATCGGTTTCAATGAATTTCTCCAGGCGGCGAACCGCGGCGAAAAGATAACGGTCTTTTTCGTCAACAACTCCAACTACGGCATGACCGGCGGTCAGATGGCCCCCACCACGCTGCCCGGTCAGAAAACAACCACCAGCCCCTATGGACGCAATCCGGAAACCGAGGGTTATCCGACCCCCGTGTGTGAGATCGTCAATGCGCTTACTGCGCCGGTCTACATCGAGCGCGTGGCATTGACCACCCCCGGCAGAGTCGCGGCGGCGAAAAAAGCGGTCTACAAAGGTATTCAGAACCTCAAAGAACGCAAAGGTTTCTCGCTTATTGAAGTCGTTGCCCCCTGTCCGGTCAACCTCAAAATGAGTGCCGACCAGGTCAATGAATTCATTGAAAAACAGATGCTTGACTACTTCCCGCTCGGATGTCTGCGTGACAAAACCAAGGATATGGAAAACGGCAAACTGCCCGCTCCCGTCATCCGTGAAGAGGAAAAAGTCCGCGAGATCCTTTTCCCCGTCCGCAATGAAAACGGTGTGGCTGATGACTTCCGCAACACCTCTGCGCTTTTTGATCAGGAATTGCGGGTAAAAATCGGCGGTTTCGGCGGTCAGGGCATCCTTTCGCTCGGCGTGATGCTTGCCAATATGGCGCGTCTGCGCAACTTCAATGTCAGCTGGATGCCCTCTTACGGCCCGGAACAGCGCGGCGGTTCAGCCTGCTGTGCCGTGACCGTAAGCCGCAAAGCGATCCCGTCACCCATCATCGACCGGGGCGGCAATCTGCTTATCGCCATGACCCAGGCGGCACTGGATAAATATCTGCCGGAACTGCGCGACGACGGCATTCTCATCTACGACCACACTGCGGTCAAACTGCCGCAGCTGCCGGAAACAATGCAGACTTACGGTCTGGATGCACTGGCTATCGCCGACGAGAAACTGGGCAGTTCCAAGTTTGCCAACTCGGTTCTGCTCGGCGCGCTCGCCGGAGTGCTGGCAAAAAACGGTATGAATGAAGCTGATCAGGCTGACTTCGATAAAGCTTTCACCGAAGCCGTCGCCGAAAAATTCGGCAAAAAACCCGGTGCGGTCGAAAGCAATATCAAAGCTTATGAGGCGGGCAAAGCCGCTCTTTAATAATCCATATAAGGTAAATTATTAATCATGTCAACTCCAGTCAAACTTGCAGTTATCGGTGCCGGAGGCCGCGGTTTCGGTTACGCCTCTTATGCTCTGGAATATCCTGAACGTATGCAGGTCGTCGCCGTTGCCGACCCGGATGATTTCCGCCGGAATAAAATGGGGGACCTCCACAATATCCCGGAAAACATGCGCTTCAAAGGCTATGAGGAATTCATCGCCCGGGACAAAATGTGTGACGGTGTCATCATCAGCACCCAGGACAATATGCACGAGATCCCTGCCATTGCCTGTGCCAAAAAAGGTTATCACATCCTGCTGGAAAAACCGATGGCTCCCACCGCTGATGCCTGCCGCCGTATCGTTGCCGCAGTCAAAGAAGCCGGAGTCATGTTTGCCGTCTGCCATGTGCTGCGTTACACCAAATACACCGAAGCTGTCCGCAATGTCATAAAATCCGGAGCTATCGGTGAAATCATGTCCGTTCAGCATCTTGAACCTGTCGGTTACTGGCATCAGGCGCACTCCTTTGTGCGCGGCAACTGGCGCAATGAAGCTGAATCCAGTTTCATGCTGCTGGCGAAAAGCTGCCATGACATTGACTGGCTGCGCGGTATCGTCGGTAAAAAATGTGCCAAAATACACTCTTTCGGCTCAACAAGACACTTCCGTGCTTCAGAGAAACCTGCCGGAGCGGCAGACCGTTGCGTGAATTGTCCGGAGGTGGTGGAATCTTTCTGCCCCTATTCCGCAAAAAAAATCTATTTCCGCGACCGGTTGTGCAAAGGAATGGACAAATGGCCTGTCGATGTGCTGGCTCCGGTAATCAACAAAGACACCCTCGATGAAGCGTTGAAAAACGGTCCTTACGGCCGCTGCGTCTACGCCTGCGACAACGATGTGGTGGATAATCAGGTCGTCAATATAACTTTTGAAGACGGCTCAACGGCGCAGATGCTGATGACCGGATTCAACTTCAACAGCAGCCGCCACACCCGGATTTTCGGTACTCTCGGTGAGCTGGAAACCGACGGCCGTTTCGTCAAAGTGCGCCGCTTCCTCGATGACAGCGAACAGGTCATTGACAGCGATACCGCAAATGACGGAGGGATCCTTTCCGGTCACGGCGGCGGCGACCTCGGTCTGATGGAAAATTTCGTTTCCGCTCTGGCAAACAACGACCAGTCACTTATTCTGACCGGCGTCGATGAAACTCTGGAAAGCCACCTGATGGTTTTCGCCGCAGAGGAATCCCGCCGCAAAGGTATTGTTTGCGACGTCAAATAATACTTAAAAACAGTTCAGCCGGAATTATTTTCACAGTGAAAATAATTCCGGCTTTTTTTGCAGGCACTTGCCAAAAGAACAGCTTTTGAAAAGAAAAAATGAGTCCGGAGAAATGGAGCAGAATCAAAAAAAGCTGTCACAGTTTTTGACTTCTGCAACAGCTTTTGAATTTCAGATGGAGGCGTGGATCGGAATCGAACCGATCTAAACGATTTTGCAGACCGCTGCCTAACCTCTTGGCTACCACGCCATCTTCTGCTACATAATATAACATGAGCAATGGAGTTTGTCAACTGCACGAATATGATTTTTTCTGAAAAAGTTGAAAATGAGAGACAAACCTGCGCTCACACCGGAATAATCTTTTTCAATTTGAGCGCGACTATATTGCAGGAAACCGCACTCTGCGGCAGACCGAGCAGTTGCGCCAGCGATTCGCGGTATAACTTCAGCTGTCCGGCGTAGATGAGAAAATCATCGGCTCCGGAAAGATTATCGCTTTTCCAGTCAAATATTTCCGCCCGGGTGATCATGCCGTTTTCGCGGTGGATAACGACCCGGTCAAACGCTCCCGGCACAAGACTGCCGTTACGGTCACGGAGCAGAAAGCGGCGTTCTTTCCACACTTCGCACTCCGCAGGCACATTCTCCAGCATTTTCCGGATTTCCGACGGTTCAGCCAGCGCGTTGCAGAAAATCTCTCCGGCACTCTCTGCCAGAGGATTTTCCGACAGATTTTCCCGGCAGAAAGTTTCCGCATCCCATTGCGGAGTTATAAGGTCGAGTTTTTCAAAAAGATTGTGTACCAGCGTACCGACTGCACTGCCGGTGGAAACGGCAAAGCGGGCTCCCGGCGTCTGCGGAGCGGATTTTTCATCTGACGCGCGGCGGATGACGGTACGGGATGCCATTGAACTTATCTGACGCGGGATACCGGTTCTCTGAACTTCCGGCGGAGAAACTTCCGGGATCAGCCCGTGCCACGACTCCCTGCCGTGGGAAAAGTGCAGTGTCATGCGCTCCCCGGCACTGCATCTGCTGCACAGCGCGGCAAAATATTCCGTATCATTGGCTTGAACACCTTTTTCTCCCAGACGTTCAAGCAGCAATTGATCCAAAGCCATTGCCGAAGACTCCTTTTCCGGCGGCGATACCAGCATATAAAGAGCCCGTTTCGCCCGGGTCAGAGCGACATAAAGCGCACAACTTTTTTCAAAAGCCTGTGCCGCTTTTTTCTTTTCGGCGTGGTCGGCAAAAGGCGGTATCGTACAGGCTACTCCTGCCGGAGGCACATAACTTATCCACTCCGGCACCGGCATGACTGCCGCCGGAGCGGAGCCGCTGACGATCTGGGAGGCGGGCAGCAGCATATTACCGTTGTTTCCGGGTTGGATTCCGGTATCCGGCAGAAACACGATGTCAAACTCCAGACCTTTTGATTTATGGTAAGTCATTATCTGCACCGTCTGTTCCAAAGCGCCGTCGGCGACGCCGAGAAATGCGGCATTTTCAATAAACTCCGCCGGAGTGCCGGAAAATTTTTCCGCCGCCGCAAGCATATTCTGCATCCGCTTCAAATCAAAAGAAGTCATTTCACTGCCGAAACCGGCAACAAATCTCTGCGCCAATCCGGCAATGCCGCTTTGGAACAACTCTTCGCGCAGAGAATCTGCCAGCGGTTCAGCGGCGGAAAATCCCATGCGGCGGGCGATTTCCGGCAGTCCCAGCGGTTCCGGGGAAACTTCCTCCCGGTCAAAAGTAAGCGTCTGCAGAAACTCCTGCGCCATGATATCACGGGGATGTTCGGCATAAATGAGCAGAAAACGGAAAACATTGAATGCCATACTTTCGGTTATGGAAATGACCCCTTCTGAAGATACCGGCAGAGCAAACTTCTTTTTCTGCGACAGACTCCGCAACTCCCCGGCAAAAAGTTCCACGGTGCTGTTTTTCTGCACCAGCACTCCCACAGTGAGATTTTTGCTGAAAGGTCTGATGTCACGCAGTATCTCAAAAATCATTTCCGCTTTTGCCGCCACCTGCAGTGTATCTCTGCCGGAGTCGCGTTCACACTTTATCAGCGCGGAAAAACCTTCCAGGGTCTCATCGTTGGCAAAGTGCGGTTCAAATGCCATTTTCTGCTGTGCATCGGCAAAGTACGGCAGAGTCCCGGCATATCCGGCGGCAAAAACCGTGTTGACCGTATCCAGCACGCTCTGACAGGAACGGAAAGAGCGTGTCAGCGATTCCAGTACATCATAGCCTTTTTCCCGCGCCGCCGGTTGCGCCAGTGCCGCAAGATAAGCGAAAAGTTCCGGATTACCGTCCCGCCACTGGTAAATCGACTGCTTGATGTCACCAACGCAGAAAAATGAACGGAAACGGTCACTTGAAGTGCTGAAAATCTCTTTGACCAGTGAATCAAACGCCTGCCACTGAATGTCACTGGTATCCTGAAACTCATCGAACATATAGTGGTTTATCTCTGAATCCAGACGCATTTCCAGAGTGCGGTTTTCCGGACCGAGCAGAGTTTCGCCGGATTCCGCATCGGCGTGGCAGAGCAGATAGGATAAATCAGTGAAATTGAGCAATCCGGCACTGCGCACCCCGGCATGATAGACGGCATCAAACTCTTTCAGCAGCTCAAATACTGCCACATTTTTTGCCCGGAGCATTGCGAACATCCCCGCCCGGATATGGCGGAAAATCTTCCGGAGCAAAGCGGATAATTCCGGTGAAAAGCTCAATTTAGAGGTGTATTTGAGCTCTTCAGTGCCATCGCACCACATTTCGCCGTTGTATTTGGCAAGCGCGGCAAAGAGGTTTTCAGCATGGGGGTCGAGCCTGCCGAAAAAATCAGCTGTCCGGGGGAGAAATGCGGCAAGTTTACGGAGTTTTTCCGCATTGCCGAGCATACTTTTTTTATGGCTGCCGTTGGTGCAGAAATCCGCGTTTTCTTCCAGCGCAAAAGCAAATCCGGTCAATCTTTCCGCGGCACTCTGCAATTCAGCCGGCGGCATATATTCCGCCGCCGCCGGAGCCCATGGGAACCGGGTCAGCTGCGGCATCGTTCCGTCATCACGGTGCTGCAGTTTCAAAAGATAAAACGGATAGACCTCTTTCAGCAGTGTCAGCATACTGCGGGCAAAACTTTTTTCCCCGGAAGCGTTGGCATCTTTGAGCAGTTCCCGCAGAACCGCAAGTTTTTCCCCGCCGGCGGCGGCAACACCGCGCACCCACTCCCGGAAGCTCCGCCGTACCGGACGGAAATCATTGCTGTCAAGCATCGTCACCTCGCCCCATATCCCCAGTTCCGGAGCATAGGCACGGAGCAGACGCATGAAAAAGCTGTCGATGGTGCTTATCTGCAAATCCTTTTCGCTGTTGAGCAGACGGCGCAGGATGGCGATCACATCATCCCGGTCGAGATTGCAGCAGATACTGTTGCGCTTGACTCCCGCAGCAAGTTCCAGCATCCGGGCAATGATTTTGTCGAATATTTCCCCGGCGGCTTTTTTGGTGAATGTCACTGCCATTATCTGTGCCGGGTCGGCACCGCAGGCGAGCAGCTGGATGAAACGTGACGCCAGACGGTAAGTTTTGCCGGTACCGGCAGAGGCGGTGATGATGCTCAAACTTTTGAATCCGTTGAAAACCTCACAGCCGGCACTGTTTTTTCCGTCACAGCAGCATCCGGCACGTTTTTCCGGCGGACAGTCACAGCAGCGTTGGCGGATGGTATTTTTCTTTTCATTTGCCGCAGAATAAAAAAGCACTTTGCTGCGGATGTTTGCCGTGAGCTGTTTTTTGGCTGCGGCGGAACTTTTTTCCGGTACGGCTTCCGCTTCGTAATCCCAGCTGACACCGGTCAATCCCGCCCGCAGACCGGCAGGGAAAAGCGCGTGAAAATTTTTATCTGCCGTGCGGCGGAAACGGTCGGGATTTTCGCAGAGTATCTGTTCCGGGAAACGGGAGAGCTCACAGATGATACTTTTGGTTTTTTCCTCTGCGGCAGAAAGAATCATATCGAAACAGTCACTTTCCCAGAGTGTTATCCCGGTTTCAGTGACACTTTGCGGCAGATTGAAGTATCCGCACTCTATTTCCGCAGTGGCGATTTCCGGATGGGCGGCACGGAATGCACTGTCCCGGCGCAGCAGCAAAACATAGAGCGGCAGCTGAAGTTTGTGGAATATCACACCGTTTTTTGTTATTTTGCAATGTGCGTCAGCGACATTGTGCGGAGTGCCGGTTTTTATGTCGATTATCCGGAAAACATTCCGTCCCGGATGATACTCTATGCGGTCTACCTGACCGGTAAACAATGCTCCGGCGAAAGGCAGCCGGTCAAAGCGGTATTCACACGCCACAGTGACAAAGCCTTCCTGCTGTTCCTTGAAAAGCACTCCGGCGGCGGCACGGAGGCGTTGTCTCATATTTTCCGCCAGCAGACGGACAAAGACCGGGTGCGGCGGAGTGCCGAAATTTTCCACCAGCACATCATCCAGGATTTCCAGCATGGCAGTGGCATATTTTTCCGCAGAGGGAAATCCGGCACAGCCCAATCTCTCAAAGACTTTGTGGTAAAGCGTACCGGCAGTGCGGGGGTCAGGCTCCTGCAGCTGGTAATCCACGAAATCCGCTTTGCAGATGCGGCGCAGGTAAAAGAGGTACGGCGAGGCAAGATAATCGTCCAGTTCTGTCGGAGAAACGACGGTTTTTCCGGTTTCGGGGTCGGTTTTGCTCCGCAGCTGCGGACGGAGCCGGAAAATTTTACTTCCGGCAGAAAAATCCTCATCCGGAATCACTTCCGGGTCTGAAAAAAACATTTTGCACCGCTGCAAAAGTTCGCCGCCGTCAAGGTCATTTCCGGCAAAGAGCAGCCGCGAGGGGCGCAGTGAGAGCTTCTCACTGTCCTGACGCAGGACGATGAAATCCACATCTCCGGGCTTGCGGCACGCCAGCAGGCTCTGCAGATGACATCCGGCACGTGCGGCGGTTTCCCGGTTGCTCCGCAGACCGATGCGGCGGCGGATGGTGTCGGTGAGAAATGCGGTCAATTCGATGCGGTCGGGAAAATATTTTTCATTCATGCCGCAGAATATGACTTTTTCCGCATCAAGAAACGGCATTTCCAGACACCCTTCCACGCTGAAAGAATACTCCTGCGGTGCAGTGGCGACACTCAAACTGCCGCAGTTGCGGAAAAATATATCCAGCAGATGGAGCTTGCCTGCGCCTGACAGTAATTTTTCCGGAATGCGGTCGAAACTTTCCAGAGCCTCCCGGAATGCGGCACATTCGGCGGCGAAGCTCACTTTGCGGAATTTTTCGCTGTCGATTTCCAGTTCAGAGGGGTAGACCGCCGCGAAAAACTCCCGCAAAAACTCTGTGACCGGCAATCCGGCAAAACGTTTCCGCCAGAAATCCACCTCATGCAACGCTTCGCGGAAAGCCCCGTACCCGATACAATCAAGTTCTCTGCTGTCAACAAGTTTCAACGCGACATCAAGTTCATCGGGCACAAATTTTGCCGAAAACGCATCCAATGCCTCAATTATCGCTTCCGCAGGTATTTCCGCAGAAGCAAGGTGCAGGAGAAAATCGTGTTCTTTGAGCAATTCCGAAGCAAAAAGATAATCCCCGCCGCTGTGCAGAAACATCCTCAATGCGTTCCCGATACGGCAGAGCCGCAATCCGGCAAGCGGCACTCCGGACGGGTCAAAAACTTCCAGCGGAGTCCCGTCAGGAGCAATAAATCTGCCAAATTCTTTTTCAAACTCTTCTGTCATCGCCGGGTCACTCAACACAAGCGCGTATTTATCCGGCTCAAATGCGCCGTCTCTGCAAACCAGCCGTGCCGACAGCCGCGCGGCATCCGCCGGGTCGAGAGCTTTGTGACAGAAATCCCTTGCCCCGGGCAGGGATTTTGCATTCCACACTTCCGGCAGCGGGATGCCCCAGCAGTCAAATTCATCTGCCTGTTCCGCCGGGGCGTGGATCCATATTTCGATCATTCCGGGGAAATGACGGTCGATATTTTCCAATTTGCGTTTGAGCATATTGGGGATATCCGGGATACCGGCAAGGATGATTTTCATACCCGGAACAAAAGATGAAACATCCTCTGCGGCAAGACGGTCAAGTTCCAGAGCGTCGCGGAAACCTGAATCCTGAAGTTTCTGCAGATATATCGCTTCCAATCCGGCAAGTTGAGTGCCGCGTGCGCCCAGATGCGGGGCAATTTCTGCCAGAGAGAAGCCGCCGCTGACGACCTCATGCCGGAACTCCATAAGTTTTCTGCCGGAATAGAGGTGTTCGGGGGGCATTCTTTCCGCATCCGGAAAAACCAGGTCAAATCTTTCCGGCGTCCGCAACGCGGTTTTTACCGTCTGCATCCAGAACAGTTCATCCGCCGCTCCGGAAGGAACCGGCATATCGCCCATGCCGTAACGCATCAGCAGTGCCGGAGTGAGTATCTGCGGCAGCAGAACGCCGTTCTCAACGCGGCCGGCAAGATGATGCAGCACCTTTTCCCGGGCGAGTTTGCCCGGCAGGGTCAGCAAAACATTCCCCAAATCCGGCACCGCCGCTCCGGGCGCGGAAACTTCCGTCAATCCGGCAGCGATCAACTCCGGCAGACTCCCGGAAGTTCCGAGAAAAATCCGTTTTGCCATCAGTGCCGCACCTTAAAATTCCGGCAGACGGTAAAACAGACGCAGCAGATGTCCGGCGTAGACCGCATTGCCGTTGATACGCCAGCCGATCACTTTGCCGCGGCAGGAAAACTGCCGGGTGTTGCCGAATTTTGTCACTCTGTCGGGAGTTCTGCGCCAGAAAAAACCCTTTAAAAGCGGCAGAACCAGCAGCTTCAGACATCTTCGCACCCCGCGGCGGCAGGCACGGCGCACCCGCAGAAAATAGAAGTGACGCATCCCCGCTTCGCCGCCGCGGATAGGATAATATCTGCCGTGATGCACTTTGCCGGTAATAAGCACCGGTTCATTTGCCGCTGTGACAAAATGGCGGTCGGGATGGTCATTGTTATCACCCATGGTCACAAATCTGCCGTTTTTGCCGCCGATTATCCGGTGACCGACCATGATGCCTTCCCGGTTGATAAAACGGATGACATCACCGCGGCGCAACCGGGAAAAGTCACATTTTTTCACTTCCAGCTTGTCGCCGTTTTCAAACGTGCCGAGCATACTGAATCCGATACCGATATCCTGATTTATCCCGGCGGCGGACTTCGGCGGCGGCACGGCGGAAACTGTATCGCCGGAAAAACCTGCCAGACACCCTGACTGCTGAAGCATGGCAAGGAATTTTTCCGCATCAGCTCTTTTTTCCGGATCATCACCGGCAAATGCCGTCAGGACTTTTTCGCAGTCGGACTCCTTTTTCAGCAATTCATATATCTGCAGTCCGGTGCTGTTCAGCGAAACCACCTTGCGCGTATCCCGGTCAAAAAGCAGAGCCATTTCACCGGTACGGCGGCAAATCATCCGGTAATTGAGTTCAAGCGTCATAACATCCCCCGCATATAATTAAACTTCCGCAAATATCCTGTCACTCCGGCATCCCCGGACGCCACGAATGGCAGAATCTCTGTACCGATACGACCGGCCCGATAATCACTTTTTCATCCGGAGATTCCGCAAAAAGTGTCACCGATGTGCGCTCCGGGTCGCTCAATTCGCACCATGCCGTGTGGGTCTGGTTGAAGCTTCTGATACAGACCTCTTTTGTTTCCGGCAGGATGCACAGCACCGGCGAACCGCGCCGCACCGGCAGACTGATGCCGCAAACTGCGACATCACCCCGGCGGATCCCCTCGCCCGCCATAACATTGTCCGGTACCAGAAAACTGCAGTAACGCACACTGCTGCCGGCAAATTCACGCGGCAGTGCCACAGTGAAAAACTCCCGCTTTTCAGATTTTTCCGGCACCAGTCTGCCTGAACGTATGTCATCGGCACTCAACAGCGGTGCACTGACCAGATTCACCGCGCGGCAGAACTCTTTATCCACCAGAGCCTGGACCTCGACCCGGCAGGCTATACTGTTGTCTATCAAATTATTTTTATACATCGCAACGAGAGCATCACGCAATTCCGCCTCATCAGCTCCGACTGCCGCGGCGGCATCTTTTACAGATAGCGGCAGACGCAGAAAGCCGGAAATTTTTTCTTTCAATGCCGCATACAACTCATTTTGTCTGTCTGTAAGTTTCATCAAAACCTCCTGACTCCGAATCCGCTTATTTCCGGCAAACCGTTTCCGGCACAGAAAACTCTCACCAGATAAACCACCTCATTCACCTTGCCCTCTTTATCAAAACTCATCACCCAGAGATGATCGCGCAAATCACCTTTGCGGAGAGTGCCGAGGTGACGGAACCCGGTCATACTGCCGAAAAGTTCCTGCAGTTCCCGGCGCATACCGCCGAATTTTTCCACGTTGATACGGCTCCGGATGTGCGGCGGCATCTCCTGCTGCCATGCGGCGAAATCCCCTGTTTTCACCGCCGCGGCAAATCCCGAAGCGAAGCGGGAAGCGGCATCAAAACCGGATTTTTCGCTCTCCGCAGAGAATTTATGCAGTTCCACCTGCGGCACTGCCGGCGTTTTTTTGCCGGAAGCGCATGAAGTGCCGCCGAGCGTGACCGCAACAGCTGTTACCGGCAACAGTATCTTTTTCATTTCTGACACTCCGGACAAAACGCGCTCGTCCTGCCGCCGAGCTGACAACTTGCTATCTTTGCACCGCACTCCGGACAGGGAGAGCCGCTTTTGCCGTAAATCCTCAAATGCACCGCAAATTTTCCTTCACTGCCGTCAACGCTTTTGAAATCCGCTATCGTCGTGCCGCCGCACTCTATTGCCGAACGCAATATTTTACGCGAAACTTCCACTATTTTTGTGCATTCCTCCAATGTGATGCTGCCGGCGCGGCGGCGGGGGTCGATGCCGCAGACAAAAAGCGTTTCCGTGGCATAAATATTGCCGATGCCGCAGACGATGGCGTTATCCATCAGCGCGACTTTGACCGGAGTTTTCCGCTTCTGAAATGCGGCAAAGAGCTTTTTTGCGGTGAATGTTTTTTCCAGAGGTTCCATGCCGAGCCGGTCAAGCACTTGCGGCAGCCCCGAAGCGTCAAGGTCGTGTACTTCCAGCAGACTGAAACGGCGCGTACACTCGAAACGGAAAACATTGCCGTCATCAAGGTGTATGAAAACGTGCTCATGTTTGCGTTTCGGCACGGCAGGGGATTCCACCCGCACCACGCCGGACATCCCGAAGTGCATAAGCAATCCCCGGTCGTCATCCAGTGCCGCCACCAGATAGCGTCCGCGGCGGCGGACGGAAACAAATTTTCTGCCGGTGAGCGCGGCTCTTTTCAGCGGGGCAAGCGGAGTACGCATCGCGGGGGAAAAAATTTGCACATCTTTGATGGTGCGTCCGGCGAGAGCTTTGTGAAGTGCTCTGCCGATGGTTTCTGCTTCCGGCAATTCCGGCATGACGGGTACGGCTCCTGTGAATTTTATGAAAAGTGTTGTTAAAGTGACGAAATTATATTGCTGAAGGTAATTTAGCACTTTAAAAAATTTTTTCAAGGGTTGCACCTTGAGTAAATCGGTACTATATTATTTATCTGGAGTATATACGATGCACAAATTCAGATTAGACACCGAAAATCTTGAGCAATTCTTTCTGGAAGTAATCTCCGGCAGACGCCGGGGATTGCTCGCCCGTATACTCACGGATCTGCTTTTCATATCATCCCGTTTCTACCGCATGGCAGTGCAGTTCCGGTTGTGGATGTATGACAAACGGGTCATCCGCAACCATGCTCTGGGGTGTCTGGTCGTGAGCATCGGCAATTTGAGCTGCGGCGGCACCGGCAAGACTCCGGTGGTGGAAGTTTTCGCCCGTTCACTCTCATCCCGCGGACGCAAAGTGGCTATTTTGAGCCGGGGATACCGGAGCAAAAAACGCTCATTCCGGGAGAAACTTGCCCATATTTTCCGCCACCGCAAAATCGAAACTCCGCCCAAAGTCGTTTCCGACGGCAGAAATCTTTTGCTCAACTCCGAATATGCCGGTGATGAACCGTATATGCTGGCATCAAATCTGCATGATGTCGCGGTCGTGGTTGACAAAGACCGGGTGAAATCCGGCATTTATGCCATTGATAATTTTCAGAGCGACGTTATCATCCTTGACGACGGATTCCAATACCTGATGATGAAACCGCACATCAATATCGTGCTGGTGGATGCCACCGACCCTTTCGGCAACGGTCATGTCCTGCCGCGGGGGATTTTGCGGGAACCGATAAAAAACATCCGCCGCGCGGATTACATATTTCTCACCAAATCCGACGGCAGTCATAAAATTTCCCATCTCAAACGGTTCATCCGGCGGCACACCCGCCGCGCGGAAATCATCGAGTGCTGCCATAAGCCCCAATATCTCGTCCGCTTCGGAAGCAATGAAAAACTGCCGCTGTCGGCACTGCGCGGCATGAAAGCGGCGGCACTCTCCGCGATCGCCAGACCGGACAGTTTTGAGCGTTTCCTGGAAGATTTCGGCGCGCAGCTGGTGCTTAAAGACCACTTCGCCGACCACCACCGCTACACCCAGCAGGAAATCATCGACTTTGTCAATCAGGCCAAAGCCGCCGGTGCGGAAATGATCGTCACCACAGAAAAAGATGCTGTCCGCATCCCCCGGCTCGACCGGTGCGATGTGCCGATATGTTATTTGCGTATTCAAATCGACATTTTAAGCGGTCAGGAGAGTTTTGACCAGTGTATTTCCAGAATTTGTTTCATGTAAAAAGAGGTTTTTGATGCAGAATATCATTGATAAATTCGCTGCCCGTTTCGGTTCTATGCCGCTGGCGGCGTCCCGGGCTCCGGGCAGGCTTGAGGTACTGGGCAACCACACCGACTACAACGGGGGATTCGTCCTTTCATGCGCCGTGGGACAGAGCACTGAATTTGCCGTGGCTCCGGTGGAAGGAAACATCTGTACCGTCACCGACTTCCGCGACGGCAAGGATATGGTTTTTTCACTGGAAGATATCGACAGCGGCAGTGTGCCGCGCAACGGGAGCAAATACATCATCGGTATGCTGCGGGAACTTTACCGTTACGGTCTGCCGCGTCAGGCATTCTGTGCGGGGCTGGAAAGCAGTGTGCCGCTGTCTGCGGGTATGTCCAGCTCGGCGGCTCTGGAAGTTTCCTGCGGATTGGCATTCAGTATTGCATTTGAGCTCGGTCTGGAAAACGACCCCGCACTGCTCGCCCGCGCCGGTCAGGGCGTGGAAAACAACTTTCTCGGACTCAAAAGCGGTCTGCTCGACCAGTTCAGTTCGCTTTTCGGAGCAAAAGACTCCATCATAATGAGCGACTTCCGCAGTGTGGATGTCGTTGACACCATACCTCTGCCGCCGGGTTATGCCTTTGTCGTGGTCAATTCGATGAAAAAACATACTCTGGTGGATTCCGATTACAATCTGCGCCGTCAGGATTGCGAAAGTGCCGCGCGCAAACTGGCAGAACTTTCCCCCGGCGTGACGACTCTGCGTGATGTTTCCCCGGAACAGCTCTCTGCGGCACGGGGCAATCTCTCATGGCGGGAGTTCCGCCGGGCGCAGCACATCGTTTATGAGTGTTCCAGAGTCATTACGGCACAGCGGCTGCTGCGCGAAGGCGATGTACGCGGTTTCGGCAGACTGCTTTATGAATCCCATGAATCCAGCCGGCTCAATTTTGAAAACAGCTCTGCGGAACTGGATATCCTGGTCGAAATCGCCAGAAAAACTCCCGGCGGGCTCGGAGCAAGACTTTCCGGAGGCGGATTCGGCGGAATAACCATCCACCTGGTGAAAACCGCCAATGCCGCAGAGTACGCCGCAAAAGTCTGTGACAGTTATTTCCGCCGCACCGGCATCAAAGCTGAAAGTTTCATTTGCGAACTGGGCGACGGAGCAACCGGATGCCGGTTGTAAAATGTGTTGACTGTAATATAACAACAAATTAAATCAAGGATAAAAAAATGAGAATTCTTACCGGTATCCAACCTTCCGGCACGCCGCATCTGGGCAACTATTTCGGAGCCATGCGGCAGGTGTGCGATTTGCAGGAAAAAGGCGAAAGTTTTCTTTTCATCGCAGATTACCACGCCCTGACCACCAATCCCGAACCGGAACAGCTGCGCGAGCGGATAATCAATCTGACTCTGGATTTTCTCGCCTGCGGCGTGGATGTGGAAAAAACCGTGTTTTTCCGCCAGTCAGCGGTTCCGGAAGTGTGCGAATTGATGTGGATACTCAACACCGTCACTCCGGTGGGATTTCTGGAACGCGCCCACAGCTACAAAGACAAAACCGCCAAAGGCTTCATGCCCAACAACGGACTTTTTTCCTATCCGGTACTGATGGCGGCGGATATTCTGCTCTACAACGCCAATCTGGTTCCGGTGGGCAAAGACCAGAAACAGCATTTGGAAATCACCCGCGACCTGGCAATCAAATTCAATAACGAATACGGTGAAATATTCACCATTCCCGATGGATATATCCCGCAGAATGTCGCTATCGTGCCGGGGATCGACGGACAGAAAATGTCCAAAAGCTACAACAACACCATTCCGATTTTCGGCAAGGAAAAAGCCCTGCGTAAAACCGTTATGAATATCGTCACCGACTGCAAAGCTCTGGAAGACCCCAAGGACCCGGAAACTTGCAACGTTGTTGCCCTTTACAAACTTTTTGCCACCCCGGGAGAGCTTGCGGAAATGTGCGACCGCTACCGCGCCGGCAACTACGGCTACGGTCACGCCAAACAGGCCCTTTTTGAGAAAATATGGGCGCACTTTGAGCCGATGCGCGCCCGCCGCGAAGAGTTGGCAAACAATATGGATTTTGTGGAAGAGCTTCTGCGTAAAAACGGTGAACGCGCCAGAGAGGAAGCCGCCAAAACCCTGGATAAAGTCCGCAGTGCAGTCGGCTTGCGCTGAAACACTCCTGCCGGAGAAACGTTTTTTTAACGCTCTGCTGTAAATAAATGAATACACAAGGGGTGAATGGAAAAAACTCCATTCACCCTGAAATCATTTTAACAACGGTTTTCCGGCAGGACTTCGAGCCGGCAGCCGTTCGGCTCTACAATCATAACGAATAGTTCCCCATTACCGTTTTTCAGGCAAAATCTCAAGCCAATAGTTGTTGGGATCTGCTGTCATAACGAATAATTACCCATACTGTTAAATTCGTTCTCCTTTTTTGTTGACGATAGGTGTTATATGTGGAGATAATTTATCCACAAGTAACCATCAAAAAAAAAGGAGCACATAATGGGTGTAAACGAAATTATTGCAGAAGGTATTCTCTAAGGGTAAATGGGTAAAACAGAAGGATAAAAACGGCAAAGTTTATATGGCATGGGATGATAATGCCGTTGACAATACCACATGGCAAAAGATGCCCGATTTGGTAAAGGCAATATGTGTCGATTTGTCTTTTAATCTCGGCAAACAGAGAATGGGAAAATACAAAAGCTTTATAAAAGCGGTAAAAGCGGAAGATTATCGCCGGGCAGCGTTGGAACTGTTGGATTCAAGGGATTACAAGGACAATATAAAAACAGTTCGCACCTCCGAACCGAAAAATCCGGGACTTGCCAAACGCCGTCGGGATGCGGCGATAGAGTTGACTGAATTGGCAGAGAAAATGTCAGTATATCGGTAAATTAAGCACGGTAAAATATGCTTTATCACCGCAAGGGTAAAACCACATCCCGTGGCTGAACATCAGACCTTTGTAGTTGCAAAGCATATCTTTATTCTGCAATTCCAGTAGTTCTTGTTTTTTTTCTTCCGTAAACATCCGCGGATAATATTTCAGAAACTCATGCCGGTTTTCCAACCAGATATCTCCCGCTCCGATCGGGTAAATGATCATTTTTGAAATTGCATCCGCATCATTGTTGCGGATATGCTTTTGCAGAGTCGGCAAAAATGCTTCAACTACCGGTTCTTCTCTTTTTTCTACTCCGGCAGCACCATATTTTTCGCTGGAGGGTTCGTATGGCGAATATTCGCTGAATTTCATTTGGGAAGTATGTTTATCCCCAAAAAAATCTCCGAATGGCACTCCGACTTTATGCCATTTTTCATTGCTGTCGCGGTATTCAACGGTCATTTGACCATCTTCAAACTGCAGCCCGTTAGAGGCAATTAATGCATTTTTGCCCAAATAATGAGAGAAAACCGTGCGGTCTTCTTCAGTATAATCGGGGATGTGACTTTGAAAAAAATAGTCTTCTCCTTGTTTGTAAAGCAAAACCAGATATGTTCTGCCGCTAAAATTATATTCTGCATCCCGACTTGAAGCAAATTGAATTATCATAAATTCCTGTTCTTTATCTTTGCAACAGCATCCGGAGATAAAAACAGCGGCAAATGCAACAAACAAAAAAAATATCGTATTCTTTTTCAAGACCAACCTCGCCAATCAGAACTTTATATAAAACAGATTTTAATATACCATGCAAGATACGGTTTGTCAACGACACAAACTTGCACCGCAACAATCCGCCGCCGCACTGCGAGCCCCTGCCGCGACAACGGAGCGGCAATATCCCGCTTTTTTTGAAAAGGGGTGGGGGCTGTGAGGGGATGACTTCGAGCCGGCAGCCGTTCGGCTCTACAGTCATAACGAATAGTTCCCCATTACCGTTTTTCAGGCAAAATCTCAAGCCAATAGTTGTCGGGATCGTTCACAAAGTAAATCCCCATTTCGGGATTTTCGTAACAGATGATCCCCATTTCAGCGTGCCGTTTATGAGCGGTTTCGTAGTCATCGGTTTCAAAGGCAAGGTGAAATTCATTATCGCCCAGCTCGTAGGGTCTGTCCATTTCCCGCAGCCAGGTCAGTTCCAGCTGGTGGCTTGAACTGCCATCTTCCAGATAGACGATGATGAAACTGCCGTCTTTAGCGTTGATGCGGCGCACTTCGTGCATATCAAAGGCATCGGAATAAAATTTGATGCTTTTGTCAAGGTCGAAAACATTCAGATTGTTGTGGATCATACGGAATTTCATTTTGACGCCTCCTGCAATATCTTAACTGTCAATAAATTGATTTTAAACGTAAGGGTGGATAAACTCGATTTTCAATTCCGGCACCGGAGAATATTCCGCCATACCGGCAGTCAGCTTTTCATGGATCTTTGAATTCTGAATATGGTAATTGCGCGGGATCAATATGTGGCAGGAGAGAATAAGTGTGCCGTTCTCTTTTTTCAGCCGGAAGTCATACAGTTTGAAAATCGGGTCTATTTCCATTGCCGCATTTTCCAGCCGGACACGCCAGTTTTTGCATTCCGGATCATCCGGGTTGTACGGGTCGCAATGCAGCAGCAGATTGACCGGCATTTTTTTGCCGATCTCGACCTCGGCGTTTTCCAGTATATCATGGGTCGACAATAAATCGTTCGGCATTTCAACTTCCGCGTGTGCAGTGGCGAAATATTGATTCGGGCCGTAATTGTGGATAATGATGTCATGCACCCCTTGTATTCCCGGACACTGCAGCAGATTTTTCTGCAGTTCTGCGACCAATTCTGTGTGCGGAGCTTCGCCGAGCAGCGGACTTATCGTATCCCGCAGGATCTTTCCGCCGCCGATCAGAACCATCACCGCCACGAGAGCTCCGGCGCATCCATCCACCGGAAACGCAGTGAATTTCGCCGCAAAAACCGCCGACAGAACCACCGCTGTACCGACCATATCGCTCAAACTGTCAAATGCGGATGCCATTATCGTGCCGGAATTGATTTTTTTGCCGATGTGCCGGTAAAAAAAGAACAGCCATAATTTGCACAGCAGTGTGCCGCCGATAAGTGCAGTCATCGGCAGGGAAATATTTACTTCGCCGGGAGAAAATATTTTGGAGACCGCTTCTTTCAGAAAATCCAATCCCATCATCATAATAATGACCGCGACCACCACTCCGCAGCACAATTCGACTCTGCCGTGACCGAAAGGGTGTTCGCTGTCTGCCGGTTTGGCGGCAAGTTTAAAACCCAGTACCGTCACCACACTGCTGCCGGCATCGGAGAGATTATTGACCGCATCCGCAGCAATGGCGATACTGCCGGAAATTATCCCGACAGAAATTTTCACTGCGAAAAGCAGAATATTTACAGCGATACCGACGCTGCCGCTGAAAACTCCGTATGCGGTTCTGACGGATAAGTTTTCTCTGTCACCGTTTTCCGGAACAAATAACTTACACAATAACTTTATCATTTTTTTATTATTATCCTAATTTGTTGAGATAAAATTTTACCGTCGGTGGCGTCTTGCGGGCAATCTCTTGTCAAACATTCAGTCAATGACTCGGTCGGGCAGACTTTACTGCACTCCTTCGTCATTGCTTCGGTTTGACTGCGACCTTGCTCGGCAATACATCCACCGGGTGAAATCAAGCCGTTTTATGTTTTTGACAAATCTCAACGCAAGTGTTATATTTAACGTGTCATAAAAATATGTTCATGTAAAATTTATATGTGTGTTTCACAAAATTCGGAACATCCCCCCATTTTTTCACCGCCTTAAAACCGTATGGCTGTGAGAAGCATTCCGGCAAGCACGATGGCAACTCCGGCGAATTTCAGCAGTGAACCGCGTTCTTTGAGAAAGAATATTCCGGTGAAAACCCCTATCGGCAGTGCCAGCAGACGGAGCATCTGCACATAGCTCACATTGGTGACAAAATTCATCGCAATAAGCACTGTGGCATACGCACACGCCGCGGAAAACCCGCCCAGCATCGGCTGGATGTCCAGTTTGCGCCAGAAAGTCAGGTATCTGGCCCTTTCCTCCCGGTTGCTCAATACCAGCAGATGCAATGCTGAAAGCAGTATCACCCCCCGGATGCCGTAATAGGTCAGCGAGGTGACAGTTTTGGAAAGTTCCGGATAGCTTTTCGCCAATATTTTCAGTGCCTGACTGTCAAGTACGGTGTATCCGGTCGTGCCGCAGGCGGCGATCAGAACGAAAAACATATTCGGTGACAGATAGGCACGCAGATTGAAGTCGCCAAATTTTTTCAGCGGCAACAGCATACAGCCGGCAAACGCCATCAGCATCCCGCATACGGCGTACCACGGCAGCGGTGTGCCCCATCCGAAAATTGCCGTTACCATCATGGTCAGCAGCAGCGGCAGTGAACGCATCAGCGGGTACGCGCTTGACATATCCATTCTGCGGTATGCTCCGACCAGACCGGTGCAGTATATGCAATCCGAAACGACCGATGCCACTACGCAAAGATAAAATTTTCCCGGCAGGGCGGTGACTTCCACCGGAGTCCAGTAGAGCGTGGTGTGGGAACAGAGGGTGGCAAAAGAGCAGAGCAATGTGTAAAATGCGGTGCTCATTTCGCTTTTTTTGGCAAGCAGATTCCACACCGCGTGAAACATTACCGAAAAGAGAATAAGAAAAAATGCGGCAAAAGTCATGATTATTTCCCCGTTGATGAGAGTGCGCCGGATATTTCAGCAATATCTGCGGCAATTTGTTTTTTAAGTTCTTCCGGAGTATCAAAGTGACGCTCCGGACGGATGAATTTGTGAAGTTCAACCGCCAGATTTTCACCGTAAAGTGTTCCGGCGAAACCAATAAGGTGGATTTCCACCCGGCGTTGAGTGCCGCCGAATGTCGGAGCAAAACCGATATTCACCGCCGCCGGAAAAATTTTTCCGTCAACAGCGGCACTGCCGGCGTAGACTCCATCCGGCGCAAGGACCCCGGCATCACATCCTAAATTGGCGGTCGGGGCATGGAGTTTCTCTCCGGCGATGGCAAAACCGTGGACAACTTTACCGTAAAGAGTGTACTCTCTGCCGGAATACAAACGGAATTTATCCAGTTCCCCCGCGGAAACAGCCGTCCGCAAAGCTGTGGAACTGATGATCTCGCCGTCGATACAGATTTCCGGCACACCGCAGTAGAGCCACTGATTTTTTTCGCAGAAATCCCGCAGCAGTCTGCCGTCGCCGCAGCCGTTTCTGCCGAATTTCCAGTGTTCGCCCACGCAGATACCGGCGATGCGGAAAAGAGAGTTGTCCGCAAGTGTCTGTAAAAAAACTTCCGGTTCCAGACCGGATATTTCAGGGGTGAAATTTATAAACGCACTCTCTTGCGCCCCGGCGCGGTACAGATATCTGATCCTCTCATTTTCCGGCATGAGCAGCGGGGGCGGCGCATCGGGAACAAGCAGCTGCCGGGGGTGCGGGGAAAAGCTCAATACCAGCGGCACGGCGTTGCGATCTGCCGCTATCTCTGCGGCGGTACGGATTATTTTCTGATGACCGCGGTGTACGCCGTCAAAAACTCCGATCGCCACTATCCGGGGAATTGCCGCGGGTGCGACAGAACCGGATTCCGACGAATGGAGAGTCAAAAAATCTTTCATCTTTTTTCAGGAATATTGCAAAATATCAATTCAAGTTTTATATTATACACCGGAAAGACGCAATATGCAATAAGACAACGGGATTTTCCGGAGCAAAATAATGAAAACAGTTCTTTATCCGGGATCATTTGATCCATTTACCAACGGTCATCTCGATTTGGTTGAGCGCGCCGGGATGCTTTTTGACCGGGTCATCGTCGCAGTTGCGGTGAATGCCGCAAAGTCGCCGATATTCACCATGCAGGAAAGATGCGACCTCATCCGTCAGAGCTGTGCCGCTCTGGAACATGTGGAAGTCGTCGCCATTGACGGACTGCTGGTGGATTCTCTTGACCACTACGGTGCAGACGCCATTCTGCGCGGTCTGCGGGCATTTTCGGATTTTGAGTATGAACTGCAGATGGCATTGCTCAACCGCAATCTGCGGCGCAACTGCGAAACGATTTTTATGATGCCGACACTGAAAAATTCTTTCGTTTCCTCCACGCTGGTCAAAGAAGTGGCGCGGCTGAACGGGGATTTTGAAAAATATGTGCCGCCGCCGGTGGCTGCCGCACTTCATGCCAAACTTTCTTCTCCGCAAAAATGAAAAACAAACTTCTCGCCAAAGCCGGTGCCGTTCTTGACGTGCTGTGTTCCGCACCGGCGGCAATGAGCCTGAAAGAGCTGTCGGAAAAACTGGATATGCCGGTGCCGACATTGAGCCGGTTGTGCAATGACATGGTGGAAATGCGCTGGCTGGAAAAATGCGATTACCACCACTTCGCTCCGGGGGTGGCGATGCTGCGTTTCGGAAGTCACGCCGAGCGGCTCTCACCGTATGCGGCGGCGGCATCTCCGCTGGTGCGGGAGTATTCATTGCGTTCCGGGCTGAACGGGATACTTTTCGGGTACGACAAAGATACGTTTTTCCGGATATGTTCCTGCGCGCAGAAGTTTTCCGACCACAACGTCCTGCGCCGCAGCGGAGCTTTTCTCGCTCTGCTGTGCGTCTGCAAAACCGGCAGTGAAAAAGCCAAAAAGCTTATCAATGAGATATACCCCGACCTCTCAAGAGTGGAAATCAACACTCTGGAGCGTGAATATGATAATTTGCAGAAGCAGAATCTGCTGTTGCGGGTGGGGTCGATGCGGCAATGGTACATCACAGTGCCTTTTCAGTGGAAAAATATCGGCTGTGCATTGACATTTTACGGTCAGGGCAGCGAAAAATCCAGCGTTGAAAGCACCTGCGCCGAGGCAACTTTGGTCACTTCCAGAATACGTTCCGCCTGGGGCAGAATAGACGAGTGAAGCAGAAATCAGCTGTTTTTGAGCATTGACGGCGGCATATTGCGTTTTTTGCGGAATATCCGGGAAAAATAGTGCGGGTCATCAAATCCGGCAAGCCGTGCCGCTTCAGCGACAGTGAGTTCCGGGTCGGACTTCAGCATCGCCGCCGCGCGGTCAAGCCGGGCGTTTATCAGCAGTTCCTTGAATGAAGTGCGGTATCCGTCATGGAGAAAATGTGTAAGCGTGGAATCGCTGACATTCAGAAATTTTGCCGCCTGATGCAATGTGATTTTGCGCGTGAGGTTTTCGCTGATAAAGTAGAGTAACTTCTGGTAACGGTACGATGATGAGGCTGAAACCAGCTCTTTGGCGGCAATGTAATCCAGCAGGACTTTGGCCATATCTTCCAGACTGCCGGTCTCTTCGGGGGCGAAAAACGGCAGTTCCGCAAAAGCTTTCTGCGCTTCCGGATTGCCAGAAGTGAAATCCGGCGGCTGCCGGTCGGTGCGGAACTGACCGAACATGATGAATCCGGCGATTTTACCGAAAATCCGCACCGGAGCGATAAGTTCATTCAAGCCCGCATGACAGCGGTAACATTGCACGGTGCCGGATTCCAGACATTTTTTCTGCATTGCTTTGTCAAGCATGATGCACTTTTCACTGCCGAAAAATTTCGTCTGCATAAGTTCGCAGTAACTGCTGTTGCCGAATGTGCGCCCCCGCCGCAGGATTTCGCCGCTGCGGGAATAAAAAACCACCTGGATTTTCATCGCCGCGGCAAAACTGTCCAGCAGACGGCATACTTCATCGCTCAACAGCAAATCAAGTGTGATAGGTGTACTCATTTTTTTGTTATTTTTCCATTGCTCCGCAATACATCCTCCGCCGGTGGCATCTTGCGGGCAATCTCTTGCCAAACATTCAGGCAATGACTCAGTCGGGCAGCTTTTACTGCACTCCATCGTCATTGCTTCGGTTTGGCGTCGACCTTGCTCCGCAATACATCCACCGGGGCAATCGAACCGTTTTTTACCGTCGGCGGTATTTCGCTGTCCTTTTTTGCAGGGGCTCGCGCCACGTTTCGTTGTTGTGCCGCTCTGTTTTCAGTATTTAAAACAACCTCCATTGCTGTATAAAATAGCATCTTTTGCCAAAAAATCCACCACAACGCCGGAAAATCCATTGTTTTATTGCCTTTTTCCGGTTATAATATATAAAGAAACAAATTCCCAACCACAATTTATGAAAGGGTGCGGTTATGAAAGAAGTAAAAGTAGGTTTGATCGGTCTGGGCTTTATGGGCAGTACCCATTGGCGCATTTACGAAACTCTGCCGGGAGTGAAAGTCACTGCTCTGGCGGATGTCGACCCCGCCAAACGTGCCGGAGATGTCAGCAAAGTCGTCGGCAACATCGGCGGCGGTGACAATTCCGCGCCGCTTGATATGACCGGAGTCGAAGTATATGAAGACGCCCTGGAGCTGATCGCCAAAGCTGATGTGGATATGGTGGATATTTGTGTTCCCACCCCGAAACACACTGAATATATCCTTGCCGCGCTCAAAGCCGGCAGACACGTTTTCTCGGAAAAACCGCTCTGCCGCACGCTGGATGAGATCGGCAAAATACGCGAAGCGGTCAACGCCGCCGGACGTTTTTTCAATGTCGGTATGTGCGTGCGGGCATGGCCTGAATATGCCAGTGCCAAAGAAATCCTTGACTCCGGTAAACTCGGTGCGGTGAAGTCGGCTCTTTTCCGCCGCCTCTCCCCCTCGGTTGACGGCAACGCCTGGAACAACTGGTTCATGTGTGACGAAATGGCCGGCGGTGCAGCACTGGATCTGCACACTCACGACACCGATTTGGTCTGCTACTTTTTCGGCAATCCGGCGGCGGTTCGCAGTGCCGGTGTCCGCGGTCAGGTAAGCGATAACGGTATCGACCACATCATTACCTCTTACGATTACGCCGATAAAAAATTCATCACCGCTGAAGGCGGCTGGTGCGCCCCTGCCAACGTGCCGTTTGAAATGAGTTTCCAGATCATCTGCGAAAAAGGCACGCTGAAACTTGATGCTTCGGGCTATCACCTTTACTGGAACTGCGGCAAAGTCGAAACTCCGGATACCGGTGATGCCACACTGCCCACCGGCTGGCACCGTGAACTCAAATATTTCACCGATTGCGTCCGGGACAATGTCACACCCGACCGCTACCAGACTCCGGAATCAGTTTTCAATTCTCTTGCCGTGGTCATGGCGGAAATCGAATCTGTGGACAGCAAAAAAGCCGTGGAGGTAAAATATGTATAAGGCTCTCAATTATTGGGTTTTCGGCGGTTTTGCCGGAGAAAAGACCCCGTATGAATTTATCGACTTCGCCAAAGAACAGAATCTTGACGGCGTGGAATTCACCGTCGGCGATGCCCTGAAAATCGACATCACCGAGGAGGAATGCCGCAAAATCGCCGCTTATGCCGCAGAAAAAGGTATCGGTCTGCGGACTCTTGCCAGCGGATTTTTCTGGGGTTGTTCGCTTTCAGCGGATGATGAAACGGAAAGATCGCAGGCTGTTGACTTCGGCAAAAAATATATTCAGATCGCCAACTGGATCGGCGCGGAAACCATCCTCGTCATTCCCGGAGCGACCCGGGTCGCCTGGGAACCTTCCCGTCCGGTGGTAAGCTACAAAAATGCGTGGGCAAATTCTGTTAAATCCATAAAAGAATTGCTGGTCACTGCGGAAAAACTCAATGTCAATATCGCGCTGGAAAACGTCTGGAACCGTTTTCTGCTCTCTCCGATGGAGTGGAAGTTTTACCTCGACCAGTTCGACAGCAAAAAAATCGGCATCTATTTTGACGTTGCCAACTGCTGCATCTACGGCAGACCGCAGGATTATGTGGAGCTCCTCGGTGATTATGTGAAAGCGGTTCATATCAAAAACTTTACCGAAACCGATTGCGCCGGCGGTCTGCATGGCTTCGGCGATGATATTCTGACTGGTGAAGTGGATTTCCCCGCGCTTTTTGCCGCGCTGAAATCAATCAATTACACCGGCGCTCTCACTGCCGAAATGATTCCTTTCTGCCGCCTGCCCGATTTGGTGCTGCCGGATCTGGAACTGGCAAAAGTCACTGCCGGAAAAATGCGGGAGCTTATCCCCTGAAGTGATTAACGTAAAAAATTCCGGAAAAAGAGAGGCGTCACGCAGCTCTTTTTCCGGAAAATAATTTTTGTTTGAGTTGTCTGAAATGAAAATAGGTGTTCTGCCCCAGCGTTTTGCTCTGCCGCTGGATGAAGCATTGAAACGTGCCGCCGCCACCGGAGTGGACGGTGTACAGCTTTATGCCGTTTCTCCGCGGGAAAATCTGCTGGAGTATTCCGGTGCGGAACGGCAGGAGCTGCGCCGCCGCTGTCAGGATTCGGGATTGGAAATATTTTCCATCTGCGGCGAGGTCGGCGGCTTCGGATTCCGTGATGAAAGTGTCAATCCGCGCAATATTGAAAAAATATGCCGCAGCATGGATCTGGCTCTGGAACTGGGGTGCAACATCGTGACCAGCCATATCGGGGTCATTCAAGCGGTTCCCTCTCCTTTGCGGCAGGCACAGCAGGAGGCATTGCTTAAAATCAGCAGATATGCCGTCAGCTGCGGTGCGGTTTTTGCCGTGGAAACCGGACCGGAAAAAGCCGCCGTGCTGAAAACTTTTCTTGATGAGCTTGATGCTCCCGGTATCCATGTCAATCTCGACCCCGGCAATATGGCAATGGTCACGGGTGAAAATCCGGTGGAGTCGGCAAAAATCCTTGCTCTGTATATCCGCCACACCCATTTGAAAGACGGCTGCCACTATCACCGGTGCGATCCGGAAAAAGTTTATGCCGCATTTGCCACCGGCGGTATCAAACAGCTTTTCGCGGAAAACGGTACGGCTTTTATGGAAAAAGCGATCGGTTCCGGCGATATAAACTGGCAGAATTACATAAATACTCTCAAAGAACTTGCTCTTGACCGCTATCCGGCGGTAATTGAAAGAGAAGTTTCCCCGCGCTCTGTCACCGAAACCGCAGAAGCAGTCAGATTTCTGCGCGCACTCGGCGCATAAAGCATTTCATTTCTGTTCCCGGTGAGGGAAGAATTTTCCCCGTTTTTTTGCAGTGGCTCATGCCGCCCCTGCAAGAAGGGCTTGCGGTATCTCCACGCAACCGGAACAGAGCGTATAAATAATGTAAAACACTTGTAAAAACAGGGCAAAGATGCTATATTATACAGTATGAGTTTTTGTACTGCAAGTGATTACAAATGAAAATAAACTGGAAACATTTTACCTCCTGGGGCATATTTCTCGCTGTTTTCGGCGGGATGTCCTATTTTGTGCTCTACCGGGCATCGGTGCGCCAAATCGTGGATTCTGCTGCCGGCGGCAGTGCCGGAGTGCTGTTTTATCTCGGGCTGACGGCATCTGTGATGACGGTGCTTTTCATGCTTTTTCAGGCGGTCATGGTCTGCTTTTACAAACCGGTTTCCCGCCGGGAGTCAGAGCAGGATATTCCCGGTGTGACCGTGGTCGTTCCCGCGTACAATGAGGGCAGTGCCGTGGCGGAAACTCTCCGCAGCCTGCTGAAAAGCGATTTCCCGATGGATAAACTGGAAATCATCGCCGTCAATGACGGTTCAAAAGATGATACCTGGAACTGGATAAAACTTGTTGCCGGTGAATCGCACGGCGTTATCAATCCGGTGAATTTTGAGCGTAATCAGGGTAAAAGAGCGGCTCTTTATTACGGATTCACCAACGCCAGACACGAAATCGTCGTCACAATAGACAGCGATTCCCTGGTCGGAAAAGAAACTTTGAGCAACCTCGTTTTGCCCTTTGCCCGTCCGGAAGTCGGCGGTGTCGCCGGGACAGTCCGGGTTTCCAACCTGCATGAAGGTTTCGTGCCGCGGATGCTGGATATATGTTTTGTTTTCAGCTGTGATTTTCTGCGGTGCGCCCAGAGTGCCATCGGTGCAGTGCTCTGCTCTCCCGGAGCGGTCAGCGGCTACCGCAAAGCCGCACTGCTGCCCCATCTGGAAGGGTGGCTCAATCAAAAATTTCTCGGTGTGCCTTCGCATATCGGTGAAGACCGCGCATTGACCAGCATACTGCTGCGTAACGATTACCATGTGGTGCTGCAGCATGAGGCAAAAGTCACCACCCGGGTGCCGACCGATTATCCCCAGCTCTGCCGGACACTTATCCGCTGGACACGGGGGGATGTCCGTGAAGGTCTGCTGATGCTGAAACATTTCGCCAAACGTTTTCCTCCCCGCAGCCGGCGTTTGGCGGCACTGCAATTCAATCTGGTGTTTCAACTGCTCGGATTGCTGCTGCCGGTACTGGCTCTGCCCACACTGCTGACCGTCGTTATTGCCGGAATGCAGAATGCTGATTTGCTGGTAAATTACCTGATTCTGGTCAGCTGGATCTGGGCTACTGTGCCTGCCATACTCTATGCCGAAAGAGAATCTCCCGTAAAAGCTCTGCTGGCATTTGCCGTCGGGATATTCAATCTGGTCGCGCTCTCATGGATCTGCATATATTCGTGGCTCACCGTGCGTAACTCCAAGTGGATGACCCGTGAAGTGCAGAAATCCGATACTGAAAACCTCTGTTCCGCGCCGCGGCGTATTTCCTGATGGCAAAATACGACCGGATGACCAAACTTGTCGCTGTCGGCAGGATGCGGGATAAATTCTGCGAGAAACAGTGCAGTGAATTTCTCTCACGCGCCGGAGCTTACGGCAAATGCGAGTGTGTCATCGTGCCGGATTCCGATGTCGCCGGAGAAGGCAAAGCCATTCTGCGGGAGCTGGATAAAGAGCGTAACGCGTTGGTGGTCGTGCTTTCTGAAGAGGGCAGAGAGTTCACCACAGCGGAATTTTCCGCATATCTCGGCAGAGCTGACCGCAAAATTGTCTTTGTCATCGGCGGTCCGTTCGGTCTGGCTCCGGAAGTAAAACAGCGTGCCGGATTGCTCTGGTCACTTTCCAAATTGACTTTCACCCATGAAATGGCGCGATTCCTTTTCTGCGAACAGCTCTACCGGGCTTTGAATCTGCTCAATGGCGGAGCATATCATCACTTCTGAAGCGGAGCCGGATCACTCCGTTTCCCGTTTTTTGAAGCTGCGCTGACGTGCCGCCTCGTAGAGCAGGATCGTTGCCGCAGATGCCACATTGAGCGAATCGATTTTGCCCAGCATCGGGATGTTGACTTTCAAATCCGCCTGTTCCATCCAGAAATCAGTCAGTCCGGTCTGTTCCGCGCCGACAACGATCGCCACGCCCTGCGTCAGATCCACATCGGTATATTTAAAATCCGTGTGCGGGGTCGCCGCCAGGATCTTTATCCCGCGTTCACGCAGATACTGCATCGCTGAAGCGTTGTCACACACCCCGACCGGCACCGAAAAAATCGCTCCGGTACTGGCGCGGATGACATTGGGGTTGTAGAGGTCGGTTTTTTTCTCACACACCAGCAGGGCATCGGCGCCGGCGGCGTCGGCACTGCGGAGCATCGAACCGAGATTGCCCGGTTTTTCAATGGTTTCCGCCACCAGAAACAGCGGATTTTCAAACTCCGGCAACAGTTCCAAATCATGCCGGCGCATGGCGGCAATGGCGATCAGACCTTCCGGACGGTCACGGTAGGAGACTTTTTCCAGCAGATGCGGAGCAAGGCGGGTGACTTTGATTCCCGATGCCGCATATTTTTCCAACAGCGGAAATTCATTGCTGCCGAGAAAATGTTCCGGAGAAAAATAGACCTCCATGATTTTCATGCCGTACTCTCCGGCACGGGTCAGTTCGCGGTAGCCTTCCAGCAACGTAACGCCTTCCTGCTCGCGGGTGCGCCGGTCGCGGAGTTTTACCAGATGTTTCAATGCGCTGTTCTGTGCGCTGGTGACAGTGATATATTCCATAATTTATTCTTGTCTTGTTTGTGTATAGTTTTGACACGCTTATGCGTCATAAATATACACTTTCTCCGGGTGTAAGTCAAGCATTACGGCGAAAAATAATCTGGCACGCCGGTTGCTTTTTGGATTTACGGAAAACACAACCAGAGGAGGAACTCTTATGAACCAGGAAAAATTCACCAACAAAAGCCGCGAAGCTCTTTTCAACGCCCGGAATATCGCTCTCAATTCCGGACACACCGAGCTTTGCTCTTTGCACCTGCTTGCCGCACTGCTCAATGATGAAAGCGGCATGATCCCGTCGATCATCGGCAAATGCGGTGTAAATTCCGGAATTTTCCGGAACAAACTTGAAGCTGAACTCGGCAAACTTGCCCGGCTGGATGGCGGCAGTGCTTCCGACATACCCGCTTCCGGAGAGTTCAATGCGGTGCTCATGTCTGCCATACGCTGTGCCGGAGATATGAAAGATGAGTTCGTCAGCACGGAGCATTTGCTGCTCGGGATCGCTTCCGAAGGCAGAGAATCACGCAAACTGCTGGAATCCGCCGGTATCAACAGCGGAAAAATCCTGCAGATCCTGCAGGAACTGCGGGGCAGTCAGCGCGTTACCAGTGCCGAACCGGAAGCAACTTTTGACGCGCTCAACAAATATTCCCGCGACCTGACCCAAATGGCGATGCAGGATAAACTTGACCCCGTGATCGGCAGAGATGATGAGATCCGCCGCGTCATCCAGATACTTTCCCGCCGCACCAAAAACAATCCGGTGCTTATCGGAGAACCCGGCGTCGGCAAAACCGCTATTGCCGAAGGTCTGGCGCGCCGTATCGTCTGCGGTGATGTGCCGGAGAATCTGAAAGATCGCCGGTTGCTCGCGCTTGACATGGGGGCTCTCATTGCCGGAGCAAAGTACCGCGGCGAATTTGAAGAACGCCTCAAAGCGGTTCTGAAAGAGGTCACAGCTGCTGAAGGCAGGATCATCCTTTTTATTGATGAACTCCACACCGTCGTCGGTGCCGGAGCGTCTGAAGGCTCCATGGATGCCGGAAATCTGCTCAAACCCATGCTGGCACGCGGCGAACTGCACTGCATCGGTGCCACGACCCTTGACGAATACCGGAAGTATATCGAAAAAGACCCCGCTCTGGAACGGCGTTTCCAGTCGGTGCTGATAAATCCGCCCTCTGTGGAAGATACCGTTTCCATTTTGCGCGGTCTGAAAGAGCGTTACGAGCTCCACCACGGTGTCCGTCTGCGCGACAGTGCGCTGGTCGCAGCCGCTGTGCTGGCGGATAAATATATCGCCGACCGTTTTCTGCCGGACAAAGCCATCGACCTCGTCGATGAAGCCGCCGCCGCACTGCGGACAGAAATCGACAGCAGCCCCGTCGAACTTGACGAAAACCGCCGCAAACTCATGCAGCTGGAAATCGAAATCACCAGTTTGCGTAATGAAAAAGACCCCGCCGGCATCAAACGCCGGGAATCTCTGGAGCAGGAAGCCGCCGGACTCCGCGCCACCGGTCAACAGTTGCAGGCCCGTTACGAAAAAGAGAAAGAATCCATCGCTTCGCTGCGCCATTACCGCGAAGCTATCGACCTGGCAAAAAACCAGTTGAGCGCGGCAGAGCGTTCCTATGACCTCGAACGCGCCGCCGAACTCCGCCACGGCACCATACCCGGGTTGGAAAAACAACTTGCCGATGCCGAAGCCGCCATCCGGGGAGCCAACGCTTCGCGGATGCTTAAAGAGGAGGTCGATGAAGAGGACATCGCCGCCATCATCAGCCGCTGGACCCACATTCCCGTGACCAAACTCATTCAGAGTGAAAAAGATAAACTGCTTGCTCTGGATGTCAAACTTCACGAGAGAGTCATCGGTCAGCATGAGGCTGTCACGGCGGTTTCCGATGCTGTTCTGCGCGCCCGCGCCGGTCTGAAAGACCCGGCACGCCCCATTGCCAGTTTCATCTTTCTCGGTCCTACCGGGGTCGGCAAAACTGAACTCGCCCGCGCTCTGGCACAGCAGCTTTTTGATGATGAAAAAGCCATGGTCAGAATCGATATGTCTGAATACATGGAAAAATTCAGCGTTTCCCGCCTTATCGGTGCGCCGCCGGGATATGTCGGTTATGAAGAGGGCGGTCAGCTCACTGAAGCTGTCCGCAGACGTCCGTACTCGGTGGTGCTTTTTGACGAAATCGAAAAGGCTCACCCGGATGTATTCAACATTCTGCTGCAGATCCTTGAAGACGGCATCGTCACCGATTCACAGGGTCGGACGGTGAGTTTCAAAAACACCATTATCATTATGACCAGCAATCTCGGCAGTTCAATGATCCTGGAACAGCACGATTCATCTGCGGAAAAGCTCAAAGAGGCTCTTTTCAACGAATTGCGCCGCCACTTCCGCCCGGAATTTCTCAACCGCATCGATGAAACGTTGATCTTTCAGGCCTTGAGCAAAGAGGAAATCCGCAAAATCGTCGCTCTGCAGCTGCAGAAACTTGCCGACCGGGTGCGGGATAACTCCATAACATTGAATGTCGATGAGAGTGCCTGCGATTTGATCGCTGAAGCCGGATTCGACCCGGATTTCGGTGCCAGACCGCTGAAACGGGCTATCATCAAAATGGTGGAAACTCCGCTGTCACGCAAACTCATTTCCGGTGAAATAATGCCGGGCAGCACCGTCAATGTCAAAGCTGTAAACGGAGAAATCGTTTTCGCATAAAACGATTTTTCCATCCGGAACACACCATAACCTGACATCTGTCTGACAAGGCAGATGTTTTTTTGTTTTTTCAACTTGAAATCATCCCGTTTCCGGAGTATGGTATAGCGTGACATTATACTTGGAAAGGATTATCATGAAACTCAATACCACCTCCGCGCAGAACTCATTCAAATATTCGTGGCTGCTCAAGCGGCTGTTCCCGTTTATCAAACCTTATATGCCCCGCATAATCATCGGTTTTTTCATTGCACTGCCGCTGGGACTGCTCGACGGTGTCACCGCTTTTGCCCTCAAACCGTATATGGACTATGTCATCAGCGGCAAAGGGGTGGCATTTTCATTTCTCGGAATCAATTTTGAATTTACCAGTCTGCAGCTGGCATTCATTATTCCTTTCTGCGTGATAGCATTCACTGCTATTCAGGGACTGCTCCAATACCTCAATCAGTACCTCTGCATCTGGACAAGTCAGCGTATTACAAATGATATGAAAATGCAGCTTTTTGCCAAACTGCTTCAGATGCATCCGCAGTTTTTCGATGAAAACTCTTCCGGACTTATCATTTCCCGTTACATGAATGACCCCGCCAATGCATCACTGACCTTTGTCGACCAGCTGAAAAGCATTGTCACCACCGCGTGCAGTTCTCTGGGGCTTATCGTGGTCATGCTTTGCAGCAGCTGGCAGTTGGCTATCGTCGGAGTGCTGGTGCTGGTCGGGGCATTTCTGCCGGCATCACTGCTGCGTAAACGCATTAAACGCGCTTCCAATGAAAATATGGTCGTTGCTTCAAAACTTATGACCAATGTCAACGAAACCTATTCCGGAAACAAAGTCATAGCGGCATATTCCCTGCAAAACCGGCAGAAAACCCTTTTCAACAGCTTTATCGGAGAATCTTTCCGGATAACCATGTCATTGAGCAAACGGACCATCTGGCTCTCTCCGATGATGCACCTTATTGCCTCTGTCGGCGTGGCGGTCATCCTCGGAGCGGGAACCTACCTCATCAATGCCGGAATGCTGACGACCGGCGGTTTTGCCTCATTTCTCGCCTCTCTGCTGCTGCTCTACCGCCCCATCAAAGCGTTGAGCCACAACATCACCAATATCCAAAACACATTTGTGGTATTCAGCCGGGTGCTGGAACTTTTTGACTGTGACAGCGAAATCAAAGACAGAGCCGGTGCCGGAACTCTCAACGGGATCAACGAGAGCATTTCGTTTGAAAACCTCTGTTTTGAATACGAAAAAGAGCATGAGATTTTGCACGATATCAATCTGACCGTCAGAAAAAATGAAACTCTTGCTGTCGTCGGCAACTCCGGCGGCGGCAAATCCACACTGGTCAATCTGCTGCCGCGCTTTTATGACATCAAATCCGGTGCGCTGAAGTTTGACGGCGTGGACATAAGAGATTTCACTCTTGATTCTCTGCGGAAAAATATTGCGATCGTGTTTCAGGATAACTTCCTTTTCTCCGGCACGATCCGGGAAAATATCATGATGGGCAATCCGGACGCTCCGGAAGCTGATTTGCTCGCCGCTTTGCGCTCTGCCCATCTGGAAGACACCATAGCGGCACTGCCGGATGGTCTGGATACGGAAATCGGCGAGCGCGGCACCACTCTTTCCGGCGGTCAGCGGCAGCGTATCGCCATTGCCAGAGCGATCCTCAAAGATGCTCCTGTCATCATTCTGGATGAAGCGACCAGTGCTCTGGACAATGAGTCGGAAGCCGTCGTGCAGAAAGCTATGGACAACCTGATGAAAAACCGCACGGTATTCATTATCGCCCACCGCCTTTCCACGATCAGAAATGCCGACCGTATCGCGGTCATCAATCACGGATGCCTGGTGGAGCTCGGCACCCACGACGAACTTATGGCGAAACCGCAGGGACAGTACAAAGAGCTTTACGAAATGCAGTTCCGCAAACAGGAATGATCTGTTTAAGATCCTTTCCCGCTGTTACAGTATTTTTGTCTTTATAACAAATTGTCTGCGGAAAATTTCAACAATATATTCTTTTTTATGACCGCCGTAATAACCTCTGCGGCGGAAATATTTCAGAATATTACCGATTTTGAACTTTATTTTGATTTCGGTTGTCTGCCTGTGAAAAGTTTCCAACAGTTCTTTATCGCCGGAATCACGAACGAGTTTTTCCTCATAAACCATTGTGGCATGGTGGATTTTTTTCATATACTCTTTGCGCTTCATGGTGTTTGTTCCATGCTGACGGTACGAGAAAAATACTTCGTCAAAAAAATGAAATTTCCCGGCTTTGCTCAACTGCAAATGCATATAGAAATCTTCCAGCGGAGCTTCCGGAGTAAATTCAGGCATTACACTTTTACGCATCAGATAGCCGTTGGGGACGTGATTTGCTTTTAACAGGACTTCATATTTCCCGAAATCATCCGGCTCTTTCATACGCGAACTGATACGCGGGAAAAAGGTTTTATATTCTGCGGTTTCATAATCCACGACGTTCTGGTTACAATCACATCCGACCACATTTGAGTCGCCGTCGATAAACTCATTATCGCCTACCGCCAGAACATATTCCGGATGGGAACTTAAAAAATCACACATTTTTTCAACAGCCTGCGGTTTGACGGCATCATCTGAAGCGATCAAAAACACAAACTCCCCCTTTGCCAGCGACAGCATTCTGTTGAGCGTCCGGCAGGTGCCGGAATTCGCCTGCGTATCCATTATCACCCGGGTAAAACGCTTTTCGCATTCAGGTTTCAGTTCAATGATTTTCTCATAAGTGCGATCTTTTGAACCGTCATCAATTACGATAAGCTCAATATTCTGATATGTTGACGCCATAACTGAATTTATGGCATACTGCACATAATTTTCGTGATTATATGCCGGCATCAGCACGGAAACCAGCGGTTTTGTCATCTGCATTTTCACTCCTCCGGACAGCTGTTGTTTTACTTGCTGCCGACTGAAATCGACACTCCGCCGAAACTTCCCGGTGCCGGTTCGCGTTTCAACCGCATAAGCATATAATGCTGGATTTTCGGTTCCAGCAGGAGTTGGGTCATCCGCCGGTTGAATGTGAATATTTCCCAGACCTGCGGCAGCGGATAGGTACTGATAACGAATTCCGCCATCTCAAATACGCCGGAGGGAGTGGGGCGGTCAGGGTGAAATTTTTCCAGAAATTCCGTCACCGTTTTCAGCTGACGCGGAATGTTGTAATGCACATTGCTGTCATGGTGCCGGTAACGTGCGGTCGGAGCAGAAATAACTGCGAACTGCCACTCCCGGTGGTCGCGCAGATAGAAAAATATCTTGTTCCGCAGAATGATGTCATCTCCGGTCATATCGTTTTCAAATCCGCCGACCGCGTCGATTATTTCCCGGCGGAATATCGAGCCCTGCAGATAAAAACTGTGCAAATGGCGGTATTCCACTTCAATAAGGTCGTCAACCGTGGCTTTTTCCAGCGGGATCTGCGAATCCCGCACCGCGTGCATTACCACATTGCCGGCGGCATCAGTTTTGTCCACAACGGCGGCAGTGATAAATGCCGTTGCCGGATTGGCAGTCATATACTCCAGTGCCCGGTTGAAATCTGCCGGATTCAAGGCGTCATCACAGGAAATGAATGCGATAAATTTTCCGCGGGCAGCCGCGATCATACGGTTGAAATTATAACCTATTTTACCGCTGTTTTCCTGGGTGATAAGTTCAAAACGGCAGGGACTTGCCGCCTGTAATGCGGTCAGCACCTTTACACTCCCATCGGGTGAACCGTCATCCAGCGCGATTATTTCAATATCGCTGCGGTCGAGAGCCCAGATGGAGTTGATACATTCTGCGGCGAATTTTTCGTGTTTATAACTTAAACAGCACACTGAAAGCAAAGGTTTTTCACCGCCACTCATTCACAGCCTCCACAATACTTTTCACTTCTTCATCACTCAACACCGGTGAAATCGGCAGACTCAACACTTCCCGGTGGATTTTTTCCGTAACCGGCAGTGACAGCGCGGCAAATTCCGTATACGCCCCCTGCCGGTGCGGAGGCGTCGGATAGTGGATGTTGGTCTGGATGCCGCGGGATTCCAAATGTGCCGCCAGAGCCTCACGCTCATTGCAGCGGATGACAAAAACGTGCCAGACGTGCGCGGATTCATCATACGTCTGCGGCAGGATGACCCGCGGATTGACGATGTTTTCCCGGTAAAAACGGGCGATTTCGCGGCGGCGGGCATTGTCGGAGTCAAGATATTTCAGTTTGACATCCAATACCGCAGCTTGAATTTCATCCAGCCTGGAGTTGACACCTTTGTATATATGATGATATTTGTGATCACTGCCGTAATTGGCAAGAGCTTTTATTTTTTCGTAAAGCTCCCGGTCATTGGTGGTAATACCGCCGGCATCGCCCATTGCTCCGAGATTTTTGCCCGGATAAAAGCTGAAAGCCGCGGCATCACCGAGATTGCCGGTCCGTCTGCCCTGATAAAAAGCTCCATGCGCCTGTGCGGCATCTTCAATGACTTTTAAATTATATTTTTTTGCCAAAGCCCGAATTTTATCCATTTGCACCGCCTGACCGTAAAGGTGGACCACAATAATGGCGCGGGTGCGGGCAGTGATTTTTTCTTCGATCAAATCGGGATTTATGTTGTAAGTATCAATATCCGGTTCGACAAACACGGGAGTACAGCCGTTTTGCGAAACGGCGAGGATCGTGGCGATAAAGGTGTTTGCAGGCACAATGATTTCATCACCGGCACCGAAACCGTACGCTTTGATGATAAGATTTATGGCATCCAGACCGTTGGCAACGCCCAGAGCATATTCTGTTCCGCAGAAAGCGGCAAAATTCCGGGAAAACGTTTCATTTTCCCTGCCTTGCAGATACCATCCGCAGTCAAGAATGCTTTTCATTCTTGATTCGATTTCTTCGCGGAAACGGTTGTTGATTTTTTCCAAATCCAAAAATTTTATCATCTGTCTTCTCTCAACTTAAGCAAAGTCTGATTCAATAAAGTCGAGCTTGTTCCCTTTGTGTAAGGAAAATAAACGACCCTAACTCCAACTTCGTCGAATTTTGCTTCCATTTCTTTCCAGCTTGGCGAATTAAACCAATCATCTCCTACAAAAAGAATATCGAAATGTAATTTTTCCCACATCTTAAACTTATCTAATTCTTCTTGTGAAATTGCGGCATCAACATATTTTATGCTTCTGACAATTTCAATTCTTTCTTCGAAAGGAATGACAGAACGTTTGTTTTTGTATTCGACAAGTTTATCAACGCTTACGCCAACTATCAGTTTGTCGCAAAGACCTTTTGCGTTTTTTAACAAATTCAAATGGCCAATATGAAAAAGGTCATAAACACCTGATGTATATCCGATAACAGTTTTGCCCATTACAGTTCCCCTTTGTCATGCATATTTAAGAATTGCTCCAGACACCAGCACTGCCATTTTTGATCGCCAGTCAAATCGGTAGATATATTTGGTAAAAATTCTTCGCGGGAAGGCTTATAGTCCTTTAACCATTGGTTCATTGCACGCGGCATTGGTATTTTATTCGGAATTTCAATATCTGGATAACGCTCGGCAAATAATTCACGAACCATATATTTTGATTCTCCATTCCTGATTCTTTTCAAATCCCAAGGTTTATCCATGCGCATATACAAGTATGGATCTGAAAATTTTATTCCGGCTGTATTAAAAGCTTCTTCATATGTTGTATATGATTCGATATCCATCATGTCATGTAAAAAGCCAATAAAATCTATTTTATTGTCGGGCAATTTGAATTTATCATATACGTAATGAATATCGACAGGATTTTTTAAAACTTTCTTTGGTTCTGTAAATGTATAGCGTTCATAAAACTCATCATAAGTCCAATCTTTAGAAATAATTTTATCCATGCCACCAAAAACATAATCAGCAGCGTCACCATAAATAATACGTTCAATACCATTTTCTTTGGCATGTAAACTTGCTTTTAATAATTGAACCTCTATAGAATGAAACGGCACTTTGTTGTTTTTTAATAAAACAGGCGTTAAAGCTTCAAAATCAGACCAATTAATTTCAATAATTTCATGCTTCAACCCGGTTTTCTGTACATACTTCCGGGCTTGTTCTGTTTCACTTATTGCAGATTGAGCATTGCATTGGAAAGTATAAGCAACAGTTCCTTTGGGCATATATGATGCCAGTATTGCACTGTCCATTCCACCGGATAATAAAATCGCCGTTTTATCAGGGATATAAAATTCTTCTATTTTTTGACGAATAGTTCTATCCATGTCTTGCGCATTGGAAACAATATTAATTTCATCTTCGGATAATTGCTCAAATACATGATGTTTAAGACCTTCAAAAAAATTAAGTTCTTTATCCCGTATAAAACGGAATGCTAAAAAATGACTTATGCATAAATCTTTATCAATCATTTTGTTATCTCCATATCGACTTGATTGATATCTTTAATAGTGTTTTGATACATAACTTTAGCAATATTTTTATCTTTAGGAATAAGATTTTCTTCAACAAAAACTTTTCTCGCTTCAGCTTTTGCATCATTACCTTTAATAATGACATCGTCTACAAAATTGTAAATATCTTCCGCTTTGTTGCCGATATATTGTTGTTCTAAAATCAGCTTGCCAACAGGGTTAAATTTGTGTGGCGGAGTTTTTTTCCATAAATAAAAATGGTTTGTTTAATAAAGAATATTCCGCACAGAAGGAACCGCTATCTAAAATCATGGCATCTGAAGTAAAAAACAGGTTTTCATAATCTCCGAATTCAAGTTTGGTATTAGGCATGTCTTCCCACTTTTTCATATAAGCATCTATTTCTTCTTGAGTCCAATATTTTAATAAAGATTCTTTGAATATTGGGTGCGGTTTGAAAACAAAAGAAATTTTATCTTTATATTTTTGTGCGATATCAATATATGTTTGATGCAAGTGCAAAAAGTTTCCCAAACCTAATAAATGATGAGGCGCAATAATAACTTTTTTCACGTTTTCATTACACTGTTTCCATTCATATTGACGCTCTTTTTCTATAAGTAACTTTTGTGAACCCAAATATCCAACGAATTTTGCAATATTGTTTTTATTAAGTGAATATTTTTTTATTAATTCTATGTGTAATTTTGTATCAGGATAGATTTTATAAGCATATTTGTGAGGGTCCATTGATGTTGTGTTATCCAGGTTGACGATACAATAACTGTATGGGACATAATATGTCAGGCAGGTTTTTATAAATTTTTTGATCAAAAAGGTTTTATCTGTTAAATGTTGGTATGGGTCCATGAAAAACATTATACTTTCATCAAAATCTTTTGAAATATCTTTTGTTTTATTGTTTTCAAAATCCCAACCGGAAATAACATTATATCCTTTATCTTTTAGAAGTTTGTATATTTTTTGAGTTGTTTCTAAAAGATATTCTTTTGACAGAAAACTGTAAGGTGCAATTATCATATAAGGTTCAAACCTGTCATCTTGTTTGAACTCATCATATAAATATGTCCAAAAAGGATTTGAAGAAAGATTGCTGAGAAAAACAAATCCGACTTTTATTTTCTCTCCTGATTTTAATTTTTTTTGAAGTTTTACAATATGCTTTTTGTAATTTTTATGACATTTTTTAATTCTGTTTTTTGTAACAAAAGCAGGTTCTTTTTTGCCTCTTATGATGTCAAAGAGATTTTGTATAAATCGAATACGCATATTAAATTTTTCCTACAATTGTTTCATTATCGTTCACATTTTTTGTAACGACTGCCCCGGCTCCGATGAGCGCGTTTTCTCCGATAGTCACTCCCGGCAGGATCGTGGCATTGGCTCCGATGGAAGCACCTTTTTTGATAATCACCGGCTCAAGTTTCCAATTTTTATTTCGGGATTTCGGATATTTGTCATTGCAAAACGTTGCATTGGGCCCGATAAAAACATTATCCTCAATTACCATGCCATCCCAAATCTGCACACCGCATTTGATGGTGACATTATTACCGATTTTTACATCGTTTTCAATAAAGCAATGGGAACAGATATTGCAGTTGGAGCCGATTTCAGCTCCGGGCAGAACCACGCAAAACTGCCAGATATTGGTGTTTTCGCCGATTTTGCAGCTTTGCACATCAGAGAGCGGATGAATCATTTTTTCGCCTCGTTCAGGAATGTCTGATAATCGCGGATATAATCGCTCTCATCGTAATGCTCACTTGCCAGAACCATCACCACGCAACCGGGAGTGAAATTGGTAAATTCACGCCAGATGTTATGCTTGATATACAACCCCTGCTCCGGAGAATCAAGATGTACCGTCACCCTTTCACTGCCGTCATCAAGAATGAAATCGCAGCTGCCGGAAGTACAGATGATCACCTGTTCAAGTTTGCGGTGGGAATGCCTGCCGCGAACGGCATTCCGGGCTGTCCCGTAGATGTAGTATACCCTCTTGATGTCAAACGGGAAGTCATCGCCTTTTTCCAGCGCGACCAGACTGCCGTTATGATCCCCGTGAACATTGAATTTTAAAATCTGATAATCAACCATTTTTTACCTTGCAAACTTAAGACCGGACTGCCGTTAATATAGCATCCTATTGAATTTTTTCAACTTTTTCAACGTTTTAAACTCTCCTTTATGCAGCGGAGAATCATTTTCAGCAAAGAGGTTCTCCGGACTTTCCAATAGCGTTGAGCGGGGGGATGTTTCCGGAAAAAATATTCAGCATTCCGTTATGGCAATTTTTTTCATATCCCACACTCTTTTACCTGTAAAAACTTCAATTTTCCGACAAAAATTTCACATTCTGCGATTCGGTCAAAGCGCAGGACATTGAAATACTTCCCGCGTTGACAAAAACCCTGTTTTCGGCATCGGAAACCGCAAACACGCTTTCCGGAGAGTAGATAAGAGAGTTTCTGACATTGTGCAGAAGTGCCTTTCCGATAACGACATTGCCGTTGGCATCCTTTTCTTTCAGGTCGTAAATAGCCTGCCACGAACCGAGGTCACTCCAATCTGAAAGCAGTTCGACCAGAGCTATCCGCGAAGATTTTTCCATCACGGCGTAATCAATGGAAATTTTCGGCATTCCGGAAAAAATGTTTTCATCAATTTTATCATCTGCAAAAGAGCATCGTGCTGCCAATGCCGCGATTTCCGGCGCGAAGCGGGCAAACTCCTGCAGAAAAACCGATATTTTGCCGGTAAAGATACCGCCGTTCCAGAAATATTCTCCTGAAGCGACATACTCCTGCACCACCGGCAGCGAGGGTTTTTCCACAAATTTTTCCACTTTGAATCCCGGTTCAAGCACTTCTGCCGTTTTGATATATCCGAAACCTGTTTCAGGATAACGCGGCTTGATGCCCAGCGTAACAATCATATCTTTTGCCGCAAGTTTTTCCGCCAGTGCCATACTGCGGCAGAATTCGTCCGTTTTTTCAATCAGATGGTCCGCCGGCAGGATGGTAACGATGTCATCGCCGCACTGCCGCCTGAAATACTCCAGCGCACAGCATATCGCCGGAGCGGTATTTCTGGCACACGGCTCACTTAAAATCCGGAAATCCGGAGCGATCTCCCGGAGCTGGGCGGCGGTTTTTCCCGCGAATCCGGCATTGGTCACGGTCAGAATATCTTTCGCCGGAACAGATTTTTGCAGGCGCAGAAACGTATTCTGCAGCAAACTGTATTTGCTGTCAAGTTTCAGCAGCTGTTTCGGAGTGTCATCATTGGACAGCGGCCACAATCTGCTGCCGCTGCCGCCGGCTAAAATAATTGCTTTCATAATATTCCTGCTGCCGTTAAAACTTCATTTCTTCTTTAAAGGAGTCGAGCTTTATCCTGATTCCGCTGTTATCCAGCAGAGAGGGGAAGTTATTTCCGGCACACAACCGGTCATAAAGTTCAATATCCCGGAAGCCGATGATTTTCGCCGGGTTGCCGCCGACGATGGCACATCTGGGAACAGATTTGACGACCACACTGCCGGCGGCAATGATCGCACCTTCACCGATTTTCACTCCCGGATAGATGATAGCGCGGGTTCCGAGCCAGCAACAGCGGCCGATTTCCACATCCTGCACATAATCACTATTATCAAAAGGAACCATCTTTTCGCTTTTGTAATTATGATTTGCAGTTAAAATTGTAACATTTTTGGCGATTCTGCAGTGGTCACCGATGGTGATATGTCCCTCCCGGTAGAAATCACAGCCGTCACCGATAAAAATATCCCTGCCGAGAGTCAGATTTCTTTTATCTCCGACATTGGCATATTTACTGACATGGCAAAAGGGGAAAGTCCCGTGCGTATACCGTAATTTTTTACGGTATTTTTTTACCGGTATCAAGCCTGTCAGGAAATCTTTCATCCTGAATTTCACAATTCAATCTCCTGCGTTTACGAGAAATTTATAAAAAGAGTTGTCAGCGGCACCGTCGAATGACTTTTTATAGGTCAATTTGTGGATACCGGTCAGCTCTTTAATTTTTTCAAACTCTGTTTCATTGAATTCATCAAAAAGTTTTGTCTGCAGAATTCCGCCGTTTTCCGCACTGTAATACGGCATGGTCTGCCACTTGGCGGTCAATTCCGCCGAACTCTGCATCAGCAGTGTGGCAATATGCTCAAACATAAAATAATTTATCACCCAGTCGCAATCATGCCAGTAGTTTTCCAGAGCGGACTTTATCAATTCCAGAAAAACGGCATTGGAACGGGAGCGGATAAAAAAGCACGACATGACATTTTCCGCCGCATCTGTCTTTATATCCTTTTGCATCACAAAAAATTCCGCCTCTGTCAAATCCTGCGGCAAGGGCGCAGTGAGCATTATCGTGGCATCTATCCATATCCCGCCGTACTGCCGCAGCAGATAAAGCCGGAGCAAATCACTGAAGTGGGCGGTTTTCATTTTTCCCTGCGCCAGAAGTTCGTAATAACGCTGCGGCAGAGTGACGTATTCTGATATGGTGTCAAACGTCAGCACTTTTACCTCATAACCGGCAGAGAATTTTTTTACTGAATCCAGACACTTTTTCACCAGTTCCGGAGCGTTTTCCACCCCCTGGTGCCAATACTGCCAGATGATGCGGGCATCTTTTGCCGGTTCAGCGGCAAGAGCGGCAAAATCCGTCTGCGCTATCGCGGCATCGGCATATTTTTGCAGATGTTTTTTCGCCCAGCGGGATTTCAATATGGAACGGCGGCGGCGGTCGGCAACAAAGAGTTCCAGATAGATTTTAAATACGGCATTTTTCAGTTTCAGCATAATTCTGCCCGGCTCTGTTTCTCAAGTTGTCTCATCTTTTGTTAAAAAGTTTTTTGCGCCAATCCCGGAAAGTGAAGCGCTTCAACTCTGCGGGCAATTTATCCAAATACGCCTGATAGTCCGGATAAGGATTTTTCATGCGCCACGGTTTGCCCATCCGTCCGGCATAATGGATCATCACGGTACCGGCTTTGGCGGCGAGGAGCTCATCATCGGAATACACTCCTTGCAAAAAGGCGTACTCCTGCGCTTGAGTTATATCGTCATTGAACATCACACTCTGAAATGTACCATACCGTAAAGAAATCGGCAGAAAACGGGTGCAGGTGATGTTAAGCGTATCCAAATCGTACATATTCAACCGTTTGCCGATGACACGGATGGTTTCTTTGAATTTTTCCACGGTATTTTCCGCGCGCATCAGAGCGTTGTTGAAAACCAGAAAACTGGAAATATAAATCAAATCGTTGCGGTTTTCCGGAAAATATTTGTGACAGACCATATTTTTCTCATCGTTGCGCTCCACCGGGACGGCAGCGATTTCATATCCGTCAAGATTTATATTGTATACATCCGCAAGGTCGCCTTTGAAAAGTACATCGACGTCTGAATATATGACTTTGTCATACTCTTGCATGATTTCCGGAATCAGCAGACGGTAGTAGACCAGTTCCGTCCACGATTTGTTGTTGTGCGGCGCACCTTTGAAAATTTCCGGCGGGATGTAATGAAATGTGATATTGTGCCGCGTGCCTTCGGCGAGCAGTGTCAGGTTGCGCTGGTCTTTGAGAGAAAGGTCACTGTGAAATATCCGCACATCATAAGCTGTCGCCGCGGCGGCGGAATCAAACAGACTCATTATCGCCACAGAAGCACCGGCGATGATTCTGGAATCGAAACAAAATACCACAGGAACAACATTATTCATTGCACAATCCTCCGCAGATTATTCAGAGATTTTTCATACAGTTCACCGGCATATTTTTTCAAATCCGCCTGCATAAGTTCATAAGTTCCGCTGCTCATATTGACCGCGTATTCCATAGCACCGGCATAGGAGGCGGCATCCGGATAGATAATGGAATTTTCCTCCGTGAAACCGTTTACTTCTGCAAAATCTTTCACGATGATGCACGGCTTGGCAAAACCGTAAACCAGCTGAAAATTGCCGCTGGTGCCGACGGTATTGTAACGCTGATGAAGTTCATTTTCCGGGTCGTATGCGGTCAGCATGAAGTCGGCTTTTTCCAGCTCTTCATACATTTTTCCGAAAGGCAGCCGCCCTTTGATTTCCAGAAACGGCCGGATGTTTTCCGGAACATCATCCATCCTGCCCTTGCCTATGACCGTGACCCGGAAATTGGTTATCCCTTTGTCAACGAGAGTTTTCACGGCATTGACTATTGCGGCACTGTTTTTCCGTTTCGGGTTGATCGCTCCCACGGTGACAAAGCGGGTGATTCCCTGATTTTTCGGAGTTATGGCGACATCGCCGAAGCGGTGGGGATTGACCATCACACTGCCGGCATTTTTATAATTGAGCCGGCGCAGAGTGATGATCGTTTCATCCCAGCGGTTTTCATCAATGGCGATTTTGGCGTCATGTTCCACAAAAAAGAGTTTCTTACGCGGAATGGTCGCAGAGAAATTTTCCCGTGCCGCGGCAATATCGGAATCCTGACACAATTTGCCCATGGTCGTTACCATGATACCGGCAAGATGTGAAAGGTCGGCATTTTTGAAATATTTTTTTGCCTGCCGCCGGGAAAGATGATTCAGAAAAAGTTTGTCATTTTGCAAGCGGGAAAACAACCCGTCTTTGTGGTGTCCTTTATGGAGCACGACCGAAACGGTGTAACCCATATCCAGAAGATAATGCACAAAACCGGGCAGCACTTCGCCGTGACTGCCGGAACATGGTTCCCAAACAACAAATGTATTATCATCCGCATAAAGCACCGAACGCCGGTAAACCGGCAGCAATCCGAAAAGATAAAAAATCTCTTTATTGCCGGATTTTTTTATTTTCAGCAGTGAAAATTTATTCCGGAGAGATTTTTTTCTGCCGCAACACTCCTGCGGCATCGGAGAAACTTCGGACATAACAACCCTTTATATGCAAAAACAAACGTATTTTCTGTCACAGAGTTAATATACGCAATGTTTATGCAATAATCAAGTTTTCCGCTTGCGATTTACGGAAAACTCTCCGCCGCCAATACTCTTTTTCATCAAGATAAGATGTATGGCGTTTGGCAAACGCTTTTTACATGAGGCCGCCGGTGGTGCCGATGGAAAATTTTTCTGACGGCGAATCCTGCTGCAGTACCGCAAAACGCAGTTCTTTCCGTTGCAGACGGCATAGGTTGCGGTGGCACAATTCGTGGAGCATTGCCGGGTCGTTGCACTCTCTGCTGACGTGTGCAAGCAGCAGCAGAGAGGTGTTTTCGCCGAGCAGTTCTTCCAGCAGTTCCGCAGTATATGTATTTTCCAGATGGCCCTTGAAACTGCAGATGCGCCGTTTGAGATCCAGTGAACGGTCGGAATTCATCAGCATTTCCCGGTCGTAGTTGCTTTCAATGACCAGCGCGTGGCAGTTGGTCAGGGCGCGCCGGATGGTCGCCCCGGCACAGCCGAGGTCGGTGGCGATGCCGATGGATATGCCTTGCCAGCAGATGTTGAAGCCGACAGTATCCACATCGTGCGGCAGGGCAAAGGTACTGATGTCGATCCCGGAAATTTCAAATGCCGCCCCCGGTTCAAAAGTCCGGACAAGTTTGGGCAGATTGTTTTTTTTCGCCAGTCCGGAAGCGGTCGTCATGGTCGTATAGAGCGGGATATTCAATGCGTCACAGAAAACCCGCGCCCCTTTGGCATGGTCTCCGTGTTCATGTGTCAGCAGTGCGCCGCACAGTTTTGCCGGGTCACAGCCGGCGTTTTCCATGCGGGCAAGAAGTTCCCGGCGGGAAAACCCCTGATCCACCAGCAATGCCCCGGCGGGGGTGTCCACAAAAAAACTGTTCCCGCTGCTGCCGCTGCCCAGCGAAGTTAGATAAATGTTACTTTCTGTCATTGCAAATACAAATAATTTCTGAAAATTGTCTGCAAACGGACTGGAAAAAAACCGTTTTATAATTTAAATTCTATATCGGACAAAGTCAAATCCCTTTCCGGTATGATTTCCGGAATTTTTACAGGAAAATGCGGCAATGGCATCAACAGCACTCAACACCTCCCTCGCGGGAAAAATGGAACAGCAGCAGCAGCTTTCGCACAGTATGCTCCATTCATTGGAATTTCTTGCCCTGCCGCAGGCGGCTCTCGAATCCAAACTGGCGCAGGAATTTGCGGAAAATCCGGTGCTGGAAGAGATGATTTCCGCGCCGGCAGCGGAAAATATCCCGCCCCGGGAAAACGTTGAAAATGATGAAAACGATTATGAATCCAACTCCGTTTGCGCCGAGGAGTGGTCGGATTATCTGCCGCTGCCGGATGAGAGTCACGGGCGCGGTGAACAACCGGATTTTCTGGGAAATTCCCCCGCACCGCCGCCGTCACTCAAAACGATGCTGCTCAACGAATTGAGCTGTTCAGCGTGTCCGGAATCGCTTTTTCCGGCGGCAGTGGAAATCATTTCCGCTCTGGATGATGACGGCTTTTTGAGCGTGCCGCTGGCTGACATCGCCATGACCTGCGATGCCGATATGGATGAAGCTCTCCGGGCTTTGGCATGGGTGCAGAGTGCCGCTCCGGCAGGAGTGGCGGCGCGCGATGTGGCAGAATCTCTCAAACTGCAGCTCGACCGCAAGGGGCAGTTGACCCCGGCTCTGGAAAAATTGCTCTCTGAAGGTCTGACGGAACTGGAAAAAAATCAGCTGCCCGCCCTCTGCGACAAGCTCAATGTTTCGCCGCAGGAGCTGGATGCCATGCTGAAAACCCTGCGGCAGCTTGACCCCGCTCCGGGCAGGGAAAGAAACAGCACTTCCATGATGATCGTGCCGGATATGGAAATAATCCGCAATGAGGACGGCTCATTCCGGGCAGTGGTAAAAAATGAATATCAGTCGCGGATAACAGTTTCTCCGCTGTATGAAAAAATGCTCGATGACCCGGCTCTGCCGGAATCTGACCGGGAATATATTTCTGCCAAAATCTCCCGCGCCAGAGAGCTGCTTCACTCTCTTGCCATGCGGGAAAGTACCTTGAAACGGCTCGGAGATATCATTATCGCCGAACAGCGTGATTTTCTTGAACACGGTGTGGCGGAGTTGAAAGCTCTGACCATGAAACGCGCGGCGCAGCTGCTGGATTTGAGCGAAAGCACCGTCAGTCGTGCAGTGGCGGAAAAATACGTTGCCGTTCCGGCGGGGGTGTTCCCGCTGCGCTTTTTCTTTTCCGCGGGTTTTGCCGCCGGGGACGAGGGGGAAATTTCCAATCAGGCGGTGAAACACAAAATCCGTGAAGCAATAAGCAATGAAGATCCTCATGCGCCGCTTTCAGATGAAACGATCGCCGCCATGCTGCAGAAAGAGGGGATCCCGCTTGCCCGCCGTACGGTGGCAAAGTACCGCGAAAGCATGAAAATACCGTCGTCGTCGCGCCGCAAAAAGCACTTTTGAGCCGGTCAGTATCTTATTCCGCCTTTCCTCCCGGCGCAAAGAGTATGTCAGCCCCCAGTATCTTATTCCGCCTTTCCTCCCGGTGCAGAGAACACTTTTGCCCCCCGGTCAGTTCTGGATATCTCCGTATGGGCGCATTTCCCATGCGGCCGGGGAATTTTGCGGAATCGGGCTGAATCCGTCGCGTTCTATCTGTGTACACCCCGGCAGCAGCACGAGAGACAATAAAAAAGCCGCTGTCAACAGGACAACGGCATATATTTGTTTACTCTTTTTCATTATTTCAGCAATGTTTCAAAGAGTGAGTAGGCATTCATTTCCATTGCCTGAAACGCTACTGTCGCCAGCGCGGCAATCAGTGTCAGCGAAATTATCGCAGTATAGATTTTGCTCATCACAGACTCCTGAAAACTTATTTTGCCGGTTTGTAGATGATTTTGTCACCGGTTTTGATTTTATCGATTTTATCGACCGGGATATTGGCGGTGGATTCTTTTTCACCGACTTTATCCAGTGACACCACTGCGACCAGTTCGTTTTCTGCGCCGCGGACGACGAAGAATTCAACGCCGCTTTCCAGACCGAGGTTGATGTCGATCATTTTCTTACCGGCTTGCTGATATGCGACACTGGAAGTACCGAGGTCGATGACGATGTAACCGTAATCTTTGGAAACTTTGGTGACTTTGCCGGTGGCGTGAAGTCTGGCATCTTCTTTGTTCCAGAGGGCGAAATTGGATTCCGGAGCGATGCCGAGAGCGCGTTTGAGTTCATTGATCTGACGCTCTTTTTCAGCGATGACCGCATCACGGCTGCTGATGACTTTGTCTTTGCTGGCGATGGTGTTTTTCTGTTCATAGATGGTACGTCCGGCGCGGTCGAGCTCTATGCGGATCTTGGTGACGCTGTTGAGTTTATCGACCACGGCACTTACCACCGCTCTGCTGTCTCTGGCAGCATTGGTATCAGACCCCGGTGAGCTGACGCCCACTCTGCTGGCGATGCTTGAAAGCGCGCTTTTGTACTGATTTCTGGCGTTTTTCATATCTTTGACCGGTTTCAGCGCGGAAACATCACCGCGGTTGAGTTTGGAAGAATCGACGTAGATGACGTCGCTCAGTTCACGGTAAACTCTGTTGCGGTTGGAAACGGTGTCGGAAACAGCTCTTTTGACTTTATCGCTCTGCTCTTTGCTGGAAGCGATCGCTTTGAAGTCAGAGGCACTGCCGGTACCGGCACTGACGGTGCGACCGACATTCTGCAGAGTTTCAGCCATGTAATCGCGCTGTGCCAGCATATTTTTGCCCTGATTGAGCATATTGGCAAGGGATTTTTTCATACCGCCTTCGGTGTAAACGGTGTGAGAGAGTTTGTCTGCGGTAAGTTCTTTGGCAGCATTGGTACCGCTGTTGCGGTCAAGAGTTCTGGCATTCTCATAGATCGCGCCCGCCAGCTGATTCCAGCCGTTGACAAAAGCGACGCGCTTTTCATAGAGAAAATAGGAGAATACCGCACTGACGATTGCTGCAAGCAAAACCAGCACACTGAGGACGATGTTTACGACTTTCATTTAATACAGCACCTTAATTTTTGTTGATATTCAAAATTAGTAAAATTCCAAAACAGAATGCACACATACAAAATCTACACACAGAAATGCGAATTGTCAAATACAGAATGGTATTTTTTTGCAAAAAAACTGTTTTTTTTATGAATTTTCCTGTTAAATCATAAATTTGACACCGGGCAGCGCGCCGAGTGCGGCGGCAAGTTCTTTGGCTCTTTCCCGGGAATCCACCACGCAGCTTATCCGCAAAGAAGCATATTTCCCTCCCTTTGAAGCCTCACCGGAAACCGTTTGAAATCCGCACTTTTCCCGGGCATCGAGCGAGTTGATGCTGGCAAGCACGCTCTCTGTTTCCGGAGCATCGACGATAAGCCGGAACTCCCATGTGCAGGGAAATTTTATTTCCGCATTCTCCTTTTTCATTTTCCTTCCTCCCAGAAAGGTGAAATTTCCCGCAGTCTGGCGATGACCGGCGGCAGTTTTTCTGCGGTGAAATCCAGTTCCTCCGCGGTATTGTACCGTGACAGGCTGAAACGCACCGTCCCGTGTGCCGCGCTGTAGGGGACGCCCATTGCCCGCAGGACGTGCGAAGGTTCAAGACTTCCGGTGGTGCACGCCGAACCGCTGCTGGCACAGATGCCGAAAACATCCAGCAGCATCAGGATGCTTTCGCCCTCGATGTACTCAAAACTCACGGAACTCGTTCCGGGCAGGCGGTTTTCCAAATCTCCGTTGATGCGGATGCGCGGAATCGTTGCCAGCAGTTTCGCTTCAAAATCATCCCGCATGGTTTTGAGTTTTGTGTATTCATCTGCAAGATTGGCACGCGCGATCTCACACGCTTTGCCCAGACCGATGATGGAAGCGACGTTTTCAGTGCCGCCGCGCCGGGAACGCTCCTGATGACCGCCGCAAATCAGCGGAAAAAAGGGCGTGCCGCGCCGGATGTAGAGGGCTCCCACTCCTTTGGGCGCGTGAAGTTTGTGTCCGGAAATGGTTATGAAGTCCGCCTGACACTCTGCGGCATTCACCGGCACTTTACCGGCAGCCTGCACGGCATCGGTGTGAAAATATGCTCCTTTGGCGTGGGCGATGGCGGCGATTTCCGCCACCGGAAAAATGGTTCCGGTCTCATTATTGCCCCACATGGCGGAAACGACCGCAGTATTTTCATCCACGGCATCCTGCAATGCCTGCATATCCAGTCTGCCGCGACCGTCCACCGGGATGAGTTCCACGGTGTAACCGTCGGAAGCAAGCTCTTCGCAGCAGTGCAGTACCGCCGGATGCTCCACTGCGGTGGTGACGATCTTTTTTCTTTCCGGCAGGGCGCGCAGTGCGGCTTTTATGGCGGCGTTGTCACCTTCGGTGCCGCAACTGGTGAAAATGATTTCAGTGGCGTTGCCCTCCCGGTCACGGTAATCTGCTCCGAGCAGTTCCGCAACGCTGCGCCGGGCATTTTCGATGGCGGCGGCAACCGAACCGCCGAAACGGTGGATGCTGGAGGGATTGCCGTAAAATTCGCACAGATACGGCTTCATCGCTTCCAGAACTTCCGGAGCGATCCTGGTTGTAGCGTTGTTGTCGAGGTAGATGATTCTGTTTTCCATGAAGTATACTCCGTTACAGAATATTCAGTGCGGCATCGATAAGGACCTGCGCCGCTTCCGGAGCCGGTGAATTTACCGCCGGCTGGACTTCATAGCCGCCGCGGGCAAAACACTCCGGCATCGGCACATAACCGGATGTCGACTGTGCCAGCGAAACAATGAAAGTGTGCTTGAAGTCAGAACCGGCGCGGATGGCGCGGGCTATGCCGTTGAAAGGCTCTCCCGGCAGAGTGACAAATGCCAGTTCCCTGCCGAATTTGATCGCGGTGATGCGTCCTTCATGGGCATCGGTGCTTTTGTGATGGCAATCCAATGCGCGCTGGGCGAAAAAGCGGAGCGCGGCGGGAACTTTGTTGGCAAGGTCCTGACTTTCAAAGTCACCCTCTTTGGGGATGTCCGGGACGGTGGCAAGAATGTTTTCCGCTTCAGCGACTTCGGCATCTGAAAGTTTGCGGTGGGGAATTGTCACCGGGGTGTTGCTGACGCAAATGCTGTTTTCAGGGAGTTTATCCAGTTTGTCCAGCGCATCCAGCACGATGGCGGCATAGCCGCGTCCGATGCGGATGGCTTCATTGATGCTGGTCTGGTTTATTTTCTGATGGAAGTCAAAGTGGTTGATGTCACCGGAAGCATCATCCAGCACGATGACCGGCAGTCCGGAGCGCAGTTCGTGCTGTATCTCCTGTACGAAACGGCCGTACCAGTCCGCCGAAACGATACTGCCGCCGACAGTGTCGCCGTGGTTGGCGATATTGCATATCAAGGCGGTGATTCTGCCCTGCTGGATGACTTTGATGATGCCGATGGTGCGGTCGAAGTCGCTTTCGGGTTTGTCGATATCCGGATTGCCCCAGCCGGGGTTGGTGACGATGGTGCCGTTTTTCATCCAGTAACGGCGGACGAAACCGAAAGGATTGTTGTATACCGAGCCGACTTCGATTTCGCCGTCGAGCAGATTCATCACCGCGCGTTCCAGTGCACGCATGGCGGCACTGCATATTTGTTCAAAAGAATATCTGACCAGCTCATCAGCATCTTTACGCAGTTCCGGCCCGGTGTGGGTGTGGGTCGCGGAAAGAATGATGCTGTCGCGGAATTTTTCCCCGTATTTTTCCCCGATTTCCTGAAAAAGCCGCTGAAACATATCTTCAGAGATCGAGCAGAGGTCAAAGGTGAGAAATCCGCACCGCGACTCTTTTTCTTCGATGACCAGAGCTTTGACGTACAACTCATCATACATCCCCGTGTTGGGACGTTTATTCATATAACCGGCAAGACCGACTCCCACCGGCGGAGTGATTATCTCCTGGGCAAATCCGATTTTATACATGATATTTCCTCCAAAAATATGGTTATGAGTTTTCTGTATGCAAATGCAGGTAGTGTCCCCGGGTCTCCGGAGTCAGAAACGAAAGCGCAAATGAGAGCGCGGAAATCACTGTCACCGCCGCAAAAACCGTCAAATATGCCTGCTGTGAATAGATGACCACTCCGTTTTGCGCCGTGCCGCCGATGAATTTCAGCACATACCCGACAACCGGTGCAAAAACCGCCACCGCCAGATAACCGAGCAGATTGCCTATTGCTGTCGCCTGGGTCATGGCATCGCGGGAGTTCAGCTCCTGCATCACCATCGTGAAAATCGGCGGCGAACCGGCACTTACGGCAAAAAACAGATACACTGCGGCAAAATACCATCCCGGCATGGCAAAGCAGATGCCGAGCGTCATCATCAGCGTGTTGAAAAAACACAAGCCGGTGGCGCAGAGTATCAGCGGTTTCCGGCGGTTCCCGGAAAGTTTGACCAACGCTCCGGCATTGAGCATCGTGAACATACAGATGACGGTCATGGTAAAAATGATCCCTGCGGCAATGTTGGAACTCATCGCGCAGAAATCCATCAGGAATTTTTTGCCGAATACGGTTTGAATCGTGAAATATATGCTGAAATTCACGGTCGCAGAACCGTAAATCAGCCAGGAATACGGATTTTTGATGATTTTTTTCAGCGGTGCAAAGGAAAATTTCACTTCCGGCACCGGCGGCATGACGGCACGGGATTTGCAAAAGAGAAACGCCAGATAGAAAATCAGCGCGATAACTCCCGCTCCGGCAAGCACCATGCGCCACGGGAATATGCCGCAGAGCGAGGCAAACGGCAGAGTACCGCACAATCCGCCGCCGTAACCGATAAAGTAAGTCACACCTATCATCAGCGCGTAATTTTTTCTGCCGAAAAGCCGGTCGGTCTCCTTGACCATCGAGAGGTACATCGTACTTGCTCCCAGGCCGGTCACTGCTCTGGCGGCGTATATTGCCGGCAGTGAATCGCAAAACGGCATCCACAATGCTCCGGCGAGAAACACCGCTCCCCCGGCGACCACCACACGGCTGCCGCAGAAACGGTCGATGAGGATGCCGACAAAAAGCTGCGGCAGACTGTAAGCGTAAACAAATGCGGCACTGATGGAAGCTATCTGTACGGCATCGATATGCAGATCCTGCTGCAATTCATTGAAAATCGTTCCCGGCAGTGCGGTACGCTGAAAATAGCTTGCCGCGTATATAAGCACCAGCGGCACAAAAAGCATCAGAGCTTCGCGCCGGTTGTATATTTTTTGCCACAAACCCATCGGGAGAAACCCCATTTTTATCAAATTATCACGTCATCTTTATATTATAGCACGCCGGGAGCTTTTTTTCAACGGCGGGACTTGACAAAAAGCTGCCGGCGTGGTATCTTTTTGCGGAGGTCGGACGAGGGAAGATGAAAATGGTCGATGAAGTTTATCTGGATAATGCCGCGGCGGTTCAGCCGGATGCGGAAGTGCTGGATTTTTTCCGGGAAAAACTGCAGGAGTGTTACGCCAATCAGGAAGCTCTCCACTCTTTTGCCTACCGGGAAAGACAGCTGCTTGCCGCGGCGGAAAAAGAGCTGTCGCAGATTTTCACCGGTACCGATGATTTCCGGGTGATTTGGGGCGGCAGTGCCACGGAAATATTTCATCTGCTCTCCGGAGTGCCGTTTTTCCGCTCGGCACTGCTTTCGGAATTGGAGCATCCGGCATTGCTGGCAAATTTCCGTGACCGGAAAAAATCGGCCCTGTGGCACGCGGAGAGCAGTGGTCTGCTCCGGAGCAGTGAGTTGGATTTCATTCCTGATACAGTCTGTCTGCATCAGGTGCAGAGTGAACTCGGGGTCATTCAAGATTTGAAAGAGCTTTTTTCCGCAGTTCCGGAGTCATGCTGCCGTCTGGTCGATGCGGTGCAGGCGGCGGGGAAAGTGCCGCTTTACACGCAAGCCGACATCATTGTGATAAGCGGGGTGAAATTCGGCTCTCCCGGCGGTGCGGCGGCTCTGCTCAATCCCCGGAGCCGTTTTACGGAAAAACTTCTTGATTTCTCCCGCAGGGCGCGCAGTGAAACTTATTCGTGCGGCAGAATCAGTGTGCCGCTGGTTCTGACCCTGGTTCATGCCGCTTCACGGGCGGAATCATCACGGGAAAAGCACTTCAAAAGGCTGCTGAAATTGCGGAGTTATCTTGCTGAAGCCTGCGCCGCTTGGGGGTTGACTCCCACTCTGCCGGAAACGACTCCGGTTTCCCCGTACATATTGAATATGCTTCTGCCGTATCAGCAGTCTGCGGTGGTGGTGCGTGCGCTCTCGGAATCGGGTATTTACGTCGCACCGGGAAGTGCCTGCAGTGCCGAAAGCAGCACTCCGTCAGCCGCATTGCTCGCCATCGGCAAAAGCAGAGATGCCGCGTACCGGGCGTTGCGGGTAAGTTTCAGTGCGGCGACCGGGAGTGAAGATGTGGAAATTTTTCTTTCCGGCTTGAAACAGGTATTGAAAAATTACTGACGGCGGGTTATTTTGTAAATCCGCAGGTATTTCGAATGAAAGGAAAAATTGTTGATGTATAAGTTTATTTTTGCCGTTGCCGCGCTTGTTTTTACCGTTCAGACCCGTGCCGCCGGGATAATTGAGATCCGGAAAAAGGCTGACGTCAATCCCACGATCGTTTTTTCCGGAGTTCCCGGCGACAGTGAATTGAGCAGTGAAGTACGCAATATCCTTGCCGTATGCGGCTGGTTTGACCTGAAAACTTCCGGCAGTGAGGCGGATTATGAGTTGAAAATGACCCCGGATACAATAAATCTTTACAAAGGCAGACAACCGCTTAAATCGTGGCGCATCACACGTTCTGCGGATAAACGCCGCGTTGCCAAAACGGTGGTCGATACCATCATCGAATATGTTTTTGAACAGCTCAAAGTCCGGGGATTCTGCCGCTCCCGCATCGCATTCACCGCTGAAACCGCCCCCGGCATCCGCAACGTTTTTCTCTGCGATATTGACGGACGCAATCTGGAACAGCTTACCAGTTACCGCACGCTCAATGTGGAACCGTGCTGGAGTCCGGACGGCAGAACGGTCTGCTTTTCAAAATACAATCAGGCTGGAATTGACATCGTTGAAACCACGGTCGGCAAACCGCGCCGCAGCCGCATAATTTCTTCTTTCCGGGGGATCAATACCGGCGCGGCTGTCTCTCCGGACGGAAAATATCTGGCGGCGATTTTGAGTCCGGACCATCAGGTCGACCTCTATATCCTCGGTCTGCATCAAAAAATGACCCGCCGCCTCACCAAAGGCATTGCTGTGGAAGCCTCTCCGTGCTGGAGTCCGGACGGCAGACATCTGGCTTTTGTCAGTGACCGCAACGGCAATCCGCGTATTTTCATAATCCACGCGCAAGGCGGCAGTACCCAGCTTGTACCGCTTATCAGCGGCGGAGTCGATGCGGTGACTCCGGCGTGGAGCGGCGACGGCAAAATAGCTTATGCCACCAGATTGCGCGGCAGCAGCAACTATGTGCTGGCGGTTTACGATCTCAAAAACGGCGAAAGCCGCATCGTCACCAGAGGTGCCGGCAGCTGGGAATCCCCCGAATGGGCGGCAGACAACCGTCAGGTGGTGTGCAAACGCACGCTCAACGGCAAGTCGGAATTGTGGATAGTCGATACCAGAACCGGCAGGGAAAGAATGCTTCTGCGTACCGGAAACCGTCTCTTTGACCCGGCGTGGTCGCCGTGTGTCAAGCGGTGAGGAGCGTATTGTGATGTTTGATCCGGCGGCATATTTTGATTCACTGGATATGTTCGGCATCCGGCTCGGTCTGGATGCGGTGAAAGAGCTCGCCGCGCTTGCCGGAAATCCCCAGGACAAATTGAAATTCATCCACATTGCCGGAACCAACGGCAAAGGCTCCACCGGGGCGATGCTGGAAAAAGCCCTGCGGAGCTGCGGCATGACTACGGGGTTTTACTCGTCGCCGCATCTGGTGGATATCCGGGAAAGGTTCCGCATCAACGGCAGAGTTGTGGACAGTGAGACCTTTTCTGCCATGACATTGCAGTTGAAAAATGCTTCTGCGGGCAAACGTTTTTCTTATTTTGAATTTGCCACCGTACTGGCGATGCAGATTTTTCTGGCGGCAGAGTGCGATATAGTCATCTGGGAAACCGGTATGGGCGGCAGGCTTGATGCCACTAATATCGTTGTTCCCGAAGGTGCTGTCATCACCAATATCGCACTTGACCATCAGGGGCATCTCGGTGATACTCCGGCGGCGATAGCGGCGGAAAAAGCCGGGATAATCAAGCCGGGAGTTCCGCTTTTTCACGGCAGACTCACTCCGGACGCCGCGGCGGTGATATATGAAAAGGCTTCAGAAGCGGATGTGCCGGTTTTTCCGCCCCGGGAAAGCGTACCGGAAACAGACGGAGGCGTAAATTCATTTCTCTATGACGGTCACAAAGTCAAGCTCGGTTTGCCGGGCAGAATGCAGCGGGAAAATTTCCGCATCGTCTACGAAGTGCTGGATCATTTCGCTCCGCAGTGGGGATTTGAACTTGATACGGCAATCGCCGCTCTGGAAAATGTGCGCTGGCCGGGCAGATTCCACCATGTCAATTCCCGGCTCATTGTGGACGGCGGACACAATCCGGACGGGGTCTGCGCTCTCGCCGCGGCGGTACAGGAAAAATACCCCGGGGAAAAATTCACCGTTGTCTACGCCGCTTTCGGCGACAAACACGCTGAAAACTGCCTGCCGTATCTCATTCCGCTGGCAAGCCGTTTTATTTTTACTTCAGTCGGTACGCACGGCAGAGAGGTCTTTTCTCCGGAAGAATTGACCGCACTTGCCGGAAATAAAGTCATTTCCGAAAGTGTGCTTTCCCCGTTGACTGCCGTCGATATGGCATTGCAGGATTCTCCCCGGGTCATAGTTTCAGGCTCTCTCTATCTGGCGGGCATGGTGCTGGAGCGTTACGCGCCGGAAAGCGCATTCGACCTCTGAATCAGGGCAGACGCACCCTGCCCAGCGCGTAAGCGGCGATCCCGGCAAAGAGCAGCAGTGCCGCAAGCAACGCCAGTTGCGGCGCGTATTCGTGGTAGGATATACTGCGCGGAGCCGAGTGGTCGGTGCGTTCCAGAGCGTTGATTTCATCCATGACACGGCGCATACCGTTGCTGTCGGCGGCGGGGAAATATGTACCGCCGGTGAGAGAGGCGATATTCTGCAGCAGTTTATCATCCAGATCACTGCTGATGCGCTGTAAACTTCTGCCGAACATACCCGGCACGATCGCGTAAGCGTTGTTGCTGCCGATACCGACGGTATGGATTATCACATTGAACTCTTTTGCCGTTTCTGCCGCCGCCTGCGGAGTGAGGCGGTTTTCAGCGGTATTCTGCCCATCGGTAAAAAGTACCAGTACCCGGCGGGGCGACGGGGAGTCTTTCAGCCGTTTGACACCGTTGCCGATGGGCGAAGCGATACCGGTGGCATCACCGAGTTCGCCGGCTTTCAGCGTGGCGAGGCGTTCCAGCAGAATGGCATGGTCGAGAGTCGGCGGCACAAAACTGTATGCCAGATCGGCAAATCCGATCAGCCCGATGCGGTCATTGGGGCGGCTTTCAATAAAGCGTCTGATTTCGGCTTTTGCGCTTTCGAGCCGGTTGGGGATCGCACCATTTTGTAATTGCCGGGCGAAAACGTTTTCATCCATGCCGTGCGGCCGGTCAAATGCTTCCATGGAGCCGGACATATCCAGAGCCAGAATAATATCCACCCCTTTGGCGCGTATTTTGCGCTCTCCCTGCGGGATGCGGGGGCGGCAGAGCGCGATGACCGACAGAAACAGTGCCGAAATAATACACCACTGCAGCAGTGTGAAACGGCGTCTGCCGGCGGCACGTTTGAAAGGTTTTACATTGGATACCGTGACCGACGGCCGGGGATAGAAACGGAATGCCGCTGCGGCGACCGCCACAAATACGAGCAGCAGCAGACACCAGGGGTGTAAAAGCTGGATCATTTCTGTTTTTCCTCCTCTGCTGTGACGCGGATGAGTTCTCCGGCACGCGCCGCCGCCCGGTCAAAAGCGGTCTCATCGGATGCGGCACAGGCAAATTTTATCATATCCGACACGGCGAGAAAGCGGGAGAGAAAGTTCCGCTGTTCTTCCGGCAGCGGAGATTCCGGGTCGTGCAGAAAACTCTGCATGAATTCCTGTGTCGTCCGGCGGGGGGCGGGCAGAGCAAAACGGAGCTCCAGATAATCGCGCACGACATCCGCCAGTGCGGAAAAAGCCTTTTCTGCAGAGAGTTTTTTGCGTTTGACCCGGTTGCGGAGTTTTTCCACCTCATGCAAAGCTCTTTCCCACGGCGCGGGCAGAATGATGCGGCGGAAAAATTTTTTCCAGAACCAGTATCCGCAAACCGCGATCACCGGCAGCAGCAGCAGCAGCCAGAGCCAGTGCCATGAGCGCAACAGAGTATTTTCCTCCGGCGGAGTCAAGTTCCCTGCCAGAGCCAGTTCGGCTCCGGGGACATTTGTCTGCCCGAGAGCTGAAGTGATTTCCGGCAGCGGAATGCGGATGTTTTCTCTGATTTTCGATGAGAATATCCGCCGGACGCCGAATTCCAGCGCGGAATTTGCCAGTTTACCCTCTTTCAATATCCGGAAAACTCCTGAAATATGCCACACCCGGCGGTTCCAGAGGTATCTGCCGCCGGAAACACTTACTGCCAGCGGCATGATGTTTTCTCCGGAAATTTCCGCACCGGCTATCCGCATACCGGCGGGCAGTGTCACCGGCACACTGCAGCTGACAACTTCTCCGGGCTGTACCGGCACTGTCAAAGTACACTCCGCCTGCGCCGGATGGGATATGGCGGTGGGGAAAAAGTATGCCGCACCCATGCCGCTGATAATGGTTATCAGAATCAGTACGGCAATGGCACACAGGGTGATAAGGATATATTTTTTCACGATTTCACCTCATGCGGCGTTTGCGTTCAGCGAAAAATCCGATCAGCGGTTTCAAAACATCCCCGGTACAGCCGACCTGTATCAAATCGACTTTTGCCTGACGGCAGACAGCGGCTTTTTCTGCTTCAGCGGCACTCAATGCGAGGTTGACATTGGAAACGTTGCCGGAATATTCCACAATTTCGCCGGTTTCGGCATCTTCCACTGTAATGGGCACTGCCGCCGGAAAAACTTTTTCCACCGGGTCGGCAAGTTCCAGAGCGATGACATCCTGCCGGGAGTTGAGCAACCGCAGTGAAGCGGCAAATTTTTCCGGAGAAAACATATCGCTCAACAGAAACACCACGCCCCGTTTTTTCATCAGTTTGGCACATTCGCGCAATGCTCCGTCAATGTCCGTGCCTCTGCCGGTCGGCTGAAATGCAAGCAGTTCCCGTATCATCCGCAAGGCGTGTTTTCGGCCTGAACGCGGCGGCAGGTACAACTCTATACGGTCGGTGAAAAGCAGCAGACCGACTTTGTCACCGTTTTTTCCGGCACTGAATGCCAGCAGAGCCGCCAGTTCCGCCGCAGTCTGCCGTTTGCTTTTTGCCGCCGCGCCGAAATCTCCGGATGCCGACAGATCCACTGCCAGCATCACCACCAGTTCGCGTTCCTCCACAAACTTTTTGACAAATGCCGTCCCCATGCGGGCGGAAACATTCCAGTCTATGGAGCGCACATCATCATCGGTGGTGTATTCACGAACCTCATCGAATTCAATGCCGCGGCCTTTGAAAACACTGCGGTAAGCTCCGCCGGTAATTTCTTCAACGAGGTGGTCGGTGCGGATTTCCAACAGACGTATCTGCCGGGCAAGTTCAGCTGGAAGCATGGCGGTATATCTCCAAATCAGGGGGTGCGGAGTGTTTCCATGATCCGGGATATGAGCGCATCGGCATCGATGTTTTCGGCTTCGGCTTCATAGGAAAGCACCAGCCGGTGACGCAGAACATCCGGAGCAATATCTTTTACATCTTGCGGCAGGACATACGCTCTTTCGCGGAGCAGTGCGAGGGCTTTGGCTCCGGTGGCAAGGGCTATCGACGCCCGGGGGGACGCTCCGAAAGCGATAAGCCCTTCCAGCGCGGAAAGGTCTGCATCCTGCTGCCGGCCGGAAAGTTTGTGTTTTTCACCCGGACGCGTGGCAATGACGATATCAAGGATGTATTCGACGATTTTGCTGTCAAGATATATTCTGTCTGCCAGAGCGCGGGCAGTCATTATGTCGCTCAAATGCGCCACCGTGACCGCTTCCGGCATCGGGGCGGTGTGTGCCATGCGGTCGATGACCTCATGTTCCTCACTGCGGTTGGGGTAATCGACTTTGAGTTTGAACATAAAGCGGTCAAGCTGTGCTTCAGGCAGGGGATAAGTGCCTTCCTGTTCGATGGGATTCTGGGTCGCCATCACCAGAAACGGGGTCGGCAGTGCGAATTTTTCCCCGCCGATGGTCACTTGTTTTTCCTGCATTGCTTCCAGCAGTGCGCTCTGGACTTTTGCCGGGGCGCGGTTTATTTCGTCTGCGAGCACGATGTTGGCGGCAACGGGGCCGACTTTGGTGGAAAATTCCCCGGTGGCGGCATTGTATATGCGCGTACCGATAATATCCGCCGGGAGCAGGTCGGGCGTGAACTGCAATCTGGAAAAACTCCCGTCCAGAGCTTTGGCAAGAGTTTTCACCGTCAGGGTCTTGGCAAGCCCGGGAACGCCCTCAAGCAGAACGTGACCGTCGGAAATCAATGCCAGAAGCAGACGGTCGATAAGCTCTTTCTGACCTGAAACTATCCTGCCGGTTTCCTGCCGCAGAAGCTGCAGCGGGGCGGCGATGTTTTTTACTTCATGTTGAAGCTGTTCAAGTTCTCTGGATTCCATAATATCCTTTCCTCCGGTTTTGCATTGTCGCACATTTTTCACTATAATGCAATGTTCCCGGAACTCAAGAGAGATTTTTATTTATTTTGCCGGAGTACCAAGCGAATGGGTCAAAAGCAGCAGTTTTTTGCCGGAAATAAGTTTGTCGCTCAACATTTTCCGGTCCGGTATCGAGCCGATGGCACAAGTGCCGAGCTTCTGTGCGGTGGCGGCAAGGTAGATATTCTGACTGACGTAACCGGCATCCATGGCGGCGTAGTTTTCCCGCGGCTGTTTTGCCAGGTCGGCAATGAGAATGATGTAGCAGGGCGCGGTGAATCTGCCGGCATACTGCCGCAAATCCTCTCCGGAAACTTTTTTCAGCGAATGTGACGCCGGTTCATAGAAAAATGTTCCCTCTTTCATCGTCACATACAACATTATTTCCTGCCGGTTGCGGGCACTCGGCGCAGTGCGTTTGCCATCCGGACGGGTCACACCGTTGGCACTCCAGAGCACGTTGGCAAGCTCCTGCAAAGAAACATTTCTTTCGGTGTAACGACGCTCCGAACGGCGCATATTCAACGCTTCAGCGAGGCTCATGCCGGAACTTTTTTCTGCCGGCGGCAGCTGGATGTCCGCTCCTGAAACGATGACAGAAACAGCGGCAGTGAAAAGAATAAACAGTTTTTTCATAAAATTTTTCCCTTATATTTATGGTTGTTAATGGTCAATTTTTGCCGCTGCTGCCGAATCCGCCTTCGCCGCGGCCGCTTTCAGAGAGGTTTTCCGCCGCACGCAAAGTTACTTCCGGCAGTTGGCAGATGACCATCTGGGCAATACGTTCACCGCGCTTGACAGAAAAGTTTTCCCTGCCGCCGTTATACATTATTATCCCGACTTCGCCACGGTATCCGGCATCTATCGTGCCGGGGGAGTTGGTCAGCATGATGTCATGTTTCAACGCCAGACCGCTGCGGGGACGGATCTGCGCTTCAAATCCCGGAGGCAGTTCCATCATAAATCCCGCCGGTACGAGCACACTCCTGCCCGGCTCCAGAACGGTGTCGCACCGGGCGCGCAGATCATACGCGGCATCATCTTCATGCGCTTTTGCCGGAAAAAGTTCCTGACAGTCAGGAAGCATTGCAATTTTTACTTCTGTCATAAAAAACCCCTTGTCATCTGTAATAACTTTCAAATACCACCGGCGGCGTCTTGCGGGCAATCTCACGCCTTGCTTCTGCGCCGGTCCGTCTTCGCTTGCGCTACGCCGCGACAATTTCGCAGCGGCACATTGCCGCTTCGATTACAAAATAATATCACAGGAGTGATTTTTCAAATGACATTGAGATTTTTTATCCGCCGGGACTTGATTTTTTGCCGCGGAAGATATATATTCTCCGCCAGAAAGCAGGTTCTTCTCGGAACAATATTTGCATCGGGCTCTCTTTTGAGCTTACTGTACGTCGTGTCGCCGCGAGACTAATACCTGCTTTCTTTATTTTGCTGTCACAACAAACGGGGCAATAATAAGGGGAATAATGTCATGGCAAAATCACCTGAAATCACCTGGAGTCTGATGCACCCGACGCCGCTTGACCCGGAATATGTGCAGATGCTGGTCAAAAAAGCTGAAAACTATCGTGTGGACAGTTTTGAGATCTGCGGAGAGTGTCACACTCCTTACGGCGGTCTGGATGGTTTGATTGATTATGCGCAATATCCTGCGGCATCTGCGGACTGGGATCAGGCAAAAGTTTCTGAAAACCGGCAGAAACTCAATGAAATCTTGTCAATAAGCCACACTGCAGGCAAAGCGGTCTATCTCTGGCACCGCGAGGTGATGCTCCCCCCCGGTCTGCTCAAAGACATCCCTTCTCTGCTGGATGAAAACGGCGAGTTCAATCTTACCGGCGATGCTTTTGCCGGCTTGATACGTTACAAAATCGACCGGGCACTGGCGGCTGTACCGGAATTGGACGGGGTCGTGCTTACCCTTACGGAAGCGGATTTTTCCGCCATTCACAACTCCGATACAGAAAAATATCCGCCGGCGGAGGTGGTGAGTTTTGTGATCGGGATCTTCGCTTCGGAACTGGAAAAGCGTGGCAAACGCTTCATCATGCGTTCATTCGGTTCCATCGCGCAGGATTACGAGGATATTCTTGCCGGAGCGGAAAAAGTTGCCAACAGACACTCTTTTGAGATCGAAACCAAGATCACCCCCTACGACTTCGACCCGTTTCTGCCGGTGAATCCGTTTTTGCACAAAAGTGCCGGCTTCACTCTTTCTGCCGAGTGCGAAAGCGTCGGCGAGTTCATGGGTCAGGGCAATATGCCCTTTGAGCATGTCGACCATATCGTGCGCTATGTCCGTGCGGCACAGGCGGCGGATGCCGACCGCTGTGTTATCCGCATTGACCGGCGCGGCAACTGCATTTTTGACCTTTATGAAATCAATTATTACGCTTACGACCGGGCACTGGCAGATGAAAATATCACCGCCGATGAAATCCGCCGCGAGTGGTATGATAAGCATTACCCGGTGGAAATCCGTGAAAAGCTGATCGAACTGGATAAAATCGGCTGGGAGATGGTCACAAAAACCTATTTCATCGACGGACACGTGCTTTTTCACGGCAACTATTCGATGAAATATCTCAAAGCCGGATTCGTTTTTGCCCTCTTTGCTGAAGGACGCCGGACGTTGAAAAACGGTAAGGGCATCTGGTCTGTACTGACAGACAAAATGACTCCGGGGCGCAGTGCCATCGCCGAGGAAAAAGAAAAAGCGGTCATTCTGGCTGAAAGAGGTCTTGCCCTGCTGAAAACTTTGAATCTGCCTCCGGATGACTTCCGTCACCGTCTCTGGGAAAATGCCGTTGTTATCACCCGGGCGGTGTGCGAGCTTATAATGTGCATGATATATTATTTCGACGACATGGAGTGGGAATACCCCGACCACCCGCATCTCAAAGCCCAGGTCGCGGCATCCATGCGGGAGTTTGAACGCCTTGCCGGACACAAAATCGAAACCGTCAAACGTGAAGTCGTCAACGGTCTGGAACACCGGCTCAAAGAGTTCCGCCGTTCTGTTGAGGAAATTTGTATTGAACCGCTGGCAGCGATCTGTCAGGAACTGCTGACGGAGTTTCCGGCGGAATATGCCGCGAAAGAAAAATATCTTGCCGGTTGTGAGGATGGTGTTATCGCAGGCGGCATGACATTTGACTGGCGCATTGCCCGTTATATGCACGCTTCGCACGCGGTGATGCACAACGGCGTTCCCGCCCGCTGGGCAGGCAACCGGGTCTTTCCCAACGGTTTTATGGAAATGGAGCTGAAACGCGGCGGAGAACTGCTCATTTACGGCGCAACAGATGAAACAAAAAAATTCACTCTTGTCTGTGACGGCAGACGCATTGATGCGGAATTTGATGACAACGGCTGTTTCAGTATGCCGCTGGAAAAATCCGGGGAAACTGTTTCTGTGCGTCTGGAAAAATCCGGTGCCGTCTATCCGCTTTTTTACGCCGTTGTGACCCGCAACAGCGACTGGGCATCCAAAAAGAAAGAGCCGCTTTTCTCCTGGCGGCAGGATGAAATGCCCAAGGATGCCGTGCCGGAACCGGTCTATGATGAAAATCCCGGGTGGCTCGACCTCTATTATGCCGCGTGGCAGTCGGCGTGGACTCATATATTCACCTGCCGCGGCGCACCGGTGTCGCCCTACATGAATGAGGGTATCCGTATCAACCGCATCTGGATATGGGATACCTGTTTCATGGTGCAGTTCTGCCGTTATGCGGCAAAGGTGTTCCCCGGCATCCAGAGTCTGGAAAACTTCTACCGGGTCATGCACGACGGGGAAAATATGGTGCTGAAAGTGCATATACCCGACAATCCGCCGCTTTTTGCGTGGACGGAGTATGAGTATTTTAAACACACCGGCGATCTGGAGCGGGTGAAGTATGTACTGCTGGAGAAAAAATATCTGCAGCGTCACTATCACTGGCTCAATGAATGTACTCCGGGGGTGCTTTATGATTACGCCATCACCCGGACGCAGGCGGAATTCGTTCCGGGCAAAGGCTTCAAATGGCAGGGCGGCAAAGCGGGTATGGATAATACTCCGCGCGGCGATGATGACTTCTCATCCATATACTATGTGGATATATCCAGCCAGCAGGCGTTGAGCGCGCTCTGCATTTCCCGCCTTGCCGGAGCGGTGGGGGATGAAGCGTTGGCAAATGAGTGGCGCATGGAGTACGAAAAGCAGAAAAAACTTATCAATGACCGCTTCTGGTCGGAAAAAGACCAACTTTATCTTGACCGGTTCATTGATGAAAGCGGCTTCTGCTCACTGCTCACTCCGGCGTCGCTCTGGCCGCTTCTGGCGGAAGTTGCCGGTCCGCATCAGGTCGATGCGATGGCGGCGGCGGTCGCCTCTCCGGAAAAACTCGGCGGGGAGCGGCCCATTCCCAGTATCAGCCGGGATGACCCGCGTTTCTCACCGGATGGTTTTTACTGGCGCGGCGGTATCTGGATGCCCAAAGTATACATGACGGTCAAAGGTCTGGAAAAGAACGGCAAACAGCAGCTTGCCGACGATGTGGCACGCAAAATGATTGCTCTGCAGTACCGGACATGGAAAAATTTTGAGCCGCACACCATCTGGGAGTGCTATTCTCCGACCGAAGACAAGCCTTCGACCAACAAAGTCGGCGGGTTTTCACGTCCGGATTTCTGCGGCTGGAGTGCATTGGGACCGATTTCGCTTTTCATAGAGAATATTCTCGGTGTCCGCGAAGTCAATGCCCCGGAAAACCGCATCGTGTGGGAACCTGCCTCCGGTAAGCGCAACGGTATAAAAAATCTGCACATCGGCAATGAAACTGTTTCGCTTGTCGCCGACCCGGAAAAAGGGTGCGCCGAAGTCACCGCTTCTGCGCCGTTTACGCTCCGGCTCAACGGCAGGGATATTGCCATTGCCGCCGGTACAACGGTCATTGAATTGTAAAAAACATTGAACCGGCGGCGCGAGCCCCTGCAAAAAAGCCTGCTTATCTTTTGGCGTTGTGTCTCAAGCGCAGATATTCTGCTTCGAGAATATCGCTCATTTTCCGCCAGGCGAATTTTTCCAGCACCATATCTTTGCCGGTACGGCCCATTTCTGCTGCCTTTGCCGGTTCATTGAGCAGCAGCAAGGTTTTTTCTGCCACGGCATCAACATCTTCGGCGGCGGTCAGGAATCCGGTTTTTCCGTCAAAAACCACTTCCGGCGTACCATCCAGCGCAAATCCGATCGCCGGGATGCCGGTGGCAAGTGCCTGAACTACCGCCCGGGGCAGACCTTCATGCAGTGAAAGATGCCAGAGCATATCACCCTGCGCCAGATAACGGCACACTTCCGCCGGAGGTATCAATCCCGGAAAATGGAAATTTTCCGCGATCCCGCGCTGCTGCAGATAGCTATGCAATTCATCATACATCGGTCCGTCACCGACAAAGAGGAAATGGGCATCAGGATACTCTGCCAGCACCTTTTCTGCTGCCGGGATAACATATTCATACCCTTTTTGCGGGAAAAGTCTGGCGACCGTGACGATAACTTTGGCGTTTTCCGGAATACCCAGTTTTTCCCGCAGCAGCATATCACGCCGGGCATTGGCGAAATCCGCAGTTTCCATGCCGCTGTAAACGACCTGATATTTTTCCCGGGGGGCGACATTGTTGCTGACACACTGCTCTATCATCGCCTGTGCCACGGCGTAAATGCGGTCACACTTTGCTGCGGCGAGTTTTTCCAGCAGGACAAAGAGACGGTATTTCAACTTGCTCTGGTAGGGATGAAACGCCTGCCCGTGAACCGTGTGGACGACCACCGGCACTCCGGCGGCACGGGCGGCAAAACGGCCGATGATACCGGCTTTGGAACTGTGGGTGTGAACGACATCAAAGCGTTCTTTTTCAAAATACTGCTTGAGTTTGAAATACGCTTTGAGGTCGTGCAGCGGTGAAATTTCCCGCACCATGTCCGGAAATTCCACCACCGGAAAATCCGGGAAATCGGTATTTTCCAGCAATTTGCCCTCTCTGCCGGGGGAATATCCTGTGGCGAGCACCACTTCATGACCTTTTTCCAGATGGCCGCGAATGGTCAGCAGAGTATTTTCCTGCGCTCCGCCTACGATCATGCGGGTGATGACATGACAGATTTTCAGTTTTTTTGTATTTTTCATTTTTTCCGGTACGCCCATTCTATGATTTCCCGGCAAAACGTATCCCGTTCCACGGCACTGGGGAATCCGGTGACACAGCCGATAACAGTTTTGCCATTGCGTTTGACGCCGAATGCCAGACAACATCCGGCGGCGTTGGTGAATCCGGTCTTGAAACCGATAATGCCCGGCACCTGACGCCGCTGCGGACGCTTTTTGGTCGGGCCGAGCAACAGATTATTGTGCGAATAAACCTTTTTCCCGGTGTGCATTTGAGCTGAACGCATAACGCACAGCTCCATTATATGCGGATAAGCCATAAGAAGTTCGCAAATATGGGCGATATCAGAAGCCGAAGCAAAAGAATTTATCCTTTTTTTACCCTGCGGCAGACCGTTGGGGCTGTTGAATTTTACTGAAGCCAGACCGAGCTCATTGCCGCGGCGGTTCATCAATGCGACAAAAGCGGGGACACTTCCGGAAATCTTTTCTGCGATCTGGGCGGCGGAATCATTGTGACTGTTTATCATCATCGACTGCATCAATTCTTCCAGAGTATACACCTCGTTCTGCTGCAATCCCAGCACACAGCTGCGCTCCACAGCGGTGGCGGCGGCGGTGATTTTCACAGGTGAATCCCACTTGAATCCCGGGTCACGCTGCATTTTTTCTGCCACAAGGAGTGCCGTCATCAATTTGGTGAGCGATGCCACTGCCACCGGGCGGCGCGGCTCTTTCGACCAGAGGACACGGCGGTTTGACAAATCAACGATCATGCCGCTGCGCGCACGTCTGGCGCGTTTCTGCAATCCGGCGGGAAGTTTTTGAGGGAAACGGTAATCCCACGGTGTGATTTTTCTGACTGCCGGAGCAGCAGACACCACTTCCGGCGGTGGCGGCGGAGTTTGTATTTCCGGCGGCGATGGCGGCACAGCAGCCGGCAGCGGAGCATTTTCAGCAGCTGCAAGGGCAGGTTTTGCCGCAGCTTTTCCGCCGCCGGACTTTTTTGCCGGCAGCAGACCGAAAATTATGACCGCATGAATTGCGGCAATAACAAGCAGTAAAATTATGATTTTCTTCCGGGACATTACACTTCTCCAAAACGGTTTCGGGAATATAACACATTTTCTCTGTTTTTACAAGCCCCCGAGCCTTGCAGAGAGAGCTTTTTTGAATTATATTAGCTGTATAAGCAAACAGTTTGTCACCATGAGGGAAAAATGCGTTATCCGGAAGCCGCTGAAGAATTGATAGAATATTTCCGCCAACTGCCCGGTGTCGGCAGACGCGGCGCAGAACGGATGGTTCTGGCTCTGCTTGAGTGGGATGAGGAAAAACAACGGCTTCTGGGTTTGAATATCGCCCGTCTGCCGGAAAACATCGGTCACTGTCCCGAATGCAGGGCGATCTGTGCCCGGGGGGAGAAGTGTGCCATTTGCGCCGATTTGCGCCGGGATGACTCCATGCTCTGCGTCGTGGAAAATATGCCGCAGCTTGCCGCTGTGGAAAAGGCTCTTTCCTACCGCGGTAAATATCTCGTGCTCGGCGGCAGGCTTTCACCTCTGGATGGCGAAGACGGTTCCGCCCTCAATCTGGCACTGCTCCGGGAACGTGCCGGAAACGGCAGGGTCAAAGAGGTCATCCTCGCATTGAGCCCGGATGTGGAAGGCAGAGCCACTGCGGCTTATCTGGCGGAACTGCTCAAAGACCTTGACGTCAAACTCACCCGCCCCGCGCTGGGCTTGCCTGCCGGAGCAAATATATCTTTTGCCGACGGAGCGACTGTCAGTGCGGCGTTTTCCGGCAGAACTCAAATGGAACAGTAAAACAGCGTTTTACAGAAAACCGCCCGGAGCGTGGCAAAACGTTCCGGGCGGTGTTTTTGTTTTATCAGTCCTCGCCGGGAGCACCGTGGACGGGACCTTCGCCAGCGTCTATTGATGCACCGGTGGTGAAATCGCCGAATTCGGCGATTTCCAGCTGCGGACTTTCGTAAATGAATTTATCCATTTTTTTCTTCTCCACTAATTATTAAGCATTTGCAATTTTAACCATTTTGATTTCTTTGCGGTCTTCGTTGAAATCCAGTTTGTAGCCGGTTGAACCGATTGCGTCACCAAAGTTGTAAGTTCCTTCGACTCCGACGATGCCGAATGT
>JAZNAR010000052.1:0-3107 GCA_045586645.1 Victivallaceae bacterium
CCTCATTGGCTCCGGCATCAAAACATGCTTTCACCGCGGCGTTGACTTCGTCGGTCAAAAGCTGGTACATCCGATAACGGTGTTTAATACACTCAGCATCGCTGTTTTTGCGGTTTTCAAAAAAACAAAATCCAGCAACACCCTCAATATCAGTTTGAATATATACTTTCACAGCAAACTCCTTTATATTAAACCAAGCAGAATGCAGTATTGCATCCTGAAAAATTGTTTTTGCATTACAATACATCAATTTTCTGAATTTTCAATACCCGATTTTGGGATTTCAACCACACGTTCATGTATCTTCTGCAAATAAAGATTAAACAAAAATGGCAGCTTGAGTTGCAATCATCCATCAAGTGTGGTATATTCACATTTTTAACGCCCTGATCCCTGCCCTTATCAGATGGTTTGCTTAAAGTCAAGCCGATTTTGAAATATTTTTGTAATTTTTATCAAATTCTTTATCGGCGATAACCATACCTCTGAGGATCAGCAGCATCTTTCTCATCACCGCACATCGTGCCTGCATTCTGGTATTACCTCTGGCAAGTAACCTGTTATACAAATCTTGCAATAGCGGAATTCGAGGGACTGCCGTTTTGGAACACATATAGAGAAATCTTCTGACTACAGGACTCCCTTTCTTGCTTAATCGCGTTGAATTAACACTGGTTCCAGACTGTTTTTTTGCAGGATTAAGTCCGCACATTGCTGTTATTTTTTGCCTGGTCGGATAGTTTTTCAAAGAACCTAATTCGCAAAGCAAGACGACGGCAGTACCAATACCAATCCCCGGCATACTTGTCATAATTTCAACTTCATGCTTGATTTCAGGAGTATCAGAAACAATCTTTTCTATTTCCCGATCAAGACCATCTATTTCTTTATTGATCGCTTTTACAACAGCAGTACACATCCTTTTGGGCAAGGATGAATCAATGTTGTCATGGTGATTGTCAATGGCAGTCCGTTGATCTTTCAAGAATAATCTGGTTCGTGCAAGTTCGCGAAGTTTGGCCATTTCTGCCGACATTTCCGTTTTTGGGTCAGGCGAACGCTCACGACCATAGCGGGCAATCACTTGAGCATCGCTTTTATCAGTTTTATTCTTGATATTCAAAGAAATACGGAATGCCTTGATTGGCTCTGGATTAGCAACAATAACCTTAGCGTCGGAAACTGAAGCATAAAGCATTTTTTTCAAAGTAGTGGAACTCAAACCTGTCGCCTCCATTAAAAAAGCAACAGGGAGATTATTTTGTTCTTCATCCGAATATTGAGCAAAAAAATCGCTCTGCTGCAGCTGAATCCAGTTCAAAAAACTTCTGACTCCGGCTGAGGTCAACTTAAATTCTCGGTTTGGTAAATCAGAAACAGGAATTTTTTGCTGATTACTGAATAACATCGGAAAGTCCAGCGCAGCATGAAAACTTTTCATACTGACATCGATTCCAACCCATAATTCTTGTTTTTGGATTTGCATTTTTTCACTCCCGGATGTATTTTTGTTTTGTGCCTCACTGGTCATCCTTGCCGCTATACGAACTTTATGTTCAAGATGGTGTTTACGACCTTTTGTGAAGAGCACGGTAACGGAAGATACGCATAACCTGATAATGGATCTATTGGATCAGGGAACAGAACATGCTGTATCTTCCGTGTGTTTTTTTCGTGATCAACCGAAATAAAACACTCTTTACCATAGCATCACTTCAGCTATCAGTCAAGCAGCAGCTCTTCACCTTTGGCTCCGACGAGTTAAAATACCCATTCTCGCCAAAGGGAGCTGCTGCTATTTGATAACCGGGAATAATATACAAGGAACAAAGCGTTGTTATTATCAAATACTCTTGTTTCAGAACGCTATCTTGTAAGTGACATACGCCCATTTTCCGGCAGCTGCCTTTAAGGTGTTTCCGGAACACTTGACCTCTTCGATCTCGCTCTCATCGAGACGGCAGAGCGTCACGGAGCGGATATTTCTGTCAAACTTGACCTCTGAAGAGACCTCAACGTCTGAGTAGTTCACAAGACGCAGGATAATGGTGTTTTCTTCCGCGTTCCAGGCAGGCTTGCAGGCTGAGAGCAGCAGATCTCCGCTGACCTCAAAGAACGGAGCGGCATCCTTTTCCTTTACCGCACAGCTCTTTATGATATCGCCGGGAACATCGGCTCGCATTTTCTGCATATCGCGCACCATATCGGAGTAAGAGACGCTGGCATCAAAACACTTCAACGAATAATTGAATTCAAGGCGTTTCAAAAGCTGTCCGTCGATTTCTCCGTTGGTCATAACGGTTCGGCGGAAACTTCTCCACAGAGTGACCGCAAGTGCCTCATCGCTGCTGTACGGAATTCCGGCGACCTCATGCAAGCCAGCTTTGGAGATAAAAGCGATTCCGCCCTTTTCATCGCGTTTTCCGGCAATTCCGTCGAAGTTGCGTTCGATGACCTCAGGCTCATCGATGTTTATCGAAGCGTCTCCATGCGGACGACCCATGTTGTTTTCAAGGATCGCCGCAACCTGACTTGTGAAATATTTTCCCGCGATGCCGGTCGGCACTCTCAAACGCACTCTCGCGTCGCAGAGGGTATTATCCACCACGGTTCTGACATTCACGCTGTCGCTTGATGAAGAAAGAGAGATATAACTTTTTATTTCAAGCGTGGTATATTCTTCGCTCTCATAAGCTCCGACGTATGACTCGTTTATGCTGCCTTTCCAGACCAGCTCTTTTGCCACCCGGTAGCGCTTGATGACTTCAAACTCAGCGTAATCGCTCATATTATGCAGAAGTCTGACTGTCACGTCATTGGTTCCGCAAACGGTCGGGTTGACCGCCGGAGAGACAAAATACCAGCCGTCTCCGCAATCGCGGTCGATAAGATATTCGTTCTGGTTGGAGTAAACTCTTCCGGAACGCAGATCAGTCACGCTGAATGTTCCATCATTGGATATCTCAAGTTTGATGATACCGTTTTCGGCTGAGCGGACTCCGGTAACGAGACTTCCCCAGTTGCGCACCTGAAACTTTGTGGGCTTTATGGAAATGCTCGTCCACGATGACGGAGCAAGACGGCACTTCGCCGCCACGGTATAGACA
>JAZNAR010000053.1:0-2841 GCA_045586645.1 Victivallaceae bacterium
TGAAGCTGCCAGAAGCCTTCGCTCTGCAAATGGAAAAACGGCAAAGCAAAAGTGGCAGTATGTCCTGAATGAACATTTTCGTTCCACACCGTCATAAACGACTCAATCAACGCATCGGTAATCGCAATTTGGTTCTGAACAATACGCCCAGCCTCAATTTCCCGAATCACCGCCAAAAGTAAAATCAGTTTATGCGGAGCCGGTCCAAATTTGCTAACCCCTTTCTGGAGATGACTGAAAGCATAAATATAATCTTTAATATTCATCATTCTACCTTAAATACTGTTATCCGTCCACATTTCGCACTGGCTGATTACAGTTTCCAGAGCTTCTTCCTGACCTTCCGGAGGATATTTGTATTTTTTCAACAGGCGTTTTACCATTGAGCGCATTTTTGCTCTTGCTGTTTCTTTTTTCTGCCAGTCAACGGTACGGTTGCTCCGGAGCATTTCAGTCAGTTCTTTGGTGATCGCCACCAGCTGATCGTTGTCATAAAAATCTTTGACTGCCTGCGGTTTGGTCAAGGCGTCATAGAAAGCGATCTCTTCAACGGACAAGCCTAACTGATTGCTGCTGTCAACTGCTGCGGCGATTTCGGCTGCCATCTTTTTCAGTTCTTCGATCACTTCCTCATTGGTCAGCATACCGTTGAGATAAGCGTTCATCGCCCGCTGGAGCTTTTCGGAAAAAAGCTCAGATTTGACAACATTGGTGCGACGATAGACCGAAACCTGTTCTGCAATCAATTTTTTCAGGATTTCAATAGCAACATTCTTTTCCTTCATCTTGGAAATTTCTTCCAGGAACTTTGGATCAAAGAGCGAAAAACCTTCTTTTACATCGGCAAAAAGGTTGATAACGCCGTCGCTTTTGATACTCTGTTTCAGCAGTTCATTGATCCGTTTGTTGATCTCCTTCAATGAGAAATGCTTGGGGTTGCCGGTAATACGGGTCAGCATGGTTCTAACGGCTTCAAAGAAAGCTGCTTCATAACGTTCGTTTTGCGGAACAATGCTGCGACAAAGGGACAACGCCTGCCGAAGCAACAGACCTTCTTTGATAAAGAGTTCTTTCTTCTTCGGTTCTTTCGGATCGGAAAGGGAGTTTACGCCGCCAATGATAAGCTGGGAACGCTCAAGGTCGGTTCCGTCCATAAAGTTGGCATAATCGAAACCGTGAAAGAGATCCCGGCAAACTTCCAGTTTTTCCTGAAATTTGGGGAGCGCAGCCTTGCCAATATCGGTATCCCCGTAGTTGCTCTGGTCGCGTTTGGAATAGTCGTTCATCGCCTGTTTCAATGCGCTGGCAATGCCGACGTAATCGACCACAAGACCGCCTTCTTTATTTTTGAACACACGGTTCACACGGGCAATCGCCTGCATGAGATTGTGTCCGGACATGGGCTTATAAACGTACATCGTCGCCAGAGATGGGACGTCAAAACCGGTCAGCCACATATCCACAACGATAGCGATTTTCAACGGATCGTCATTATCTTTGAACTTACGGGCAAGCTCATCTTTGCGGGCCTTGTTGCCGATGATACTGCGCCATCCTTCGGGATCGTCGTTGCCGGAGGTCATCACCACTGCGATTTTTTCATTCCATGCGGGACGCATTTCCAGAAGTTTCCGGTAAATATCCATTGCAATCGGGCGGGAATACGCCACGATCATGGCTTTGCCGGTCAATTCCTGCGCCCGGTAGTTTTCGTAGTGCTCCACAATGTCGTTGCAGAGAGCTTCTATGGTTTGTGGAGCTCCGAGGATGCTTTCCATTTGGCCCAGCTCTTTTTTGCTTTTTTCGATGGCGTGTTCTTCTGCGTTTTGTGCCAGAAGTTCATATTCTGCGTCAATCCGCTTCAGGATATTCTGGTCAAGGTTCAAGTGAATCACGCGGCTTTCGTAAAATACCGGTCTGGTTGCACCATCTTCCACAGCCTGAGTCATATCGTAAATGTCGATATAGTCACCGAAAACCTCGCGGGTGTTGCGGTCTTTTTGTGAGATCGGAGTACCGGTGAAACCGATAAATGTGGCATTAGGGAGACTGTCGCGGATGATTCGGGCTGTACCAATATGAATTTTTCCATCCTCGTTGATTTTCTCAAAACCATACTGTCCCCGGTGGGCTTCGTCAGCCATAACCACGATATTGCGCCGTTGAGAAAGGGCTGAACCGGATTCCTCAAACTTCTGCATGGTGGTGAAGATAATACCGTTTGCTTCCCGGTTGGCAAGAAGTTCTTTCAGGTTCTCCCGGCTTGAAGCCTGTTGCGGAATTTGCCGGAGGAACTCCTGACATTTGGAAAACTGCCCATAGAGCTGATCGTCAAGGTCGTTGCGGTCGGTCAAAACCACGATGGTGGGACTGTTGAGTTCCTGTTGGAGCAAGTGGGCATAAAAGACCATTGAGAGGGATTTACCGCTGCCCTGCGTGTGCCAGAAAACGCCGCCGCGACCATCGGTTTGGGTGGCATTAACAGTGGAAACAACCGCTTTGCGGACAGCATAGAACTGGTGATAACCAGCGAGGATTTTCGCATCATTGCCATTGTCGCACGAGTAGCAAATGAAGTTCCGCAAAATGTCAAAGAAACGCTGTTTTTCCAGCATACCTTCAAAAAGCACATTGAAATCGGCAAAGGCAGTACTTTCGGTTTCGCCGTCAACGGTTTTCCATTGCATAAAACGATCTTCACCGGAGGTGATCGTGCCGACACGGGTTTCTGCCATATCGCTCATGACACAGAAAGCATTGTAAACAAAGAATGACGGAATTTCCAGCATATAGTTGCGGAGCTGCCGGTATGCTTCCGAAGCATCTGTTTCTTCCCGTGAC
>JAZNAR010000054.1:0-4787 GCA_045586645.1 Victivallaceae bacterium
CCGGAAGAACAATTTTCCGCATATACCACGGACGGGATGTTTTCATTTTTGCTCCTCCGGTAAAATAAAGTTCAAGATCAGACACCGTCAACATAATATACCATTTGCCGGATGAAATTCAATTCAGCAAAGGATATTTCCAGAATATAAGACGCTTTAATGTATTGATTTCTTATCGGCTTTTGAAAAAAAATCTTTCAGGTTGTATATTAAAAAAGTTGATTTTTTACAAACTGCGATAAGAAATTACATTCGTCCTGCGTCTTATGGGGTGAAAACAAAATAAACATGGAGTATTTCCGGTGCAGGATGCTATATACAAAAATTTATTTGCAGAGTTGATCAAAAACAAACTGCCGCTGTTGCGTCGGGTGGCGGTCAATATTGTCAACTCTCCTGCCGATGCCGATGACGTGGTGCAGAATGCATTGCTTCGCGCATGGGACAAACGCGGCAGCTTCAGCGGAAAAACAGATGCTCTGTCGGCATGGGTCGTGAAAATAGTCATCTCTGAAAGCTATAATTTTTTACGCAAAAAGTCGCACCGGGAAAAAGTTCTGCAATATTTTTCTCCGGAAACTCCAGAGGAAAATACCGCATTGGAAGCTCTGGATGCCGCCATTACTCAACTGCCGGAACTTTACCGGGATACAATACACATTGCCCTTTTGAGCAATTTAACTATTGAAGAATCGTCACCGATACTCGGGTGTTCTCCCAACACTTTGTACCAGAGAATACACAAGGCAAAGAATATGCTCCGGGAAATCATAAGGAGAAATGCTGATGAATGAAGAACTTCTTGAAAAATTATTAAAAGAAAAAAAAGATCAGGTGTACCACTTCGGACAAAGTGAAGAGGATTTTATCGCCGGTTTCATGGAGAAAATCGACCACCGTCCGCAAAAAATCCACTTTTGGCGTTATGCGGCAATTTTTGCGGCGGTTATCGGAATAACGGTGCTTGCTTTGACCTCAATGTCCGGCAAGGCTGTGCCGACTTCTGAAATAACAACACACGAAAGCGTGGCAACCAATAATGCTCCGGGAAAGTCTTTCGATCCGATGCAGGAAGCTTTGCGGCTCTTCGGGGACGAGGTCGCGGTACTCTTTGTCGGCAATGATCTGGTGATCGGAGAACGGATGAACACTGAAAGGCCTTCCAATGTTCTCAACGTCAAACTTGCCAACAATATTGAGTTGAAAATCGCCTGTGCCGACAATGACTCCATTTCCGTCAATGCTCCGGGGGTTTCCGGAAATGTGATCGTTTCCCGCAGTGACCGTCAGACGCTGGTACTGGATGTGGATTTGTTCATTCAGGGTAAAAGGATAAATACCCAAATTCCGGTGGACAACAGTAAAGACATCAGGATGCACTCATGAAACATCATTTTGCCATACTGCTTATTTTTGCCTTTGCATTACCGATCCTGCATGGAGCGGATGATGCCGTATTGAATTTGTGGTCGGGGAAAAGTTACGATTTTTCCGGAAATGGCAAATGGCAGATCGTTGCCAAACACGGCAGAGTTCTGGCAAGCGGCGACGGCAGAATCCATTTTCAGCTTCCGGCATTGCAAGCCGGAGCGATTCTGGAAGCATACTTGAAAACCGGAACTGAAAAACGGAAACTTTATTTTTATTCTCCACGGCTCTTTGCCGGAATTCCGATCACCGCATTGGGTTTGAGCTTGAAATATGAAAAGTTTTTACAAAATGCAGGCTTTATCTTTAAAGAAAAAACAAGGCAGGACATAGGTTTTTCCAGTTATATAGCAGATGATTTTTCAGGAAAGATAATGTTTGTATTCCCCGGTAAAGAAGATTTTCCCTTGAAACTTGGTAGCCAATGGACAACGATTTCACTGCACCGTACTAAGAATTCAGGCTGTTTGAGCGTCTTATACGATGAAAAAGATAAAGTTCTTGATAATAACGGCAAATGTACATATGCGAAGCTCAAAAAAAATGGCAGAGTTGTGATAGTCTTTTCTCCGGATTTTGATTTGAAAAATATTGAAAATGTACTTTTGATAAAATATATTATAGAAAACAACATCCATAATAAAGGAGCTGAAAAATGAAGAAAGTCATAACCATTTTAGCAATGCTGTTCACCCTCGGAGTTTTTGCCGGAGAGGTCGTTGTCGTGCCGACTGTTGCGGTATTGCCGTTTGAGTCCCGCGATCGTCAAGCTGCTTCCACCGATATGGGCAAGTCCGTCGCCGAACTTTTGAATATCGCGTTGATGGAATCCGGCAATGCCGATATGGTTGAACGTGCTGAACTTAATGCTGCTCTCAATGAATTGCAGCTTTCCGCAACCGGTTTGACCAGTAAAGACAGTCAGGTGAAACTCGGCCGCTTCATCGGAGCCAAAATCCTTATCACCGGTTCTCTTTTCAAATCCGGCAGTAAAAATTTTGTCATTGTAAAGATCATCGGAACTGAAACCAGCCGTGTTCTTGGCGCAAGTGCCAGCGGAACAGAAGATTTTACCGCCCTTGTGCCGATGCTTGCTCCGAAAGTTTCCGCTATTCTGGAAAAACAAAGTGCCAAACTTCTGCCCAAAGAGCAGAATAAAGAAGATGTTTTGAGCCGGTTGAAAAAAATCGTCCAAGGCAAACAGCGCAAGGTTTTTGTAAAGGTCAAAGAAGATATTGCTGTAAGTGTGCCTGACCCAGCTGCGGAAACTGAATTGAAAAAACTTTTGCTGGCGCTGGATTTTCAAGTGGTGAACACCCGGAATGAAGCGGACTATGCAGTTATCGGCGAAGCCATTGCCGCCAATGCCGGAAATTATCACAAATTCACCTCGGCAGCTGCCCGCTTGGAACTTTCGATTTACAACAAAGATAAAAAGCTTCTTGCCACCGGCGCGGCAAGAGAAACTCTGGCGGGAGCCTCTTACCCGATTGCCGCCAAAGAAGCCATTGCCCAGACCGCGTTGAAACTTGCCGGGGACTTTTTCCCGGTGATGAAATAACAGGACGGATTTGCTGATGCGCTCTGTTTTGTTGGTGATATCCGGATTTCTGCTGACAGTGTTTCAACTGTCGGCAGAGATTATTCCGGTTGAAAATTGGACTCTTAACATGAATCCCATCCCGGCAGTTTCCGGACGCCGGGCAGAGGAGCCGTTGCGCGACTTTATTGATGTCAAAGACAGTACAATTTTCCTCAAACATCTGCTTTACGGTATCCAATCTTACTCCGGAAGTACCAAAGCCCGTCCGGGGCTTTTACGGATAAGTTTCACCGCTCAAGCATTGAGTGGAGCCGCCTCACGCGGAGTTGTCAAGGTAGTAATGTACGGATACCATTTCCGCGAAGATAACTGCACCGGAAAATCTGAAGATCTGTTTTTAGACAAAGATTTTTCGGTAAGCGGCAAAAAATCTTTGAGCGTGGATTTCAATATCACCCCCGAACAGTTGAAGTGTATTTTTTGCGATGAACAAGTTCCCACATTCCGCTTTTTTACAACTTTCTATCTGAAAGAAAAATCCTCCGGGATCGCTTTGAGCAACATCACTATTTCTGCCGCCGCTCCACTGCTCGTTTATGGCAGAAAAGAGGTTTCCACCACAACATGGCTGTTGGATGAATTAAAGGCGGACAAGGCAAAAGATGCCGAACGTGCCGCATTGAAAAAAGAGTTGGCTACTCCCGTTTCTCCCCCCAAAGTTGCCCCCAAGCCAACTCCGGTAAAAAAAGTTGAGCCGCAGGAAATTGCCATCCCCGTAGAAAAATTCGTTTCCCATATCGAAGCGGATTTCCCTGCGTTGTTTGATGCCGCTATCGAAAATAATCAACTGCGCTTTGATAAAAAGCCCTCCAATGGTAATCAGAAAATCTCTCTGTACTTAAATCCGCCGGCGATTCCGGAATACTTTGAATATGTGGTCGCTCTCGACCTCATGGTGTGGGGATGGAGTACGGGGATTTTTGATAAAAACGACCGTCCGCTGAATAAAGCTGGCGGCTATCTGCCGGATGGAACTCCAATTATGCGTTTGCCTTACAACTGCCGCCGGATCGACTTTGAAAGCGATGGGAAACAAGAATATAAAAAATATATCAAAAGAGTATTTTACCGGGAGATAAAAAAGAAAAAATGAAAAAGTTATTATTGACCATCCTCGCAATTTTGTGCATGGCTCCGGCATTTGCCAATGACCGCAACGCTGAATTGGAAGAATATCTTCCGGTTGCTCAAAAACTCTATGACGGCAAGACAACTGAAGCCTTGCAAATGGCTGAAGAGTTAAGTTCCCGCAACCATTTTGCTGCGATATTGCTTTATCTGGTTAACAGCCGGGGATACTGCGGTCAAAGCATTGATTACCAAAAGACAGCAAAATATTTTGACCGGATGCTTGCCGGATACAACGACAGTTTTCCGGGGAGCCGCTTTCACAGCGAAGAGTTCCGTGGAGTTTGGCGCAAAATGCTGGTTCCGCCGGTCGGCAATCAGCGTTCTGTTACCTTGAAAACCTGGAATTACCAAGGCAGAGTAATCAATCAGAAAATCAATCTCAAAGGCAAACAGCCGCTGAAAAACTGTTATTTTGAAAAGACCCGCATCATGGGCAATATCGCCGGAGCATCCATCTGGGCGGCGATGTCCAGAAGCAATCCTGACCGGAGGAAATTTGGCGAACACCTCCGGAAAACAGCGGTAAAATATGGCAGTATCGACGCTCTTTACGGCATAACATTTCCCATCTTCAAAAATTACAGTACCGACCCCATCGGTTTGGGCAGTAATTATAACGACATCC
>JAZNAR010000055.1:0-3341 GCA_045586645.1 Victivallaceae bacterium
CATCTCCGGCAAGCGGCGAAAATTTGCCCCCGTTGGCAAGCTGTTCAAACGCGCGACAGATGCGGAGCGTGGAAAAACCGGTCATCGTCATCGGGCGGAACGAGGTGTTTTCGTTTTCCTCATCCCACTCCACACAGTTGACGATATCCGCTTTGGCGAGCACCGCCGCGCCGACAGAACCGCGCAGCGTGTCGGTGTTGAATGCGTCAACCCCATAGGACTGCACATGGCAATTCATGTGACCGACTTTGGTGCCCCATGCAAGATATTTGTTTTGAAATTCCGGTTCACTCATCACCGAATGGATTATCGGGATCGCCACTTCGCGGTCAAATTCCCAGTGATAGCGGCGGTTGGCAAACGGCGGAGTATTGTAATAGAATCCGTCAAGTTCGCGCAGGAATGTCCGCAGGCGGTTTTCCATTTTGACAATATCGGCTTTGCTCCAGGTTTTGTTTTTGCCGGTGGGACGCATCCCGTAATCCAGCGGCATCCACGGCATGATGATAAATTTATCGCCGAATTTCTCTTTCAATGCAGCTTTGAGTTTGATCCAGAATGGCAGACCGTTATCCATGGTACAGGGATAACTGGTGATAACGACTTTGCCGTCGATCCTGAATGTATGCGGACTTTTCAATGCCCTTTCCGCGACTTTGGCGCGCGCTTCAAGCTCATCCATCGTCAGCTCTTTGAACTGAAAGAAAAACTCCGGCAGCAATACGATATCACCGGTTCCGGGTTTGCCGGCATGATTGTAGATATCCGGTCTGCCGGTCAATTCCGGAAAAAATGCAAAACCGGTGAAGTTGAATTTTTTCAGCAGATTGGACTCTGTAATATAAGTTTTGCGGTTGATAAAACCTTTTTCCGAATAAGAGCCGGTGCTGCTCACGCTGAATTCACCGCTTTTGGCAAAACCTGTTTCCTGCATCAGCGGCCGGTCGCACCAGCGGCGCAGATAATCGTTGCGTTCCAGACCGTATTTGAGCTGGGCGCGGCTGAAAAACCTGGTCTTATCAGTGCGGCGTTGATAATTTTTCCCTTTTTCGGCAAGGGTTTTGAGATACTTTGCCGCCTCGGCGTCAGGCATGGAATTTGCCCACACCTGACCGGCAAAAAGCAGACTCAAGGTCAGAAGTGCAAATTTTTTCATTCAACGACCTCAAATTTATAATTACGGAACTCACTGTCCGGCGGCAGAGTGACCAGCGGCGCAATAAATGCCACTCCGGGGAAAATCTGGTTGCTGCGGCTGCCATCTTTGGAAATCCCGGGTTCGAGAATGAACTCATAGCTTTTCCACTCTTTGGAAAGAGCTTTGCTGTTGCTGAAAATCGCGGCACGGGCATCCTGATGCAGACGGATAACAGTTCCGGCGGAGAGTTCGACGTTGGCAGCACGGTTGAGAGTAACTTCCCACACATCGCCTTTGAGTTCCCATTTCACCGGACGGCCGCTGACAAAATCAAAATTGGGGATGTCCCGCATCTGTCCGCTCGGGTCGGCATCATAAACGAGAATGACCGGTTTGTTTTTTATCCATTTGGAAGCATCTTTGACTTTGATGACTTTATCGCCTTTTGCCACCGGAGCAACGACTTCCGTTTCAGTTCCGGCATACGGTTTCACACCGCTGACACCGGCACCGCGTTTGTTGACATCACGGGGAGTCACACCGAGGCGGATCTTAACAGCGGCAGCTTTGTCATTCAATGCCCTGACCTCACAGCTGACGCGATAACGTTTTGACGGGTCGGTGGGAAAAAGCGGTTTGCCGACGACCCAGGCACTTTTTTTCACCAGATAGGAACCGTCTTCCTGCGCTTTGACCGGACGGCGGTTTTCAAAATCACGAACCGATTTTGCTTCCCACAACACTTCTGCAAACACCGCAGAAAACGCACACATTGCGCCCAACAAAAAGATTTTTTTCATTTTCAACTCCTTTCAGGTTAAAAGTTGATTATTTTTATTATTTTGACACATACGGTGTAATCCGGAAATCCCGGAGTTTGCCGTAGAAAAACTCACCCCGTTCCGAAGCACCCAACGCTGTCGCCCGCGGATAACGCTGATAGCCGTATGCCGGTACTTTTTCTCCGGATTTGCCATTCACAGTAACGCACAGCTCATTCTGGTCGAAACGGATTTTCACCTTGTTCCACTGCCATGGTTTCAAACGCGGTCCGGTGGCGCGCTGCAATGCTCCGGTCGGCAAATCATTACAATATATATGCACGGTCGGGATACGGTCGACCAGCTGGAACGTAAATGAGGTAAACGTACCGGTCAACAGTGTCTGCACCGGAGTGCCGTTTTTTTCCACATAAATATCCATTTCTATCTCGTAACTGCCGAATGGCGGTATTATACCCATCGGCAGAGAGACATACTGACCGCCTTTGAATACCAGCACATCTTTACCGTCGATTTTTTCTCTTGACGGGGCGGCATTTTCGCAAAGTATGCCGCGGGAAAACACCCGGGTCAGTGAACTGCCGTAAGCGGTTTCCCCCTGCCCGAAACCGGTCGCCATCGGCACATATCCGGCAAGGATACCATCCCAGCGGCTGCCGGCGGAACATTTTATGATAGAACCGTTTCTGTCAGAGAAATCATAGGTCACCGGCTTGAGCAAATCCTTGCTGGCTTCAGCGACCGCACATTTATTCTGACCGACGGAAATAACATTGTATTTTACTGTTTTTTCACCGGGCACAAACGGGGAAAGTTTTTTACTGCGGTAAATGCGGTAATCTTTGTCTATCACCTGCACCAGAAATCCAGCTTCCGGCAAATCCAGACGCACCGGCGCAGAAAATTCATACTCTTTACCGCCCAGCACATCCGGCATCTGCTCCTGCAAATTATTGCGGACAATGACCAGCTGGGAGCTGTGCTTGCCGCTGATGCCGTAGCTGCCGAGTTTCTGCACGTCAGCAAGTTTGACAACGGTTTTTTCCGCAGTCAATCCGGGCAAATCTATTTCAACTGCCGCATTTGCCAAATCCTTGCGCGGGATGGAAATGAAACGGTGAACCGGACGGATTATCACATTAAAATCATTCAATTTCCATATATTTTTATTGCCGCGCCATGAAGATTTACCGACTGCCGGATAAACTGCGACTTCGGGCATGTTGACAAGTTTCACACTGCCGGTGAGTTTCAGCGGGGACATCGGCACCCCCTGAAGTGAAATCCGGAACGCCGCACGGTCGGCACTCTCGCGGAATTTGGAACCGCCCTCATTATCGTGGCTGTAAACGACAAGATTGTCGCCGCTGATGATTTCGATACTGCGGAGTTCGACCGGGGAAGAAACTTTCACATTCACA
>JAZNAR010000056.1:0-13762 GCA_045586645.1 Victivallaceae bacterium
GATAGCCAACTGCTGGGCATCTTCGCCAACATGAGTGTAGTACTTGTCGGCAATGTCGCTGTCTGTACCAAGAATGGATAGCAATACCGCTTTAGGTACTCCTGCTTCAGCGCAGAAACTGGCAAAACTGTGGCGCAATGAGTGGAATCCGTACACGGTCATCTTTTTATTACGTCCGGGGACGGATATAGACGGCTCAAGTCCGATCCAGCGGATTACCCGTAATACATCTATATTCACAAGGTTATTACCGACATTTTTTCCTTCACGGTTAAGTTTATTGTATCTGGCAGCTGATTTGGGACATACGTATTGATTCTCTCGCCATTCCATGGCTTCTGTCAAGAGTTGAAATAGCTCTTTGGCCATCGGGATAGTCACTTCTTTGCCGGTCTTGAATTGCTTGACATAGATGCGTTGATGTTCCATATCTATATTCTGCCACTGCAGCAATACACAGTCCTTTAACCGTTGACCGGTGAACATACCCAAGTAATAAATCACCCGGATTTCCGGCTTATTCATTACTTTATATTGAGCATCTGACAGGACATCTCTTAACTGTTGTTCCTGTTCTTTGGTGAATGCCTGCCGTCTGACGATTGTATTCTGTTCTTCTCGAGTGCTTCTCAACAGAGTTTTAGACTTAAAAGGGTTGTCTCCGGAATAATAATCCTTCAAACAGTCGAATATCTTGCGTAACCGTTTGATTTTACGATTATGCGTATCTACTGCTTGAGAAATAGTACGCATATAGGCGGCGTATTCTTCGGCGATGTCACTATTAAGTTCTGCTATCGAGGTTATAACCGTATGCTTGCCCGGAGTTGTTACATAAGAAACGAACTCTTCATAAGTGGTTTTATACGCCAGCTGCTCACTTACGGTATGTGGAGTTGCCCGTTCCGGATGAACTTCGTATTTCTCCCATCCGTCAGCAAGCGACAGCATCTGAGCTTGCTTTGAAAATCCTTTGATAGCGTTGATCTGGGCAACAGCAACTTCCATGTTGGGAGCAGCGTAAATAGAATCCAGTTCTTCTGCCCGTTGGATTGCTTCAGTTTCATCTGCTGTTTTTAAAGCAAACTCTTTGCGGATGCCATTAGCGATAGTAAGACGATAGTAATAGTTACCGCCTTTTGCTTTCTGTCTGAGTTTGCCTTGAAGTTTTTTCATGCGACTTTTGTTCCTGCTTACAGTTTTCATCTCATAACCTGATTTTACAGATTATGGCACAATATAGCACACAAAAGACTGTTTTACCAACTTAACGGGGAAGAAACGGGGAAAATACCCGGAATTTGAGCATAAAAATGGCGGAGAGAGAGGGATTCGAACCCTCGGTACCTTGCAGTACACCACATTTCCAATGTGGCGCCTTCGACCACTCGACCATCTCTCCGCATTAAAGCAGTTTCCCATAATATATACCCGCTGGCAAAGAAAATCAAATGAAAATATGCGGATTTTGCGAAAAAGTTTTTTTGATTGCAGCCATTGAATATCCGCTCAATGCGTGCTATATTAGCGGCAAATGTTTATAATTCATTAATACAAAACACTATAGGTAGAGGTGGCAAATGACACAGGAAATTCAGAATGTCAAGTTTTACTGTCCGCTCACAGAGGAAATTTTAATAGGTTCTACAATCAGTATTACCGTCAATGACATCAAATATACCGGTACTGTCGCCGGAGATACTCTGCCGCTGAATGCCGGAAACGATACAGCTGTTGTTATTAAAGGCTTTGATGTTGACGGCGATTCTGAAAGTGTTTCTATTGCTCATGTCACAGCGAACGCAGGATTTTTAACTCTCAACCTCACAAATTCTGCCGCAAGCGGTAATGCCATTGTTACCGACAGCTCATTTGTTAATATCAAACCGATTGTCAACGGCAGTAATTTGCACCGCGGCGCAGTCATAACCATTGACAACTCCTGGCGTGCAACGCTGAACAGAGTGTATTTTTCCGGCAACAGTACCTCATCCCGCGGTATTGTCTGCATGTATTCATCCGGGGTGCTTACTGTGACCGGTTCAACATTTTACAACAATCTCTCAAACAATTACAGCGGCGGTATCCACCAATACAATGCCTCCGGCAAAATCAATGTCAGCGGTTCAACTTTTACCCGGAATCAAGGGACTACCGGCGGAGCCTTTTCATCTCAAGAGACCGGAGAAGTCATTATCAGAGATTCAATATTTGACCGCAACCTGGCAGCATCCACGACCGGCGGCGGTGCGATCGCAGCCAATAAGGGCACTTTTGAAATAAGCGGCTCAACGTTTTCCGGCAATACGGCAAATAACACAAGCAGCGGCGGCGGTGCGGTTTTCGGCAACAGATATCTCAATATCACCTCTTCGGAATTTTCCGGCAATGTCGCCAACGACCGGGGCGGTGCGATTTATCTGAGAACACAATATTTTGTGAAATGCTGGTTTGTCAGCGACAACAAGCTGTATTATGCGGTGACAGAATTTTATACACGCGCAACGGCAGAAGCGGCGGCGGCGCGAACAAAAGCTGACATGTCAGGGTTGTATACGGCAGAGGATTCCAGTGCCGCGAAAACGGCGGCGGAAACAAAGGGCGAAATCACCACCATATCTGAATTGACAGCCGGCAGTGTATTATTCTCCAAAAACCTGGCGCAAAGCAACTACGGCGGAGCACTCTGGCTCGGCAGTACCGCCAATATTACCGGAGCGACTTTCAGCGGCAACACCGCCTGCAACGGCGGAGCGATCTATTTTGCAGGCACCTCACTGGAACAACTGCAACTTGAAAACGCTGAATTTACTGAAAACAAAGCGGTTTCGTCAAACAGCTCATTCGGCAACGGCGGTGCGGTCTATATGGATACCGGCGCAGCGACGCTGAAAAACATCTTTTTCTCAAACAACACGGCGACCAAAGGCGGTGCTCTGTATGTCGCTGACAACGCACAGCTCACGCTCAACGGTGCGACCTTTGCCACTGCTGCAGATACGGTTTATGCCGCAGGAAGTCTGACTTTGCAGGGGAAACTGGAGTTCAACGGCGATATAGTCAAAGGCGGCAACGGTATTGTAACCGTGGCGGAAAATGCGGAATTGACCTTTGCCGCGCCGGTAAGTGTTGCAACACTTGCTTTCAGCATTGCTGAAAGCAATAACATCTTTCTGGTCAATAACTCCGGTGTGAACTTCACCAATCAGGATCTGACCGGGGTCACGCTCTCGTTTGATGCTTCCAAAGTAGCCGGCAATTTTGCCGTGACCGGGGTCACTCAAATGGGCACTCTGACGGTCAACGGCAAAACGGTCGGTGAAAACGGAGAAAGATTCCAAAACGGCAACAAATATTTTATCACCTCACTGACCGGTGACGGATTTGCGGTAAAGCAATATGGCATTCAGGTCAATGCGCTGACGGATAACGCTGACGACACCCTGACCGGCTTCGGTGAAGCCTTTGCTGAAGCCAAAACGGCAAAGCTGACCGATATTGCTTTCGCCGACAGTATATTTACCGGGAATACTGCCGGGATTTCCGGTTTCAGCGGTATCCTTGACGGCGGTAATAACCTTTCCATCGCGGCAGAGGACGGTAAACAGGTCGTTTTCAGCGGCAGTGGCAAAGATGAACGTTTTATGACCGTCAATTCCGCAAACACTCTGACGTTGAATAATCTCTGCATCGAAAAATATTACTTCTCTGCCGGCAACGGAGGAGCCATCCACAACGAAGGCACTCTGGAAATAAACAATGTTGTGTTCAATGGCAACACCGGCGGCACATGGGCATCCAGCAATGGCGGTGTGATCGACAATCTCAACTCCGGCAGTACGGTAACGATCCGAAATTCACGTTTTGACTGCAATACTTTCATTACCAATCAGAGCGGCACGGGCGGGATCATTTCGACCCGCAGCGGAGCAGTTACCACGGTCGAAAAGAGCTGTTTTACCGGCAACAGTTTTACCAGACATCCGGATCACGCCGGAAGTGACGGCAACGCCAACAAAAAAGGACGCGGCAGTGTTTTTCTGGTCAGCAACGCGACACTGAATATCAGCGGCAGTACATTTTACGGCAATGGTCCGGATGAAAATAAAAATGTTATTTACAATGCCGTTTCCGGTTCCGGCAAAATCAATATTTCCGCCGCAACGGATGAGGATGGAAAAAAGGTTTACACCGTATTCGACAATAATATAGGTGTTATCGGCGGATTGGCAGTCAATGTGACGGTATCCGATACGATTTTCAAAAACACCAGAGAAAATTGGGCTGTTGTTGCAGTGGAAAACGGCGCATACAGCGCATACGCAGAACTCAACGGGGCGACGTTCAGCAACAATGCTGCCGGAGCGATCAATTTTTCCGGTGCGACAGTTACGGTTTCAAACAGCAAATTCCTGACTGCTCTGGACAAAATCACCGGGAAAAACAGTACTGCGGGCAAAGTGACAAAAATCACTTTCAAAAACGACATTGAACTCAACGCTTCGATTACCGGCGGCGGAGAGGTATATGCTGAAAATGCCAGATTCACTTTCAACAACACGGAAACGATCACTGTCAACAATATAACTTTCAGCGGAACAGACAACTCCGTGACATTCGGCGGTGCGGATGTTGCATTTAACGGGCAGAAACTTGCCGGAGTGTCAATGATGATTGCCGGAAATATCTCCGCCGGCTTTACGGTTTCCGGGATCTCTGAAATGGGTACTCTGACCGTCAATAATAAAACTGTCGGTGCCGACGGAGTGAGTTTCGCAAATGAAAACGGGACTTTCACCGTCAAATTGAGTGATACCGGCTTTACGGTCTCCCAGCTTACTGTCGCAGTAAACGCGCTGACTGATAATGCTGACGACACGCTGACCGGCTTCGGTGAAGCTTTTGCTTATGCCAAAGCCAAAAAGCTGACCGGTATTACTTTCGCCGGCAGTATATTTACTGAAAATGTTGCCAATATCAGCTCTTTCAGCGGCGGTGTCCTTGACGGCAGCAACAACCTTTCCATCGCGGCAGAGGACGGCAAACAGGTCATTTTCAGCGGCAGTGATAAAAATGAACGCTTCATGACCGTCAATTCCGCAAACACTCTGACGTTGAATAATGTCAGCATCAAAAACTTCAGTTCTGCTGCCGGCAACAGCGGAGGCGCGATCAGCAGTACCGGTACACTTACGGTCAACGGTGCGATATTTGCCGGCAATACAGCCGGTGACGGTTCTAAAAACCAGTACGGCGGTGCGATTTATGCCGTCGGCACTCTGAAAGTCAGCGACACTCTCTTTGCCGGGAACGCCTGTAATTCAGCAAGCGGCATGTATGGCGGCGGTGCAGTCGCGCTGGATGATTGCCGCGCCGAATTTACCGGATGTACTTTTACCGGCAATCAGACCCTGACCGGTTCGCGCGGCGGTGCGATATTTTCCGACAGCGCAAATGATGTCATTGTCATAAAAGGAAGCACCTTCGCCGAAAACAATGACTCCGGTTACAGTTGCGTCATTTATATCAGAGAATGGGGCAAACTGGAAATTTCCGGTCTTAAAAATGAAAACGGCGAAACGCTCCGGAATGTGTTTTACGGCAATAAAGGCGGTATCAGCGGATTGAAATTCAACGGTTTTATCCATGATGCTCTGTTCAAAGAAAACAATACAAAAGCTGCCGTTGAAGCCAAAGGTGAGCTTGAATTGAAAAATGTCACTTTTGACGGCAATGCCGGTGCGATCAAAATGTTTGCAGATGCCGATTCAGGCATGTATGCAAATGTCACAGTGGATTCCGTTCAATTCAAAACCGCCACAGACACCATCCATGTTGTGGCAAATACTGAAATCACTTTCAAGAACGATATTGAACTCAACGCTTCGATTACCGGCGGCGGAGAGGTATATGCTGAAAATGCCAGATTCACTTTCAACAACACGGAAACGATCACTGTCAACAATATAACTTTCAGCGGAACAGACAACTCCATGACATTCAACGGTGCCAAGGTCAACTTTGCGGCTTTGAGTGTGGAACAGGTCGCCATTACCATTGACGGTGCACTTTACTCCGGCAGTGACACCGTCGTTGCCACCGGAGTTACAGGCAAGCTCGGAATTGATGACAAAGTCAATGGCGGCGATGCGCTTTACTTGGAAATCGTCGGCAGTGACCTCGTGCTGAAGCAGAATGTTATCGTGGCAGACGGCACTTCCGGCAACCTCGGCAAAGGCGACGGCAAAGATGTGGTGGTGAATATCGCTGTTGACGCGACATACGGTGCGACTGTCCGGGCGGGGAGTGCTTCCGGCACGGACAGTGTTATCAAATCCACTGTCACGGCAGGAACTTTCAACAATAACCTCTACGGCGGCGGCTTGGTTTCGGCGGCAAAAACCGACATCACCGTCAGCGGCACAACTGAAGTCAAACAAATCCTCTACGGCGGCATCTTTGTGAAAGAAAAGGAATCCGCAACCGACCTCGGCGAAAGCAATCTGACCGTTGCCGGCGGCACGTTCAACCACAACATTGTCGGCGGCAGCCGTGTGGATGTCAACGAAAATGCGCTGAATGTCACTCACACGACCGCGAAGGTCAGTCTGACGATTTCAGGCGGCACTTTTGCAAAAACCGGCACCAAGACCGACCCCGGCGTGGCGGTCTACTCCGCCGGTTACGTCAACGGCATCGGTGAAGGCAAAACCGCCAGCACCGGCTATGATTACAAGGTCAACGAAAACATAGTCGTCATCAACGGCGGAGTGGAAATCAAAGGCGCGGTTTACGGCGGTGTATTCGCCTGTCAGGGCGGCAAAGCGTATGTCGGGAACGTTTCGATTTCGGTTGCCAACGCCAAAGTTGACCGCATCCTCGGCGGCGGCTGGGCACAGACCGGCGGCAAAAGCGATGTCGGCACGGTAAGCATTGCCATTAACTCCGGCGCGCAGGTCGGAATCGTTTACGCCGGTGGCGGCAACGCCAAAGTCGGTAACACCGAAGTTTTCGGCAAGGTCGATGAAACGATTAAAGATGTCACCATCACCGTTGACGGCGGCGACGTCGGCGAGATATTCATGGGCGGCAGATACAACAAGAGTGTTGTCACCGGCGCGGTGGTCGTCACCATTGAAAGCGAAGCTGACGGCACGATTTCGCGTATCAGCGGCAAAAACGGTTACGGTGTCCGGCTCGAAAACGCGGGCCGTACCGAACTTGTGGTCAACTCCGGTCTCACCGTCGGAATGCTTGACAGCGTGGACAAACTCACCATCGCCGAAGGCAAAACCCTGACGCTCGGGAGTGCCGAATTTACCGGCATGGATGTCTGTCTGGAACTCGGAACCGACGGTTTTGACGGCGAAAGTTGGGATGTTTTGAGCGGGATTTCGTTGGAAAATCTCACCCAGGCGGAATTTTTCATCGGCGGCAGTCAACTGACGTTTGATGACAACGGTGTGTACACCGGAAAAGACTTCAAACTGGAACTCAAAGACAACAAACTGACCATGCTCGCAAAAGCGTAAAACAAACCGATAAAGACAAAACCGGAGAGGCAGGAAAAATCCCGCCCTCCGGTTTTTTTCATATCTGAACAGGCGCAGTTTACACTTCAAGTATGGAAAAAACTCCCTGCGCCTGAAATGCGTTTCTGCCGCCGTTTTGCTGTTCGCCGGTGATATAAAAAGAGTTGTTTTCTGTGACAGCTCCGCGGCATACCAGTGTTTCGCGGAATTGGGTTGTCAGGTTGAAATTTACCTGAATTTCCTGCATCCGGACGAGGGATTGAGTTTTTTCACCGAGCCAATCTTCGGCAAACATGGCATAGTAAGCGTTATTCAGATGGCGGTTGTAATCTATCTGTGCGGCGGAAATCCGGTGCTCAAGCGGCAAAACGGTTTCACTGTCATTGCGGATCTTCCCCAGAGTGTCGCCCTGAAAATATATTTCTCCGTCATGCACCCGGTGGTCGAGCCCGCTCAAATATTTTGCCGGTGATACCGGGCGGAAATTTTCCGGATTCAGCGTCAGCCACGCACTGCCCGCCACGCCGAAAAACTTTCCGGAAAGTGCCGATTCCAGACGGAACTGGCGGTAGGCAAAGAGCCGGTCAAATCCGCTGGGATAGGTGGTTATCCGCAGTATATCGCCGTATTCCGGAAATTCATCCATGCGGAATCTTATCCGGGCAAGCACCCAGCTCAAATCACTGTCACGCAGCTGCCGCAGTCCGAAACCGAGTTCGTCGGCGTGTCTGCCGGCGGCATCCTGCAGATAATTGAAAAGGGTATAACTGCGGATACGGGCATCCGGTGCCAAATCAAAAAGCTGTACCGGATAGTCTGCTGTGAATATTGAACTTTTACTCATAATTTATTATTGTTTCATTTGTTGTTATACCATCCACCGGTCGCCGCACAAGGCTATGCCCCGGCAAGCCGGTTGCAATCACAATAATATACCGGCAAAATACGGTTTTGGCAAACTTATTTCTTGAGAGGCAATTTCAAAACTCCTCAAAAAATCTTGAATTACTTTTGAAATCACCTCTTGGTTTCTTTGCAGTAACGCAGAGTGTTCCGACTTTCAGCACCGGCAATATCCAGCGGATGAAAGCGGATTCATCAGCGACTTTCCACCGCAAACGTTCGCGGTGATTCAAACTTTCCACTGCGGATTCATCCCCGTAACGGCGGTAAAAACCCGTGACCGCCCTGCCTTTTACCGTGGCAACGGCGACGGCATCGCCCGGATTGGCTTTCTGCAGTAAAGAAACAAGCACCAGGGAATTTTGCGGCAGATCGGTATCTGAATCCGGAAATTTCAATATCAGCTGTTCTGTCTCTGAAACAAGGTACTGCCGGTCAAAAAAAGCCGCATCATCAGAATTGAATACCGGTATGTTTTTTTGCATAGTCTGCCCCGTTTTTCTCTTTCTCTACGGCAGACAATATAAATGTTTCCCGGTATCTTTCAAGAGCGGAACTCCCTCTCCCGGAAAAGAATGCCACTAATTGCCCCGTTTCTGTCATTCTTCAGTTCTGCAACGCTTGACAAAAACGGTTTCACGGGTTATCTTATCAGAATACTGAAATCATATTTCACAAGCGAGGTTTTTTATGGTTATCGATTACAACAGCAACGCTCTTGCCGCAAAAATCGGCAAACTTCCGGAAAACTTTACCAAAAATGACATCATCAACTTTATCCGGGATGAGGAGATACGGCACATCAATTTCCAGTATCCCGCCGCTGACGGCAGATTGAAAACTCTGAATTTCGTCATCAACGATGCTGAATATCTCAACGAGATACTCTCATGCGGCGAAAGAGTGGACGGCTCCAGTTTGTTCCCCTTTATTGAAGCCGGCAACAGCGACCTCTATGTGGTTCCCCGTTTCCGTACGGCATATCTTGACCCTTTCAGCGAACTGCCGACAGTGAACTTCCTCTGTTCGTTTTTCAACAAAGACGGCGACCCGCTGGCAAGTTCACCTGAATACACTCTGCACAAAGCGTGTGAAGCTTTCAGGGAAAGTACCGGCATGGAATTTCAGGCGATGGGTGAGCTGGAATACTATGTCATTTCTGAAGATGACGGCTGTTTCGCCGCTGTCGATCAGAAAGGCTATCACGAATCCGCACCTTATGCCAAATTCGGCGAATTCCGTCAGCTCTGCATGAATTATATCGCCAAAGCCGGCGGGCAGATCAAATACGGCCACAGCGAAGTCGGCAACTTCGCGCTGGACGGCAAAATCTATGAGCAGAACGAAATCGAATTTCTCCCGGTCAACGCAGAACTCGCCGCCGAACAGCTGATGGTCGCCAAATGGATAATCCGCAATCTGGCTTACCGCTGCGGACTGGATATCACCTTTGCCCCCAAAATCACCACCGGTAAAGCCGGTTCGGGTATGCACATCCACTTCCGGGTGATGAAAGACGGCAAAAATCAGATGCTCGACAACGGAGTGCTTTCCGACACTGCCCGCCGCGCCATTGCCGGTATGATGGAACTTGCCCCGTCAATAACCGCTTTCGGCAATACCAATCCCACAAGCTATTTCCGGCTGGTGCCGCATCAGGAAGCTCCGACCAACGTCTGCTGGGGCGACCGCAACCGTTCAGTGCTGGTGCGCGTGCCGCTGGGCTGGACAAGCAAAAAAGATTTGTGCAGTCAGGTCAATCCGTTGGAAACCGCGGAAAAATTCGATACTTCGCAGAAACAGACTGTCGAAATGCGTTCTCCGGACGGCTCTGCCGATGTCTATCTGCTGCTTGCCGGTCTGGCAGTAGCCTGCCGTTACGGTTTTGAACGCGCCGACGCTCTGGAAATCGCGGAAAAAACCTATGTCAATGTCAATATCCATAAAGAGGAAAACGCCGCGCTGCTCAACTCTTTGAGCGTGCTGCCCGACAGTTGTGCCGCTTCTGCGGACTGCCTTGCCGCCCAGCGTGCAGTTTATGAAGCCAAAGATGTGTTTGCCCCGGCAATGCTCGACGGTATCATTTCAACACTGCAGAAATTCAACGACCGCACTCTCCGTCAGGACATCGGCGGCGATCAGGCAAAGATACTGGAACTGGTCAAAACCTATTTCCACTGCGGTTGAGCAGCTGTAATCCATCACACTTTTTTGCGACAAACGCCCGCAGGATGCTCTTTTTGGCATTCTGCGGGCGTTCTGTTTGGCTTTTTGCGGGGCACGTTACCGGTTATTTCAACTCATTCTGCTGGGCGACCAGCAAATCTGCGCCGTAAAGTTTGCGGAGTTTCGGTTTTTCGATTTTTCCGGTGGGATTGCGCGGCACTTCAGCAAAAAACACTTTGCGCGGCCGCTGGTACCGCGGCAGTGCGCCGCAAAAGGCGTTGAACTCCTCTTCTGTCAGAGTTGCGCCCTCTTTGACTTCAACTATCGCCGCGGCTATCTCGCCCAGACGCGAATCCGGCAGACCGATCACCGCAACATCTTTTACTGCATTGTGTTTGCGGATGAAATCCTCTATCTGCACCGGATAAAGGTTTTCCCCGCCGGTGATGATAACATCTTTTTTACGGTCGACAAGGTAAATAAAACCGTCTTCCGATTCACGCGCCATATCGCCGGTGAAAAGCCAGCCGTCCTCTGAAAGCACTTCGGCAGTGGCTTTTTCATCTTTGTAATAACACTTCATCACGCCGTCGCCGCGCACGGCAAGCTCACCGACCTCACCGCGTCCGACATCCTGACGTTTCTCATCGACGATGCGGGTTTCCCAGCCGTAACCGGCGACCCCGATGGCTCCGACATGGTCGATATTTTCCACGCCGAGATGCACTGCACCCGGTCCGATGGATTCGCTCAAACCGTAATTGGTGTCATACTGATGTTCCGGGAAGCGTTCTTTCCACCGCTTGATCAGACTCGGCGGCACCGGCTGGGCACCGATGTGCATCAGACGCCACCGTGAAAGGTCGTATTCATCAAGTTTTATTTCGCCGCGGTCGATCGCATCGAGAATATCCTGCGCCCAGGGCACGAGCAGCCAGACGATGGAGCACTTTTCCCCGGCGACCGCCCGGATTATCCACTCCGGCTTGATGCCGCGCAGCAGCACCGCTTTGCCTCCGGCAAGAAAACTGCCGAACCAGTGCATTTTCGCTCCGGTATGATACAGCGGCGGGATGCAGAGAAACACATCATCTGCGGTCTGTCCGTGATGTTTCTGCTCCACCACGCATGAGTGCATCAAACTGCGGTGCCGGTGGACGATGGCTTTGGGGAATCCGGTGGTGCCGCTGGAAAAATATATAGCCGCTTCATCCTCATCGTTTATGGCAATTTCCGGATTTTTACCGGAACAGTAGGAAACCAGACTGCTGTACGGTTCGGCAAATGACGGACAGTCTTCACCCACATAAATAAATGATTTTATCCGGGGCAGCCGGTCGCAGATGTCTTCGACCCTGCCGACAAATTCCGGTCCGAAAATAAGATAATCGGCATCCGCCAGATCCAGACAGTAGCGTATCTCGTCGGCGGTATAGCGGAAATTCATCGGCACTGCCATTGCCCCGCTTTTGAGGATGCCGAAATATATCGGCAGCCACTCCAGGCAATTCATCAGCAGGATCGCCACTTTGTCACCTTTGCCGATGTGGCGGGTGAGCAGAAAATTCGCCAGCCGGTTGGCTTTGCGGTCAAATTCGCCCCAGGTCAGTTCCGAACGGAAAGAGTCGGTACGGCTCGGTTCGATAAGCGAATAATCCCGCCAGGAAATGCGTTTCTGTTCCAATTCCTGGGGATTTATTTCCACCAGTGCCACATTGTCGCCGTACTCACGGGCGTTGCGGGTCAGAATATCTGTTATCGGCATGACAAAATATCTCCAAAATTTTATTGCGAAAAGTTTTTCCTGATTCATCCTCTGTAATATACCCCGTGCCGGCAGACAATGCAAGTGCATTTACCTTGCATTTTCATTGACAGTGTGCTATATTATAAAGACGTGCATTGTGTATTATCAAGTAAATATGGAGAAAAATTATGTTCAGTGCTTCCGATCTCAAAAAAGGTCTCAAAATCCAGATCGACGGTTCTCCGTGGGTCATCACCGAGTTTGATTTCTGCAAACCGGGCAAAGGAACCGCGTTGTACCGCTGCCGGCTGAAAAATATGATCACCGGTGCCGGTATGGAAAAAACCTACCGTCCGACCGATAAAATCGAGGAGCCGGATATCGAAGAACGCGAGCTTTATTACTCCTACAACGACGGTCACAACTATGTTTTCAGCGACCCTGTGACCTTTGAGGAAATGGCTCTGGCTCCGGAAGTCCTCGGCGACAAAATCTACTTCCTCATCGAGGAAAGCCTCTGCAATTTCATCCTTTTCAACGGTGAACCCATCGACATCACCCTGCCGACATTCATCGAAAAAGAAATCGTTGAAACTGAACCCGGCGTGCGCGGCGATACCGCCACCAACGTCACCAAACCGGCGAAAATCGACAACGGTTATGAGATCCAGGTGCCGCTTTTCATCAATGAAGGCGACATCGTGAAAATCGACACCCGTACCGGTACTTATGCTGAACGCGTCAGCAAAAAGAACTGACAGGTCGTTGATCACAAAAACTCCGGTAACGCCGGAGTTTTTGTTTTTCCGGGGATGCAGCCATGGTGCATGAATGGTTTATTCCGACTTTGATCTCTGCGATCGGTCTGGGATTTTATGATATTTGCAAAAAGCACGCGGTCAAAGACAATTCGGTGATGCCGGTATTGTTTTTTGCCACGCTGTCCGGTTCGGCATTTTTTGTGCTGGCGCAGTTGTGCAGCGGGAATTTTGCGGCATTGAGTGCCACGCCGTTTGAATTGGGCATGGTGATGCTGAAAGCCGCGCTGGTGGCATCGAGCTGGGTGTGTGTTTATTACGCGATGCGCGAATTGCCGATTTCGCTGGCGGCACCGATCCGGGCGACGTCGCCGTTGTGGACGCTTGCCGGGGGGATCTTGATCTACCGGGAGATCCCGACCTGGCTGCAGGCGGCGGGGGTGCTGGTGATATTGACCGGCTATATTTTATTCACGTTTCTGGGAAAAAGTGAAGGTTTCCCGTGGCGGAGCAAGGGAATGCAGCTGATTATCGCCGGGACTCTGCTGGGGGCAGGGTCGGCATTGTACGACAAATATCTGCTGAATAAATTACAGTTTTCTCCGGGGATGGTGCAGTTTTATTTTTCGCTGGGGCTGGTGGTGGTGCTGGGCGCG
>JAZNAR010000057.1:0-13195 GCA_045586645.1 Victivallaceae bacterium
CTTCGTTCGCGCAAGACAGTTTTTCAGAGTTCTGAAAAACTGTAGAAGATGCCGAAAATGCGGAGAGTGGAGAACTGACGCCATAAAGCGGCATTTTAAATGCTGTTAAAGCAGCAGCAGTTATCATTTTCGGAAGCCTCCGGGGAAACACTCATTGTCTAAAAAAACACGGTTATAATATATCATACGAAAATAAAATTGCAATCCTGTACGCTGAAAATCCGGGATATCAATGGTTATCTGTTCAATCTGATGCGCGGGTCGGCTGCCATGTAGAGCAGGTCGCATATCAGAATCCCCGCCAGCGTAAGCACTCCGGCAAAGGTAAAAAGTGCCATCTGCAGCGGATAATCCCGGCTGGAAAGTGCCAGCAGAGAGAGTGAACCCATGCCGGGCAGATTGAATATGTACTCCACAAGCACACTGCCGGAAATCAATGCCGGCAGTATTCCGCTGAAAAGCGTTATCATCGTGATGAAAGCGTTGCGGAATGCGTGTTTCCACAATACATCGTTTCTGCTCACTCCTTTGGCATAAGCACTCCTGATATAGCTGCTGTGAATGTTTTGCAGCACACTGCCGCGGGTGTAACGGGAAAGTCCCGCAAATCCGCCGTAGGCAAGACATATTACCGGCAGAGCATAGATTTTTAATGTTTCCAGCTGATATTTCCATACTGAAATCGTTTCGCGTCCGGGGATTTCACTGCCGAGAGGAAACAGCGGAAATTTGCCGCCTTCGCAGAAAAGCGACTGCAGCAGCAGTCCCACCCACATCACCGGCAGGGAATAGAGGATGAATAAAATCACTTCCGTACTTCTGTCAAAAAAACTTCCGGCGTACGCCGCCGAATAGACACCGATCGGAATGGCAAGCAGATATGTGAGCAAAATTGCCCAGAAATTCAACGTCAATGTCAGCGGGAGCCTTTCGCAAATCATTTCCGTCACGCTTCTGCCCGGGTCGACAGAGGCGGATTCGCCGAAATCCCCGCAGGCGGCAGATTTCAGCCACAGCATAAATCCTGTGACAAGCGGCTTGTCCAGGGCAAGTTTTTCCCGGAGAGAGCGGTTTTCTTTGAGTTGACCGCTTTTACTGTCCATCGTGCCTTGCGAAGAATCCATCGACAGCATATCACTGCGGGTCGGATCTCCCGGAGCAAGACGCAGCAGGGCGTAACTGGTGAAAAGTATCGTCAGCAATGTCACCGCCGCGAGCAGTAAACGTTTGATGATGTACGAGGTTATCAATTTTCAGGCACTTTCACTTTTTTCAACAGCAACGCACCGAGTAAAAACGGTATCGTCAGCATGGTTATTCCAAGTTCAGCTCTGTTCCACAGCAGTGTGGCAACCGCGATGAGCACCGGACCGGCAACTGTGGTGAATTTGCCGAATATGTTGTAGATGGCAAACAATTCCGCAGTACGTTCATGCGGAATTATTTTGCTGAAAAGCGAACGGCTCAACGACTGTATGCCGCCCTGGGATGTGCCGATGAGTGCGGCGCAAATGTAAAACAGTATCTGCCGCACTTTGAGGTCGCTGCAAAATGACATCACGGTCACGGTTCCGGCGATGAGTATGTATATCGCAATGGCTGTGAAAATCATCTTTTTTGCCGTAAAGCGGCGCGCCAGTCTGCCGTAAAGCAATGTAAACGGCAGACCGGAAAGCTGCAGCGCAAGTATGGTCAGCATGATATGAGCTGCCGGTATCTGCAGTCCCGCTGCCAGCGGCGTTGCCGCCAGCAGGATAGTGCCGACTCCGTCAATATAAAGAAAATAGGCAATAAGAAAGATAAGGATATTTTTCTGCGAAAAAATAAACGAAAATGTTTCGCGTAAACGTAACTGTTTCATTGCAACATGGTCGCGTTTTTCTCTGACATTGAGAAAAAGCGGCAGAGAACCGAGTCCCCACCACAGCGCGGCAATTATGAATGTGGCAGAAAACATCCATCTGCCGTTTTGCATAAACAGAAACGGCAGACAGAGCATGAATGAAAGCAATCCTCCGGCATAACCCCAGGCATAGCCGGTGGTGGAGACACGGTCGCGTTCTGCAGGGGCGGTTATTTCTGTAAGCAGTGAATCATAAAAGCTGTTTGCCGCCATATAACACAATATCCCGGCGAAACTTACCGCCAGCGCCGGAAACGGCGCACGCGGAATAAACAAATAGGCGAGGGTGGAGATTATCCCGGCGGCAGTGAAAACCCCGAGAGTTGCAACTTTCTTTTTTGCGGCATCAGCCCGGTATCCGCACAAAACAGAGATTATTCCGGCACAGACACCGGCGGCACTGGCGGTCAGGCTCCAGAAAGTGGTCACTTCTGATTCAGTATATATGTTTCCGGCACAGATACCGAGAAAAACCGGTGCAATAACTGTACGGACGATCAGGGCATACGCCGCATTTGCCGGGTCATATAACAGCCAGGATATCTGTTGACGCGAAAATCCCATGCCGCACGCCCCATTCAGAAACCGAATTCCGGCTGTATGATGCCGAAATCATCGTCATCATCCGTTTTTTGCGGCGGGGACGGCTGTACCGGCGGGGCAGGGCGGGGACGGCGTTTGCGCGGCAACTCATCCGGCTCTCCGGAAAGCTCCAGAGTTCCGGCATCATTTTGCGCCGGAGCAGTATCTTCGACCACCGGAGTATCTTCAATCACCGGAGCATCTTCAATCACCGGAGTATCTTCAATCACCGGAGCAATCTTTTCCGTTGGTACACCGTTTGTTTTCTGAATCTCCGGACGTTCCGTCACCGCCCGCTTTGCCGACTCTTTTGCCGCGGCGACAATCGCCATTATTTCTTTCGGAACCGGGATTTTTTTCTCTTCTTCCGGAGTCTCCTCTTCCCGTATCTCCTCTGCGGTCTCTTCCGGAATTTCTTCCGGTTCAGGGTCATCCGGAATTACCAGTGCGGCAATTTCCTCCGGCGTGAGATAGCGGGAGTGTACGACTTTGGTCATCGCCTTGCTGCCGATGAGAATGCCCCTGGCTTTGGGCGCGCGGACCGGAAACTCCATCAGATTGATTTCGCGGGTGACAGCTCTGCCTTTTGCATCCTCTTCATTCCAGAGGTAAATCGCATCGGCACGCGGAGTCAGAAGTTCAAGCTTGCACCCGGGAGGACAGAGCGTGTACTCTTTTTCCAGAATAAATCCGCCGATGCTGGTGCGTTTGCCGTAATATTTACCGCTTTTGCTCTCTTTGTAAATGATGCCGAATTGCGTTTCTGAATCATACTTGCGGAAGTCATAGAGTTTGCCGAGGAAAAGTTTATCCGGCACCATGGGAATGACTTTGTATTTGCCGCTTTTTTCAATGCAGACCAGACGGTCATATTCATTGCAGACGATGGTGTCATCGCTCTTTATGCCGGTGCCGACATAACCGTTTTTGCGGTCCCAGCCGATTTTTATGTTGTTCAATGCGGCGGCTTTGCGGTCTATCTGCTCGATGTTTTCGATTTCAGTGCGCCGCGGGAAATTCGCACCGTATTTCTTTTTTATGTCGGTAAGCACATCAACTGTGTAGTTGATAAGATGCAGAAGTTTGTGTTTGATTTTTTTGATTTTATCATCAATTTCCCGCAGTTCCTGCTGGTTTTTCTCAATATCAAACCGGGCGATGCGGCGCACCGGCAATGCCAGAAGTTTGTCTATATCTTCGTTGGTCACGTCGCGCAGCAGCAACGGCCGGTACGGAGCAAGTCCGCTGTGGACTTCGCTGTATTCCTCTTCCTGACTGCGGCACTCTTCGATTTTTTTGTAGATGCGGTTTTCAAAGAAGAGCTGGGCAAGGGTTTTGGCATGACGCAATTCATTCTGCCGTTCCAAATCTATTTCCAATTCCTGTTTCAGATAGCCGACGAGTTTTTCCACATTGCGCCGGAGCACCTGACTGACGCTCATTTGCACCGGTTTACGGTCACAGATGACCACAATACGCGAAGAAATGGATATGGAGCAGTCGGTATACATATACAATCCCTGCAATGTCTGCTCCGGAGTGTAACCGCGGGTGGGAGTGACTTTTATTTCCACATGGTCGGTGGTAAAGTCGTCCACACAGGAAATGCGTATTTTATTTTTTTCCGCGGCCTTTTCAATGGATGCCACCAGTGATTCCGAGGTGCAGGTCGCCGGGATTTCACGGATTATCAAATCGCGCCCCTCGATGTCGATTTTTGCCCGCAGAATGATTCTGCCGTTGCCGTCATCGTATTCGCGGACATCCATCAAAGCTCCCTGCTGAAAGTCCGGATAAAGCTGAAACGGTCTGCCCTGCAGAACGGCGATTTCCGCATCGATAAGCTCATTGAAGTTGTGCGGCAGCACACAGGTCGACATGCCCACGGCGATACCGTCACTGCCGAGCATCAGCAGACTGGGAAGTTTTGCCGGCAGTACCACCGGCTCCTCTTTGCGTCCGTCATAATTCGGCACAAACGGTGTGATGTCATTGTTGAACATCGTTTCGTATGCCAGTTTCGTCAGGCCGCACTCCGTGTAACGGCCTGCCGCTGCCGGACTGCCGGTGAGGATGTTGCCGAAGTTGCCCTGCTTCATAATGAAGTAGGGGATATTGAGATATTCGACTTTTTCCATGCCGCTTTTGCGGTCACGGTAACGGTTCTCTATTACACCGCCTTTGTTGGCAAGCACCACCAGCGCATCACCTATGGAAGCGTCCCCGTGGGGGTGGTAGTGCATGGTGTTGCCGACGATATTGGCTACTTTCTGGGTCCTGCCGTCATAGACCTGATACAACGCCCACAGGATGCGCCGCTGTACCGGCTTCAAACCGTCATCCACATCGGGAATGGCGCGGGAACCGATAACATAACTGGCGTAATCCAGAAAGTTCCGGTCGATCATTCTGCGGAAATATTCATTGGTGCCGCGTTTGTGTTCGGCAACAGCAGTGGTGTCGATCTCTTCTTCCGGCACTTGAGGTTTTTCTTCAAATCCGTCACTCATAATCGACCACCTCAAGGTTGTTCATAATATACTCTTTTCGCTCCGGGGTATTGTCGCCCATGTAGAATTTCAAAACATCATTCACCCCGTGCATATTGTCCAGAGTCACCGGTGAAAGACGCATATTTTCGCCGATAAACTCCCCGAAATCGTCCGGGGAGATCTCGCCCAGCCCTTTGAAGCGGGTGATTTCACATTTGCCGAGCTCTGCGGCGGCTCTGTCGCGCTCGGATTCATTGTAGCAGTAGATGATATCTTTGCCTTTTTTGACCCGGAAAAGCGGAGTTTCCAGCACATACAAATGGCCGGAAAGCACCAATTGTTCAAAAAAAGAGAGAAAGAATGTCAACAGCAGATTGCGTATGTGCAGACCGTCCACGTCAGCATCGGTTGCCAGAATTATTTTGTCGTAGCGGAGATTTTCTGTGGAATCTTCCACCCCGAGAGCCTGCATGAGAAAAGTCAGTTCCTCGTTTTTGTAAATCATTTCAATAGTTTCGCCGAAAGCATTTTTCGGCTTGCCGCGCAGGGCGAATATCGCCTGATTGTCCACATCGCGTTTCTTTTCCAGAGAGCCGGCGGCAGAATCCCCCTCGGTAAGGAAAATCATAGTTTCTTTGGGTTCGACTTTACGCGGCCACTTGTCACCGACATGAAATTTGCAATCTTTCAGCTTCGGAATACGCAGACGTGATTTCTGGGAAGCTTCGCGTGATTTCTTTTTGACATCCTGAATCTGCTTATGCAACTGTTCGTTGCGGAGGACTTTTTCAATAACAGTTTCGGCGATTTCCCTGTTTTTGTGCAGATAATCCGCCACTGCGGCACTGACGGCGGAAACCACCGGACCTCTGACATCGGTGTTGCCGAGTTTATTTTTGGTCTGGGATTCAAAAACCGGCTCTTTGATTTTTACTGCGATGGCTCCGATCATGCCGTCCCGGATGGCATCGGCTTTGAAACTTTTGCCGGAATATTCATTGATGCCTTTAAGCACCCCCTCTTTGAATGCCGACAAGTGGGTGCCGCCGTCACTGGTGTATTGCCCGTTGACAAAAGAATAGCTTGTTTCACCGTAATTGTCGCTGTGGGTGAGCGCGAATTCGATCATTTTGCTGCGGAAATAAATCACATCATAAAGACGCTCATCGCCGGTTTCCGTTTCCAGCAGATCGCGCAGACCGTTGGCGGAGTAGTAACGTTCACCGTTGAGGTGCAGTGAGAGACCGCTGTTCAAATAGGCGTACATCCAGATACGTTTCTGAACATAATCCACTTTGAAGCGGTATTCCGGAAACATTTCACTGTCCGGGATAAATTCAATATAAGTGCCGTTGCGCTCATCGCAATCTCCGGAGTTGTCACAAGTAAGTATGCCGCGGGAAAATTCTGCTTCCCGGAACTTCCCGTCACGCACGGCACGCGCTTTGAAGTAGCTCGATAGGGCATTGGCGGCTTTGGTTCCGACACCATTCATACCGATGGAGTATTGAAAGGCGTCACTGTTGTATTTGCCGCCGGTATTTATCAGAGAGACGCAATCCACGAGCTTTTTCAGCGGGATGCCGCGTCCATAGTCGCGGATGCACACTTTGCCGGAGTCGACATCGACATTTATCTCGACTTTTTTGCCGTACCCCATGATGAATTCATCTATGGAGTTGTCGATTATCTCTTTCACCAGCACATATATGCCGTCGTCGGGATGTGAACCGTTGCCGAGTCTGCCGATATACATCCCCGGCCGCTCCCGGATGTGTTCCAGCGGGTCGAGGGTCTTGATGGAACTCTCGTCGTAATTGTGCTGTGTTTTTGTTTCAATCGTGTCGGACATAACTTGTTCTATCAAAAAAATAAATAAAATTGCATCTGTGAAATATAGCTCCGCAAAGGGAAAAAGTCAAATTTTCCGGAGAAATAAAAAACGGGATGCTCTATCGCATCCCGTTGAAGACCGGCACAGGTTTACGCTTCCAGAGTAATTCCCATCCAGGAAGCGACTGTTTTGCCGAAAATCTCCGCCATGATACTTTCCGGTACACCGACTCTTTCCAGCAGGATCCGGTAATAGTGGTGAGCTTTGGCAATGAGGTGCGGCCAGGTGACATAAGCATCGGAACCGAGGACGATTTTGCGGTAATTTTTCATTTCCGTATCGACGCATTGTATCGACGGGGCGAAAAGCAGTTCCAGCTCATGCGCCTGAAGCCGCTGCCACTGTCCGCAACCGCCGAAATCGGTGTACAAATTGGGGTGCATCTGGACGTACTGCGCCGCTTCATGCTGAAAAATCTGTGTCCCCATGTGCGCCATGACCAGATTGAGTTTGGGAAAACTGCGGGCGATGCGGTCGAGATTTATCGGGTGCATATTTTTCAGCACCGGGCGTTTGTAGATCACGTCAGCTTCATTGGGGCGGTAGTTGCCGGTGTGAAAGAGCAGCGGCAGACCGCATTTTTCCGCGGCTTCATAAACCGGCATATAGATGTCGTGGTCATATTCGTAATACGGATAGATACATTTGAATCCGCGTACGCCCATTTCCGCATAATGGTAGACTTCTGCCGGGTCGGCGCTTTCCCAGAGGTCAAGTTTGGCAAGCGGCACAAAGCAATCAGGATAACGTTTGCAGATATCTACAACTGTTTCGTTGGGGGCAAAATCGTGGCCGCCGTAGCGCAGTCCGCCGGAAAGAGCCAGAATCGTTTCGTTTTCTCTGGCGGCTTTGGCCAGAATGTCCAGGTCGTTTTTGTCGGTGCTGTCACAGTGGACGTGCAAATCAAGGTATTTCATTTTTTTTATTCACTCCGGAAATTAAAAGTGCTCTGCTGTGTAATGTAACACCGGAAAATATTTTTTCAAGAGCATCTGCGGCGGTAAATATGACAACTTTTCAAATAACAACATGATTTTGCCGAAAAACGGCTTGTAAAAACACCTGCGGAGCGGTAAATTATAAGGTATGTATTGACTCAAAGAGCTGAAATGGGAAAAAAAGATTTACTGTTGCATATATGCTGTGCGCCGTGCGGCGGCGGCTGTGTGGACCGTCCGGAAATGATTTCTCCGGAGCGGCGGGTGAAACTTTTTTATTCCAACAGCAATCTGGACAGTGCCGCCGAATTTGAGAGGCGTCTGGAGTGTGTCAGACATCTGGCGGAATATTTTTCGCTGGAGTTGGTCGTTGACCCGTATGACCATGCCGGCTGGCTGCAGGCTGTTTCCGGTTTGGAGTCTGCTCCGGAAGGCGGAGCAAGATGCCGGAAATGTTTTGAATTCAATCTGCGGAGGACAGCGGCGGCAGCGGCGGCGGAAAATTCGGCATTCACTACGACATTGAGTGTCAGTCCGCGCAAATCCGGCGCGGTGCTGTTTGAAGTCGGCTCGCAATGGGCGGATTTTGAAAAAATAGATTTTAAGAAAAAAGACGGCTATCTGCGCGGCACGCGTTTTGCCGGGGTGCAGGGGTATTACCGTCAGGATTATTGCGGTTGTGAATTTTCCCGCCGTGAGGCGGAAATCAGGAGGAAAAATAAAAATGGTACACATGGAAAACTTGATTGAAAAAGCCAATGTGCTGGTTGAAGCTCTGCCCTATATCCAGCGGTTCCGGCATTCGCTGGTGGTCGTGAAATTCGGCGGCAGTGTGATGGAGGACCCGAAACTTGTCGCCGGAGCAATGCAGGACATCGTGATGCTTGAAGCCATCGGCATCGTTCCGGTGGTCGTTCACGGCGGCGGCAAAGCTATTTCTGCGGCGTTGCAGGAGTGCGGTATCCCGGTCAAGTTTGTCAACGGTCTGCGTTACACCTGTGATAAAACGATAAAAGTCGTCGATGATGTTCTGCACAACACCGTAAACCGTCAGCTGGTCGAGCTGGGAAAGAAAGCCGGCGGCGATGTGGTCGGGATTTCCGGCAAAAATGTTCTGCGGGCGGAAAAGACCATGTCGACCGACCCGGTTTCCGGTAAATCTGAAGACATCGGTTTTGTCGGCAACGTTGTCGGAGTCAACACCTCCGCTATCATGGAAGCTCTGGCAGTCAACAAGATCCCGGTCGTCACTCCCCTCGGTGTCGGAGCTGACGGCAATGTTTACAATATCAATGCCGATACTGCGGCAAGCAAGATAGCCGAGGCACTTCATGCCCGCAAGCTGGTTTTTGTCAGTGATGTGCCGGGGGTGCTTTCTGACCGTGACGATGAAAATTCGGTGATCCCGACGATACGGACGACCGACATCCCGGAATTGATCCACAGCGGAGTGCTTTCCGGCGGCATGCTGCCGAAAGTGCAGGGGTGTGTGAAAGCTCTGGAATCCGGCATCAACAAAGTCCACATGATAAACGGCAGAATACCGCACTCACTGCTGTTGGAAATTTTCACCGAAGACGGCGTCGGCACCCAGATAGTCCGTCCGGATTCGCAGATGTGAGGGGTTATAAAACATGGGCGGAAACAGTTTCGGAACATTTTTCAAAGTCACCACTTTCGGTGAGTCCCACGGCGGCGCACTGGGCGTGGTCATCGACGGAGTGCCTGCCGGGTTGAAAATCGACCGGGAATTTCTGGCATCGGAAATGGCGCGGCGGCGGCCGGGGCAGTCAAAACTTGCTACGGCGCGGCAGGAGGGGGACGGTGTGGAAATTCTTTCCGGAGTGCTGGATGATGTCACACTCGGCACTTCTCTTGCCATGCTTATCCGCAACGGCGACCAGCACAGCAAAGATTACAGCGATTTGGAAAATGTCTTCCGGCCCGGACACGCCGATTATACTTATTTCTGCAAATACGGCATCCGCGATGTGCGCGGCGGCGGCAGGTCCAGCGGCAGGGAAACCTGTGCCAGAGTCGCCGCCGGAGCCGTGGCAAAAATGCTGTTGAAACATTACGGCGTGGAAATCACCGCATTCAGCGCGGAAATCGGCGGAGTCAGAGCCGAAACATTTGACCGTGATGCCATTGAAAAAAATCCGGCGCGTTCACCTGACTTGAAAGCCGGTGAACTTATGGCGGCAAAAATCACCGCCGCTGCCGCAGAAAATGACAGTGTCGGCGGCATCGCCGGCTGCGTTGTCACCGGAGTTCCCGCCGGCTGGGGGGAACCTGTATTTGACAAACTTGACGCCCGTCTGGCGTATGCGATGCTCGGACTTGGTGCGGTCAAGGGCATCGAATTCGGCATCGGCTTCAAAGCGGCAAAACTGTACGGCAGTGAAAACAATGACGCCATGAGTGAAAATTTTGAATTTGTCACCAATAATTCCGGCGGTATTTTGGGCGGGATCTCCAACGGTGATGAGATATATTTCCGTCTGGCAGTCAAACCCACGCCCTCTGTTTCCCAAGAGCAGGATACTGTGGACAAATCAGGAAAGGCAACTCAAATAAAAATCACCGGCCGTCACGACCCATGTATCGTGCCGCGGATAATTCCGGTGGTTGAAGCAATGACGGCACTGGTGCTGGCGGATTTCGCTCTGATGCAAAAGTGTGCAAAGTTGTGAGGTCTGCTGACATGGTACAATACAGTTTTGTCAATCCGCAGTTTCAGATGCCGGAGCCGGTCAGAAAAAGTCTGGATGACGGCAGACAGCATGTTTTTCTCGCCGTTAACGACGGCGGATTGTGCGGTTACTGGCGGAGCAGATTTATTTCGCAGGCACTTGAATTTGTCTATGCTGATAAGTGTGCCTGTATCGACAGCCGTATTGCCATGTATGACCGGGGATTGCTGAATGCCGCCGACAGCTGCCGGTGTTCCAGATTTTGCAAAGAACATGAATTGCAGTGGATGAGGTACGCCAGACAGGTCACCGGCGGCAGATTGAAACTCATCTATGATATAGACGACATACTTGTCTATGACGATATTCCCGAGTATAATATGTTCCGGAATCTGTTCCCCGGAATTGAGAATATATTGCGTGATGCAATGCTTGAAGCAGATGTTATAACGGTGACATCTGAATATCTGCGCGATTATTATGTGAATAAGCTGCAGATCCCTCCGGAAAGATTTGTGCTGATTCCAAATTATCCGCCGCGCTGGCTTTTTGACAACTATCATCCGGAATTGGTTCACGCCCGTTGCCGCCGGCATAAAAAACATCAGATGCGCATCGGCATAGCTGCGAGTGCAACTCATTTTTCTGCTGACACTGAAACTGGGGATGACTGTTCTGTTATTGCAGATTGGATAATCCGCAACCGTAAAAAATACAAGTTTGTATTCAAGGGTGGATTCAGTTCATATTTTGAGCCGTATGCAGATGATTTCGAGATTCATCCCGGTTCAAATCTGCTGGCTTATCCCAAAGACAAACTGGCTCTGGATGTGGATTTGATGATCCAGCCGCTTCAGGACAACCTTTTCAACCGCTGTAAAAGTTTGATAAAATTCTATGAGTCATGGGGCGACGGTACGCCGTGTTTTGTTTCCGGTGTGGCAAATTATCTTGAAGCGGCACCGGAATGCTGTTTTCGTGATTCCGCTGAACTTGACGGGCTCATCGCCGATCTTTTTTCTTCTGAAAAAACATACATGAGCGTGGCGGAAAACAATTACAAACGATTGAATTCATTGTGGCTTGATAAAAATTTGGATAAATGGATAGAGGTGATGATGTGACCACATACTCGTTTGTGCCGTCAGCAATTGCGTTTACTTCCCGAACAAAAAACGTTATTTCCGACAAAAATGTGAGTTTTTGTCACAGTGGCAATATGGGGGATGTTATACACTCATGCTATTTTGTAAAAGAGTATATTGCGGCAAAAAAGTTGTCCGATGCAATATTTCATGTCAGAACCAATGTGCCGAATCCTTATTGGCCCTCAGGCCGGCCAATGATGTCTATGGACGCTTTGGCATTTTTGAAACCTTTTCTGGAATTGATATTTGACAACGTAACTCATTCTGATGGAGTTCCGGATAATTGTTTTGATCTGGACCGGTTCCGCAAATTGCCGATTAATTTTTCCGGGGGGGATATCAGGGCATGGTATTATAATCTTTGTCCGGAACATTTACCGCAGAATTTTGATGCACCGCTTGTAGTTCCCCCGGCGAATAATCTTTTTAAAGACAGAATAATTTTGATCTGTACAGAACGCTATCAAAATATTTCTTTTAATTGGAAAATTTTATATCCATATCGGGAAAGATTGATTTTTTTCGGATGGCGCAGCGAATACGAAAAATTTTGTTCAGAGTGTTTCCCGGTGGAGTTTTATAAATTGCAGGATGCTGCTGAAGCTGCATCTTTGATGTCTGGTGCCGGAGGAGTCATCGGAAATTCCAGTGGATTGTTTGCTATAGCAGAGAGTTTGAAAGTGCCCCGGGTGTTTTTGAGTCCGGAGTTTATCCGGGTGGAAAACGGCAATGTTATTCCGGGACCGGTGGTTTTACATCCGCGCGGCGGCTGGTTTGAAATGGTGCAAACGCAGGAGAAATTTAGATACGCCGTTGAAAATCTGATGAATTTATAAGTGAGAGAAAATGAGTTTTTCAAGCTGTTTTTCTTTCTCCATTATCTGTTGAAACCCCGTTTTTATCATTTGAAAAAATCGTTACGATGACCTATATTATAGGACGAGCCGTGAATTTTAAATTTTAAGGAGTTGTAATCATGTATATTGGCAGAATCGTCGCATTCGGAATGACCAAAAACAACAAAGTTTGTGCAATGTACCGCGTTTCTTCGCGCTCTTTCCCGAACCGTCAGGCGGTGGAGAGTAACGGCAAAATTGCAATTGTTCCCCGTCCGGGCGCAGAGAGTGACCTTGCCAAAAATCCGTATATCAGCTACAACTGTCTGCGTATCGCCGGAGAGTGGGCGATCGCGACCAACGGTTCCCAGACCGACCCCATCACCGAAAAAATCGCCATGGGTATGCCGGTGCGCGATGCCATCGCTCTCGGACTGCTGGCAATGGATTATGAAAAAGATTCTCTGGATACCCCGCGGGTCGTGGCGGTTGCCGGACGTATTTCCAAAAAAGGTTACCTGGGCATTATCCGCAAAGACGGTCTTTTAGTCCGGGAATTTAATCTTGAACCCGGCGTTGCACGTTATATTTCCACCTATGAGAAAAACTCTCCGTGCGACACCAATGTCGACTGCAACTTCGATGCCGCCTGTCAGGATTGTGCCGCTCACTATGTGGTTGACGGCGGAATCTTTGCCGACTTTGAACA
>JAZNAR010000058.1:0-1940 GCA_045586645.1 Victivallaceae bacterium
CGACTGAAACGACTTTTTCCTGATACACCGCGGAAGAGAAGGCTGTACCGGTGATACCGCCGCCTGTGACCAGCAATGCGCCGTTTTCACCGACAACTTTGGTGCCGCTGATTTCGTTTTCTTTGAGCTGGTAGGTCAGGACGCCTTCATTCACTGTGCAGTCGAACATGGCGGCTTTTTCGCCGGTCAAAGTAACACTTCCGACTCTGCTGACGCCGGTGGCGACAGTGATGACATCGGTGGTGATATCGCCGGTGGCAATGGAGATGTTGACGCCGCTCAAATCCTGACCGCCGTCAGCGGTGAAGACCACGGAAGCTCCGGAAGTAATGACGAGTTTATCCACATCGACCATGCTGCCGATATTTGAAGCGGCAGTGCCGGTGACAGTCACGGTCATTTCGGCAGTGACATCGGTTTTGCCGTCATCATGTTTGCGCACCGTGCTCACGGTGGAGTTGTCAAGCGTGACATTGATAGTTCCAGTGACGTTGTTGGCGCGGGAACCGGTCACACCTTTGCTGCCTTCAACCGTTGAATTGGTCAGTACGATGTTGACATCGCCGGCAATGATCGGGTTGATACCGGAACCGCCACCATACAATCCACCGGATATATATGAATCTGTGATGGTATAGTTTACTCCCTGGTTGAATTTAACAGAAACATCGTGACCGCATGACGAAAATGCACCATTTACAGTTGCGTTATTCATCGTGACATAAATTTTTCCATTGATTACGCTGTTGCCGGCAGCGATGTGAGATTTCGTAATCGTACTGTTGTCGACAGTAATGTGAAGATCTCCGGTAACGGTTTCGTTGATTTGAGTGAAGTACAAATTTTCTCCGACAATATCAGTTTCGGCCGCGATAATGATTTTGTGGTTTCCGGAGAAATGGTACGTTTCACTTATGGTTTGATTTGCCAGAATCAAAGTTCCCTGGGGAGCAAGGTGTTTGAGAGCCTCACTGACGGAGTCAAAGCGGTTGTCAAGAGCGATGGTTTCGCCGTTGACGACAACTTCTGTCATGCCTTCGGGAGCGGCAGAAACTTTGTCGTAAATCCGGTTGGCGCGGAGTGCTTCATTGCTATGCTCAAAAACATAGGTGTTGCCGCCGAGAGCGACTGTTTCACCCAGCGTCACGCTCTGACCGTTTACAGTGATTGAGTTTGCCATTGCAGTGATGCCGTTGGCGAATATCAGAGTATCTGCGGTGCCGGCAGCGGAAAGATTTTCTGTATTGATTGAGATGTTTACTCTGCTCAAATCCTGACTGGTGAAGCTGACTCCGGTACCGGTAAAGGTGAAATCGACATTGGTGTCAATGGTCAGCGCGGCAACTTCCACATTGCTGCCGAAAGAGACGGAGCTTGCATTCAATGAGTATGTCCCGCTGCCGTACAGAGCGGAATTCAACTGCACCGTGGCATTGTCAAAACAGACGGTGCCGAGGTTGTAGATGGAGTCTGACACTGTCAGAAAATCAGCTGTTCCACTGATATTCAGTGTTGCATTGCGGTTGCAGATCGCGCCGCCCAGAGCAGAGCTGTTCCCGGAAAAGAGAATATTATTCAGAGTAAGAGTTTTGCCATCTTCGTTGTAGATCGCGCCGCCTTGAGTTGCCGCACTGTTGCCGGTGAATGTAACTCCGGAAAGTGTCGCAGTACCATTGTTGAAAAGCACACCGCCGTAATTTGCGCTGTTGCCGGCAAATGTCGCTCCGGAAACTTCCAGAGTTCCTTCATTGAAAATCGCGCCGCCGTAATTAGCCGCATCGTTACCGGTAAACAGCAGCCCGGAAGCATCTGATTGCAGAACCGCCGTTGCTTTGTTGAAAATCGCGCCGCCGCCGGCCATCCAGCCTGTGCCGGAGGCACTGTTGCTGTCAAATGTTCCGCCGGTGATGTTCAAAGTCGCTCCGGTATCATTGAATACC
>JAZNAR010000059.1:0-16766 GCA_045586645.1 Victivallaceae bacterium
CCGGAAGCACTCCCCGCCCGGACGGTGCCATTGTATTCGGCGGCGTCAGAAATCGTAACGCTGATACCACTGCCGTCACCTTCAGCTCTGCCGAAAAATGCGGTGCCATTGGTGGTGACACCGGAAATTTCTGTGTTGGCTTTCAGCACCAGATTGCCGCTTTCATCAATGGCAAGATAAACATCGCTGTTGTTGGCAACGATGTCATCGGCACCGAGCAATCCTGTGACACCGGTGGCAACGATGGTGTCACTGCCGGAGTAAAGTGCACCGTCAACGGTGACAGTGGTTTGGCTGATGTCAAATACCGCTGTGAAACTGATTGCCGTACCGGTGGCAAAATCCAGCGATGCAATGGAAAGTGTTGCGCCGTTTTCGCATGAAACAGTGCCGGTATCGCCGAAAACCTCCAGCGTGGCGATGTTCAGCATGGCTCCGTCTTTCACAGTTATCACATCCACTCCGGAAACTGTACCGGCTTCAGAACTCCCGGCGGTCGCGGTCAGAGAAACTTCACCATTGACAATACCGTTATTCCGGGAACGGTATACACCCCCGGTCGTCGCTCCGGAAAGTGTTACTGCGGCATTGCCGTTGACAGTACAGACCCCCTGTAATGCGTGTCCGTAGGAAAGGGCAATAAATCCTTTTACCCAGCTGCCGGTCAGAGAAACCGCGACATCCCCGTCAATGACTGATTGTTTGAGGCCGGAAGTGAAAATGCGATCTTCAATGTAAGAATTTTTCACTTCGACAGTGACATTTTTTGCTATGTTTTCGGAACTTCCCGTGTAAAGCATCACATCGTAAGCGATTCGTGAATCCTGAATCAATGCGGAAATATCGCCGGAGCATTCGCCGTCTTTTTTGAGATTCACTCCGGTAACATCGCACTCTTTCACCGTGACTGTGATATTGCCATTGACGGTTCCGTTGGAAGTGTAGATATAACCGCGATGGTTGGCATCGATGTATTCGGTCATCATATTGAGCAGTGTGGTGGACCAGTTGCCGTTGACAACATCGGTACTCTGACCGATATTCACATCTTTTACTTCAGAAGCGTCGACATTGTAGAGCGTTATATCCACGTTTTTTGCGTCGGTCCCGGCGGAAATAGTGTACTTGTCACCATTTTTTTTCGTTCCTTCATAAAGCACGACCGGAACATCTGCAATATTGACCGCGTATATGCCGGGAGCGTTTGCATCCTGATAATAGAAAAGCGTACCGTTGGCGGAGGTGGCATTTCTGATGTTTGTAATGCTGTTGTATGCGCTTTTGCCGTAATACAATTTGTACTCTTTGCCAAAGACAGTTATGGTTTGCGGAGTGGTATCTTCGGTTTTCCAGGTTGAATTGTATGCTGTTATATCATATTGGATTTTGCCGGTGAAATTTCCGTAGGTTTTTTCAATGTCTTCCGGAGTGGCAAAAGTATAAATATTGTCGGGCTCGGCAGTTTGGACAACTGTGAGGGTATCGACTGTCTGCAATTTCATATTGCCGTCGGCAAGAGTAACGCTGATTATGGATTTGCCGTCTGCAGAAACGATTCCTGTGCCATTTACTGAAACGGCGGCTCCGTTTACGGTGATGGTTTCCGGCAGTTGCGTTATTCCCGTTGCCAGAATGTCGCCGGAATCAAATGTGCCGTTGACTGCCAGAGTGACATTACTCAAATCCTGTCCGGTGAATTTCACTGTTTCATTGCCGATCACCACGCTGTTGTTGCCGGCGAAAGTTATGTTGCCGACTTCAGAATTTGTAATCAGCAGTGTTGCACCTTCTGCGAGTGTTTCCGCACTGCTTGAAGTGTATCCGGAAACGACCGTCTGCCCCGCTGCGGCAGCAGTGATACTGCCGTAATGTGTACCGTAATAGGCGGTATCGCCGATGACGGCGGCATAATCGCCGACCATGGATGCTGAATTGACCACACTGCCGGCATTGGTCACATAAAGGTCGTTGTCGGCGGCGGTGAAAATATTATATCCGCTGGAGAAAGAGAGAGCTGTTGTTGACGCTGAATCCCACCAGTTTGCATCTGCACCATCAATTACTTTTGCAATGGAATTTTCAGTTGTCAAAAATGAGTCGCCGGAAACTTCCATCGTTCCAGTGTTGTAAATGGTTTGGTCCTTATCCAATGTGATTTTACCGGTTATATAAACTTTGGATGTTTTGGCAGCATTGCAAATGGCATTGCCTTTACCTCCGCATGTGTTGTCGGAAAAAGTCACATTACCAATGTATATAACACCATTTCCGTCATTTCTGATTGCACCGCCGTGAGTTGTTTTTCCGGCAGTATGAGTGTTGTTTGAAAACTCTGCTGTGTCAATATATAAAGTTCCCTGATTGTAGACAGCTGTGCCGTAATATGCTTCGTTGCCGGTAAATGTGACATTTTGCATATTTAACGTGCCGGTGGATTGGATATATACTGCACCACCGGGATTACTGACAGTGTTATTCTTAAATACGGTATCGCTGATGGTACAATCTGCCGCATGAACACTGATGATTCCGCGCGAAGGACTGCTTAACGTGTTGTTGCTGAAAATTGAACCGGAAATATCCCACGTAATTACCTTTTGGTAAGTGCTTGTATTTTCAGAAATAGTTTCATCTCTGATGATGATGGTATCGCCGCCGGAGGGCAGTTTTTCGATAGCCTGGGCAAGTGTGTCGTAATTAACTTCAGTGGATTTCAGTGTGATTGACATGATAAAATCTCCCGTGTTAGAGTTATTTTACAGATATTTCAAAAGGCACCGCCGGAAATCCGGCTCCATTGTAAAGATTTACCGTGGGATAGTCCTGCCAGCCGAAACGGATTTTTACCGGTGCAGGAACTTTTGCCGAGGAAACAAGTACCGAAGTACCGGAAATTTCCGCTTTGTCCGCCCAGAACCATTTGCCGTCACTGCCGCACAGCGCGAAGCCTTCCACTTGAGTTTGCGGTGAGTTGCGAACCGTTGCGGCATAGCTCTGACCGGTGCGTTTCAGCGGATACTTTTCCGGAAGTTCGCGAATCAGCAGACCGCCGTCACAACCGGTGAAGCCGACCTTTACCGCCGAACCGGCAAGTGCGGCACTTTTTACCACCGGTCCGGCAGAGGGGATATCCCGTTTGTAAATTTTTGCCAGTGCCATTTTTGCCAGTCTGCTGCCCGGAGTTTTTTTGTCGATGGGGTGGATATCCATTGCTTCACCGGCGTCAGTAAGCACCGCCATGCCGGTTGCCGGCAGTTTCAACGCCGCACTCTGGGCATCGCGCAGTGCCGGATAATTGCCGCAAAGTGCCGGGTCGGCTGACTTGCTGCGGTACGCCGCCAGCTGGCAGAAAAAGAAAGGCAGTTCCGGAGTCGCAAAGTGCTTGCGCCAATCATTTATCATCGCCGGAAAGAGTTTGCGGTATGTGCCGGAATCTTTTTCATTGCTCTCTCCCTGATACCAGATTACTCCGGACAATCCATACGGCACAAGCGGAGCAATCATACCGTTGAAAAGCCGTGACCAGAGGCGGTTGCGGCTCGGCAGCATACCGGGGAGTGATGGGCGTTCTTTCAACTCATCTCCGGAGGGCTTGCCGAAATCTTTGCCGCAGAAAATTTCCCATTTTGTCTCTGCTACCGGAGTATTGCCGAAGTATACGACCCGCGGCAGGCGCACCCGGTCATGGGAAACAAAGTAACGGAGCACTGCTTCATGGACACCGGGGGCAAGTTTGCCTTTTTTTACGTTGCAGGTGAAATAACCGAGCTTGTATGCTTTGCTGTCGTTCATTGCGGCAAAACGCTTTCCGTCAATGAAAAGTGTCATTGGAGTATAACTGCGCATTAAATTTATTCTGAAACCATTTGCCGCATCTGCGGCGGAAATATTCACTTTGGTCCGCAGAAAATAAACGCCGTTGCCGAATGCCACCGGAGGTGTTGCTTTGCGCCATGTCGCATCTGCCGGGGGCAGTTGTGAAACATCATCGACGCGGGCATATTTGGTTTCCCACGCCCGGTTCTTTTCCAGAAACTGTTTGTAGCGGCGGGGGTAACTTTCATAGAGATAATCCCGTTTTTTTCCGGCTTTGACCACCGGGGGGAATTTTGACAACGCTTTCTGACTCATCCAGCACTCGATTTCCGTGCCGCCGACACTGGAATTGATGATGCCGACGGGCAACGCAAGCTCGTTTTGGAGTTCTTTGGCGAAAAAATATCCGACTGCCGAAAAATCCCCGACCGTTTCCGGAGCGGCGATCATCCATTGTCCTTTGACATCTCCGGCAGGTGACTCACAGCTGGAAGGCGCGACATTGAAAAAACGTAAATTATTGTTGGCAGGCAGGGATTTTTCTGCATCGTACCCTTCCGCCCGGTTCAGCCGGAAAGCCATGTTGCTCTGACCGGAGGCAAGAAACACTTCCCCGACTAAAATATCTTTGAATATCAGGTGATTCACTTTCAATGTGTGCGGTCCGGGGGCAGTCCCGGAAAGGTCAAGTTTTATCACCCATTTGCCGCCGTCATCAGCAACTGCCGAACCGTTTTGTCCGGCAAAACTCAACAAAACTTCTTCACCGGGGTCAGCCGTACCGAAAAACGGCACACTGTTCCGCTTGGCCAGCACCGCATGGTCTGAAAATACCGCCGGCATTTTGACCGCCGCCAAAAGCGGCACTGCTGCAAGCAGACACAAAAACAAAACAAATTTTTTCATCATCGGACTCCTTTTTATTCAAAAATAAACCAATATGTAGTTCCTGATACGATGTCAATGCTTATTTTTCCCTCTTTCACCGGAATTTCCACGCCGTTGTCGGGATTTGTGACTCTGCGCGTTCCAGGCGGAGGAGTGATTTCAAAACCTTTGACACTTTTCAGCGCGTGCAGAGAGAGAAAACGGTCATTCATAAATATGCTCTGCCCCGCTGCCGCCACGGTATATGTGCCATTGAGCCGAGCCAGACGGTTGAGCAATTCCGGAGTCATCCCCCACGGCGCACCGGCATACACGCTTGTCCAGTGGGCAAATTTCCGCATGACTGCGGCAGGACGGGAGTTTTCAGCATAGCGGGCGAGAACTTCCGTATCTTTATCCGGAACAACGGAAAATTCCTGTCCGCGTGCCATGTGCGGGGATTGACCGGAGGGAGCAAAAATACCGTAACGCAATTCGCCCATGCCGGACATCGGCGGCAGACCTCTGACCAGCTCATGCGCGGTAAATAGCGGAGTACGGCGGACGTTGCCGGGGTGCATGGTCACATCAAATCCGGTCAGTTTTTTCATGCCGGAAATATCCGTGCCGGATTCATTCAGCACTCCGGTGCCGTAGAGCCATATCAATATGCGGTTGCGGTTTTTCAACTTCGCGGAAATCATATTTTTCTCTGCCGTGCTCAAGCGGGTGTTGTGCAAAAACAGATACATGGAGTAGTTCTGCAGTTCCGGTTTGGTCAGTATATCATCGAGATAATGGGTGACAAACGGCACTCCGGAACGTTCAAATACGCTCCGTGCCAGCGGATACATTTTTACATCTTTACTTATGCTGTATTCGGCACCGGCATCAATATCGTTGGAACGGTCGCGCACGATGCAGAGCCCCGGTTTGAATGCCGGATTAGCCGGCATCGCGGAAATTCTGCCGGCAATGGCGAGCGTTTCAGTGATATCTTTCATTATCCGCAAATCGTCAAAATAATGGTACATCGTCATGTACCACCATGCTGCATTTTTGGCAATGACCATGCCGGCAAGTTTGCGGTGGACATTTTTCCATTCCGGAAAGGTGCGGGAAACCGAGATGTAGTGGTCTCGCACCTCATTGTCCGTGACATAGTTCCAGCAGCGCAGATCAAATTCGCTCAAAAAGATTTTGTTGTGCAGAGCGTAGCTCTCTTCCGGGATAGAGCCTCCGACAGGATAACCGCTTTTGCGGAAAGCATAGGGGGTGATGACAATGATTATATCCATGTTTGCCGCATCTGCAGGCAGCGGCATATAATTTTCCGGGGCCCCGATATAGGCGGAAACCGTGACCGGTTTGCCGGCAGCTTTTTTTATCGCTCCGGCAAAGAGGTTTTTGACCTGCCACGCCTGCTTTTCCCGGAATTTCCAATACAGATTTGCCCGGGGATCGGCGGAAAAGGCTGTTCCGTACTCGCCGTAACGGTTGATTTGCGGTATCTCTGCTGCCGGGTCGTTGCAGAATTTGCGCCATGCACTCAATGCCGCCGGGGAATAATCGGGTTTGGGATACTGGAATTGATGGTCGTGACCTCCGCTGAGATGGAATCCGGCTACCGACCGTCCGACGGGGGAACTCATGATATGCCGGACGAGCTTATCCAGATAAGAGCAGATATCTTTCCGGAATATTTCTGAAGAATAAGAGGGCATATAACAGTAGCGCAGCTCTTTGTTTTTCGGAGCAGGAAGCGAATTTATATCTTTGGTATACCCCTGGATATTGCCCCATGTGGTGTAGGCGCGGCGTTTCTGCTCATTCTGCCACACGTGATCCGGATATTTGTCGCCCCAGCCGGGGTAAGGTTCTGTTATCACAAATTCCACGACCAGATTGAGTTCCGGGTTGCGCCGCAGTGCCCGCATGAGCAATTCGTCCGCATATTTGTAATCAATTTTGCCGCCGGGCAGAACGGCTCCGCGCTGCTCATGAAAGTTGGAAATAAACACCGGAACCGTCACCAGCTGTACCCCGGCAGCAGTAAATTCCTCATAGCGGTTCTGTTCCGGACGGCGTCTTTCCGGTTTGTACATGACGGGAGTTACGGCTTTGCCGTTCAGCAGCAGTCTGCCGTTTTTTACGCACATTGAGTTAACCGGACGCTCTTTCAGGCGTTTGTATACTTCCTCTTTGGTAAACGGATACTCGAAACGTTCTTCAAACGGCAGACGTTCGATTTTGAAATCAGCTTTGGCAAAAGTGATGCCGTCAAGCAATACTTCCGCCGGATTGCCGAAAAGCAGGCAGTGCAGATAGACATTTTCATCTTTTTGGCTCTGGAAATGGACGACCCGCCGTTTCCACTCTCCCGGCGGTGAATTTACCAATACCGATTGGGTGAATGTCCCGTTGGAGCGGTCAATGGTATCGTACAGGGGCACTTCATCTTTGCCGCGCGTCACCCGGAAAAGCAGAATGCTCTGCAAATCAGAGCTCTGCGTATGAAACCAGCCGCCGAAAGCATATTTGACTCCGGCTTTGACCGGAACCGGCACCGCGGAACGGATACTGACCCAGCCGACGCCATTATCTTTTTTCAGCCTGAGCGCATTTCCCCCATTCCGTGAGATGCCCTCAACAATCGCGCCGCTGCCTTCGCCGCCATTGTGTTTTTCCACGACCCAGTTGCCGGGAAATTCAAAACCGCACAACGCAAGCGATGATATGAAAAGCAGTACGGTTGAAATCTTTTTCATTGCTCGCTCCAATCTTTCCAGCCGTTGAATTTCAGCAGTTTGAAGTTGTCGCCGGTTTCCGTGCCGCCGAGAGAGTCGTAGGGGTCGTTTTCTTCCGCCTGGAGTGTATCGACGTGACCGTCAACATAGAGGATATTCAACTTGCCTTTATGACGCTGTGCGTCGGGAGTTCCCTCGTCGCTGGAAACATTGGCACTTTTTTTCCATGCCATCAGAAAACTGCCGCATTTGCCGTTGGCATCGACCCGCGCTGTATCCATGACATAATAGGTTTTTGTCGGGTGGAGAATGTCGGACAATTTGGTGTTGGTTTTGCTGCCGGCACTGCTGGTACGATCCTGACCGTGGGCAAATCTGCCGGTGGCGATGACATAATTTATTCCGTATCCGCTGCGGTACATGTCATAAGCATTCAAACGGTCCTGTTCTGCGTCGGCACGGGTCGTTTCCAGAGAATCGCAAACGTAGCTGTCTTTGCTTTTGATATAATTCAGTTTGCGCAGTGCGCCATTCCAGACCAGTGCGCGGTTGTATCTGTCGGATGAGTCGATATTCAATCCGTTGGCCCGGATGATGTATCCGTAATCGTCAGAATAGTGAAGCAGTGCCACTCCGATCTGTTTCTCATTGGAAACACATTTCACGCTGCGCCCGCGCTCCCGCGCGCTCTGCAACGCCGGCAGCAGCATCGCCGCGAGAATCGCAATAATTGCGATAACTACGAGCAGTTCAATCAGAGTAAAGCCGGCTTTACTCTGCCTGCAGGCAGAGTAATTACTGTTCTGTGTCCGTCGGAAAAATCTTTTCATTTTCAATACACCCTTTCTGTTGAGGAATTTTTCAATTACCTCTTTTGTAACGCAACACAAATAATATAACACTTGAATCTTGAAATATACAGTATCAAAATGGTATTTTTTCTGCACTGAAATGGTATTTGTGGGCTTGATAATTTTTCCCCCGTAATATATATTATACGGCGGAGGTGATTTATGGGGTATAGTGAACTCAAAAGCTCTGAAATCGAATTGATATCTCATTTGTCCGGCTCATTGCAGCAAACGACGATAACGCCGGCTGAAGACATCGCTGTGCCATATTTATTTATGGTCCTGCGCCAGAATGACGACCGCAACTGGCACATCAATGATTATTACATATTGAGCTACTGCATTTCCGGAACCAAAACGCTTTTCATTGCGGAGCGGCAAATAACTCTGGCGCAGGGGGAAGCGGTCATATTGCCGGCGGATGTGCGGCACCGTTTCTGCGCTTCAGAGGCAGAATCAGTGGTGCTGCTTTTCAGTTTTCACTCCTCTTTGAGCGGAAATATGATCCAAAAAATATCCGGCGAATGCTTTTTTCCGCAAAGAAGCGAGCGCAAAATTTTTTTCAATGCGGTGAAAGCTTTCGGCATAACCAAGGATTTGCGGGAAGCATCGCTCTTTTTTGCATTGGCTCTCAATCATATTGTCAAAAGGATTTTTCCCAATTCTGCGGAAAAAAGTACCGCGCAGGAAAATAAAGATGACAAGCTCCATCATGCCAACATGATAATCCAGAAAAATCTGCACCGCCACATGACATTGCCGGAACTGGCAAAAGCATTGAATGTTTCCGTGAGCACTTTGCAGAAAATGTTTTACGCCAAAATGAAGTGCGGAGTCGGCAGATATATTCTGAATCAACGGCTTACCAAAGCATCGAAGTTGTTGCGTTCAACAGAAATGAGCATCGGGGAGATCGCTTTTGCGATCGGTTTCGAGTCTGAAATGACATTCCGCCGGGCATTGAAAAGAGAGACCGGTTTTTCACCGCTCCAAATCCGGAAAATCTCTCACGGCATCATCGCTCCGGGAGTCAAGCTCAAATCCAACGGTTTTCCCGTTAATATCAAAAGCAGTTAGCCTTGCTCTGCGGCGTTTGCCATTGCAGGAACTCGCTCCGCCGTGACAAACGGAGGCGGGCTTGAAAAAAATCCGCTTTACAACTATATTATAAAGATTTACAGCCAATTTACAGGAAGGATAATTTATGTTCAGAAAAATTTTCAACAGTTACCGTGCGGTGCCGCTGGCTCTGAAAATGGGTATCGCTTTTGTGCTGGGTATTATCGGCGGGATCGTCCTTTTCAGACTCGGGCAGGGCGGGGGTGCGCAGTGGGCAGATAAAATCACCGGATTCATTGCTCCTTTCGGCACGATTCTGATTTCAATGCTGAAAATGATCGTTATCCCGATAATTTTCTTTTCTCTGGTCAGCGGCGCCGCAAGTCTGCCGTTCCGGAAATTCGGCAAAATCGGGGCTCTGGTGCTGCTGTGGTATTTCGCAACTTCTCTCTTTGCCGCTTTTTTCGGCTGTATCCTGGCTGTCGGACTGAATCCGGAAATGCAGAATATCGCCGAACTTTCCGGTAAATTTACCGGCGATGTCGCTGCAATGAAAATGAAAGGGGAAAGCGGCGGCGGTTTTGCTGAATTTTTGAATGGACTGTTTGTGAATCCGTTTCAAGCTCTGGCAGAGGGGAATTTTCTGCCGATAATCATATTTGCACTGCTCTTTGGTATCGCCATCAGGGTCTTGATTGATAAAGACGGTGAAGAGAGTGAAACCGGCAGAGCGGGAAATGTGCTTTTGCAGCTTTTTGATATTTGCCAGAAAGCCTCTTTTAAGATAATCGACTGGATAATGGAGTATTTCCCCGTCGGCGTTTTTGCTTTGACTGCCGTCAACTTTGCAACCTACGGCGCAAAGCTTTTCATGCCCTATTTCCAGATCACGATTTGTGTTATAATCGGCGTGGCATCAATGGTTTTTGTGATTTATCCGGTTTTCATTGCCCTGTTTTGCAAAGAAAATCCCTTCCGGATAATTTACCGCCTCAAAGAAGCGGTTTTTACCGCGTTTCTGACCCGTTCCAGTGCCGCAACGCTGCCGTTTTCTTTCCGGGTGATGGATAATTTGCATATCCGCCGGGAGATTTCCGGTTTTTCATTGCCGCTGGGTGCGACTATCAACATGGATGGGGTTTGCGTGCATCTGCCGGTATTTGCCATTCTGGCGGCAAATATTTTCGGGATCGACCTTTCGGCATGGCAGCTGGCGGTGCTGGTGATTTCAGTTGTTTTTGCATCTGTCGGTGCCGGCGGCATTCCCGGCGGCAGTGTATTTCTGCTTTTCATGGTATTGAGCAATCTCGGGCTCAATGACGCACAGACGGCGACCATCGTCGCTCTGGCAATAGGCATCAATCCGCTGCTGGATATGTTTGAAACAGCGTGCAATGTTACCGGCGACAATGTCTGCACTTACATCGTTGCCAAAAAGAACAATATGCTCACAAAGTAAAACCGACAGCGGAAAGATTGTCCGGAGGAGGGGAGGGACTCTCTTTCCGGACAATAAAAAACAGCTTATTTTCCCGCCATCATATTGGCAATGTCTTCTGCCGGGGCAGAGATGAGTTTGATGCCGTATTTTTCAACCGGCAGCGAAGTCACTGCCGGTGATAAAAATGCCGGAAGCGTCGGCCCCAGGCGGATATTCTTAAAACCGAGGTGCAGCAGTGCCAGCAATACTGCAACCGCTTTTTGCTCATACCACGCTATGTCAAATGAGAGCGGCAGGTCGTTGACATCATCAAGCGCGAACGCCTCTTTCAGCTTCAACGCAATAACTGCCAGACTGTAACAATCGTTGCACTGACCGGCATCAAGCACACGCGGGATTCCGCCGATGTCACCCAACGGCAATTTGTTATAACGGTATTTGGCGCATCCGGCAGTTAAAATCACGGTATCCGCCGGAAGCATCTGCGCTGTTTCAGTAAAATACTTCCGGGCGGATTGTCTGCCGTCACAGCCTGCCATGACGACAAAACGTTTGATGGCTCCGGATTTTACTGCTTCAATGATTTTATCCGCAAGACTCAACACTTGAGCGTGAGCAAATCCGCCGGTGATTTCGCCGTTTTCGAGTGGGGTCGGCGGCGGACATTTTTTGGCAAGCTCAATGATTTCAGAAAAATCTTTTGCCTTACCATCAACTCTGTCAGCAATATGCTTCACCCCCGGATAACCGGCTGTGCCGGTAGTGAAAATCCGGTTGCGATAACTTTCCTGAACCGGGGTTATGCAGTTGGTCGTCATCAGAATCGGTCCGTTGAAAGAGGTAAACTCTTTATTTTGCAGATACCACGCATTGCCGTAATTGCCGTACAAATGCGGATATTTTTTCAATTCCGGATAATAGTGCGCCGGGAGCATTTCGCCGTGGGTGTAAATATCAAGTCCGGCATCTTGGCTCTGCTCCAGAAGTTCATGCAGATCCCGCAAATCATGCCCGGAAACGAGAATGCCCGGACGGTTGCTGACACCGGTTCTGACCTTGCTGATTTCCGGAGTCCCGTAGGTCGCGGTATTGGCTTTATCCAGCAATGCCATTGTTTTTACAGCGATGCCGCCGCACTCAAGAATTGCGGCAATCAGAGTTTCCGGTGTAACATCTTCCGTGGTCATTTTCAGAGCTTTGAAAATAAAATTGTAAATTTCATCATCTTCAAAACCAAGTACTTCCGCATGGTGGGCATAAGCGGCAACGCCTTTGACTCCGTAAATGAGAAGTTCCCGCAAAGAGCGGATATTTTCATTTTGACAACTCTGCACGCCGCAGGGAATTTTTTTATCAATATTCCCGCAAATTTTATGTACTTTCATAATTTGAGCACGCAGACGTTCATCGTCAAAATTGGCATTGGTAACGGTCATAAAAAGCGATTGAACCACCAATCTGCCGTTTCCCCGGGTCGGCTCTGCGGAATATGCCGCTGTTTTAAGCTGCTGGATAAGGACATCCATCAAATTGGCTGTTTGAGCTTTTTTACCGCAGACGCCCTGCATGGTGCAACCATGATTGTTGACGGTTTCCTGACATTGGAAGCAGAACATTTTTTCCATTGTGCCAACTCCTTATGGTTATTCCTTTGCGAAACGACGGGTGATTTCCGCGAGCCGTCTGCCGTAGCGTGAGGCCGTTTCCAAATCTCCGGCAGGCGGGGCATCCGGAGCTGCGACCTGAAAACTGGAAGCCATCACGCCAAGCGAAGCACTGTTGCGGTTAAGTGCCCGTGACGTCGGACCTTCCACATTTCCTGCAGAATCCGGCTCGTTCGTTCCGACCAGATCCGCCACGCCGCACCATATCATGCCCATTTGCATGGCAAAAGTCACCAACACCTGCATGGACATAAGTTTGTCCCCGCTGAAATTGGAGGAGTTGGTGAAACCTCCGGCGATTTTGTTGCACCAGGCGCGGTTGAACCAGCGTCCTGCAGCTTCTTCCATGAAATGTTTCATTTCGCTTGCCGGAGAACCCATATAAGTGGCAGTGCCGAAAATGATTGCATCAGCCCGGTCAAGCCGGTCGAGTGATTTTTCCGCTTTCTGAACGGTAAAAAGTGTGACGCTGCTGCCTTTGACGCTTCTTACTCCGGAAGCGACATATTCTGCCAGAAGTTTGGTATGCCCGTAACGGGAAGCGTAAACGATCGCAATTTTTTTCATCTTTTGTCCTGTTCCGCTTTTTTTTAATGCTCCGCCATTGCCACTGTTTCAGTATATTACAGTCGGGGAAAAATTCAAGACCCGCATGGCAGTTTTTGCGATATCCCGGTTTTATTTTACGGACAGCGCGTCTTGTGTTTACCGGCAGAAATGGTGCTGTCTTGACCTGGGCAAAGGCGATTTTATCCGGGGATGTGTAAAAAGAGCCCGTCAGGAGAAATAAGTTTCTGATTACGGACACCAATTTACGATGCCGCTGACGGGATGAGTTTTCCGCCATTCCATGAATCCGGGATAAGTCCTTATTCCGTCAGCGATCACCGCCTGATAATATTCAATGCCCATAATGTGTTCAGTGTCAGGAGTATGGTATTTGAGTTCCAGAATGGTGCGGCGGATTTCCGGAGTCAAGACCTCTTTTATCCGTTCTGCCACCCGTTCAAAATAACCGTCAAAATGCGAACCTTTTAAAATCTGGATCATATCGATTTGCCACTCTTCGCCATCCAGCATAAAGTAGATGTGAAATTCCAGACAGGCTTCTTCGGTATCCGCGAGATTGCGGTATTCCATGCGGGTAACAGCTGGAACGGCACAAATCTTTTGAAGCACCTTGAAACTTTCGGCAATATCCAGTTTTTCAGTGTAAATATGAAAATCTATGTCCCGGTGTTTCATCAGCAGTCCCATTGCCAGAGAGCCGACCAAATTGACGGTCGCTCCGGCAGTTTCCCAAGCCGGAATAATCCCGCTTTTTTCAATGATTTTCCGGGCATTTTCCTGATTCTGCCGGGCGATTTTTTCAATATTCATACATTTTTTCCCATTGTATAGGTTTGGAAGAGAATTTCCGGATGCTTTTCCGCTTCTCCGGCGGCGTTTATGCCGACGCCCCGGATCACGCCTTTAAGCTTTGATTTATTGAAGCAGTCGATCCAGTGCTGAATGCCTGCGACAGCCCCATCCGGCACTTTTTCATCATCCACAGCGGCGGTGGTCAGCAGGTATATTTCCCGGAAACGGTAATCGACCGGATAGATGGGGTTGGTCCGGTCAAGCAGTGTTTTCATTGAACCGCACATCTGATTGGAATAAACCGGCGTGGCAAAAACAATCACATCGGTATGGCGCATTTTTTCAACGATTGCCTGGGCATCATCATCCATAAAACATTTTTCAGTTTTGGTACAGGCAAAACAACCGATGCAGAAGTTGATGTTTTTATCGGCGAGTGACACATATTCCACATCATGTCCGGTATCCGCCGCGCCCCGCGCAAACTCTTTTGCCAGAACGGCAGAATTGCCGTTTTTTCTCCGGGTCGTCGATATGATCAATACTTTTTTACATCCGGACATAAAAATTCTCCACTTTATAATTTTACTTCCGCAAACGGAATTGCTGACATCCATAATATATATCGTACGGATACCGTTTGCAAATTTGCCGTAACACCTTGCCACACAGAGAAAAATTTCCGCTCAATAAAAAGTTTTTTCTCCGCAACAAGCAAAATGCTCCGAAAAAAGATAGCAACTTGCGACCTTTCAGTTTTTTGTCTTGAACTGCTTAAAAAGCATTTGGGGTCAAATCCCGGAAATATAAACACAAAAGGAAATAATTGCCGATAGCCCGGCGATGGAACAAACTGTGTCAAACCGGTCTTTTTTGCGGATTGCCTTCACTGCCAAAATACTGTGAGGCGCAAGCCATAAGAATAATCCAAGTATCAGCCATATCCCGCTGAAATAAGAGTAAATCAATCCCGGAAAAACTCTCAAAATCACAACTCCGGGGATAATCCACAGCGGCATTTGTATGAGGCAGACAAAAATATCAATTCCAAGCCGTTTCCATTTTTTCTGCCATATTTCAAGAAAAAAAGTGGACAAGAGAAAAATCCCGGAAAGACAGAGAAATGTTATTCGCAAGCAACTGCAAAGAGCCATGTTATTTTCCTCAAATCAAAACTTCCGGTCATAATATAACATGATTGGAAGTTTTTTCAACTTTTTTAATGATTACCACCGAATGTATTTTTCTCCGAAATAAATGCAAAATGCTCCGAAAAAAGATGTAAACTTGCGACCTTTTACTCATCAGACTTTCTGTGAATATCCAAAAGTTTGCGTAATTTCTCTTTACTTTTCGCATCAGTTAAATCATAATACGATGTAACAATGCCAATCAGCGGATATTTTTTTATCGGCATACTCAACAGTTGAATATAGTTATCTTCATAAAGAAGTATCATAAAAGATTTTCTGTTTTCTGCGGTAACAAACAGTTTCTGAACTACCCTTGCATTATGACTTTCAGGGACAAATTTTACCGGTAAATCGATTTCAAAACGATTGTGTTCCCAAGGGTAAACATAAAGAAGTTTTATGTTTTGAAGTAATCTGTAATTCCGGTAATAAGTATATTCATATATGCCGCGGTAAATTCCATACGCCCAGGCTGATGCCAGAAGCACAGACAAAGATATCCACCGCAGAATACGATATTTTTTATGAGTTTTCTGATTTTTTTTCATTCATTCACCAACTTGGGTAAATATTCTGATATAACACAAGAATTCATTCCATGCCAATACGCATTGGGATAGTTGTCATCACCCATTCGAGCTTTGGCATAAATAACTTTTATCCCGCTGTTCCAAATTGCACACATTGAATTCAAAAGCCATTGCGGAACATTCATATCAACAATATTTTCTTTTTCTAATATAGACGATTTCTTAAAAGACTACAAACCGGATTTTATAAATCCTTCTCCAGTTTATCATTTTTTATGCTTTCACGGAATTCAGTCACATAATCTTTCAAGATTTTTGCTGCAGCTTCGACACTGCCATCATAAGAAATCAGCATCTTTTTTGTCTCAGCATCAGAACCTCAAGGAGGCGAGAAGTCAAATTGCCTGTTTTAAGGGAGATTTTCACCTCACGGGCACGTCCGTTAGTGAGAATTGAAGGAATACGACACCGGAAGTAATAAATGCCGTTACGCTTGACGAGATTCGGGATTTCTGCTGCCATGAAACACATTTTCCTTTGGGTATGGTCCAGTTTGTGGTCCACTTCAAGGCAGAAAAAGAGCAGGAAAAATCACTGTAAGAAATTGAAATAAAGGAGTTTAAAAAAGAATGGTCGACCATTTTTGCTTAATTTGGAAAATTCTCCCAAGCTCAAATGGTTACGAGTTAATATAAAATGGTTATCGCCTCGTTAAATAGCGAAAATATCTCTGTTTTTGCCTTTTTATACAGCAGAGAAAAATTTTCAGCTCAAACAAAACGACCGCCATTCCGAAACAACTGCAAAATGCCCCGAAAAAAGATAGCAACTTGCGACTTTTCAAACAGGATGCAAAAGTCGGAGGTTCGAGTTTCCTTTCGCCGGACAATATTAGTTTTTTCTTCAATTTTTACCCCCAAAAACGAACCAAAGGTCAGCAGCTCGGATGCCATCACATATTTTTAAAGGACGCAGAGGTCGAAGGTTCGGTTTTATTACCTCCCACTTTTCCTGAAGAAAAAGTAACATCTGCTCATTATACACGTTTTGCAGATATGATCTTTAGTACAGTAAATTCCAAATAAAATGATATAAAAAAACGCCCGGAGCGTTTTACAACATTCCGGGCGAAATTTTTGGCTCAATTATTCTGCGTCTTCATCGCCATAGCCACCGCCTTCGCCGGCACTTTCTCCGGCAACGAACTGACCGAAGTGAGCCTCTTCCAAAGCCGGA
>JAZNAR010000060.1:0-54092 GCA_045586645.1 Victivallaceae bacterium
GACATCACCCTGCCGACATTCATCGAAAAAGAGATCGTGGAAACCGAACCCGGCGTGCGCGGCGATACCGCCACCAATGTTACCAAACCGGCGAAAATCGATAACGGTTACGAGATCCAGGTGCCGCTTTTCATCAATGAAGGTGACATCGTGAAAATCGATACCCGTACCGGTACTTACGCTGAACGCGTCAGCAAAAAGAACTGATTTGTGTTTGAAAAGCAAAACTCCGGAAGTGTTCCGGAGTTTTCTTTTTTTGAGGGAAAATCATGCCTGACTCCTGGTATTTGCCGACTCTGATCTCCGCATTGGGGCTGGGATTTTACGACATCTGCAAAAAACACGCGGTCAAAGAGAACTCCGTCATGCCGGTGCTGTTTCTGGCGACGCTGTGCGGGACAGTGTTTTTTACGGGGATGGTGTTTCTGCAAGGCAGAAGTGCCGGACTGCTCGACACCGGAGCGGCGGAACAGCTGCAGATAATGTGCAAGGCACTGCTGGTCGGAACCAGCTGGATATGTGTCTATTACGCCATGCGGGATCTGCCGATCTCGCTTGCCGCACCGATACGTTCCACCTCGCCGCTGTGGACAATGGCGGGCGGGATACTGCTCTACCACGAGATCCCGACGCCGTTTCAGGCTCTCGGCATGGGAATAATACTTGCCGGATACATCATGTTTTCATTTTTCGGCAGCAGAGAGGGATTTCCGTGGAAAAGCAAAGCGATGCAGCTCATTATCGCCGGCACACTGCTGGGGGCAGCTTCGGCACTCTACGACAAATATCTGCTGAATGTGCAGAAATTATCTCCGGAAAGGATGCAGTTTTATTTTTCGCTGTATCTGGTGCTGATCCTCGGTGCGGCATGGGGCATACGGGAACTTTTCGGGCATAAGCACCCCTTTGTCTGGCGGTGGAGCATACCGGCGACCGGGATATTGCTGATACTGGCGGATTTCTGCTATTTTCACGCGTTGAGTACCGCCGATGCGCCGATATCAATGATCTCACTGCTGCGGCGGTGCAGCTGTATTGTGACATTTTTCCTCGGAGCGAAACTTTTTCACGATGTAAATATCAAACGCAAAGCGGCGGCACTGCTGCTGCTGATCCTCGGTGCGGCACTGCTGGCACTGGCAAAATAGAAAGGGATGATTATGATTCAGCTGCATATTTTTGACATGGATCACACTCTGATAGAGGCGGATTGCGATGTGACGTGGAAAGAGTTCCTCGTTGCGGAAAAGATCGCTCCGGCATCGGCACTCGCTGAAGCCGACCGTTTTTTTGAACAATACAATCAGGGCTGTATGGACCCGGATGAATTCACAGCGTTCCAGCTGCGGGAATTCATCGGCAGAAGCGAAGCTGAAATGGCACAGCTGTCACAGAAACATTTTGAAAAAATGATTCTGCCCAATATCCGGCAGGCGGCAAAAGATTACGTTGCGGAGTGTCTGCGTAACAACGTGCCGTGCGCCATATTGAGTTCGACCAATGCGGTGCTGGTCGCTCCGGTGGCGGAATACTTCAATATCAAGGAATTTTACGGTACTCCGCTGGAAATAACAGACGGCAGATACACCGGGAAGATCGCCGGAGGGTATTTCGCCGGTGCCGGCAAAGTCGAAGTCATGCAAAAATTATGTGCCGCTCATGATGTCACCCCGGATTCTGTGGCAGCTTACGGGGACAGCATCAATGACGCCCAACTGCTTGCGGCTGTGGGTTTCCCCCACGCGGTCTCTCCGTCGGAAGCATTGAAAAATCTGGCAGAGAGCAACAAATGGCGGATTCTTGACTGGCGGGCTTGATAAAAGCGGATAGAGAATGTATATTCTCTGCGGAACAGATATTTTTCAGGGAAAAAAGGTAATGGCGCAGAAAATAACTTATTCAGCGGATTTCAAACGTAATTATGTGGCGGTGCTGGCTGTCACACTTTTTCTGCTGATGATAGCCGGGGAAATCGCTCTGGCAGTGAGCATCCCGGTGTATATGAAACGGGAAAATGTCCTTGCCCAAGAGGTGTATTTGCGCGAAACACTGCTCAATTTCGACGGTCTGCGCCAGTCGTGCAACGCCATAAAAAGCAATGATGAGGTGGTCTTGCTGGAAAAACAGCTCATCAGCTCCGGGATCGACCAGATGGCTCTTTACCTGCGGCATGAAGCGAACCGGCTCACTCCCGAAGAAACGCGGCAAATCAGAATTGTCACCGATGAACTGCACCGGATAGTGGCAAGATTGCGGAAAAACCAGTCGTTTTCACAGGAAAAACGGCTGGATTCATCGGCGTATATTGATTCACTGGTAAAAAAATATCCGGTGAAAGGAAAATGATGGAGACCAAAAATAAAATATCCGCGGTAAAAAAATTTACCAACGGCAAAATCGCCGTTATCGGTGATATGATGCTCGATGTCTATTTCCGGGGCGATGTGACCAGAATTTCTCCGGAAGCTCCCGTGCCGGTGGTAAATGTCAGCAAGCGCACCAGCTGTCTGGGGGGAGCCGCCAACGTCATGCGCAATATCACCTCCCTCGGCGGCAGAGCGTGGGCATTCGGTGTGACCGGCAGTGATGAATCCGGCCGTGAAGTTGTTTCTGAACTGGATAAAGCCGGAATAGACCATGCCGGAGTGATTGCCGTTTCCGACCGCCGCACAACAGAAAAATGCCGCATCATCGCCGGAGCGCAGCAGCTTTTGCGGGCGGATTTTGAAAATACCTGTCCTGTGGATGACGCTTCCCGGGAAAAAATCGTCGGACAGCTTGAGGAACTCATTGCCTCCGGCAATATCAATGCTGTGATAATAGATGATTACGCCAAAGGACTTCTGGATTCATGGATGCTGGAGCGGCTCATCAGTGCGGCACAGCGCAGCAATATCATCACGCTTTTTGACCCCAAACCTGTTAACGGCAGCATCCGCCCGGTAAAAGGGCTTACCGTGCTGAAACCCAATCGCAGTGAAGCGTTTATGCTGGCGGGAATCAATGATGACAGATTTTCCGGAGCTCCGGCTGAAAACCGCAATCTGCTTCTTGCGGCGGAAAAAATCTTTGCCGCGTGGTCGCCGGAATATCTGCTGATTTCGCTGGCGGCACAGGGCATGGCACTTTTCCATGACGGCAGACTGCTCAAACATATTCCGACCCGGGCGCGGGAAGTATTCGATGTTTCCGGAGCCGGAGATACGGTGGCGGCAACGCTGACGCTGGCACTGGCTTCAGGCTGTGATATTGCAAGTGCGGCAGAGATCGCCAATTCCGCCGCCGGGATAGTTGTCGGAAAAATCGGAACCACTCCGGTCTCACAGACCGAACTGCTGGCGGTATTTGAAGAGAAACAATTTCTATAAAGAGGTGATTTTATGAACAAGGTAAAAGTTGGCAATCTGACCATCGGCGGCGGCAAATTGACTCTGCTCGGCGGTCCGTGTACTGCAGAAAGCGAAAAAATCTGTCTGGAAATCGCAGAATATCTGCTCGGTCTCTGCAATGAACTGGACATTCAGTATGTATTCAAAGCCTCCTTTGACAAAGCCAACCGCTCCAGCGGAGCTTCCCGCCGCGGTCCGGGCATGAAAGAGGGGCTGGGCTATCTTGCTTCGGTCAAAAAACATTTCAATATCCCCGTTGTCACAGACATCCACGAAAGTTGTGAAGCTGAAGCTGTGGCGGAAGTCGCGGATATACTGCAGATACCGGCGTTTCTCTGCCGCCAGACGGATTTGCTTACTGCCGCCGGAAAAACCATGAAAGCGGTCAATATCAAAAAAGGTCAGTTCATGGCTCCGGAAGATATGCTCGGTGCAGTGGAAAAAGTCCGCGCCACCGGCAATGACAACGTCATGCTCACTGAACGCGGTACCACATTCGGCTATCACAATCTGGTGGTCGATATGCGTTCACTTTTGACCATGCGCGGTTTCGGTGTGCCGGTCGTTTTTGATGCGACCCACTCCGTACAGCTGCCCGGAGGTCTGGGCAATGCTTCCGGCGGCAGAAAAGAGTTTGTCCAGCCGCTGGCACGCGCCGCCGCCGCAGTCGGCATAGACGCACTTTTCACCGAAGTGCATCCCCGTCCGGCAGAAGCGTGGTCGGATGGTCCGAATTCGCTGGATTTCAAACAGATACGCGAAACTCTGCTTCAGGTGAAATCTCTGCATGAGCTCATCGGTTGATCTTCAGAAAATAACCACGCTGATTTTTGACATCGACGGCACATTGACCGATGGCAGGATTTCGTGGGACAGCAGCGGCAATGCGGTCAAGTTTTTCAATGTACAGGATATGCACTGGATGAAACTTGCCCTGCGCGCCGGTTTGCGCGTCGGTGTGATTTCGGGCAGGGATGACGCTGTGAACCATGCTCTTGTCAGAGATTTGAAGCTCTCATTTGCGGTCATGGATGCCAAAGACAAACTGGCAGGGTTTGAGCAGCTGCTGCAAAGTTTGCAAATATGCGCCGGTGAATGTTTGTATATGGGCGATGATGTAGTGGATATGCCGGTGCTGCGCCGCGCCGGAGCCGGATTCGCTGTGGCTGACGCAGTGCCGGAAGTCGATGAAGTCATTTTCAGGCGTACTGAAGCTGCCGGCGGCAAAGGTGCCGCGGCGGAAGTTATCAGAAAAGTATTACAGTCACAAGGTCTTTACGACGATATTATGGAGCGTTACCGCCGATGAAAAATAAATTGCTTTTCTCTCTGGTGCTGACGGTTTTCTGCGCGGCATTGCACGCCGGAAATCTGACCGATATGCGCGGATTGGCATTGCAGAATGTCAAAATCCCCTACTACAAAGAGAATAAACTTCAGCTTGTGGCATTTTCCCTGACCGGCAACCGGCAGGACCAGCTGATGCTCGGCAAAGATACCCTGCTGGATGTATTGCTGGAAAATGCCGATGTTGACAATATTGTGGACGGATGGCAGACCCGGTTGTACCGGCTTGATTCTCCGCTGCAAACCGTGCTGGAGTTCTGGCGCAAACGTTATCTGACCAGTCAGGCGGTCATATTCACCACCCGCTGTTCCATTGACCAGAAACAGGGGGAGGCTTTCGGTGATGATCCGGTTTTCATGCGTTCGCCGATGCTGGATCTGGACGGGATCGGATTTCAGGCTGATTTCAGAAAAAACGTCATTGAAGTGAATTCCGATGTGAATATCCGTGCCCGCAAGTCAGATGCCGACCCGCGCAAGCTGCTTTCCGGAGCTCCGGCACCGGTGGATTATCAGGTCATTCACGCCACATCCGACTCCATGCGTATGGATATGGGCAATAACGAAATCATGCTGATAGGCAACGTCAAAGTCGTTGACGGCAAAAGCACCGTGACCTGCGACAGAATGACCGTATTTCTCACCGGAAACGAGGTAACTTCCAATACCGGCACACCGATACTCAAAGGTGTTTCCAGGGTGCTTGCCGACGGTGATGTCGTACTTGTCCAGCAGCCGGAAAACCCCGGCGGGCAGGTGCGTTACGGCAGAAGTGAACATCTGGAATATGAGCTGAAAACCGGCATCATCGCCATGACCGGCAGCGGCAAAGATGTTGAATTGCAGCAGGGCGGCAGTGAAAAACTCTACGGCAAACGTATCGAACTGCTCCGTGAACGCAATACGATGTTTGTCAACGGCAGCTGCCGGGTCGTTTCGCAGGTAAAAGACGCTACCGGCAAAGTGGTTTCCACCCGGACAATAACTTCATGCCGCGCGGATTTTGATGAAAGCTCCCGGCTCAACAATTTCCACGGGGATGTCGTGGCTGTCGACGGGGAAACCACACTGAAATGCGACCGTTTGCGGATATATTCCGCAGAAAAAAAATCCGGAAACGATGTGGAAAAGATCTTCGCGGAAAACAATGTCCGTATCGTAAGCGTTTCGCAGAAATCCGATCCCGCCGTTCCGGGAAAAATGCACGCTTCAGTCAGTACAGTCACTTCGCGCAATGCAGAATTCAACTATTTGGACAATAAACTTATATTTACCGGCGATGTCAAAGTCCGGGATGAAAGTTCCGCGTTGGATTGTGACCGGCTTGACCTCTTTCTGACGGATAAAAAAGTGCCGGAACAGAAAGTTTCCGGAGCACCGCTCGGCGGCAGCATGGGCGGCGGAAGTAAAACTCTGACCAAAATGATCGCCGCCGGAAAAGTCTTTATGAAAAACGGCAATGACGACATCAAAACAGAATTGATGACGCTGTTTTTCCGCGATTTGCCGCCCGGAGCCAAACCTTCACCGGGAATGCTCCAGTCCGGCGGTGTCCAGCTGGTGAAAATCCTCTGCGACGGCTCTGTCGTTGCGGCATCGGCTGCTGAAAACGGCAAACGTACCCTCAAAGCTGACCACGCGATGAGCGATCTGCTGAAAGATTATTCGGAATTTCACAACAATGTCGTTGTTTTCCACGGGAACAATGAAATTTACTGCCGCGATATGTATATTTTTACCGGCGAAGCTATGCCGGAATCAGCAAGTCAGGCTCTTGCTCAAGCCAAAGCCGACGATATTGATGCCGACCCGTTTGCGCTGGATATGGGGGAAAATTCCGTACCTTCGCGGATAGCGGTTTCCGACAGCATTGATTTGAAGCGGATAGTCTGCAAAAACGATGTGGTACTGCTCAAGCGCGGTGAAAACGGCAAGATACAGCGCGCCGGCGGCGATCAGGCGGTCTATCTGGTGGAAAAACAGGAAATGGTACTCACCGCCGTACCGCCCAACCGTCCGTGGTTGAAAAGCGACGGCAGAAAGCAGTATTGCGACATCATCCGCGGCGATATGGCAAGCGAAGATTTGCGCGGCATCGGCAACGTCCAAGTCGTGCCGGACGACGGCAAATAAGATTTTCGCCGTGTTGCGGTAAACTGCCGTCAGCTGTTCTTTTTGCAGGGGCTCACGCCGCCCCTGCAAAAAAAAGAACTGCTTCGCGGCGGCAGATTTTCGCTTATTTTATACTGTCGAATTGGGCGAAAACTTCAGGATCTTTCTGTTTGACAAAAAAGTTCACCACCCACATCACGATAAAGTTTGCAGCGAATCCCGGCAGGATCTCATACATATATTTATTCAATCCCAGCACATACCATGCCACCATGACCACGGTACCGGCAATCATACCGCAGAGCGCAGAGAGCCATGTACTGTTGCGGCTGTAGAGAGCCATTATCACCACCGGACCGAATGCGGCACCGAATCCGCCCCAGGCGAATTTCACGATGTTGAAAATCGTATCATTGGGCCACAGGGCAATAAACATCGCCAGAATGGAAATAAAGACCACAAATCCGCGGCTGACCCAGACCGATTCTTTCATCGTCGCCTGACGGCGGATGACCCGGCGGTAGAAGTCTTCGGTCAACGCCGAAGTGGAAACCAGCAGCTGTGAATCTATTGTGGACATGATGGCTGCCATGATAGCCGCCAGCAGTATGCCGCCGAACCAGGGATTGAAAAAGTCCATGACCATTTTGATAAAGATTTTTTCAGCTTCACCGGCATTAAGACCTTTGTAAAGCGGCATCGCCACAAATGCGATCGCCACTGCTCCGGCAAGAGAAATCACCACCCATATCATCGCAATGGTGATGGAACGGGGAAGAAGTTTCACATCCTTGATACTCATAAAACGGCTCAAAATATGCGGCTGACCGAAGTATCCGAGACCCCACACGGCGCAGGAAATTATCGCCAGCAAAGTCAGATTATTGCCATCACCGGGCAGCAGGGAGAGATTTTTGGCTTCACCGGCAGCGATGACCGCGTCGATTCCGCCGGCATGGTTCGTTGCCACTATCGGCACGACCACGATCGCAAATGCCATCAGCAAACCCTGAATAAGGTCTGTCCAGCATACTGCAAGATAGCCTCCGAGCAGAGTGTACGCCAACACCACTATTGTGCCGATGATAACTGCCGTCTGATAGTTGATTTTGAACATCGAATCGAAAAGTTTTCCCGCCGCGACCAGACCGGAAGCGGCATAAATGGTGAAAAATATCAGAATTATTATGGAACTCACCGCCCGGAGCAGACCGGAAGGGTCGCGGAAACGTTCTGCAAAAAAGCTTGAAAGCGTCAGAGAGGTGGTCTTTTCAGTGTAAACACGCAATCTTTTCGCCACCAGCAGCCAGTTGAGCAGTGTTCCGAGCCCCAGGCCGATAGCGACCCACGCATCACCCATACCGCCGAGATAAATCGCTCCGGGCAGACCCATGAGCAGCCAGCCGCTCATATCGCTCGCCTGCGCCGAAATGGCAGTCACCCAGCTGCCCAGACCTCTGCCGCCGAGGAGATATTCGCTCAAAGTGTTGTTCTTTTTGCAGAAAACGACTCCGACAATGACCATCATCACCAGATAGCCGATGAATGAGACAAATGTCCCGTTGGTTAAAAGTTCCATTTTTTACCCCACTTTCTTTTTATATTTTATTATTGGTTTCATTTGTTGTGATACCATCCAACCGTCGGTGGCGCACCATGGGCACTCTCTTGTCAAACATTCAGCCAATGACTCTGTCGAGCAGGTCTACTGCACTCTTTCGTCATTGCTTCAGTTTGACGGCGGCCTTGCTCCGCAATACATCCACCGGTAGAAATCGAACCGGTTTTTTACCGGGGCTGTGCCCAGGCAATCCGGTAGAAATCAGACCGGTTTACGTTTTTGACAAATATAATGCAAATAATGCATTTTATGCGTCAAAAAATGTATTCATGTAAAATTTATATGTTTGTTTCCAAAATCCGGAACATTACCTATTGTTGTTCCAATTCTCTCAAAATCATCTCCGCCGGAGTGAGAAATTTTTTCTGCTGATTGCAATTCAGACAGCACACCACCATATTGCCGCGGGTGCTTCTGCCGCCGCGGGCGACCGGCACGATATGGTCAAGCGTCAACTCATTTGGCGCAAATTTCCCGTGGCAGTAATGGCACTCGCCTTTGCGGAAAAGCTCCTGAAAATAGGGCGTTTCGCGTAATTCACGCGCTTTGGCACGTTCCCGTTTGATGTGCGCCTCGTCCCGGCGTATTTCCACCCAGTCATCCATTATTGTCTGCCGCCGTTGTCAAGTACCCGCCGGATCTCTGCGGTCAGTGCCGGCAGTCGGTGCGGCTTGGGCAGAAATCCGCAAGCTCCCGCCGCCAGCAGATCGGAAACCTCTTTTTCTGAAACAAAACCGCTGGAAAGCAGCACTTTCACCTGCGGGTCGATCGCTTTCAGCCGCATGAATGTCTGATGTCCGCCGGATTTGGGCATGATCATATCCAGCAGGACAAGGTCTATCTGGTTGGGATTGGCAGAGTATATTTCCACCGCATCCAGACCGTTTTCGGCGAGCAGCACCGAATACCCCAGCTCCTGCAGGACATCTATAAGAAAATCCCAGATGGTTTCGTGGTCATCCACTATCAATATCGTTTCATTGCCGCGCGGCAATCCGTTATTATCCATTTTCAATCACTGCCTGAAATCATAGTTACAGAATCTTATCGTAAAATGTCAGTGCATAGTATACGCAATAAAACGGCAAAAGGCAAATTGTTTTTGCAAAAAATATGAAATTTTCTGCTTTCCGGCGGCTTTTTGTCCCCTTCGCGCCGGGGCAGACGGTGTTTGTGTTGCATAATGTTGCACAGTTTGCCGGAAGTGCCGTCTTGCAAAAAAAGTTCTGCCGGGGTATACTATCACTGTCAAAAGCCGGAAACTGTTTCAAATATTTCCGGTCAATCAAAGTTGATTTTGATTTTTTAACAGTGTATTTTACTATCAGTGAAGCAAGGAGCAAAGGGATGAAAAAATTTCTTCTGTTGTCTGTTTTCTGCTGCGCCGCTCTTTTCGGGGCAGAGGAGATCCGCGTAACTCATACCAGAAGTCCGCAGGTTTTTCAGATTTCACCGTTTGAAGCGCGTCCGGTGACTCCGGGACAGAGTTATGACTCCACGCTGACAGTTTTTGTCAATTCCAAAGATTACGGTTCGCTGATAAATTTTGAAGTCGTCCAGTTTGACGCCGCCGGTAAAGAGCTGGCACGCACTGCCAGCAGCAGCAACAAGCAGGAAATTTCCGCTTCCGGCATGGATTGGATGATGAGCCTTGTATTCAAAGCCAAACCGGAAGCCGTTTCCGCCAAAGCTGTCATAAATTACGGCGGCAATCCGATGGATTTCACCGTAAAAGAGTGGACTCTTGTTAATATTGCCAAACGCGGATTGTTCAAAGGCATCTACGATGCACGCGACCCGGAAGCGGAAGACAAAGCCGCCGCACTGGAAGAGATGAAAAAAATCGTTCCCGCAACCGCTGAAGTCGTTTCCCGCAACGGCAGACCGGTGCTGATGGTCAACGGTAAAGAAATGGTCATCAACGCTTACAAAGGCGACCACGACTATAAACTTATCGGTGAAGCCGGCGGCGATATCATTTTTTCATTCAACTGCGGTCAGCGGCTTTTCATCGGCGAATACTGGGACAAAGAGCTTTACGATGCGGAAAAGAAAAAATTTGACATCACCAGCATTGAAAACAATCTCCTGCGTATCCACAAAGCCAATCCGAAAGCCCGGGTTCTGCTCGCATTCGGGATCACCCCGCCGCGCGAATACATGGCCGCCAACCCGGAAAATATCACCCTCAATGCCAAAGGCGTCCGGGGCAGACACGGTTTTTCCGGATTCAACGGCTGGGGCGACCAGGAGCTCAAGCCCAGAGAAAAGTGGGCATGGAGTTACACCGGGGATAAATTGCAGCAGTTTCTCGCCGATTCCGTCCGTGAAGTCATCCGGGAGCTGAAAAAATCTCCGGCATCCAACATCGTTATCGGTTTCATGTTTCAGGGCGGTCACGACGGACAGTTTGTCCAGTGGGAATACGGTCCTTTCAACGGACACTTTGACTATTCTGAAGCCAACCGCAAAGCTCTCTGCCGCTATCTGAAAGAGATCTACGGCAGTGATGCCGCATTGCAGAAAGCCTGGGATGACCCCAATGTCACTCTGGAAAATGCCGCCAACCCGACTCTCAAAGAGTACCGCAGCATGAAGTATTTTGACGACCGTGCCGGTTTGGGCAGAAAACTTGCCGACTGCCGCCGTTTTATTGCCGTCGGCACCGCACGTTTTCTGAATTTCATGGCGAAAACCGTGAAATCCGAATGGGGCAGACCTGCCATCGTCCACAGCTGGTACAGCACTGCCATCTGGGCACAGCCGTCACGTCTGGCTCTGGATGAACTTGTCAAAGACGGGGCGGTCAATTCCGTAGGTATGGTCAGTTATTACGCTCCGCTGCGTCAGGTCAACGGAGCCGGAGCTTCGGCGAATACCTGTATCCAGGCGTTGAATCTCCGCAATGTGCTGTCGATCCAGGAAATGGACCACCGCACCTGGCGCACCCAGCGGGTGCAGTCCCCGACGATGAATGCCACGGCATTTCCCGCCGATCCGGCGGAGTTTCACAATCAGATAGTCCGTGATGCCGCCAGTGTCATCGCCGCCGGAGGTCAGGGATTTTACTACTTTGATATGTTCGGCTCATGGTATCACTCTCCGGAAGCCAAAGAGAGCATCCGCACCACTTACGCCATGAATAACCATGCGGCGAAATATGCCGGCAAATTCCCGCACACCCGCGCGGCGATATTCATGGATGAAGCGACCCGTCTGCTTTGCGAAGATATACCCAATTATGTCAATTCGCTCTGGCGCACTTCCGGGGTTGTACCGGCATTGCACTTTTTGAGCGACATCACCGATAAAAATCTGCCGGAATACGATTTCTATTTGTTCTGGTCGCCGGTATCCATAAAAGAAAGTGAGTTTGCCGCGATGAAAAAACTTGCGGACAAACCGGGCAAAGTGCTCTGCATCATCGGTGATGCCGGCAGATGTTCCAGAGATTTTTCCGGCACGGTCGATGTGCTGGGCAGACTCGGCATGGGATTGCGTAATTTCACCGGCAACAATGCTGATGCCATTGCTCCGGTATCACAGGCGGTCGATCCGGTTCTGGAAAATGTCACCTCGCTGCTCGGAGTCAATGCGATGTATATTTCCCGGGGCGAACTCAACCGCCGTCTGCAATTCGGCTACACGGAAATCGACGACCCCGATGCCAAGATCCTCGGAGTTTACGAGCGCAGCGGCAAACCGGCATTCGCAGTGAAAAAAATGGCAGGCGGCGGCACGCTCTATTACATCTGCCGCAACGCCGCCATTTCGCCGCAGATTTACCGCAACATGGCCAAAGCCGCCGGAATCAAACCGTACAGCGAATCAGACAACGCTGTGTATGTCGGCAACGGCGTAGCGGCGGTACACCGGATATCCACGCAGGAACCGGTGATAGACTTCGGCAGGGAAACCACGCTTATTGAACCGGTTTCCGGCAAAGTTATCGGCAAAATGCGTTACTGGAAACCGCAAATCTCCCCCGGCGAGTGCGCCGCAGTGTGTTATCTGCCGTAATTATTGAAGTTTTTACCCTGTAACAAAAATAAGGAACAAAATCATGAAAAAATTTTTCTCTCTCATCGCAATCTGTGCCGCCGCTGTCACCGTGTCAGCCGAAGTCATCGACTTGCAGAGTCCGTCAGCATGGCAGAAAAATTCTGCTCTCACTGCCAAAGACGGTATTCTGACTGTCACCGGCAAACAACAGCTGCTGACCGCAGAACAAATCACTGTCGACCCCGCCAAAACCTACACTTTCACCGCCGCCATGCGCTGTGTTGACGGCAAAAAGTCCGCTTTCATGCCGATAGTTCTGCAATACGATGCCGCCAAAAACACCATTGGCACCGGCAGAGCCAAAACGATAGATGACACATTCACCCAACTGCTTGCTCCGGTCAAACGCGGCGACAAATCCCTGCTGGTCAAAGATGCCAAACTCTGGCCGCAGAAAGAGCTGCTGGTCATCGCTTTCAACACCAAAGAGGATTACAGCGATCTGCCCACGCCCCGCGTCAACTGGAACACCATTGAGAGCATCGTGCCGGAAAACGGCGCATTCCGAGTCAATCTGAAAAGCATTGTTCCTTTCAATGCCGCTCCCGGCGGTATCCGTCTGCATCAGAACGGTCCGCTGTATATGTTCCCCGCCGGCGGCAGACAGACCGGCGATAACTGGCAGACTATCACAGGCAAAATCACCGGCATGGAGCGTAAAAACTTCACCGATAATTCCTGGGCACCCGGAGCAGTCAAAGCCCGTTTCGGATTGCAGGTCAACTTCCGCAACATTCAGGGTGTCACTGAAATCAAAGATATGAAAATCATCGTTGAATAACAATATTCTGGACACTGTTCTGAAATGACAAATTTGCACTTTTCTGAAAAGCTAATGCCCGGTTTTCCGCTTGGAGCGGATTCCCGTTTTCCCGCCATGCGCGGTATGCTCAATACCATTCAGCCCGATGCTGAAGACGGCCTGCGTATCGGCTACGGTCTGTTTCACGACAATCTGCCGTACACCATGCAGGACGGTTACGAACACCGGGAAAAGGAAAATCTGCGCTTTGAAAGCATCATTCTGGAAAATGATTTTCTCAAAGCTGAATTCATTCCGGCTCTCGGCGGCAGGCTGTGGAGTTTGTTTGACAAGGAATCCGGACGGGATCTGATTTCAGACAACGGTGCATTTCTGCCCGGCAATCTGGCGATCCGCAATGCGTGGTTCGCCGGCGGCATTGAATACAACTGCGGCAGACGCGGTCACGATGTGCAGACCTGTTCACCCCGTTTCACGGCGGTATTGCAGGACAGTGACGGGACTCCGGTAGTGCGCTTTTATGAGATTTCCCGCGACCGGCTGACTCCGTTTCAGATGGATTTTTATCTGCCGGAAAATTCCCGCTTCCTCTACATGAGAGTGCGTATAGTCAACCCCAATGATCATGAAGTGCCCATGTACTGGTGGAGCAATCTGGCTCTGCCGATACCTGTCGGCGGCAGATTGGTCGCACCGGCGGAAAACGCCTATGTCAATGTCACTGAAAACGGCAGACAGACGTTGAAAAAACTTTCCCTGCCGGTGGTCGACGGCGGGATAGACGCTTCCAGACCGGATGAGTTGTACTTCACCAAAGAGTTGTTTTTCAACATTCCGGATGAGGCGCGCAAGTTTGAATGTGTTTTCGATGCTGACGGCAGGGGGATGGCGTTTGCTTCGACCTCGCGGCTTATCGGCAGAAAACTTTTCGCCTGGGGCAGCAGTGCCGGCGGTTCACACTGGCAGAGGTCACTGCTTTCGGAAAAGTGCCCGGACTATCTGGAGATCCAGGGCGGTCTGACCAAGACCCAGTTTGAACACATCCCCATGCCGGCACACGCGGAATGGGAGTGGCTTGAAGCCTACGGCGCACTCTCTGTCAGTTGCGAACAGCTCAACTCCCCGTGGCAGCAGCTTGCCGCCGCCGCCGGAGAGGAGCTGGAAAAAGTTCTGCCGGAAAAATTCCTTGAAGCGGAACTTGCCCGTACCGCAGGCACATTTGCCCTTGCGCCGGGAAAAGTCATCGTCAAAGGTTCCGGCTGGGCGGCTCTGGAGGAGTTGCGCCGGGGAAAGAGATTTCAGGAGCATCTGGATTTCGGCGGGGTGCAGAAAGAACAATCTGAATGGGTATCGCTTCTGCAGAAAAATATTATGCCCGACGATGCGCCGCCGGCAAGTTTCATGGTGCAGAAAGAGTGGCAGGAGCTTCTTGCCGCCGCTCCGGAAAACTGGAAAAGCGTCATGCATCTGGCATTGGGGGCTTTCCATGAAAAAGATTTCGATACCGCATTGCTTCTGGCGGATAAAGCCATTGCCCTGCAGAGCAATCCCTGGACACTCTATGTCAAAGCCAATGTGCTTTTTGCCCTCGGCAGGGACAAAGACGGTACGGCACAACTGCTGCTTGAAGCGTGCAGTATGCTCCCCCATGAACTCTCTCTGGCGGAAGAAGCATTAAAAATGCTTATGGCAATGAAAAATTATGATGTCGCCGGAAAAATCATTTCACTGCTGGATAAAGATGTTGCCGCCAGACCGCTGTTTCAATGCTTTATGGCGCAGATATGTGCCGGCAGCGGAGATTTCGCTGCGGCAGAAAAACTCCTGCTCGGTGCCGACGGCAAAGGTATTGTCCTGCCCGGGGTGCGCGAAGGGGAACTGTCTGTAACAGACCTTTTTATCAGAGTAAAACAGGAATTGGCAAAAAAGCAGGATATCGAGTTGAAAGAGTGTGACATCGACGTGCCTTTCAATCTTGATTTCCGGATGTTTGCAAAGTAAACCATGAGAAAGAAAAGTGACCGTTCCATAGCCGATATTGCCGCTGCGCTCGGAATAAGCACCTCCACGGTATCCAGAGCGTTGCGGCAGCTGCCGTCTATTTCAGACAAGACGACCAAACTGGTGCTTGCCGAAGCTCAACGCCAGGGATATTTGCAGCAGTCGCAGAAAAATGTCATCATTCTGCTGCCGGATACCGCAATGGCGAATTATGACATTACCATGCTGAATGTCCTCAATGAGCGCATGAAAATGTCCGGTATAACCTATGAAATCGTCAATGCACGGCACTTTTCCATCATTCCGGAGCGTCTTGTCCACGGCATAATTTCCATGGATTATGCCGATTGCCGCAGCAGCAATCTGGTGAGTAAATTCAATCTGCCGCTGGTGGCGATAAATGAGATGCCGTATATCGCCGGAAAAGTGTATGCCGTTTATTCCGATGCGGTAAGCGGCATGAAACAGGCAATGAACCACCTGAAAGAGCTGGGGCATACCAAAGTTCTCTACCTCTATCAGAATTCCACCAATTTCAGCTCCAGCACCCGGCTCAATGCTTTCCATGAAGTCGCCCGTACCATGAACAGTGTATTGTGGCATCCGGAGCCGTTGCGTATCAATCTCGCTTACGGCGAAAATCTGCTCACATCAATTGAAAAGGCGCGGAAAAGCGGCTTCACTGCGGCAATCATCGAGGGGGAAAGTGCCGGATTTTATGCTTACGGTCATCTTGTCCGTGCCGGTTATAAGATCCCCGGAGATATCTCGCTGATAACCTACGAAACTCCGGGTATTTCCGATGCTCTGCCGCCGCCGCTGACAACTATCGGGCAGGATTTCCAGACACTCGCCTGCAAAGCGGTGGATATAATGGAAGAGCTGTGGCGTGGCGGAAATCCGCCTTTTTCCACGGCAGTGCCCTATATTTTCAATGCCAGAGAGAGTACCGCGCCGCCGGGTATGGCGTAACGCGGCAACCGGCAGCAGAGGTCACTTGCGTATGGAGCGCATGAAACGTTCCATACGGCCGAGGGCTTCACGCAACTCATCGGCACTTGTGGCATAACAGCAGCGGACGAAGCCTTTGCCGCCGGGACCGAATGCTTCACCGGGTACAACGGCGACTTTTTCCGCTTTCAAAAGTTTTTCCGCAAATTCTTCCGAACTCATCCCGGTGTCTACCACTGACGGAAAAGCGTAAAACGCCCCGTGCGGCATCAGACACTCCAAACCGATATTACGCAGACCGGCGACAAAGAAATCCCGGCGGTGGCGGTAGCTTTCGCGCATTTCCCGCATGGCATTGCCGCCGTTTTTCAACGCCTCCAGTGCCGCTTCCTGGGCGACAGTCGGCGCGCACATGATAGCGTACTGGTGTATTTTCATCATTGCCGCGATTATCGGAGCGGGAGCGCAGGCATAGCCGACGCGCCACCCGGTCATGGCAAAGGCTTTGGAAAATCCGTGCAGAAATATCGTCCGCTCTTTCATTCCCGGAAACGAGGCTATCGAAACGTGATTTCCGTCGTAATTCAATTCGGAATATATCTCATCGGTAAGCACCGCGAGATCGTGTTTCACCGCCAGAGCCGCCACCTGACGCAATTTTTCCGGCGGCATGACCGCTCCGGTGGGATTGCAGGGAAAATTGAGCAGTATCGCCCGGGTGCGCGGAGTTATCGCCCGTGCGATATCTTCCGGCTCAACGGCAAACGCGTTTTCCGCCCGGGTGGTGACTGCCACCGGCACACCGTGCGCCATGCTTATTTCCGCCGGATACGATACATAACACGGCTCGGTGTAAATGACCTCATCGCCGGGGGAAATCAGTGTCCGCAATGCCAAATCGACCGCTTCACTGACTCCGATGGTGACGATGCACTCATTTCGGGGGTCGTAGGAGCAGTTATAGTTTTTTTCCACATAATCGCATATTGCGCGGCGCAGGGCGGGAGTGCCCAGATTTGAGGTGTAGCTGGTGTGTCCACGCTCAAGGGAGTATATGCCGCTTTCGCGTATCGTCCACGGAGTGGTGAAATCCGGTTCGCCGACGCCGAGGGAAATCACATCGTCCATGGAATTTACCAGGTCAAAGAATTTCCTTATCCCGCTGGGCGGCAGCTGGGCGATGTGCGGAGCGATGAGTTTTTCAGAAACAGACTTTGAGACGCTCATATTCTTCATCACTTTGCATTATTACGCCGGATTCTTTATATTTTTTCAGCTGAAATCCGGTGGATGTTGAAATCACTCCTTCAATAGTGGCAAGTTTTGCCGCCACAAAGTTTGCCACCTGCTGCAGAGATTCCCCCTCGACAGTCAGCTGCAAATCGTACCCTCCGGAAAGCAGACACAAGTCGGTCACTTCCGGAAACTTTGCTATCCGCCGCGCCACCCGGTCAAAACCGCCGTCACGGTTCGGGGTGACTTTTACTTCAATCAGGGCTTTCACCCGTTTTTCCGCCCCTGGAGCATCATCGGAAACTATTGCCGTATAGCCGCGGATAACGCCGTCATTTTCCATTTCTTTTACGGCGGCGGCGACTTCGTCTGCCGTGACATTGAGCTGTACGGCAACATCTTCAACGCTCATTCTGGCGTTGTTGCGCAGCATTGAGATGATTTTTTCTTTCATTTTCTTATATTCCTATCGTGTACAGAAGTAAAAAACATATCCAGAAAAGAATTCCGTTATAGATAAAACTGTCCAGCACGTCAAATGCTCCGCCCATACCCGGTACAAAGCTGCCGGAGTCTTTCACGCCGCAGAAGCGTTTGACGGCGGATTCGGACAAATCGCCGAAAAAACTGCCCAGACTCAAGACCGCGCCGGTGAGCATCGTCCACAGCAGCGGCATCTCCTCTTTGCCGAAACGGTAAAACAGCCACGCGGCAAGCAAGCTCAACACCATACCGCCGACAAGACCTTCCCACGATTTTTTCGGACTGACCGACGGGGCGATTTTGTGATTGCCGCCGGGAAGTTTCGCCGTCAGTGTGCCGACGATGTAACCGCCGGTATCAGTGGCTTTGCTCACCAGACAGATGAAAAGCAGCCAGTAGCCGCGCGGAGAGATGAAATATGTCATCAGCAATCCCAGCAGCGGCGGTGTGAGCATGAATATCGCGCCGAAAGAGTTGAGAGACCTTTCCATGATATCGGATTTCATGCTCAAAAATCCGGCGAATGCAGCCATTATCAGGAACAGCATGAGCAGTATCAATGCACAGATGATAATATGCTCGTTGCCGTGTATATTTACGGTAACCATAAATGCCATTATTATCAGCCAGGAAACGACCGCCGCCGGTACGGGAAAGGTTTTTCTGCCGGAAATATTCAGCATTTGGGCAAATTCCCCGACCGCCGCCGCCGCCAGTGCCGGAGCCGCGATCATAAACAGCATGGTGCCGCCGCGTTCCCAGAAAAATATGCCGCCGAGCAGACCCATTAACAAAATGAAACCGATTATTCTGTACTTGAACATTTATTATTAACTCCATTGTTGAAAAAACTGCGCTTCGATTGCCCGGCACATCGCATGATACAGCGGCAGATGCAATTCCTGTATCCGGTAAGTTTCGCTTTCCGGAACCGCGATGACGATGTCAGCCAACTCTTCACAGCAGCCGTGACAGCTGCCGGTAAGCAGAATGGTCATTATTCCTTTCGCCCGCGCCGCCGCCAGTGCCAGACGGATATTTGCCGCATTGCCGCCGGTGGATATGCCCAGAAACACATCATTCTGCCGTCCCAATGCCCACAACTGCTGGGCAAAGGCAAAATCAGCGTCGACGTCATTGCCGAATGCCGTGAGCAGTGCCGGGTGGGAAAGCAGTGAAACTACGGGCAGACCGTACTGCAATTTTTTTCCCAGCTCCGCGCCGTTCACCGGGTCGGCGGCAAGCAGGAGAGCTTTGTCCTCATCACTCAATTCGCGCCGGGAGAGAAAGCCTTTGAGCAATTCACTGCATATATGTTCGGCATCCGCTCCGCTGCCGCCGTTGCCGGCAACAAAAAGCGTACCTTTGCGCCGGAAAAGCGCACATATTTCACCGGTGCATTTTGTCAGTTCCGGAATAACTGCCGCCAGTTCCGGGTAACGTCCGGTCAGCTGTGAAAAAATCTTATCCATATACATATCCTCTGCGATTACCTCTAAAATACCATTATTTTTATTTTTTACAAGTTTTTTTATAAAATATGGTTGCATTTTCTTCTGATGCGGCTTATATTTATCCAGTCTGAATGGGGTGCTGTATCCATCGGGGATACGGCTGAGAACATACCCTTGAACCTGATCCGGATAATACCGGCGTAGGAATTGAGACCCAACCGCTGCAGTTGCAGCGGAAGAAAACATGAAATCACCGCTTGCGGCACATTTACAGTGAAAGTGCCGGAACCGGCGGGAGCTGATGAATGTTTTCTGCACCTGACCATGAGGATTGGTTCAGCGTGTCTGCGGCCCGGTTTCTCCGAAAACAACGGAATGCACCGGGTTCGCTTGCGGCGCACTCCGTACAAAAGGGAAATTTTCCCGGAAAGGAGAGCGAAATGTCTTCAGAAAATCTTATCTCGTCTGCCATTGTCCGCAAATTTGCCGGCAAACTTCTCGACAATCTGGAACTTGATGTCGCCATCGTCGGCGGCGGTCCCAGCGCACTTGTCGCCGCCCGCTATCTCGCTGAACGCGGAGTGAAAGTCGCCATATTTGAGCGCAAACTTGCTCCCGGCGGCGGCACCTGGGGCGGCGGAATGCTTTTCAACGAAGTCGTAGTGCAGGATACGGCTCTGGAAATCCTTGACGATTTCGGTATCCGGCATGAAAGCATTCCGGATTCTCCGGGTTATCACACGCTTGATTCGGTGGAAATGGCAAGCGGACTTATTTTCGGCGCGCTTAAAGCGGGAGCAAAAATTTTCAATGCCGTCAGTGTGGAGGATATCGTTTTCAAAGAGGGCAGAGTCAACGGTCTGGTCATCAACTGGACTCCGGTGGAAAGACTTGGTATGCACGTCGACCCGCTGACTGTTATCGCTTCCTGCGTGCTGGACGGCACCGGTCATCCCAGCGAAATCATCCGTCTGGCAACTGAAAAAGCCAAAATCAAACTCGATACACCCACCGGTGCCATTCTCGGTGAAAAACCGATGTGGGTGGACAACGGCGAAGCTTCCACAGTGGAAAACACCCGCGAATACTATCCCGGACTTTTCGCCTGCGGCATGAGTGCCAACAACTGTATGGGCGGATACCGCATGGGACCGGTTTTCGGCGGAATGCTGCTTTCCGGACGCAAAATCGCCGGTATCATTGCCGAAAGGTGCGGCAAATGAAAACTCTGCCGGAAAGAATCGCCGCATTTGCTTCAGCCCGGATATATCCGGTGGTGAGCAGTGAATTCTGTGCCGGACGCAGCGTGGCGGAAGTCGTTTCCGCCATTGCTTTTGGCGGCGCAAAAATCGTTCAGCTGCGGGAGAAAAACCGCAGTGATGCCGATTTATTCGCGCTTGCTTCTCTGTGCAGAAAAATCACTGATAAATACAATATGCTGCTTATCATTGACGACCGCACCGACATCGCGCTTGCCTGTGGTGCCGACGGCGTGCATCTCGGTCAGGAGGATATGCCGGTCAAAGAAGCCAAACTCATCGCTTCGGAACTGCTCATCGGTACATCCACCCACAATGCCGGAGAGATTTCCGCCGCAATGGAAAACGGTGCCGGATATCTCAATATCGGTCCGGTCTATCCCACACAGACCAAAAATGTGAGTTGCGGAGCATTGGGTTTTGATAAGTTCGCTGAACTGGCAAAACTTGCCAAAATCCCGTTTTCAGTAATGGGCGGGATAAAGGCGCACCACCTGGAGGAACTTTTCCGCCACGGTATATCAGCCGCCGCAATGGTCACTGAAATCACTCAAGCCGTTGACATCACCGCCAAGGTCAGAGAACTTCTTGCCCTTGCCGGTAAATAAAGCATCCTGCGTGCGGCGGACGGTCAGATGTTATCACAACAAATGAAACAATAACAAAAAATTCAACAGTGGTTCTTGACAATTCCGGAAAAACAGTGTATATTCCCAACAAGTTAACATGTTAATCAGTGGGGGCATATCATGCCGGTTCCGGAAATTTCCATTATCTGCCCGTCATACAACCATGAAAAATATGTCGGGAGAATTTCGCCGATATTTTATCCATGACTCCTGACCCGGACGGCGTAAAGAGGCAGAAAACGGATTATACCAATTTGCGTTTCACCACCGCACTTAATATATCTGTTCCGTTAAAAAAATGATATGAAATACACATACAGAAATAAAGCGTTTTGATCGCACACGGTCTGCCGCAGCACAGCGGAAACAGGCGTGAGAGATGTTGTCACAACAGACAGGAGCGTAATAAAAATGAAAAAGATTCCCATATTTTTCTCTTTCAACGACAACTATTGTGAACCGGCGGCAGTGGCATTTTATTCACTGCTCAACAAAGCCGGCAGCGGCATCTTTTACGAAATGTTTGTCCTGCATCATGACATCCCGGCAGAAAGACAGCAGATGCTCAAAAATGTTGTCGCCAGGAAAAACAACGGCTGTTTGCAATTTATTAATACCGACGGATTTCTCTCCGGCGACGTCTGGAATAACGGTACTTTCAACTCATCGCACTTCGGCTCGGTTTTCACCGCAGATACCATTGTCAGATGTTTCGGCGCACGCTTTTTTCCGCAATATGACAAAATCATATATTCCGATGTGGATATTATCGTCACAGATGATATTTCCGCCATCTTTGATATCGACATTGAGAAAAATTACGTCGCCGGAGTAAAAAGTGCTTTCAGCTTGTGGGATAAAAATGAATTTCAGCATCTCTCCGAAGCCAACCGGCAGCTGCTCAAAGACAAATATATCGCCGGCGGTATCTGGGTGATGAATCTGAAAAAGATACGCGAAGATGACCTTGAATCACGCATGATGGAAATCATCAGAGATAAGACGATCATCAAACGCTTCAACGACCAGGATGTTATGAATATCGCCTGCGCCGGCAATGTCGGATTCATCCCGCTCAACTATATTTCCTACCCGTATCTGCTCGAATTGCTGATGAATCCGCAATTTACCAGTCTGTATACGCGCGATGAATTGTTCGACTCCATCATCAATCCCAAAATAATCCATTTCGCCGCAAATAAACCGTGGAACAGCAATACCAATTATGCCAGTTTGTGGTGGTCGATATTTTTCCACCTCGGATTGCAATTCAGAAAAGCTCCGGAAAACAGTTCCAAAAAACGGGTCACATACTCTTTGAAAATTTGAAAAACAGCAGCGGATTCGGCGGAAAATTTCTGCATTCATCTTGACAATTCCGGAAAAACAGTGTATATTCCCAACAAGTTAACATGTTAATTAAAGGGGGCATATCATGCCGGTACGGGTATCCATGCGGAAAATCGCCGAAGTCGCCGGGGTTTCAGTAGCCACAGTATCCCAGGTGTTGAACAATCGCGGCAATGTCTGTTCTCCGGAAACAGCCAGGCGCATCCGCGAGATAAGTTCACAACTCGGCTACCGGGTGAATTTCGGCTACAAACTCATGCACTCCATTCCGACCTGCACCGTGGCAGTCCTGGCGGCAACAGAATTTGCCAGCAATAAAGAGTACATCCGGGAATTGACATTGAAACTGCTTACCGAATTCGGCAACCGCGGTTATGCGGCATTTTTTCACACTCTGCCGACAGATGAAAAAGCCGCCCGGACAAAAATCGACGAATTTCTTGCCCGCGGAGTGGAAAATTTTGTGTTCATCGGAATGCCTTTCGGCGTGGAGCAGATCGCCGCAGATATTATTTCTGCCGGGGCGGGATTGATTTTCAGCTCTGAAAACAGTCAGTGGCGTTTTGTTGCCGGAGATTCCGCTTCGGCAATGACAGAGATTTTTACTTTTATGAAACGCAGATGCGGCAGAGATTTCCGGCTGGTGTGCTTTGAAAATACGCTCTGCGGTCAAAACAACCGGGCGGAAGCTCTGCGGCGGACATTTCCGGAATTGAGTTTTGATGAAATCATCAGAGAGCATACATTCAAAGCCTCTCCGGAAGGTGTGCCCGGAGAGAATTTTTTCCATATCCATTTCCAGAACGCCCGCGATACCACTCTGCGTCTGCTGGCGGCGCACCCCGGCATCCGGGGAATAGCTTATATGAATGACATTGCCGCTATGGGCGGGGCATCCGCATTGCTTGAACTCGGCAGAAAAGATATTCTTGTTTCCGGGTGCAACGGCGACAACGCGGCGCGTCACTATCCGTATCCGATAATCACCGTCCGGCACGACATCGGCAAAATCGTGTCGCTTCTGGTGGAAAAAGTTATCAATAAAACCCCGGGCAATGAACTGGTGAAACCGCATATCATCGGTTGTCCAGATGAGCTTCCCCCCGGGATATAACATCAGCAATCAGGAGTCAGAATCATGAAAACAATCGTTCATCAGAGTGAATTTTGTGTTGTCGGCGGCGGTCTGGCAGGAATATGCGCTGCAATAACTGCCGCCCGGCGCGGGGTGAAAACCATTCTCATGCACGAGCGTCCGGTACTTGGCGGCAACGCTTCAAGCGAAATCAGGATGTTTGTCTGCGGCGCATATCATATGCGCGAAAGCGGACTTATCGAGGAAATACGGCTGGAAAACTGCCGCCGCAACCCCCGCCGCACCTATCCGCTGTGGGATGCATTGCTTTATGAAAAGGTGATGTTTCAGGAAAATCTGACCGTTTTGCTCAACTGCTCCTGTCTGGATGCTGAAATGTCCGGCAGTAAAATCAAAAGCGTCAAAGGCTGGCAGCTGACCACACAGCAATTCCATCAGGTGGAAGCAAATTATTTTGCCGACTGCTCCGGAGACAGTATTCTGGCGGAACTCACCGGAGCGGAGTTCCGGGTCGGCAGGGAGGCTTCTGATGAATTCGGTGAATCGCTCGCTGTGAAAACCGCCGATAGAAAAACCATGGGCATGAGCTGTCTGCTGCAGGCGCGGGAAACTGACCGGTTTCAGCCGTACACCCCGCCGGCATGGGCAAAAAAACTTACCGAAGCAGATTTGAGCAACCGTGTGCACGACCTTTCCCCGTTTCAGAACTTCTGGTATCTGGAACTCGGCGGAGAGCAGGACTCCATCGGAGATACCGAAAAGACCCGGGATGAGCTTATTGCTCTTGCCTACGGGATGTGGGACCATATCAAAAACGGCGGTGATCACGGCGCAGACAAATGGGAGTTGGAATGGGTCGGATTTCTCCCCGGCAAACGTGAAAGCCGCCGCTACGTCGGAGATTATATACTTACTCAAAAAGATTTGCTCACTCCGGGAGATTTCCCCGACACTGTTGCATTCGGCGGCTGGCCGGTCGATGACCACAACCCCGGCGGCATAAAACACCAGGGGGAACCGAATGTTGTACTGGAACCGGAACAGCCTTACAATATTCCCGCCCGGTCGCTCTATTCCAAAAATATAGAAAACCTGCTTTTTGCCGGCAGAAATATCAGCACTTCCCATATCGCATTGAGTTCGACCCGGGTCATGGCAACCTGTGCGCTCTGCGGACAGGCGGCGGGAACTATCGTCGCCCATGCCGCACCGGCAGCACTTTCTCCGCGGCAGGCTGTTGCAGAACACATTATGGAGATACAGCAGACATTGCTGGATGATGACTGTTTTCTGCCCGGAGTCCGGCGGCATATCGCGGAAAAAACCGCCGCCGCCATACTTGCGGTATCACAAGGTGACGGTGAAGCGTTGCGGAACGGCATCGACCATGAGTTTGCCGGCAGTGCCAACTGCTGGAGCGGCAGAGCAGGGGATTTCGCTGAATATGTTTTCGATTCTCCGCAGGAAATTTCCGGTATCCGGCTGGTGTTTGATTCTGACCGGGAACGTCTGGAATCGCTCAACACGCTCGGTCTGTATGAGCTTGACCGCGAAAATTATGAGCTGCCCGCCACGCTGACAAGAGCATTTCATATTGAAGCTGACGGCAGAGAGATTTTCCGCACCGCCGGCAACGGTCAGCGGCTGGTAAAAATACCTTTCAGCGGCACGGCAAAAAGTGTGAAACTGGTGCTGGATGATGTACCGGAGCGCAAAGTTTACGCATTTGAAGTGTTTTGACAGGAGAATGTTGTATGAAACTCAAACAACTTTTTTTCACCGTGGCTGCGCTGTACGCATTTTCTCTTGCGGCAATGGATTCGGGCTGGCACAACATCTCTCCCGACCGTCCGGCACCGCCGCAGGGAACAAGATATTGGCAGGAAGGTTTTGAATCCGGTTCTCTGGATGATTACCGTGTGGAGTTCCGTGACGGGGCAAAAGGCGAAGTCAAAATCGTTTCCGCCCCGGCGCGCAACGGCAAAAAGGCGTTGAAAATAGTCAAAAGCAACGCCGAAGGAACCATCGTTATCACCCGCAAAAACCCGGTAATTGTACCGGCAAAAACTGAATTGCAGAGTTTCATACATTACACAAGCAGCAATGCCAACCCTGATTTTGCCATCGGATTTATCCGGATCTATCCGAAAAAAGAGGATCTTTCCTACAACCGTAATCTGGATGGACGCGGACCGGGCGGACCGAAAATGCAGTTTATTTCCAACTGCGCTCCGGGGGAATGGGAACGCAAACTCGCTCATTGCAAAAGCACCGGCGGCAAAAAAGCCGTTATCACTCCGGTGATCGTCGTTGCCGGAACACCTTCAGAAAGCTTCTGGGATGACTGGGGCATCGAAAATTTTTCCGAAGCCAGGGAAGAGTGGAAAGAGATCATCCGGAAAAAAACTCCCGCCCCCCGCACCGGCGATATGATCGATTTGGAAGTTTTTGAAAAAAATCTGCAAAATGACATCGACCACACCGCAAAAGTCGTCACCGTCAACGGCATCCCCCGGCTGATGATCGACGGCAGAGAACACCCCGGAGTCCTCTACAAAGGACCGGTCAACGGCAAAAATGTGAAAAATCTTTTCGCCGGCAGACCTATGCAGGAAGCGGGAATAGATCTGCACGCTGTAACGATCCAGTTCGGCAATATGAAAAAGAAACCCGGATTCTGGAATCCGGAAGGCTTCGATGTCAAAGGTGCGCTTGATCTTATCCGTCAGGCGATGCGTTCTGCTGAAAAGAGTTACTTCATCGTTTCTTTCAACGTCAGTGCCTATCCGGCATTCACCACCGAACACCCCGATGAGGCGTGGCAGCTTGCCGACGGCACCAAAGTGTACGGTCATCACGCGCATATTCCTTACCATGTCCACAAGCCCATGGACCCGGAACGGCATTGGTATTATGTTTCCTGTCACTCGCTGGTGTGGCAGAATGCGGTGAAAAAGGTTCTTACGGAATTGATCGGCGAATTGAAACGCTCCGGATTGAGCAAACGCATCGTCGGGGTGCATGTTGCCGGTTTCCACGATTCGCAGTTTGCCACCAGACAGCTGGATTACAGCAAGCCGGCGGTCAGGGCCTTCCGGGAATATCTGCAGAAAAAATACGGTTCCGATGCGGCTCTGCAGAAAGCATGGAAGCGTCAGGATGTGACCTTGCAGAGCGTGACACCGCCGCTTTTCGATGACAGAGAGTGTTTCGACCCGGAAAAAGATCAGGACAAATACGACTTCTACGCTTTTCAGAAGCAGGGACCGTTTTTCATGCAGGAAAAACTGGCGCGTCATATCCGGCAGGAGTTCGGCAAAGAGATCGTGATGGTGCGTTATTGCATGGGGGTTTTCGGCGGGGCTTTCAACGGAGCCTATGACATCACCCCGTTTATCAACTCCAAAGAGTATGACATCATCTGTTCCCAGCCGAGTTATGCCCGCAGGACTCCGGGGTATTCCGTGTCGCTGCTGCTGCCTGCGGCGTCGTTCCGCGCGCACAACAAAATGACCTTTTCCGAATTTGACTTCCGCACATTCGGGGCAATAACCGGCGGGGAGACCGAATTGCGGGTGCTGGGCTTGAGTCAGGCGCAGGATGTTCCGATGTGGGAATCCATCAACCGCAAACTTGCAGGTATCCTTTTCTCCCGTTATTCAGGGTTCTGGTATCTGGATTTCCCCGGAGCATACTATTCTCCCGCCGGTATCGCCGCCGACATCGCGGATATGATGCGTTCACGCAAACTTATGTCAGAGGTCAAACCGGCGGAATTCCGTCCGGACGCCCTCTTTATCATTGATGAACTGGGTATGCTTTACCGCAACATCCCCGGCAACTACTATAATAAGGACATAAGTTATACCATTCAGGAGCAGCTCACTTTGCTGGCTTCATCCGGTGTTCCGTATGATCTGGTGCTGCTGGATGACATCATCAAACGTCCGGCGGATGCGGCAAAATACAAAATGATCGTTTTCGGCGGGATGTATTATGTGGATGCCGCCAGAATGAAATTTGTGGAAAGCCTCAAAAATTCCCGCCGCACGTTGGTGTTTCTCACCGGTACCGGCAGACTCGGCGGGGCGGAAAAAGCCACCGGGTTCCAGTGGCAGATGGTTCCGGCAGGCAAAACAGGGCATGAGGTCATCCCCGCACCGGGAGTGACGGTAAATATGCGTTCGGGTATGTATAACGAAATGCTGATCCGCTATATGGGAAAAAACAAAAAAAGCAAATATGATCTTCCCACCCGCTTTTCGGTGAAACGCACTCCGGGGATGAAAGTTCTCGGCGTCTACCGTGAGGACAACGCGGTTGCCACTGCGGAATTTGATTTCGGCAGATACCGCAGCGTGGCTGTGACATGTGCCAGCGGTCTGACTCCGGAATATTTCAATCTGCTGATGCGTCAGGCAAAGGGATATACTGTCAGCGAAGCGGGATTGCAGAGCGATATAAACGGCAATTTCCTTTCACTCCATTGCCTTGTTCCCGGTAAATATACCATCACTCTGCCCCGCAAATGCACCGTGACCAACTTGAAAAGCGGCAGAAAAACCGTCGCAGAGAGATTCACTCTTGACGCTGTCGCCGGCAGCAGTTACTGGTATTTGCTGCAATAAGCGCACTCTGTATATTTGCAAACGGTTCATCAAAAACTCTTTTTTTCGTATATCAGGGTTGAAAAAAACGCAATGCCGGTGTAAATTATATAAACGATGTTTTCTGTCCTCTAACTTATAAATAAGGAGCATACAATGGGCAAAAAAATGCAAACCATTGACGGCAATCATGCCGCATCGTACGTTGCTTACGCTTTCAGCGAAGTAGCCGCGATCTATCCCATCACCCCGTCCTCGAACATGGCGGAATACGCCGATGCCTGGGCAGCCAAAGGTCTGAAAAATATGTTCGGCGAACCGCTTCAGGTCGTTGAAATGCAGTCTGAAGCCGGTGCCGCAGGTGCGGTTCACGGTTCACTTTCCGGCGGTGCGCTGACCACCACCTACACCGCTTCCCAGGGATTGCTGCTGATGATCCCGAATATGTACAAAATCGCCGGTGAAATGCTGCCGACCGTTTTCCACGTGTCCGCCCGCGCTCTCGCCGCCCAGTCACTTTCCATTTTCGGTGATCACTCTGACGTGATGTCCTGCCGCGCCACCGGTTTTGCTATGACCAGTGCCGCCAGCATTCAGGAAACCCACGACCTCGCGCTGGTCGCCCACCTTTCCACTCTGGAAAGCGAAATCCCCTTCCTCGCTTTCTTCGACGGTTTCCGTACCTCTCATGAATATCAGAAAGTCGAACTGCTCGACTATGCCGATATGAAAGAACTGGTCGATATGAAGTATGTCGAACGTTTCCGCGCCCGCGCTCTCCGTCCGGAAGCTCCGTACGCCAAAATGGCGGCGCAGAACCCCGACGTCTACTTCCAGGGCCGCGAAACCACCAACAAACAGTATGATGAACTTCCGGCGATCGTCCAGAAATACATGGACAAAGTCGCCGCTGTCACCGGCAGAAGCTACAAACTCTTTGATTATGTCGGTGCCCCGGATGCTGACAAAGTCATCGTCGCCATGGGTTCCGGTTGCGAAACCATTGAAGAGGCGATCAACTATCTGACCACTGCCAAAGGCATGAAGATCGGTTTGATCAAAGTCCGTCTTTACCGTCCGTTCTCCGTGGCTGCTCTCGCTGCCGCTCTGCCCGCAACTGCGAAAAAGATCGCCGTCCTCGACCGCACCAAAGAACCCGGCTGCCTCGGCGAACCGCTTTATCTGGATGTCAAAGCCGCTCTGGCTGACCGCTCTGACCTCACCATCGTCGGCGGCCGCTACGGTCTGGCGAGCAAAGAATTCACCCCGTCCATGGTCTATGCCATCTACAAACACCTCGACGGCAAATGCACCCACAACTTCACCGTCGGTATCAACGACGATGTCACCAACCTCTCTCTGCCCGTTGATGAGATCATCGTCACCGAACCCGCCGGCACCACCAGCTGCTGCTTCTGGGGTCTGGGTTCCGACGGTACGGTCGGTTCCAACAAAAACTCCGTGGCTATCATCGGTGACAACACCGACAAATATGTCCAGGCTTACTTCAGCTACGACTCCAAAAAATCCGGCGGTATCACCATCAGTCACCTGCGTTTCGGCGACAAACCGATCACCAGTGAATATCTTATCACCGCGCCGAATTTCGTCGCCTGCCACAACCAGGCTTATATCGGCATGTACGATATGATTTCCGGTATCAAAGAAAACGGCACATTCCTGCTCAACACCTCCGCCACCGCGGCTGAAGCGTTTGCCACTCTGACAAAAGATATGCAGGAAACCATCATCGCCAAGAATATCAAATTCTATGTCGTAGATGCGTTGAAAGTCGCTCTTGAAGTCGGCAGTGCCAAATATATTTCCACGATCATGCAGACCTGCTTCTTCAAGCTCGCCGGCATCATTCCGGAAGACAAAGCCATCGGTTACATCAAAGCCGGTATCGAGAAAAAATTCGCCAAAAAAGGTCAGGAAGTCGTCGACCAGAACAAACTTTGCGTTGACAAAGCTCTCGACGGTCTGACCCAGGTCGCCGTGCCGGCGAACCTCGACGGCGTTGCCTGCTACACCCCGGCTCCGAAATTCACCGCCGAAATGGGTGAATTCGCCACGAAACTCATGGAACCCGTCCTCGCCCAGAAAGGCGACACCGTGCCGGTTTCCGCAATGAGCTACGACGGCTCCATGCCTACTGGTACCGCCAGATTTGAAAAACGCGGCGTTGCCCCGAAAGTTCCGCATTGGGATTCCGCCAAATGTATCCAGTGCAACCAGTGCGTCATGGCGTGTCCGCACGCCGCGATCCGCGCCAAACTGATCAATCCGGCAGAACTCGCCAACGCTCCGGCTGCTTTTGAAACCGTCGATGCCAAACCGCCGGTCAAAAAAGAACTCGGTCTCAAATTCCGTCTGCAGGTCTTTGTGGATGATTGCCTCGGCTGCGGCGTCTGCGTCGAAACCTGCCCGGTCAAAGATAAAGCTCTGGTCATGGCTTCCGCCGCCGCTGAACGCGCCGCCGGTCAGCAGAACAACGCTGAAGTATTCATGGCTCTGCCCGATGATGAAATGGGCGGTCTCACCGAAGCCAACGTCAAAGGTCTGGGCTTCAAACTGCCGTACTTTGAATTCAACGGTGCGTGCGCCGGCTGCGGCGAAGCTCCGTATGTCAAAATGGTCAGCCAGCTTTTCGGCCGCCGCATGATCGTCGCCAACGCCACCGGCTGCAGCTCGATCTACTCCGGCAGCTTCCCGAGCCTGCCCTACTGCAAAGACAAAGACGGTCGTGGTCCGGCATGGGCAAACAGCCTCTTTGAAGACAACGCGGAATACGGTTTCGGTATGCGTATCGCTGTCGATGCCAACCGCAAACAGCTGATGGATGTCGTGAAACGCATTCAGGAAATCGGCGGCTGCTGCGACGAAATGACTGCTCTGCTCGACTATGCTGTCGCCAACTGGAACAGCACCGACGAAGCTGCCATCGCCAACCAGAACAAGATCGGTGCCCTGCTGCCGAAAGCCATCGCCGCTACTGAAGGCGAGAAAAAAGAGCTCTATACCAAAATGGCGGAACTCAAAGATTACTTCGTCGACAAATCCGTCTGGATCATCGGCGGTGACGGCTGGGCATACGACATCGGTTACAGCGGTCTGGATCACGTCGTGGCGCAGAACCGCAACGTCAACATCCTCGTGCTGGATACCGAAATCTACTCCAACACCGGCGGTCAGGCTTCCAAATCCACCCCGATCGGTGCGGTCGCGCTCTTTGCCGCCAACGGTATGCGTATGACCAAAAAGAACCTCGGTCTGATGTGCATGAGCTACGGCAACGTCTACGTCGCTTCAATCTCCATGGGTGCCAACCGTCAGCAGGCTCTGACCGCCATCCGTGAAGCTGAAGCCCACAACGGTCCGTCCATCATCATCGCGTATGCTCCCTGTATGCTCCACGGCATCAACATGGCAAAGAGCCAGGTCGAGCAGAAACGCGCTGTGGATTCCGGTTACTGGCCGCTCTACCGCTTCAACCCGAACCTTGAAAAACCGTTCATTTGGGAAACCAAAGATGCGACTGAAGCATATCAGGACTTCGTCCGCAGCGAAAACCGTTACAAACAGCTCTTCAAAGCTGCTCCGGTCGAAGCTGAAGCACTTTTCGCCCAGGCGGAAAAAGATGCTGCTCACCGCATGGAATTTTTCAAGAAAGTCGGTGAAATCATCTGAACTTGAAGTTCATCCGAACGCCGCAGATTGCAAAATCTGCGGCGTTTCTGCATTAACGATAGAGAAGGAATAATTTATGCCTGATGTGTTGTGGTCGGCGGAAGATTTGAGCTTATCCATCGGACGCCAGACTCTGTACGAAAATACCTCGTTTACCGTTTTTGCCGGTGAAAGAGTCGCGCTTGTCGGCCGTAACGGCTGCGGAAAATCCACGTTGTTGCGTATCATCACCGGCGCGGAACTCCCCGGAGGAAATTCCAGGATCACCCGTGCCAGAGAGTTGCGCTGTGCGATGCTGCCGCAGGATTTTGAGCTGGAACTTGCCGGTACGGTCGCGGAAAACATCAGTCGCGGGCTGGATTATTTCTTTGAGCTTCAGAAACAGTACGGGGAAATTCCGGTAAACTCACCTGAACACGCCGCTCTGGAACACAAACTGCTCCTTTATGACGCCTGGAACACCGATTTGAAACTCGCCACGGTCATGGAAAAACTCCGTCTTGCCGATATGGCGGATAAACCGTGCGCCAATCTTTCCGGCGGCGAAAAGCGGCGCGTGGCACTCGGCAGAGCGATCATCGCCGAACCGGATCTGCTGCTGCTGGATGAGCCGACCAACCACCTGGATGTCAATACCATTGAGTGGATAGAGGAATTTCTTGCCGGAGTCAAAAGCAGCTGTCTTTTTGTCACCCACGACCGTTATTTTCTTGACCGCATTGCCACGCGCACAGTGGAACTTGACCACGGTAAATTTTACAGTTACGACGGCAATTACGCGGATTTTCTTGCCGAAAAAGCGGCGCGCGAACAGCGGGAGGATATTTTTGAGCAGAAGCGGCAGAGCTTTCTGCGTTCGGAAATCGACTGGGTGCGCCGTTCCCCGAAAGCGAGATTGAAGCGCAATCTCGGCAGATTGAAACGTTTTGATGAGATCGCCGCTATCGCCAAGCCGGTGCGGGATTCTGATATGGAACTGCTCATCCCCGCGCCTCCGCGTCTGGGCAATAAAACTGTCGAATTGAAAAATATCACTCAACGTTGGGGTGAACGCACGGTTATAGATGATTTCTCCTTTGAATTTACCCCCGGCAGCCGCATCGGTCTGGTCGGTCCCAACGGTATCGGCAAAACCACGCTGGTGAAAATCATCACTGCCGCGCTGACACCGGCATCCGGCGAATGCAAATGTGCCGAAACGGTGCAATTCAATATCATCGACCAGTCACGCATGGTGCTTGACCCGGAAAAAACCGTGCAGGAGGAAATCAGCGAAGGTCTGGAACACGTTTATCTCGGCAGTGAAAAAGTCACTGTCTGGACTTATCTCAAACGTTTTCTTTTTGAAGATGAACGCATCAAAACCCACATCAAATATCTTTCCGGCGGCGAAAAAGCCCGGCTGGCATTGGCAAAAGTCCTTAAACGCGGCGGCAACTTCCTGATTCTGGATGAACCGACCAACGATTTGGATTTGTCCAGTCTGCGTCTGCTGGAAGAGGCTCTGGCGGTATTCCCCGGCTGTGTGCTGGCAGTGAGCCATGACCGTTATTTTCTCAACCGCATCTGTACCGGAATACTCTCTTTTGAAGAAAACGGCAAGCTCTTTTACACACCCGGAGATTATGATTACGCTCTGGAAAAACGGCGGGAGCGGCGCAAAGATGTGCAGACGGCACTTCCGGCGAAAAACATCGCTCCGGCTCCGGCTCCGGTAAAAAATAAACCGCAGAAACTTTCTTACAAAGAACAGCGCGAACTTGACGGTATTGAAAATGCCATTGCCGAAGCTGAAGCGGCAGTGACAGAGCTGGAAACACTTTTCAGCGACCCGGATTTCTATGCCAAATACGGCAGCCGCAGTGTTGAACTGCAGGCTGAACTTGATGCCGCCCGCGCGGAAAGTTCCCGGCTTTATGCCCGCTGGGAGGAGCTGGAAAACAAAAAACTCTCGTTCAATCAGTAGAATTCCGGCGTTTTCACTGCCGGAAGTATGCCGTTTTTTTGCCGGAAATATTTGCAAAAATGCGGTTTTTGCGGTACCTTATACAGATGATAACAAAAAGGTTGGAAATATGAAACGCTTGCTTACTCTGCTGCTGACTGCGGCAACAATTTTTATCTGCGGCTGTGACCGGGAGGAACAACCGAAACTTGTCATGGTGACAAATGCGGCATTCCCGCCATATGAGTATATCGATGGCAGAAAGATCGACGGCATCGACCCCGCCATAATCCGCAAAGTCGCGGAAGAACTCGGATTTGAGCTGGAAATCCAGGATATGGCGTTTGATTCGGTTCTGGCGGCGGTACAGACCGGCAAAGCCGATATTGCCGCCTCCGGCATCACCGTCACTGAAGAACGGAAAAAACAGGTGAGTTTCACCGTCCCGTATGTTGTTTCGGAACAGGTGGTGATCGTCAGAAAAAATTCGCCCATCCGTTCGGAAAAAGAGTTGAAACAGAAAAATATCGGCGTTCAGCACGGCACGACCGGCGATATGTACGTTTCTGAAAAGATCGCCGAACCCATGCGTTTTTCCAATGCCGCTCTGGCAGTGGCGGCTTTGCTGACAAATAAAGTTGAAGCTGTGGTTATTGACCGGGAACCGGCGGAGGTCTTTGTCCGGCAGAAAAGTGAATTGCAGATACTTCCGGAACCGCTTGTTTTGGAAGAATACGCTTTCGCTGTCAGCAAAAAGCGTCCGGAACTGTTGGAAAAAATCAATGATGTGCTCCTCAAAATGAAAGATTCCGGCGAACTTGCCGCTGTTATCGGACACTACAAAGCTCTGCACGCACAGGAAAACTCCGGCAGTCAGACCGGTGAAGTTCAGGACGAGTCGTTTTTCGGCAGGATAAAAAGTTCTTTCTATTTGAATTTCATCAAAGATCAGCGTTATATGTATCTGTGGCGGGGATTTCTGACCACACTGCAGATCACATTTTTTGCCGTCCTCATGGGCATTGTCATCGGCTTCGGTGTCGCCGTCATCCGCAGTGCGGCTGACCAATCGGGGAAATTCAAAATCCTCAACATCCTCTGCCATATATATCTGACCGTTATCCGCGGCACTCCGGCAGTGGTACAGCTGTTGATAATCTATTTTGTTATTTTCGGCGCGGTCAATGTGAGTAAAACACTGGTGGCTGTCATCGCTTTCGGGATAAATTCCGGAGCATATGTCGCCGAAATCATCCGCAGCGGCATCATGGCGATCGACAAAGGACAAATGGAAGCCGGCAGAAGTTTGGGACTTTCATACGGTCAGACCATGCGGGGGATCATCCTGCCGCAGGCGTTCAAGAATGTCCTGCCGGCTCTGGGCAATGAATTCATCGTGCTGCTGAAAGAAACCAGTATCGCCGGTTATATCGCATTGCAGGATCTTACCAAAGGCGGTGATATAATCCGCAGTCAGACTTATGACGCGTTTCAGCCGCTGCTGGCTGTCGCGGTGATATATCTGGCAGTGGTGATGTTTTTGAGCTGGCTGTTGAGGGGTCTGGAAAAAAGGTTGAAACGAAATGAGTGAAATTATTTTTGATATACGCAATTTGAGCAAGAAATTCAAAAAACTGACCGCTCTTGACCATGTCGATACGACGATACGGCGCGGAGAGGTGGTTTTTGTGGTCGGTCCTTCCGGCTCCGGCAAAAGCACATTTCTGCGCTGTTTGAATCTGTTGGAAACGCCAAGTGCCGGAGAAATCTTTTTCAAAGGCACAAATATCGTCAGTCACGGCGTGAAAATAAATAAATTCCGGCAGCAGGTGGGGATGGTTTTTCAGCATTTCAACCTCTTCCCCAATATGACGATTCACAAAAATATCACTTATGCTCCGGTGAAAACCGGTATCGCCACTCCGGAAGAGGCGGCGGCAAAAGCTGATTCCCTGCTGAAGCGTATCGGCTTGTATGATAAACGTGACGCTTATCCCGCACAGCTTTCCGGAGGTCAGAAACAACGCATCGCCATCATCCGGGCACTGGCAATGAATCCCGATGTGCTGCTCTTTGATGAACCGACTTCCGCCCTTGACCCCGAAATGGTCGGCGAAGTGCTCGCTTTGATGAAAGAATTGGCACAGGAAGGCATGACCATGGTGGTAGTCACCCACGAAATCGGTTTCGCCGCCGAAGTTGCCGGACGGATAATATTTATGGACCACGGTCAGATCGTCGAATCCGGCACCCCGGAACAGGTCATAAAAAATTCCGCCAACGCGCGGGTGCGCGAATTTTTCGCCAAAGTCCTCTGAAACATACCGTCCGCAGAATGCAAAAAATCTATCACATTTTTGATATGGGCGGCGCACAGGGGGCAGCTTGAGTTTCTGCAAACCCCATTTCGTTTTTTTGAGGATTGGACGTTACTTATTTTTTGAAATAATCTTTGTAAAGTCCGTAGAGGTTCTGTGCCGCCATTGCACAGGCATTGGGGCTCATAAAGTGTGAAAACTCGTAGGTGATAGCTTTCTGGAAATTTGCCTGTTTTGCCCATTCCAGTTTGTCCAGCAGGCGGTCAAATGAAATCGGCGGGAAAGTGCGGATGGCGACTTCCAGCTCAAAAGTTTCCACATTTGTCCACGGAGTCATGCCGTTTTGAGTGATAATATCGTAGTTGACTTTGAGAAAATCGCGCATTTGGGTGTCGTGGTCGACCTGGGAGTTCTGAAATGCGACGATGTCCACGGAACCCTGCAGACCGGCGAGGACATTGCCCCAGCCTTCGCGCTGTTCTTCCGGAGTGATGGCAACGCGGCGGGCATCTGTACCTCTGCCGAGGCGTGAAGTGATGACACCGGCGTTACAGCCGTTGATTCCGGGGGAAATCAGGGTCTGGTGTCCGGAAAGGTCGTGGCATGATCTGCCCACCCGGCGGTAGCACTCAAAGCAGTTGACTGACTGCGGAGAACCGGTTTCCTGCGAAAGATACCAGCCGCCGAAAGCGGGACTGTTTTTCGCGTAATTTTCCCAGATCTCCTCAAAAGAACGCTGCATGTGTTCGATTTCGCGGTCGGTATCATAGCTGGCAAGAGACCAGTTGTTTCCGGAAAAATAACTGCCGATCCAGAGTTTGATGCCGTGTTTTTCCGCCAGATGGAAAAAGAGTTTCAGTTTATCCTGTCTGGGGCGGTCACAGCCGGCGTTTTTCATCAGCCATTCCGAGGGATAGAGCAGTTTGTTGCGCACACCGCAGCGGATGACGATGGCGGTGTCGATGCCGACGGCTTTCATCGCGGCGAAATCTTTATCCCAGATTTCGTCGCTCCAGTTCTGGTCGGGAATTTCGTAATCCGCCTGAATTTCTCCGATGAATGTGCCGGTGATGGGAAGTGCTTCAACCATAATAGATTTCTCCTTAATTTAGGGTAATTGCATAATCATGCGGGGCTATCCCCTCAAATGCTTCATCTGAAAAGTTGGCGGTCACGGTGACTCCGTCGGCGAAAACCGTGCGCATCACACCGGAAAACATTGCTGAACCGGAATCGTTGCGGTACATTCTGCCGCCGTCACCGAGAACTTCAAAAGAGACCATTTTTTCCAGATATGTGTTGCGGAGCTTGCGGGAAATTTCCAGTTCTCCGGCATCTATTGCCATCGGCAGCAGACCGTAGAGCGCGAGGAATGCCCGGTAATCTCCGGCGTTGCCGGGGAAAAAACCTTCCGGAGTGCAGTTCAGCACGCAATCGTGCAGTGCCAGCTGCCAGAAAGGTACGGGGAAAGGCAGCGGTTCATGGGCGGCAAATTCAGTTCTGCCGGGGAAAGCAAATGCTCCGAGGTCGACGACATCCAGACAATACGGGGCGCAGACAGCTTCACTGGCAAGGGAACCAATCGTTTTGCGGATGAATTGCAGCATCCGGCGGCGGGTTTGAGCGTCTTCGCGGCGGCTCTGCAAATGTTCAGGATGATAACACTCTTTGACTCCGCCCCGGGCGATGACGTCGATGTAAATACTGTCGCAACCGAGCAGTTTTTTGATTTCAGGAATATCCCGGTGCGCGTATTTTTCACTGACAGCAGTACACATATAACTGCATCTGCCGCCGAGCCACACTCCGCCGGCGAATGCGGCTCCGTCGGCTTTAGTCACCATTTCCTCTCTGGTAAATTCCGGAGAAACCGGATAGCAGTCTATGTAGTTATCGTGAACGGAGTATATATAACCGTCGGAAATACTTTTGCCGTAAGCGGCGGATTCAGAAAACTCTTCTGCGCTTCCCCGTTCCGGATTGACCGGGAAACGGGTGGGCCAGCCGTTGTCGAATCCGTAACGGTTCCACCCCATGTTGTAAATACATATTCTGTCGCATCCGGCATCGCAAGCGGCATCAAAAATCTCGTGTGCCGACCAGTTTGCCTGATTTCCTTCCACAGCGGAACGTCCGGCTTTGAGGGTCCAGTAGCTTTCCTGATGCGGCAGCGGGGAAACTTTCTGCGAAAAGACATCGTGTTTCCAGATGACGGAACCGACAAGTTTTTCAGCGGCGGGTGAATCTGCGATTTTTTCGCGCAGAGTTTTTGCCACGCCGAGGTATTCCATTTTTTCCCGGTAGCAATCCGCCAGCTCTTTCGTGCCCGCACCGGGGGCGATAAACCGGAAATGCTGACGGTGGGTGTAGTTGGCAAGCGGGGTGAAATGCTGGATTATCCGGTATCCGGCGGTACCCGGAGTTTTGCCGTTGATATAAAATGAGTAACTCATATCATACCAATCTTCCTGCCAGACTGCGAAACCGGCTTTTTCCGGGCGGGTGATGCCGAAAAATGCAATGGCGTGTTCCGGGTCGGCAACTTCGGTGAATTGTTCCGGTCTGACCGGGAAGTGATATTCCATGCCGAAACTGTAAGGTACGAATGCCCGCGCTGTTTCCGTGGAATCAAAGCGGTAGAGATTGTTGGGGAACGAAATATCAAAGACTTCACCGTCCATGCCGTCGATCGGGTCGACTTCAAAAAAGATATCCTTCCCCGCCAGACGGATGCGGCAGACGATGTGGAGCGCAGTCAGATGCACCGGTTTGCGGAACGGATTGTTTTTGTGACGTGACCACAGAACCGGTTCGGAAAAGTCTATTTCCAGAGCATCGTTTTTTTGCGAAACCTGAATTTTTCCCTGACTGTCATGCAGCACCCAGGTGTAAAAGTTGCCGTAAGTGAGGGTCAGCGGAGCGGAAGTGGCAAGCGAAGTGCCGGTGGCATTATCGGTGATTTTCAGCGAAGAAGCATCTCCGGCAAGTTCAACGGTAAAAAAATCGTTTTTCAAAGTAAGCATAATTTCTGGTTCCTTTCGCAACACAAAGAGAATTTATCCCGGATTATACCAAAAAGCAATCCTGCCGCCGGCAAAACCGTGCAAAATAATGCAAGCGTTGCCGGAGATTTTTTTGCATGGACTCACGCCGATGTGGTGAAAACCGTGATGTTTTTTGGCAGTCTGCGGGCGTTCAGCCTGAATTTTTGATAGCGTGCTGTGTTTTTACAGGCAGTTGCCGGCGCGGGATTCTGCAAAAACATCAGCTGTAACATCCGTTTCCGCTGCGTTGCGATAATATTCCGGCTTTTTTTTGATTACATGGGTTGTAATAATTTTTTCCGACTGTATAATAACTGACAATGCAGAAACACAGGAGGAATTTATGGCAAAAAAACGTTTTTTTTCAGTCGTATCGGCGTTATTGGCGTTTTTCACCGGCATCGCTGCTGAAGTGGCAGTTCCGCAATACAAAGCTCCGGCGTTGGAAAATCCGGACTCCTGGACAATGGTCGTTGTTCCGGATGTGCAGACTTACGTCAAACTCAAACGCAACCACGGCATCGTCGAATTGATAAACGGCTGGATCGTGACCAACCGTGACGCATTACGCATCCAGCAGGTGCTTTTCACCGGAGATTTGACTTACCACAACGACCATTATTCCGTGACCCCCACCCGCAACGACCTGATGAGCACCGAGCAGTGGAAAGCGTTTTCGCGGATGATGGAAACTCTGGACGGTCAGGTGCCGTATATCCTCTGCACCGGCAACCATGATTACGGTTACGGCGGCGGTTCCGCGCAGAACCGCAACTGTTTTCTCAAAGATTTTTTCCCCACCGACCGCAATCCTTTGAGCCGCCGTCATCTGGTTGCCTGTGACCTGAATGCTTCGGGCATAACGACACTGGAAAATGCCGCCTATGAATTTACCGCACCGCCTCCTGACAACCGCAAATTTCTGGTGATATCACTGCAGTTTGCGCCCACGGACGATAATCTGAAGTGGGCGAAAAAAATCGTTGATTCCCCCCGCTTCAAAGAACACATCGGTATCGTGCTGACCCATTCATATCTCGACCGCAACGGCGTGAGGATCGAAAACGAAAAATACCGTCTGAATCAGAAAGGCGGCAACGCCGGAGAGGCGATTTTCCAGAAACTTGTTTATCCGGCTGCCAATATCCGCATGGTCATCTGCGGTCATATCGCCAAGCCCGATGTCTGGGAAGGCGGCATATCTTTCGCCATGGCAGAAAATTCTGCCGGTAAATCTGTAGCGCAGATGGCATTCAATACCCAGGCGATCGGCGGCGGCTGGCACGGCAGCGGCGGTGACGGCTGGATCAGACTGCTGGAATTCATGCCGGATGGAAAAACGGTCAAAGCCCGCACCTTTTCCCCGCTTTTTGCGGTTTCACCGGCGACCAGACATTTGGCATGGAAGCATGATAAGCTCAGCGAGTTTACTTTCACTCTGGAGTGATCTCCCATAAAAAACTGCCCGCCCCTGTACGCCGGTCATATTAAAAAAAGCGTGATGCTCTTTTCGGCAGTATGCCGGCGGCGTGGTTATTCTGTTTGCAGGGGCGGCGTGAGCCCCTGCAAAAAAGAGCATCCGCTGTATATCGAAACGTTTTGTGTTTGTTGACAAATCGCAATGCAGGTGTTATTTTTTGGTCACAAAAATGCACTCAACTTGTAAATACGCTTTTTATATGATATATTATGACATAATAACAGTGTAAAAGCGTAAAAGCAGAGGAGTTTGCGTTTATGATCCCGAAAAAACCGCCCGCCGGCAAATTCCGTTTCCGCCTTATCGGAGGAGCGTTGCAGTTGCGTATTGAAGACGCGGAAGCTCTGAATAATGTTCTGCTGCTGGATGAAGCATTCTGGGCGATGACCGGTATCAATACTTCCTCTTTACGGTTTGACCGCAGATTCCTGGATTTCCTCGACAAAGACGGCGATGGGCATATCCGCTGTACTGAAGTGAAAGAGGCGGTGAAATTTCTTCTGGACTCTTTCAAAGACCTTTCCGGAGTGGTTTCCGGCAGTGACACCATATATCTTGATGCCATCGACCCCGGTGCGCCCGATGCCGGTGTGCTTTGCGGAAGTTTCCGGTTGATCGCCGGAAATCTCGGCAAAAGCGAATCTGACGGTCTGACCGCTGATGAAATACGCGCCGACCGCACCACCATCGGTTTTTCCCGGCGCAACGGTGACGGAATCATCACTGCTGATGCCGACATCGCTGACAGCTTGAGTGCGATGATAGGCAATATCATTGCTTCCGGCAGAGTTGCAACAGACCGTTCCGGCTCATCCGGAGTTTCCCGTGCTGAAATCGAGAGTTTCGCCGCCGCAGTGCAAAACCGCCTCGCTCATGCCGCAGAAGCTGGATCAGACCCGGCGGTAATGGTTTACGGCAGTGACACTGCCGGAGCATGGGCGGCACTGAAAGATTGTGAATCTCTCATTGACGGATATTTTCTCAATACCGCCGCCGCCGGATTTCTCACCGACACTCCCGCCCGGGTCGGCAAAATGGAGTGCACCGCGGATTTGATGATCCCCTCGGATGTCCGCAAAATGCTGGAAACTGCCGTCGCCGCCAAGCCCGGTGCCGGCGGAGAACTGGATTTCAGCACCGTACTCAACCCGCTTTATGCTGAAAAACTCCTGGCTCTGGAAAAATCCCGGGTACTGGACGGCTTTTGCGTTGACCGGAAACTTTCTGCAGCAGAGTGGCAGCGGGCAAAAGCCGCGCTTGCCCCCTACGGTGCATGGCTGGCAAGATTCCCCGCCGGGGACGGTCTGGATGGTTTCAGCAGTGAACAGCTGCAGGGATTTCTCGCCGGAAATGAACTTGAGGAGCTGAAAAAGCTTTCCGATGCCGATTTGAGTTTCGCCACTGCGGTTGACGGCAGTACCACGCTGCTGAAACTTGCGCTTTTCCAGCGTTACTTGATGGAGTTTCTCAACAATTTCGTTGCTCTGCCGGAGCTTTTCAATCCGCAGCGTCCCTCCCGGCTGCAAATGGGCAAACTTATTATGGACGGCAGACACTTCACATTGACCGTTCCGGTGCAGAATGTGGCGGAGCATAAGCGGATAATCCATAGCAGTGACATTTGCGTGCTGTATGTGGAAATTCTCCGGAGCGTCGCCGGTGTACCGGAAAAACAGCTGCTTGCCGTCGCCGTTACCGGCGGTACCATGCGGACGCTTTTTATCGGGAAACACGGTGTTTTCGTGGATACCGACGGCAATGTTTATGATGCCCGCATCACCGATATGGTCGATCAGCCGGTATCGGTGTGGGAGGCGTTGAAGTCACCGTTTTTCCGTTTTGCGGACTTCCTCGGCAAACAGGCGGAAAAGATGTTCAACACCCGCAATGCCGAGATCCAGAAAAATATGACTGCCGAACTCAATAAAAACGCGGCGGTGAAACCAAATGCCGGAGCCGCTGCTCCGGCGGCTGCTCCGGCATCAAATCTGCCGATGATGCTTATGGGCGGCGGTATCGGTATCGCCGCACTGGGCAGTTCAGTGGCATTTATCGCCAAATCACTGCAGAATGTATCATTTTTCACAGTTCTGGCGGTCATTGCCGGTATCATCGTGATTTTCGGCGGTCCGATGGTGGTGGTTTCGCTGGTGAAACTCTACCGCCGCAACCTGTCGCGCTTTCTGGAAAGCTGCGGTTGTGCGGTCAACCGTCCGATGCGGCTGACCCGGCGCATGGGAACGATATTCACCTTTGTCCCCAGACGGCCCAAGGGCGAAATGCTGATGCTCGACCCGGCGGAATTACTTCATCTGCCGCCGGCAAAAGGTAAATTTTGGCTGAAAGCTGCCGCCATGCTGCTGGCATTGCTGCTCGGTGCGGCAAGCGGCATCGCCATCACCCATTACTTTGCCGGATACCGGAGCAAAACGGCAAAATGTGAAAAAAGTGTCAACACTCCGGTGAAAGGAACGCTTTCACCGGATAAAGATAAAAACGTTGTAAACAAAACAACTCTCAATAATACCAAGGAGAAATAAAAAAATGCAGGTTCCGTTGCTTGACCTCCGGGCGCAGTACGCTCCCATGAAAGAAGAAATCCTTGCCACCGTTGCCGAAATCTGTGATTCACAGCGGTTCATTCTCGGCGATAAGGTCGAAGCTCTGGAAAAAGAGCTCACCGAATACTGCCGCTGCGGTGCCACCGTCGGTGTTTCCAGCGGTTCAGATGCCCTGCTTATCGCGCTCATGGCGGAAAATATCAAACCCGGCGATGAAGTCATCACCACGCCGTTCACATTTTTTGCCACTGTCGGAGCTATAGTGCGCGCCGGAGCCAAACCGGTTTTCGCCGACATCGACCCGGTGACATTCAACATCGACCCGGCAAAAATCGCCGAAAAAATCACTCCGAAAACCCGTGCCATCATCCCGGTGCACCTTTTCGGTCAGGCGGCAGACATGGACCCCATAGTCAAACTTGCCGGAGAACACAACCTTTTCATTATTGAAGATGCCTGTCAGGCTATCGGTGCCGAATACAAAGGCAAACGGGTCGGTTCATTTGCCGAATACGGCGCATTCAGCTTTTTCCCCAGCAAAAACCTCGGCTGTTTCGGTGACGGCGGAGCGACCAGCTGCGATTCCGCAGAACGCGCCGCACTGCTCAAGATCTACCGCAACCACGGTCAGAGCAAAACTTACATCCACGAATATGTCGGCGGCAACTTCCGCATCGATGCACTGCAGGCGGCTATACTTTCAATAAAACTCCGCAGTCTGGATTCATGGTCGCTTGCCCGTCAGAAAAATGCGGCAACGTACCGTGAACTTTTTGCCGCCGCCGGATTGGATGAGCAGATCATCCTGCCGCAGCAGGCATCCTACGATGTCCGCCACATCTACAACCAGTTCTGCATCAGAGTCAAAGACGGCAAACGTGATGCGCTGAAACAATTCCTGCTCGACAACGGTGTGGGCTGTGCGGTGTACTATCCGCTCTCACTGCATCTGCAGGATTGCTTCAAGGAGCTCGGCGGCAAACCCGGTGACCATCCGGAAAGCGAAAAAGCTTCGGAAGAGATCATGGCTCTGCCCATTTTCGGTGAACTCGAAAATGCCCAGCTGGAATATGTCGTTGCCACGATCGCCAAATTTTTCGGCAAATAATCACTCATACAACAGTTCGGGGCAGGCATTTTACCGGTGCCGCCCCGTTTTTTCCTCCAGATGTCGCAAAAAATCCACTTCACAGGAATCGGCGGAGCCGGAATGGCTCCGCTGGCGGAATTGACGCTTGCCCGGAACATCCCTGTTTCCGGTTCCGACCTTGCATTCAATGACAAATGCCGCCGTTTAAGCTCGCTCGGTGCCGGGATATACGCCGGACACGCCGCAGAAAACGTTCCTGACGACTGCACACTGCTGGTCTATTCCAGTGCGGTGGATGCCCGCAACTGCGAAAGACGCCGTGCCGCCGCCATGGGGATACCGCAGATGCGCCGGGGTGAATATCTGGCACACATCGCCGCCGGATTCCGCCGCTGCGTGGCAGTAAGCGGTTCACACGGCAAAAGTTCCATCACGGCACTGCTGGTGTCGATATTGCGTGAATGCGGCAAAAATCCGGGATTTATGATCGGTGCATCAGTAGACGGCCTGCCCTGTTGCAGTGCGGGTGACGGAGATATATTTGTGACCGAGGCAGATGAATCCGACGGCACGCATACTCTGCTGAAAAATTTTCTTGCAGTCATTCCCAATGTTGAGGACGACCATGCCTGGAGCGTGGGCGGCGTGGCGGCTCTGGAGCAGAATTTTCGCACTGTCGCAGAGAGGTCAAAAAATTTGCTTTATTATGATTCCGGCAGATGCGAAACGCTTTTCCGGGATTTTCCCCATGCCTGCAAACTGCCGCATACACCGGAAAATTTTGCCGGGCTTGCCGGATTTCAGGCAGTCAATGCCTTTATCGCCTGCCGTGCGGCGGTTCTGCTGGGGTGTGACCCGGTTGCGGCAGAACGCGCGGCGGCAAATTATCCGCAGGTGGCGCGGCGGATGTGTGTGCATTATTCTGCAGACGCTCTGACCGTGGTGGAAGATTACGCCCATCACCCGACAGAGGTGCGCTGTGCGGTGGAACTGCTCCGCCGGAAATATCCGGATTGCCATTTGCGTATCGTCTTTCAGCCGCACCGTTACGCCAGACTGGAGCGGTATTTTGATGATTTCGCCGCAGTGATGCTCCTGGCGGACAGCTGCTTTATCCTGCCGGTATTCGCCGCGTGGAGCGAAAGCGGCAAATATGATTCACTCATGCTTGCCGAAGCCTGCAACGGCATTGCGCTTGCCGGAAACTGGCAGAGTGACGCTGACATTGTCAAGTGGAATATGCCCCGCCCCGGAGTCATTGCTCTGCTCGGAGCGGGGGATTGTGAAAAACTCCTGCCGTATCTCTGCGGCAGATGAGGGGATTTTTCAGAATTCAGTTTCCTCGATATCTATACCCATTGTACGCAGACGGTCTGCTTCCGCCGGAGAGATTTTTTTGTTGGCGCGGAAATATTTCGCCGTCAGCCATGGTTTTTTTTCAGTTGTGACGCTGTGTTGAAAAAAATCATTGTTTCCCATAATAAACCCCGCTCTTTCCATTGGTTGCAGACATAATATGCATGATGAAAGAAATTTGTCAAGTTCCCGCAGAAAAAAACGTAAAATTTCCGACCGGTACTGATTGACTTTATCCGGTTGCAGGATTATAATAAAATAGGCGGGGAGGGGAATTGTGAAATCCAAATGTGAGTCAAAGCCGATGTTGAAAATAAAAGCGCGGGAAATACCGTTTTTACTGAAAATCATGCTGGCGGCACTGCTTATTGCCGGATGGGGGGCGGCCTTTTCCGGAGCGGTTCCGGCGGCGGCGGCACTCTTTAAACATCTGGCACTGCTTCCGGCACTGCTCTGCTGCGGGGCAGGATTGCTGGCGATACTGGTGCTGACAGTGATATGCGGCAGATTTTACTGTGCGTGCATCTGTCCGCTGGGGATCATTCAGGATATACTGCGCGGTGTGATGCGGCGCAAAAATGTTTCCTGCAGCGGCGGCAGAAAAGTGCGTATGGTCATTTCCGGAGTGTGTGCCGGTATGATGGCTGCCGGCAGTGCCGCCGGAGTGATGTGGTTCGACCCGTATTCCAATGCCGGAAGAATGAGCTGGGCGTTGCCGCTGTGCAGTGTGCTGACGGTGTTTATTGCCGGAGTTATTGTATTTTTCCGGCCGCGCGGATTCTGCAATCATATCTGTCCGGCGGGAACTCTGCTGGAAACAGTTTCTTACTTTCCCGTACTGCAGCTGAACTTCAACGGCAACTGCATCAAATGCGCCAAATGCGCCAAATCGTGTCCCGCCGGATGTATTGATATTACCAGATGGCAGATCGACCAGAGCCGCTGTCTGCGCTGTATGAAGTGTATGGCGGTCTGTCCGGCGGAAAAAAGCGGCATCTCTTTCTGCAAACTCCGCAGGGAAAACATAAATCTTTCCCGGCGGCAGCTGCTTGTCAATACCGGTATATTTCTGGCGGCGGCGGCAGCGGGAGCAGCTGTTGTAAAAAGCGGCGTGCTGAAAGTGCTTTCCAGATTGCCGGGATCGCCCATTCTGCCGCCGGGAGCCGGAAATCTGCGCCGTTTCAGTGCCAAATGCACCGGTTGTCAGCTGTGTGTGAAAAATTGTCCCGCGCAGATAATCGTTCCCGCTCCGGGCGGTGTCGGGACAGTTTCACTGGATATGAGCCGCGGCAGCTGCAAATTCAAGTGCCACCGGTGTTCAAGTATCTGCCCTTCCGGAGCGATAAAACGTCTGCCCCGGGCAGAGAAACAGAAAACCAAAATCGCTGAAGCCGCAGTGCTTGCCGGCAAATGTGTCGGCTGCGGCGAATGTGAATCTGTCTGCCCCCGCAAAGCCGTTTCCATACCGCAGGATATTGCGGTCATCGACAACAGCAAATGTACCGGCTGCGGCAAATGCGCCCGGGTGTGTCCGGTTCAAGCCATAAAAATAAGCGGGATACCGGAACAAATCACTCTGCGCTGACTTTACGGCAGCTGAAAAGCCATTCCCAGTTTTTTTCTGCGGCAAATGCCTGACTCCACGAATCGTGACCGCATCCGGGCAATTCGACGTAAGTGATTTTTCTGCCGCCGGCATCTCTGACAGCTTTGACCATATCCCGCGTGCGGCTGACCGGCACTGTGGGGTCACTGTCACCGTGATAAGTCAATACCGGTATTCCGGTCAGATGCGGGGCCTGTGCGGTGTCAGCTCCGCCGCACACCGGAAACGCGGCGGCAAATTTTTCCGGAAATCTGCTCAAAGCATCCCAGGTGCCGTATCCGCCCATGGATATGCCGGCAACGTAAATACGGTTCAAATCCGTATCGTGCGCGGCAGTCTCATATTCAAGCATCTGCAGTGCCAGTGACATGGAGCGTGACACCGGCGGCAGGGAGTGCGACAAATTCCCCCAGGGGGTGTCGACCCACTGCATTCCGGCGGGACACTGGGGAAAGAGCAGCAACGCTTTCTGCTGATGCTTTTCACACCACGCCAGAAGTTCAGATGCACCGTGGGTGAGCTGGTTGCAGTTGTCACTGCCGCGCTCTCCGGCACCGTGAAAAAATATCACCGCCGGAAACTCGCCGGGAAGTTCCGGAAACATGATTTTCCGGCAATATTTCAGCTCTTCGCCTGAAGCAGAGGAATAAACACACTGCTCAACGGCATATTTCTGCATACATTCAATGGCTTTGCTCATTTCCTGATAATATCCTGAATTTTGTGAAATATCTGTAAATTTTATATGAACACGCTTTTACAATGTATAAAATATAACACCGGCATTGCAATTTGTCAAAACATAAAACGGTTCGGTTGCACAGCGGATGCTTTTTTGATAGCGGGCATTGGCGGGCGGCGTGAATCTCTGCAAGACCGGTATCAAAAAATCCAATCCGGCACTCCGCAGGCAGGCGGATTTTTCTATTTCTGTTCTGCAATGCATCCACAATATTATGAAAAAAATCTCTGCGGCTATTGACATTTCAAAGAACATGTGCTATAATAGTAGTAAACATAATAAACAAATGTAACAACGCCAAAGCAGTAAAGGATTGAAGTATGGCTACTTACACGATTTACAGCAGCACGCTCACTTCGGGAGCAACCGAAACCGTGACCATCAACGGCACAGAGTACTCAGGAACCGTTGCCGGAGCGGTCGTGCCGGATGAAACGACAGGCAAAATCGTAATTGCAAAGGATTCCAATTCCATTATTTACGACCAGGTATTTACGGAAATTCCTGAAGCGGCAACATGGTCGGCAGAAGGTTCATTCATAACTCTGAATAACAATAGTGCAAAAGAGATCGTTGTCAAAGGCATTACGATTGATACCAAACAGAACATTCATCTCGTAGAGGGTACCGGGACTTATGAGAATATCCTCATTGCAGATAATACGTTCAACGGCAACGGCGGAGGTACGCGTGGTGCATTTCTCTGCAACGGCGGTACATTTATCGGTGCGACATTTTCCAATAACTCCACCTATATCGGCGGTGGAATCCATGCCAAAGGCGGTGCCGTGGACATTATCGGTTCATCATTCATGTTCAACTCTGCAGACATCGGCTATGGCGGCGCAGTGTCTGACCAGGGAACAACCAGCACTAATTTAAACAAATATGTCACCATCAAAGGCACTGCTGCCGACAGGGCGATTTTTCACAACAACAGAGCCGGCAGCGGCGGTGCTGTCGCGGCAGGAAATAATTTGGGACAGATCAAAGTTTACGGTGCGACCTTTGCTGAAAACAGTGCCACCAGCGGCGGTGCGGCATTCGGCAACGGTGAGCTGTATATATATGCCGGTGAAGACGGTACCCGCAACCTGTTTGAAAAAAACAGTGCCACTCTTGGCGGCGCAATTTATTTAGCACAGTCCACCAGTAAATCAGACTTTGACCATTCTGTCAGTTCCAGTGACTTTATCGCCAACAGTGCGGGCGACGGCGGCGCGATTTATATTGCTTCGGGTGATATTGATGTCTCTGATGTTTATTTCACCGGCAATATCGCCACCGGCAGTGACGATGCTGACGGTAAAGGCGGTGCGATTTATCTGGCTGACGGTGCGAAACTCACTCTCAACGGTGCGACGTTTGCCACTGCAACAGACACGGTTTATACCGACGGTGCATTGACACTGAAAGGCAAACTGAAATTCAATGCCGACCTCATCGCCGGTGAAAGCGGTACGGTCACTGTGGCGCAAGATGCGGAACTTTCTTTCGCCGCGCCGGTAAGTGTTGCAACACTTACTTTCAGCAGCGCTGAAAGTAATAGCATCCTCTTTGTCAATGGAGTCACCTTTACCAATCAGGATCTGACCGGAGTCATTCTCACCGTTGACGCCGCCAATGTCACCGGCGGCTTTACCGTGACCGGCGTTACAAAAATGGCTGCGCTGACGGTCGACAATAAAACTGTCGGTGCCGACGGGGTGGATTTCACCAACAACAACGGTACATTCTCTGTCAAATTGACTGGCACCGGCTTTACCGTTTCCCAGCTTTCGGTCGTGGTCAATGCGCTTACCGATGACGCCGATGATGCTCTTACCGGCTTCGGTGAAGCTCTTGCCAAAGCCAAAGCGGGCAATCTGACGGGAATCAGTTTCGCCGACAGCATCTTTACCGGTGGTGTCGCCAATATCACCGGCTTCAGCGACGGCACATGGGGCGGCACCGGAACTCTGAATGTTTCCGCAGGTGACGGCAGAGAGGTCGTTTTCACCGGCAGCGGCGACGGCAAACGGTTTATGACGCTCGGCAAAACTGATAACGTGACGCTGGAAAATATCAAAGTTGAGAAATACCAATGCACCGGAGCAGACGGCGGCGCGATTTACAACGAAGGTACGCTTGAGATCCGGAATGCGGAATTTTCCGGCAACACCGCCGGCAGTAAAAACAGTGACGGCACAGTTGTTCAAGCCCAGGGCGGTGCGATTTATAACAGCGGCACGCTCAATGTTTACGATACGACGTTTGCCGATAATAAATTCACTGATAATCTTACCACCAAATCCTTCGGTGCCGGAGCTGTCAGTACGGTATGGGGTGTGACCAACCTCTTTAACTGTACGGTCAGCGGCAACGGTTGTGTTGACGGTGAAAATTGCGGCCGCGGCAGTACGTTCCGGCTTTACGGCGGCACACTTGCCATTTACGGCGGTTTGTTTAAAGATTCCGGCACAGACAGTCAGTCCGCATTCATCTATGACCACAACCGTTCAAGCGGCAAAATCTATATTTACGGGTATACAGACGCAGACGGCAAGGTGCATGACGTTGTTTTTGAAAACAACAAATCCGTGGTCAACGGCTGGGCTCCCAATGTCACTGTCCGCAATGCCCAATTTACCGGCAACGGCAGAGCATTGGTGCTGATTGCCAACAATGAATACAGCGCGGTACTTGATTTGAAAGATGCTGTATTCAACGGCAATTCCCAGGCGATATCTCTTGAAGGTGCGAGTGCAGTCATTGCCGATGCCCGGTTCCTGACCTCCACGGATACGATTTCACACGTCGGCAAGGCCGATTACAATGGAACTGTATTGGAGCATACGCTGACATTCAAAGGCAGTATCACTCTCAATGCTTCGTTTACTGAAAATGAAACAAACGCCGAGGTCGCCAACTACGCTGATGATGTTGATTTCACTTTCGGCAACAGCACGGCAATCAGTTTCGCCGGTTTGACCTTCCGCGATAACGTCTCCACAATGGCTTTCAACGGCAGTGAAAAGGTCACATTCACCGAAGACGGCGGTCAGGATTTGAGCAAAGTCGCCATTTCAGTGAGCGGAGCCGCGTTTGATTCTGATTCTGCGGCTTTTGTTATCGCTGAAAACGTGCTGCTCGGCAAAAACCAAACCATCACCGTCGGTGAAACGGGCTATACGCTGAATGATATTTTCGCAAACGGTGATTACATTTACCGCTTTGCTTACGCCAACAGCAATTTGAGTCTGGAACGCGGTGTCGTGGTCAGCAATACAGTTTCCTGGGCAGATGCCTGGGCGGGCGTGACCGGCGGAGAATACGCATTTGTCGGTTTTGCCGATGAGCTTTTTGATGAAAACGGCAAAACTGAAATCATTTTCGGTGATGGTATCAAAGAAATCAACGCCAATTTCTCAATCATCTGCGATAATGGCAAAACGGTTGTTTTCAACGGTAATGAAAATGCGGGTATCCTCAAACTTACCGGTGGGTACATCTTTCTGGAAAATATCGCATTCAAAAATTACAAAAACACCGTTTCCGGCGGAGTCATTTACAATACCGGAACTGTTGATATCAAAGGTGCGTCATTCACCGGCAATGTCAACGGTGACGGCAGTGCCAATGTCAATGGCGGCGCGATTTACAACACCGGCACGATGACGATTGAAAATTCCGAATTCTCCGGTAATCAAATTTATTCCAGCAATGACGGCGGTCACGGCGGCGGTGCTATCAGCAACACCGGCACGCTGGTGCTGAAAAATACCAATTTCATCAAAAACTCTGTCAGCAAAGGCAGAGGCGGTGCTATCTACAGTACCGGCACGCTTACGATCTATGGCGGTGTTTTCGATGGCAATACCGGCAACAACGGTACGATCTACCATTACGGTAACAAAAAAATGAGCGTCTACGGCGGCATTGCCAGTGATGGTACGGTCAGTAACACAGAGTTCAAAAACAGTACTTACGGCATTTATGTGAATGCAAAAGGAACTTCCAGTGAACTTTATGTTGAAAACACCAAATTTTCCGGCAATAATCACGGTATTTATATTACGTCCAATAATACCAATCAAATCCCTCTGACGGTAAAAAATTCCATTTTTGACGGTAACACCAACCATGGTATCAATGCCAATGGAACCGTGGTGAATCTGGAAAATGTCCAGTTCCTCGGTGCCAAAGATATGCTCAAAGCCGCCAGTCAGATCAAAACAAGCGATGGCACGGTGTATTTGTCAACAGTGAATTTCAAAGGTGCGATCACCCTCAACGGCGGTTTTACCGGTGACAGTACCAACTACGCTGATGATGTTGATTTCACTTTCGGCAACAGCACTTCGATCGAGGTCGCCGGATTGACCTTCAGCGATATAAATGCTGAAACCGGCTTGAGTGCTTCCACAATGGCTTTCAACGGCAGTGAAAAGGTCACATTCACCGAAGACGGCGGTCAGGATTTGAGCAAAATCACGATTTCGGTCGGCAGTGATGCTTTCGGCAAAGGTTCATGGACCATCGCAGACAATGTCCTGCTCGGCGCAAATCAGACCATCAGTGTCGGAGATAAAAATTATGCGCTCGGTGACACATTTGCGTATGATAACATCTATTACACCTTTGTCAATGATGATAATGCGCTGAAACTGGAAACAACCAAATTCGCCAATGTCGACTTTACTGTCGTCAGCGAAAATCCCGCCGCGCCGGTCATCGACACCGCCAACAGCAAGATCACGCTGCAGGGCACAGACTTCAGTGTTGCGCTCGGCTATCTTGATAAAACTGCTGAAAATCCGGTGCTGACCATTCACAACGGCACGTTTGATTCCAAACAGAGTCCAGTTAGTGCTGACGGTTTTAAACTCGTCCTTGATGGCGGCGTGGTCTATTCCGGAGTTTCCGGCAGAGGCGACAGCAACAGTGAAGAAAATACCGATGCCAGTATCGAATTGAAAAATCTTGAGTTTGCCGGCGACAGATGTCATATTTATACATACAGCAAAGTCAAAGACTGGTATATTACTCTTGATAGATGCGTCTCGACTGACCGTTCGACTCCTGCGGATGAGGAAAACGGCGTGGAAGCTGTGGATTTGCGCGGTTTTGTTTACGGCAGTAATAATGGAACAATCAACGGCAATTCATACATTACGGTTAAAAATTCAACATTGACCCGGCTCTACACCGCCAGTTCAGATGTTTCAGGTACAATCAATGCGACCGTGGAAAATTCCAATCTGGGCGGTCTTTATCTTTCCGATGATGCGACCTGTTCCGGAGTGAAATTTGATGTTACCAACACATATATCGGTTATGGAATTTACTGCGGCAACGTTAAACAGGACAGCGAGATCGCCGGAAAAATCGAACTTACGCTTACCGGTTCGACGATTTTCGCACTTTCCGACGACCCTGCCACTGTTGATTATGACGAATCCATTGATGGCGGTATCATCGCGGTCGGCAAAGCCAGTGAAGTTGCCGGTGGAATTTATATCAACCTCGCCGGTTCGACAGCTTCCTGGGTACGCAAGCAGGCGGCGAGCGCAACGACTGTCATCGACACAGACTTGACCCTGACCGTCAAAGCTCACGAAGACGCAACCGTCATCCAAAACGGCATTTCCGGCGTCGACAAGCTCGTTATCGAAAGCGGCGCAACCCTCAAGTTTGACTCCGCACAGGATTTGAGCGGTGTCAACATCTCCATTGCCACCGGCGATATCACCACCGATGTCATCACTGTCGCCACCGGTGTGAGCAGTGTCGGAAGTGTTACTTTGACCGGCGACAACGCTGAATTGTTCACTTACAGCGTAAGCAATAACAATCTCTATCTGGTCAAAAATGCCACTGTCGAAAGCACCGGCGACAAAATCGGCAACGGCACCAATGCGATG
>JAZNAR010000061.1:0-12913 GCA_045586645.1 Victivallaceae bacterium
TCCTCGCCGGAGTGGATAAAAAGCTCTGTGCCGCGATGAACGATGAAACTTTGCTCACGCCGGAACTTTATTACAACATATTTCTGCTTGACGCGATGGAACATGGCGGTTCAACTGCCGATGCGCTGAAACTTATCCGCATTCATTGGGGCAAAATGCTTGATTCAGGCACACCGACCATCTGGGAAAACGGTGTGCATAAGATCGGCAAAGCCGGTTTCGGAGGTTCGGCAAGTTTGTGCCACGGTTTCAGCTCTGCTCCGGCGGCATTTTTGCAAACTGCCGTTCTGGGAATACGCCCAATTGAACCGGGATTTACCCGTTTTGCGTTTGCTCCGCTTGCTACGGGAATCGGTTTCGCTCAAGGCAGAGTTCCCACTCCATACGGCACGATCCGCTGTAAGTGGGAGTATGCTAATGGCAAGTACTCCGCAACACTTTATGTTCCGGAAAACTGTACCGCCAGCACTCCGGCAGGCGAATTTACCGCCGGAAACTGGTCGCTCAAATGGAATAAAACAAAAATTTAACAGGAATAAAAAATATGTCAGAATTACACATTTTCAGTGATACAACTGCCAAACGTTTACTGGTAAAACACTCTGCCGCAGTATCTTCATGGCGCATCACGGATGCCGACGGCAATGAGGTGGCGATAAAAATATTGGGACAAGATGGCGAATATACCATTATTGATGCGTCAAATTTGCAGATGTGGACTCCTGATAAGCCGTATTTATATACATTCACTTCTGCGGAAACGAGCTGCCGTTTCGGGTGTACCGATTTGCAAGCCGAAAACAACACCTTTGTCCGTTTGAATGGAAATCCTCTGTTTCTGCGGGGCGTTATCCGGGGCATCGTCGCTCACGATCACCCGAATATGACCGGACTGCCGGAAAAAGCCGCCTACGAAAAATATATCCGACAAGCAAAAAAATACGGGTTTAATCTCGTGCGTTTTCACAGCACCATTCCCGATGAATCGTTTGTGGAAGCGGCAGATGAACTGGGTTTTCTCATCCACCTGGAACTTGGATTTGCCTACCGCCACGACGAGCAGGGCAATAAAAAACATTTGAACGTTAACGCCGATTTGTGGCAGGAAACTTTGCTGCGTTACCGCAACCATCCGTCGCTGGCGATTTTCTGCATCGGCAACGAAATGCACGATGCAGGGAAAAGAGATATTGTCAAAAAATTGATCGCTGAAGGCAGAGAACTTGCTCCAGGGAAATTGCTGATGGACAACTCCGGCTGGGGCGAATTTGACCGGGACACGGCGGATGTTTATTCCCAGCATTTTGCCTACTACCTGCCGTACAAACATCATTCTGAAATGTTTGCCAGTGATGAATGCTGGCGCTTTGATGATTCCATGTATGGTGTTCCTGTGGATGAAACTGTCAAGACTCCTATGGGGACAGCAGTAATTCACCGGGAAATGGTCAACCAGCGTCCGGTTTTCGCCCACGAAGCGTTGCACTACATTGAAATGGTCGATTATGAAAAACTCAACCGCCAATTTGATGAATTCTGTGCCGCCGCCGGGGAGGAATATCTGAAATCTCACGACATCCGCAAACCCCGTTATCTTACCGATTTACCCGCACTGATAAAAGCTAAAAATCTGGAAAGCAAAATGCCGGATTACATTCGCGGCTCACAGATTTTCAAGCAAACTGCGATAAAAATATACTTGGAAAGGTTGCGTTTTTCCCATCTTTGCGGCTTTGAAATGCTCCAATTTGCCGATTGCTTAAAGTACGAAAATAAAAATGGCATCGTGGACTTTTTTGACAATGATAAATATATTGATGCCGCATGGATGCGTCAATTCAACAGTGATGTGGTACTGCTTGCCGACTTTGGTAAAGAGGTGTTTTATCACGGCGAAACGGTAAATATGCAGTTTTTTATTTCCAATTTTCTGCCGCAAGTGCGGATGATTGGAACATTGACGATCCGCTGTAATGATGAAGTTTTCTGGCGTGGAGAATATGTTTCTGTTGTTGGCGGATTGCATAAATTGGTTACTTTACAGAGCAATTTCACCCAGTCAGCTAAAGCAGAAAAAATCACCGTTTCAGCTGAATTTATTTCCGGCGATGTGGTATTGACTAACAGTTGGGATTTGTGGTTATATCCGCAGATAAATATTATTAAAAAAGCTGAATTAGCATTGCATGACAAAAAACTTACCGATTTCATCAACTCTGTTCCGGCGGATGAAAACAGCGGTCTCTACCTGACCGACACATTGAACGATGCGGTGCTGGAAAAACTGGATGACGGCAAACACGTCATGCTGCTTTATCATCTGGATTCCACTGATAATCAATATATTCTGCCGGCATCGCGGGAGCGTTTCAAACCGTGCATCTGGGATCGCGGCAGTAATCTTGGCGGCTATATCACTTCAAAATTTCTCTGCGGCAAACTGGCGACGGAGAAATATTTCACCACCAACATGCAGGAGCTTCTGGAAAATAATTGCAAAATAAATCTGGACAAATTTCCCTTTGCGGTGCGTGAAATCATTTGCGGCATCGACAAGCCGGTGCGCGACCGGATGCGGGGGTTGATTTACGGTGAAAAAGATTTTATTGCCGAAGATACCCTGCGGAATTTTTCGCACCTTTTTTCCGTAGCTGTCGGTAACGGTACACTGACGGTCTGCACGCTTATTCCGGCGGATTTTGTCAACACTCCGGTAACCGTAAACTTGCTGGCGGCGTTGCTGAATCATCCGGAAGAGTTTACGGCAACAGAGCATATCTCTGCTGTCGAATTGCGTGAGTTTCTGCAGAACATAACTGCTGCCGGAAACAAAGGTGAAGATGTGATGAACCACTTCTGGGAAATCGACAACAAACCCGTGGAAGATACATTGTTCTGGGAGGAAGCGCAGGTCGATTTGAGCAAATTGAAGTAACTTTATCGGGAGTCTGCCCGTCGGGACTTTTCTCATACTCTTCCCATGCTTGATAAAGTAACAGATTCTTTTCTTGAACTGCCAAATTGCGGGCGTGCCGGACGTGAGCGGCAATGACTTCTGCGGATGATGCCTGAATAAGCGGGATGTATTTTTCTGCTTCTTTGAGAGCCTGCTGTTTGTTACGTGTTTTCAAGCTGATTGCTTTTCTTGCTCCATTGACCTGATAACGGAAGTAATAGACACCGTTGGGTTCTTTCTGATAAACGGTGCCGATCTTGAGTTTGATTTTTTGTAAAGCCATATCGTTTTCCATGATCTATTCCCGGATACAGCTGAAAATAATATGTTTTTAGAGAACGGAAACCTCAAACGGTACCAAACGGTACTGTTTGAGGTGATTTGAGCATAAAAATGGCGGAGAGAGAGGGATTCGAACCCTCGGACAGTTGCCCGTCGCAGGTTTAGCAAACCTGTGCTTTCGGCCACTCAGCCATCTCTCCGCTTGCGGTTTTTTTACAGTCATAACCGCATCGACTGAAATCTTTTTACCGACTTATTTCGCCCGGCGGATGCCAAGTTCATCAGTCAAAGAAATATATCTTGCACGATTTTCGCGGGCGAGGTACGCCAGCAATTTTTTACGCAGTGCAACCATCGCCAGCAAACCGCGACGGGTGCTGTGGTCTTTTTTGTTCGCACGCAGATGTTCAGTCAGCGTGGAAATGCGTGAGCTCAACAGCGCGATCTGCACTTCCGGAGAGCCGGTATCGCCCTCTTTACGACCAAACTTTTTGATGATTTCCTGTTTTACAGCTTTGTCCATTTTCCTGTTCTCCTTGATTTTACTACCCGTATTCACCAGCAACAGATTTCGGACAATCAAAACCGTGCCGGTCGAATCGTATGCACTTAATATAGCACCTGAACCGATAATTGCAAGAGCAAAATCAAATATTTTTACAGATATTCCGGATTTTTTCGGCAATTTGCTCCGCATTCAAGCCGGAGTAGTGTCTCAAAGATGAAATTTTACCATGCGGTACGATTTTGTCGCTGCTCCAGCCGAATGCCGTGACCGGAGCGTGTGCCACATTGTCAAACGCTTCACACAAAGCTGAAGCCAGACCGCTGTAAATCACATGGTCTTCAATGACAAAATGGCGGCAGTGTGCGTTCTGCAAAGCTTTTTCACTGTCAAACGGTTTCAGGAATCTGGCATCAAACACCCGGCATTCAACGCCGTATGAATTCAATATATCAGCCACACGCATTGCGGTCCCGACTTCTGCTCCGCTTGCCCATATGACCGGGGACGAGCTGCCGGCATCTTTCCGGACGACAGCCTTGCCGTGTTGAAACTCCACCGGGGCGTGGGCGGAGTTTGTTCCGCCTCTCGGATAGCGGATGACCACCGGTTTTGCCAGAGAAACGGCAAAGCGCAAGGCGGAATCCACCTCATTTTCGTGTGCCGGAGTTACAATCGTCATCCCCGGCAGTGTCCGCAGAAAGCTGTTGTTGAATATTCCGTGATGCGTCGGTCCATCCGGGACAGCTCCGGCGCGGTCGGCAATTATCACCGCCGGCAATCCGGGCAGGGCAATATCATGGTAAACAGCGTCCAGAGCGCGCTGCAGAAATGTATCATAAAACGCGCAAACCGGAATTTTCCCGCCCAGTGCCAGACCGGCGGCAAAGGTGATGGCGTGGCTTTCGGCAATGCCGACATCGAAACACCGTTCAGGGAATTTTTCAGAAAATTCCGCCAGACCGGTTCCTTCTGTCATTGCCGGGCAGACTGCGGTTATGCGTGGATCTTCTTCGGCAAGCGCGAGCATGGCTTTGCCGAATGCCGCTGAAAAACCGCCTTGAGAGAGGGGCAGTTCCCCGGAAACAGGGTCACACCCGGATATTCCGTGATAGCGTGTCGGGTCGGCACTGGCAAAATCGCATCCGCAGCCTTTTTTCGTTATTATATGCAGCAGCACCGGTCCGTCTATCCGCCGCAACCGTTTCAATGCCGGCAGCAGGGCATCAAGGTCATTGCCGTTTACCGCACCGAAATAGCGGATGCCGAGGGTTTCAAAAAGCATCGCCGGCGGCAGGAACAGGCTTTTGCCGGCATCGTATATGCGGGAAAACAATCCTTTTACTTTCGGCAGAGGTGCCAGCAGCTTTTTGAATGCCGTGCGGAAACGGTTGTATGATTCCGCGGCGATCACCCGGTTGAGTGCCTGTGAAACGGCTCCGACATTGCCGGAAATAGACATCCTGTTGTCATTCAGGATTATTATCAAACGTTTGCTGCCGGGGCATGAAGCCACATGGTTGAGGGCTTCAAATGTTCCGCCGTTTCCGGTGGAACCGTCACCGATCACCGCGACAACTTTTTCCGGAGCATCAGGTGCGGCGGCGGCGCAGCCGAGGGCTTCAGAAATGGCTACTCCGGTGTGTCCGGATACAGCGGTATCGTAAACGGATTCCGCCGGGTTTATAAATCCGCTCACTCCGTCGTGCTGCCGCAGTCTGGCGAAGTTTTTCCGTCTGCCGGTCAGCAGTTTGTGGGCATAAGTCTGATGACCGACATCGAAAAAAATCTTTTCATGCGGAGTGTTGAAAACCCGATGCAGGGCGATAATAAGCTCCACCGCGCCGAGGCTTGACGCCAGATGTCCTCCGTTGCGGCTTACTGAATCCAGGATTTCCCGGCGCAATCCGGCGGCTGTTTCCTTGAGAGCTGATTCCGGTAATTTTCTTAATTCTGCCGGATCATTTATCAGGGAGCTCACTCTTTTTTGCCTTCGTTCAGCCCGCCGAAGCGGCGATCGCGCCCGGAAAATGCTTCGACGGCGGTTTTGAGTTCAGCCGCGCCGAAATCCGGCCAGCAAACCGGGGTGACATAGAGTTCAGCGTAAGAGAGCTGCCAGAGCAGAAAATTGCTTATCCGCAGATCGCCGCCGGTTCTGATGAGCAGGTCGGGGTCAGGCATATCCGGCAAATAGAGATAGTTGCGGAACTCTTCCTCTGTCACAGGCGTATCGGAGTTTCTTTCGCGCAGGATTTTGTTGACCGCATCAACGATTTCAGCTCTGCCGCCGTAACTCAACGCGATATTGATGGTGAAACCATCGTTGTTTCTGGTCATGTCGATGGCTTTGAGCAGAGCCATTCTGGAAGCTGCCGGGAGGTCGTTTGTTCTGCCGATGGTACGCAGCCGGACATTGTTTTTCATCATCCGCGGCAGTTCTGAAACGGAAAACTCCTTGAGCAGTGACATCAATGCGGAAACTTCTCCGACCGGACGTTTCCAGTTTTCAGTGCTGAAAGCGTATAATGTCATCTGCGTTATGCCCATTTCCCGTGCAGCATCAGCCACGGTGGAAATCTGTTTTGCTCCGGCGCGGTGTCCTTCACTGCGGCTCAAACCGCGGCGGGTCGCCCAGCGTCCGTTGCCATCCATAATGATTGCAATGTGTTTTATCATGTTCTATTATACCTTGTAATAATTTTGAATGATATTAAAATACTATATTTTTACCCGTTTGTCAACCGGCAAAACATCGGGAGTGACAAAATGATGAAAAATCTCTGTTTTTTTACAGAAATGATTTGCAATGTCCCGTATAGTGTGCTATATTTTGTGACATGATGCGAGTGTAGCTCAGTTGGTAGAGCATCACGTTGCCAACGTGATTGTCGCCGGTTCGATTCCGGTCACTCGCTCCATTTTTTTGCCTCATCGCGGGTTTGTGACAAAAAGTCATATTGATTTCTCGCTTGAAATTTCCGGTAACTGATAGATTTTCAATTTAAAGTACTCACGGTCTCTGAAGCCGTATGCCTGTTTTATCAGCCATCTGATCTTATTATTGAATCCCTCCATTTGTTTTTCATCCTGAAAAATCTGACAGTGAATATTCTTTGTTTGAAAAGAGTGCAGTTCCATGTTATATTACGATGAAATTTGTTGATAATTCGTTTCCCAACGAAGAAAGAAAATCTCAATGAAGAGTTCCGCCAAAGCAATTTCATTCATATCCAATGTCGCATTAGGGCAGGGGGAGTTTGGTAATCAAGTTGGAAATAGCTTGTAAAATTTACTTCAGGATATGTATCACCATGAAAAAGTTTTTTTCATTATTGCCGGTATTGGCTTGTTTTTCAGTCTGCCTGGTGCAGGCTTTTGAAATTTCTGAAGGCACTCAAATCGTTACCGGTGCGCAAGCGGTTGATTCTACGTTTTTTGCCGCCCGCGAACTGGCTGAATATATTTTCAAAGTCACCGGCGTTAAACCGGCGGTGATCAAGGGTAAAAGTACTGCGTTGTCGCAAATTGTCATCGGTACTTTATATGATGTGAAAACACTTCCGTTGGCGGCGGAAAAGCAGCTGGCTGCTGCCGGTACTCCGGATGCTTTTGCTATTGTCTGCCGCGGAAATACGCTCTATATTGTCGGTAAAGACCGGGTCGGGGAACTCTATGGCGTGTATGCTTTTCTGGATGAAAAACTGGGCGTAAGGTGGTTTCGTGCCGCTATTGCCCAAGACCCTTATGAATATATACCCAAGACCGCCCGGATTCAGTTCGATGACTTTACGGTCGTAAGGATTCCGGCATTCCGCTACCGGCAGCTTACACATTCGGGGGCGACCGGTAAAACTCCGGTCAATGGGCAGACCCTGGCGGTGCGTCAGGGGTTTCAGATCAATCCGCCGTGGGATTACAAGCGGGCATTTCAGGAACGATTCTATCGTGAACGCTGTTCCATGCTGTCGGTCGGTACCGGCGGGCATGGCGGATTTTATACGCCTGTTCCCGAAAAGCTTTTTGCCGAACACCCTGAATATTTTGCTTTGCAGGATGGCAGGCGCGTAAAAGGCAAACAAATCTGCATTTCCAATAAGCAGGTGCAGAAACTCGTGCAGCAGCATATTGAAAACATTTATAAAACCGTACCGGTAAACAGCATAACTTATCTTTTCGGGATGCTCGATACCACGACCGGCTGGTGCGAATGTCCGGAGTGCCGCAAACTCGACGGCAACGGCGCATTTGATTATATAAATGTATCCAGCCGATTTCATAAAGTTGCAGTAAAAATCATGGCGGAAATCTACAAAAAATATCCCGCTGCCCGGTTGGAGGCATGGGCGTATCACACCTACCGTACGATTCCGGAAAATGTGAAATATGACCCGCGAACGCTGATTTATTATTGTACGCACGGCAGATGTTACGGGCATGAACTGCAAGACCCCGGTTGCTGGAGAAATGTCAGACAGCTGGAGCTGATAAAATCCTGGCGCAAGATTTCTTCGCGCATGAAAGTTTACGAATATGCCAACTGCACTCCGGTTCTTTACGGCTGTATGGAAGAAATATTGTGCAAAGATCTCCGGCTTTACCGGCAACTTGGTTTGGAAGGCTGGAAAGAAGAAATACGCTTTGCTGACGCCCGGTTCTGGCCGCCGGTGAAAAAGGGCGAAACCGATTACCGCGCTGACCGTGCCAACTCCAACTGGCAATGGTATTGCGTTGCCGGTAAATTGCTTTGGAATCCGGAACTTGATCCGGAAGAAATCTTAAAGGATGTGGAGAGCAAATATTACGGCAAAGCTTATCCGGCAATGAAAAAGTACCACGATTACCGCCGGAAACTCTGGAACAATTCATCGCATTGCCTGGGGTATCCGACCGGCGATCAGCGGCGGGAAAGACTTTTGTCGGTGCCGGGGGCCAAAGCGGAATTGCTGGCATTGCTCCACGATGCAGAAAAACTTGCCGGTGATGACCCGATTTTGCTGAACCGCTTGAAAGATGACCGCCAGTGGCTTTTGCGGTATTGGATTCAGCCCAATGATGCGCTTCAAGCCCGGCTGGATAAAACCGCTTACGCGCCGTCAAGAGTCGGTGCGGTCAACATTGATGGCGACCCCGGTGATGCGGAATGGAACCGGGCGTGGCATACAACAGATTTCAAATATATTGCCGGTAACGGGAAACAAAAAGAGAGCAGAAAAGCGGTCAAAACAGTTTTGTCGATTCTGTCGGATGAGCAATATCTTTATTTCAGGGTGCTTGCCGAGACACCGGATAATGGCGGCACCGCCAAAGAACGTATCGCGTTTTTCATTATGCCGCCGTCTGTTGCCGGGGAGTGCTGTTATATTTCGGTCGGGAGCGACGGCAAAACGGGCGATGTCCGCTATCCTGGGGGTGGCAAAGCGATCGTTGCGGCCGCAAAATCTGCCCGGGCGGGATATACTCTGGAAGTTAAAGTGCCGATTTCCAAACTCGCTGCGGTTGAACGCGGTTCCGTATGGAAATTGCATACGGCAAGATTTATTGATGAAAACAGCTGCTGGAGCTTGGATGGCAGCGCACTGCACGATACAGTCAATTACCGTGGCGTGGTCATTGGTTCGCCGCTGCTGAAAAACGGTTCGTTTGAAAATCTGGATGCCAAAGGCAGTCCGGCAAACTGGAACTGTAAAAAATGCAAGATCATAAAAAACGGTGCGTCCAATGCGGTCAAATTGACTGCCGGCAGCCATATTTACCAGTTTTTGACCCATCCGGAACTCAATCAGCAGCCGGTTGCACGCAAGATCAAAGTAAGTTTCCGGGCAGCCGGGAGCGGCACGGTGAATGTTTACGCTGTCCGTTACAACGATACCAAAGATGCCAAAGCCAGATTCGGTTATAGGAGAACATTTTTCTCAACGCAGCAGTTTCACAAGGCGGCACTTGCGGAGAAACAAAAACTGTACAGCTGCGAGTACACCATAAATCCTGATGAATGGATCGCGTTGCGGTTCACTGTTTCCGGTGGCAAAGAGAGCTTTTTAGTGCTTGACGATGTAGCCGTAAGCAAGCGGGGAAAACGTTTGCGATAATACGGGAAAGCATTTGCTTTTCAGCACATTTCTTATTAGCAGTGGCGATGTAAGTTAGAATGGAATCAACCCCACCGGAAACTGGTAAGAAAACGTTTTTTTGAAAATTAAACGAAAAAACAACTTGCCTTTTGCCGGGGCAAATTCCCGGCAAAAGGCAGGATCGGATTTTTTTGTCTTTTTCAGGAAAAAATATTTTCTGCAGCCGTACAAATTCGTGCCCCGGCAAGCCGGTTGCAATTAAAACGTTTTATGTTTTGACAAATGACAAGCGCAGTGGTATATTATTGTGTACCGTAAATAAATCCAATGTGTCTTTACAAAATCCGGAACATTACCTTATGAATAATAACTTCCGCAAAAGTGGAATCCTTTTAGTTTTGACCGCAGGTTTCAGCTGGGGTGTACTGGGGGTTTTTGTTCGGGGATTGACCGGTTTTGGTTTATCCCCGTCAGATATATCTTCACTGCGTGCGCTGGGAGCCGCACTGCTTTTGGCAGGCGTATCTCTGACGCTGTGCCGGGAAGCATTCCGTATGAAATTGCGCGACCTCTGGTGTGTGGCAGGATGCGGGCTTTTGAGCGTAACGTTATTCAATATCTGTTATTTTTATACTATCAGCAGGACAACTGTAAATATCGCCGTGGTTCTGCTTTACACATCTCCGGCATTTGTAATGCTTATGTCGGTACTTTTTTTCAAAGAAAAACTTACTTTCAGAAAGATTCTTTCTCTTTTTGCTGTTCTGACAGGGTGCGTTCTGGTCAGCGGGGTGATTTTTTCCAACAATGCCATCTCCTGCCGGGTAATGCTCACAGGATTGGGAGCCGGATTCTTTTACGCGCTTTATACGATATTCAGCCGTTTCGCTCAAATAAGGTCTTACAGTGGAATGACGATTACCCTGTGGGCATTTCTGTTTGCCGGCAGTGCGGGAGTTTTCATGCTTGATTGGCAGAATACTCTGCAAGTCATGGTGTCCGGCGGTGTGAAATTCTGGGGATTGGCTGCCGGACTGGTTCTGATATCGACTTTGCTGCCGTATTGGAGTTATGCCGCCGGATTAAAAAAACTCACTCCGTCGCTTGCCGCAATTTTTGCGACTGTCGAACCGGTGGTCGGAACTTTGATCGGAATAATGTTGTTCAACGAGAAACTTACCTGGACGGCACTGGCGGGGATGCTCATCATTATCGGAGCAGTATTTTTTGCCGGCAATGAAAAAAGCAGTAAAGAGTAGAATCCCGACATTATACAGAATCAGATGGAAGAAAATTTTTTATGAATCTCCCGGCAGGTTTATCAAATTTTCAGTGGCGTTATTTTGCCGCTTCGGACATTCCGGACATCCTTGACAGCATCAGCGGATTTATAGACGGTAAACTCTGCCTCGGCAACGATCGCAGTGTCGCCGGCGTGCCGTTTGATTTCCCTGAAAACGGCATTATAAATATGTACGATATAATAACACCGGCTCCGGAATGCGACAGCCGTACGGTACTGACTGCCGATTTTTACGCTGAAAATGATGGTAAAATGCTGATCGGTCTCGGCGCGGATTGGCGTTGGTCTTTGCGTTTTAACGGGCGGATGATTTTGAATGCACTGCGTACCGGAAACAGTGAATATCCTGTGTCTCCCGGCAATCATATGCAGGAAATTTGTTATAAACGGGGGCGCAATCAGATAGTTTGGGAAGTTTTCGGCGGCAGGTACCGGCATCCCGGATATAACGGCGGCATGGATGTCGCATTCAAAATATTTTCCGGTGTTCCGCCGCTGCAAATGCTTTATCCGCCGGTGGCACTGTTTCCGGATGCCTATGAAAATGGTGTATCAATAATTTTTACTTCCAACCGCCCATCCCCGGCGGCAGTGGAATACCGTCCTGCCGGTTCCGCCGGTCCATGGCAGCGGTGCTATGACAATCTCGGCGGTCAGCGGCGGCGGGATATTGCCGGACACCATATCCGTCTTGCCGGACTTGATGCCGGAACAAGTTATGAATACCGCACCAGCAGAACTGGAGAAAAGCAGGTCAATGGGGTTATGTTACGCCCCGATGATCCGGAGATGGCAGTAAAGAAGAATGATTGTTTCCGCAGAGCCAGTTACCTTGCCAAAAACAACACAAAAGGCAACGCCCCAAAAGGACAGCGGGAGGTGTTTGCCTCCCGCATCCCGAAAATTGTGATTAAAACATACGGTTCATACGCTTCATACGACCTGCTGCAACTTTTTTACTTTAATATTACGATAACCAGAACGATTGGTCCCGTTACGCTTGATATCACGATTACGGGTGAGATTGAAAATTTTTTGCATATGCTCCGGCAACTCTGTTTCAAACTTACGCTTGGGAATAAGATGCCACCCGATGTTTTTTGTAACTTCAATGTAGAGGGAGTAAATCTCTTCGGTGGTTTGATGATCGGGATGAACTCTTCTGCCTTGCGTAATGCTTCAGCACGATTGGCGGTTTGCAGACTGACGGTTTTGCGGTGTCCGTCAACTTGATAACGGTAAAAATATATTTTGCCGGGACCTTTAGGGAAAATCGATCCGGTACTCAAACGAATAGTTTTGCTTGTCATAGATAACACCTGTTATGTTGGTTTCCATGACATAAAATAAATTGAAGCACTTTCCGGTAAATATATTAAAGTATCTCCCGTAGCCAAAGAGAGCTGTCGGGATATATTGGAAATCTTTCAAGTGGTACTCGGTGGTACTTGATGGCTTTTCTGCGGAATCTTCAGCAAAACTCTCCGATGCCACTAAAAGCGGCTTTTCTCCCCGAAACAAGGCATAAGAAAAACCTCTTGAGATTGCTCTCAAGAGGGCTAATATTTGGTACACCCATCCTCCTTCGCTGAAGCTACGGAGGACGTGAAGGGACTTGACATCACAAAGTGATGTGCGTGAGCATCGCAGGCGAAGCCGAGAAGCGCAGGGCAACCCCGCTGGGTTCGCAAAACGGCGTATGCCGCTTTTGCATATTTTGAGCAAACGCTCAAAATATAAAATTCCGCATGGGAGTACAAAAGGAAAGAGCAGAAACTTGCGTTTCTGCTCTTTAA
>JAZNAR010000062.1:0-130060 GCA_045586645.1 Victivallaceae bacterium
TGTTACAACGTTGCAGATAAGGTGGTTGTTGCCACTGGCGATGGTGTCGCCCTGATAAGTACCGACGAAAACAGTACCGTCTGCCGCAGTGTATTTGACTTTGGTGGTTCCTGCGGTTATTTCCGCAGAACCGTCAACTGCGACGAAATCTTTCGCCGGACCGTAAATGTTTGTGACGAAGGTCGCACTGTTTGTAACGGTCAGTGTGCCGTCGCTGAAAGATTTGCTCCATGTATTACCTGAGTCATTGACAATCGTGATGTTTTCAGCGTTGGCAGTGGTAAGTCCGGTTGCCAGCGTGTAGCTTTGGGTATATGTATCAAGTTTGGAAGCATCGATCGTGATGCTGACGTTGGAAAAGTCGGAGGTGTTGGCAAATCCGACTGTACCGGTGCCGGCGAGAGTGAGGTTGTTGCCGGTGCCGAAAGTCAATGCCGCAACCGAGATGTCATAACCGCTGTTGTCAAAAACAAGCGTTGCTCCGTCGGCAAGATTGTAGGTGCCTTCTGAAGATGTGGAAAAAGAGGTCGCAATAGTGTTGGTGTCGCGGAACTCAAAATATTTGTCACCATCGCTGTTTTCATTGAATTGAAGTTTTGAACCGCTGCAGAAAGTAGAACCGGAAATAATAAAATGTGAATTTCCTGCCCAACGGGTTTCCAGTGCGGAACCGCTCAAAAACAGAGAATCGTAAATCTGATATGTTCCGTTATTGTTGGCAGCAAGATTGCCGCCTGAAGCAAACGTACAGCCGGCAACGAAGGTCTGTCCATTGGTGAAATATCCGGAATTGATGTCGGTGATTTGGTAAAAGAGAGGACCACCGCCGTCAGTCATTGTGTCGCCAGCGTAAGCACCGGTGAATGTGTCACCGGTGCCAACGGTAATGGTGTAGGTGCCGTTTTCATTTTGCACGACATTGTCACCGGTCAAAGCACTGAGAGGTGCATAAATCTTCGCTGAATAGTTTGCCATGGTAAACCTCCTTGACTTGGATTATGTTTTAAATACAATTCAATTCTCGTACATAATTATACAACAACTTGATACAAAAAACCTTAAAGACCGTGACGTAAAATGTAAAAATCCGGTCAATGTGCAGTTTGTATCTGCCGGTCAGCAAAAAACTTTCACCAGCGCGCCCCACGCATCACGGTGGTCGTAAGTACGCAGACCGTCTTTGATACGCAGCACGATATGGTTGTGTCCGGCTCTGGCGCGGATGTTGTACCACAGCGGGTGCATGAATTCCGCTTCCATGATTTCCGGTATTTCAAAAAGTTTTTCGCCCTCATAATAGCCGGTGCCGCCGTCGCTCATTATCACGCAAAGCGTTGCATCGCAATCTTTTTCCGCATAAAAACGCACTTGCAGATACGCTTCGCCGCTGCCGGATTCTCCGTAGAAGCGGGCAAGGTCAAAGTATCCGCTGCGGTCGACCCGGATCTCCTGCGCCACGTCACGGAACGCCATCGGGGCGAGCGTTTCAGCGTCGGCAAGCTCTGCTGTTTTTACCGTGTACCCCGAAAGCACCGGCAGCATTTTGCGCTCCACTCCGTCCGGGAATGCCGTCAGGCGGGTCTCGGTCGCTCCCATCGGCACCAGTTCCAGAGTGACTTCCTCCGCTTCAGGACGGCAGAAAAGCGGCACTTGCGGCGTGTAACGCTCATCGTAAAGTTCCGCAAACGCCCCCGGAACTTTGCGCGCTTTGACCCGCAGTTTTTCCGGTGCCGCATCATAAGGATATTTTTTTGCATCAGGATTTTTCACCACTTCAGCCGTGCTTTCCGGTGCAACGGCATAGTTCCACGGTGAAAGCGGTTCCATGATGAGCGGGGAGAATTTTTCCGCAGCATCTTCTTTTACCGTCGTATGCTCCACCGGCAGCGTGTAGACCAGCGCACCGCGCTCAAACCAGTTCCACTGCCGGTCGCGCTTGTGGACAACTTCCAGCGGCAGAGTTATCACCAGTTCATCTCTGTCAAACAATGCCGGCAGTTTCACAAATTCTCCGCAACATGACTCCGGCAGAGCAAGCTTTTTGCCGTTGAGCATGACTTCCGCACCGCCGCACCACTCCGGAATGCGCCAGATAAAAGGTATCGCTTTGCCGTCGGAAACGGCAAAACGGAAACTTATTCTGCCGTCAAACGGATAAGCGGTTTCTTCCGTGACAGTATATTTTATGCCGTTGCAGACGCCGTGAAGTTCAGCAGGTCCGAAGTACACCGCCGCCGGAGTCCCGTCTGAATCCGCCATAAACATCCGCGAAACAAAATTCGGCATCGCCCGGTGCACATTGCCCGGACAGCACGCCGCAAAGTGGTCAGGCCGGTATTGCCGCAGCGGCGCAGAACCGTAAAGAAAACTCGTCGAGTTGGAAAACGGCGTCGCTGTGACCTGATTGGGCGCAGAGAAATACTGCAATGCCGAAAAATCTTTGGTCACGGCTCCGGGCAGGGCGTTGTAGGCGATTTTTTCCGCCTGGTCGGCATACTTCGCACTGCCGGTCGCCATCAGGAAAAAGCCCAGAGAGTAGAGCGCGTCGGAAATGACACACGTTTCGTAGCCCGCTTCCGGATCCCTGCCGAATGCGTGTTCGGTGGAGCAGGGGACTCCCGGTATCTGTCCGTGCAGTTCCATGACTTTTGCCCAGCCGCGTTCGGCGGCGTCAAGATAACGTTTTTCACCGGTAGCCATATAGAGCATTACCGGCAGTTTTATCTCTTCACAGAGCGTGACTCCGTGGAAAACGATATTGGCGTTATTTTCCAGAATATTCTGCGTCAGAGACATGCTCGCATAATCGGTGTCTTTGGCGGTGTTGAATAATTCATATGCTTTCACGGCTTTTTCCACCAGCAGTTTGTCTCCGGTGCGGCGGGCGATATTGAGCAATCCCTCGATATTGGTGATGTTGCGGCTGCCGTTGCCGATTTCTTCAACCGGCACACTGCGGTAATGACGGTGAAACGCTTCAAGCACTTCCGGAGCGTCAAAAGAATCCAGATAAGCCGTCACCGCTTTGAAAAACACCCCCATGGGCCACTCGGATGAATAACCGTAGCACTCCCCGGCAAGTCTGCCGTTCCCGGCGGCATGGGCAAGCAGATAATCCAAATTGCGCTGAAAAAGCGCGACCATCTTTTCATCGCCCGTGAGCAGACCCAGACGGAGCAGACCATCAAGCAGATAGCCGGTCTGTTCGTATGGCCACCAGCGGTTCGGACCGGGTATCGGGCGGGGATTGCCGCGGTAATCAAGCTCCCGGAAACCGGCTTTTATGACACCTTCCCACAGACAGGATTGAAAAGGATACTTCTGCGCCTGAAAGTTTCCGGAAAGCCCGCTGCGCTGACGCTCCAGAAACTCCCGGATGAATCCCTGCGGTTTGATCGCTGTCAACGGCAGTTCACGGAAACTGCCCCCGGAAATTTTGCTGATAGTTGTGCCGCTCATAAAAAAACTCCACTGGTTGATACGGAATTGTACACACTTTCAATATTAAATATATTGCAGAAAATTTGGTAAAACCTTAAAAAAACGGCAAAAAATGTAAAAAATGTGTCAAAAATCTAAAAAAGGTATTGCCAATCGGATTTTCGTGTGTTATAGTAAAACCGTAATCAACTCCGGGGGTACAATATGTCCAGAATCGTAAACGGAATAGAGATTTTTGACAAGGAAGACTTTTTTCTGCTTGCGTCATGCAATGCTCCTGTGGCGGTCAACCATGTCAAAAACGAAAAGACTCTGGGGCATATGCACACCCACGATTTCCATGAATTGACCACCGTGCTGGACGGCAGCGGCAGATATCTGTATCAGGGGGAAGTCTATTCGCTCAACCCGGGAGATACATTCATCACCCCCGCCGGAGAGAAACACCACTACTGCGAACAGCACAATCTCTCGCTGATGAATTTTATCTGGTACCCGGATAAACTGCCGGTGGCAGAGTCAACTCTGAACCAGATACCCGGTTTCCGCGCGTTTTTTGATTTGGAACCGCAGTCGCGCTCGGTGCTGCGCTTTGAACACCGTCTGGTGCTGATGCCGGAGCAGACATCGTCGATACAGATGTTTTATCACCGCATAAAAAAGGAGCTTTCTGAAAGAGCTGACGGGTTCCAGATGGCTTCGGGGCTGATTTTTACCGAATTGCTTATCACGGTCAGCCGTTTTTTCAGTGAGCAGAAAAGTTCACGCAAGAATAACAACAACGATTTGCAGAAACTCGGCAATGTGCTGACCTATCTTGACGCCAATTACATGAATAACGTTTCCCGGCGCAAAGCCGCCAAAATCCACGGCAGCAGTGAAACCACTTTTTCCCGCAGTTTCAAGCGTATCATGGCGGAATCGTTTTTTGATTATCTGCTGAATCTGCGTTTGCAGCACGCGCGTAAAATGCTTCTGGAAAGCAACAGTACCATTTCTGAAATCGCTTCTTCATGCGGTTTCTGTGACAGCAACTACCTCTGTTACCGTTTCCGGCTGAAATTCGGGGTGTCGCCGCACCAGTTCCGTTTGAGCTGCCGGAAAAAAGATTTTTGACACAAAAATTACATTTTTTGCTGAAATCCTTAAGGCTTTATGCTGAATTGTCCTGTATAATATATATGTATTGTGGTTGTGTGTCGTTTTTCAGCAAAGCAATTATTCAAATAAAAAGGATCGTGAAAAATGAAAAAAAATTATTCAACTTCCGCCCGCGGGCGGGTGAAGCAGTGTTGCTTCACCCTTATCGAATTGCTCGTGGTTATCGCAATTATTGCCATATTGGCGGCAATGCTGCTGCCGGCTCTGCAGAAAGCCCGTGCCAGAGCGCATACAACCAACTGTTTGAGCAACATAGGTCAGATCGGCAAAGCGGTTCAGATGTACGTCATGGACAATGACAATTTCTATCCGGCACAGGGTTCCGGTGAAACCGGTATCTGGACACACAGGATCGCCAAGTATCTTACGCTTCCTACCGAGGTGGACAGATGGAACAAAATGCATTTTAATACGGGCAGGAATATTCCGCTTTTCCTCTGTCCGGCGGATACCAATCCGGCATATCTTGCCAACCCCAAAGTCGCCGGTACCGGCGGGTTGTCCTATGCTGTCAACAGATTCATGTGCCGCGACAACGATGACAACAAAGGTCGTAAAATCACCACTGCCAAACGTCCGAGCAAACTTCTGGTGGTAACTGAGGGCAACAATGCGGCAAATGCTTACCCGGCAATATCTTTCAATACATTCAGCATGGTTGCTTACAATCACTCCACCAAAGGCAGGATAATTATTGAGAGCAGCAACTATATCCCCGGCGGTCTCGGCGTGAATATCGCTTTCGCCGACAGCCATGCGGAAACATTCTCTGATTGTATTTCAACGACGACAGTGAGTGAACCGTCCAATGATTTCAATGACAAATGGTGGATGTGGCGTTGGGAAAAATAATTTTTGACAGGAAAACAGTAAATATGAAAAAAATATTGATATTGTGTGCCGCCGCATTGAGTTTTTTCAGTGTGTTCGCTGATACTGTGCGGGTGAACCCCAATGAAAAACCGATAGTCATTCTCATTCCGGCAAAAGCCAATCACGGGCTCCGCTATGCCGCAGAGGAATTGCGTTATCATATCGGAGAAGCCACCGGAGTCAACCCCCGCATTTCCAGAGCGGACGAAGCGCCGGAAAACAGTTTCATCATCTCTCTGGGTGAAACCGCTTTCGCCAAAAAACACAATGTTTCCGGCGTCGGCATGAAGCACAATCATGCCCGGGTCGTCGGCGACAGTAACAAGCTTATCATTACCGGCAATGACCGCGGCAACAATCTCGGTGCGTTGCTGATAGAAACTTCCGGTACGCTGTTTGCCGTCTACGACATACTGGAAAATTCCAACGGCGTCCGCTGGCTTTTCCCCGGCAAGGCTGGAGAAATCATTCCGAAATCTGAAACCTTCAATTTTGAGGGCGGCAACTGGATTTCCAAGACCAAGCTCCGCTTTTTCTTCTGGCGGCAGCAGTGGGGACTTGTGTCCAGCTGGCCGACCCGGCAGCAGGCAAGCAATTATATGCACCATGAAACCATCTGGCTGGTGCGTCACCGGAGCAACCGCGACCTCTCTGAACAGCACTATCCGCACGGCTTTGAAAAATGGCCCGCAAAATATTTCAAATCCAATCCGGAATTTTTCAATCTGCTTCCCGACGGCACCCGCCGCAGTGACCCGACTTACTGGGGCGGCCAGCAGCATCTTATCAGTATGTGCACATCAAATCAGGCTTTCCGCGAACAGATCGTCAAAGATTGGATAAATAATTTCGACCCCACCAAACCCCGCATCAACCTGAAAGCCAACGATACTTCGTGGAAGTGTGTATGCGAAAGCTGTCTGGCGGATGATGAATCCGATGTACCTGCGGAGCAGAGATTCGCCGCCGCCGCCGCGAAATTCGCCAAAAGTGACCGCTCCTGGAGCAAGGAGCTGGGCAGTGCCACTGAACGTATGATAAAATTTTTCAAAGGAGTCCAGCAGATAGCCGACGCTATGGCTCCGGAAAAAAATGCCCGTTTTTCCGGACTTATCTATGCCAACGCTTCCCAGCCGCCGAAACCGGGCACTTACCTCGGCAACCGTTTCCAGCTCTGTGTCTGCCCGCCGTATATGTTCCCTTTCCCGGCGGAAAAGGTCGAAAATTACAAAAAACTCTGGGATGGCTGGTACAATACCGGTTGCGATCTGGTCATGCGTCCCAACTTTACGCTGGACGGTCACTGCTACCCCATCAACTACGCCAGAGAGTTCTATGAAATATTCTCCCATGCCGAATCCCGCAACCTGACCGGCAGTGATTACGACTCCCTGACCGGTATGTTCGGTGCGAACGGTTTGACTCTCTACACCATCGCCCGTCTGCAGAATTCCCGTCCCGGAGCGTTGTCATTTGAAGATATTGAAAATGAATATTATTCCGCATTCGGCAGTGCCGCAGGTGATGTGAAGCGTTATTTTGACCGCACTGCGGAAATTTCCCGTACCGCTGCCGAGCAGAGTCAGGCTTCCGGTGAAGAGGGTGGCGCATGGCACTCATATTATCTGGTCGGACACCGTCTGTTCACTCCGGAAATTTTTGCTGAACTCGGTCAAATCCTGAAAGATGCCGCTGCCGGTGCCGCCGGGGACAGCAAGGTGCTGACCCGTATCGATATGCTGCAGACCGGTCTGGAAAACGCCAGACTCACGGCGATTGCCGCCCGCGGTTTTGAGAAATACAAAGCCACCGGCGATTTCATGGATTTTGCCAACGCCATACGCGAGCTTGACGCATACCGTGAAGCCAATGCCGCGAAATTCTGTTTCAACATCGGCTATCTCAATGTCCGCGAAAACAGTGAGTGGCCGCGCGCCGCAATGAAAAAACTCAATGCTTCCACCAAAGCTCTGCCGCTTCACTGGAAGTTTGCGCTTGACCCGGAAAACAACGGTGCCGCCCGCGGTTTTGCCGAACTTGATTTTGACGATTCCGCCTGGGAAAAACTGCGTACCGACAAACCGTGGGAAGAGCAGGGACATGACGGATACAACGGTTCAGCATGGTATCGCATGACGGTGGATATTCCCGCCGGAACAAAAGATGTTCCTGTGGTCATCATCGGTGCCGCTGATGAAGCCGCCGAAGTGTGGATAAACGGCAGGAAACTGCTTGACCGTCCTTACCCGTACAAGGGCAATGTCAACAGTTACGCTGAATCTTTTGAGGTCACATGGGAACCCGTCGCCGGAAAAAATATCATCGCAGTCAAAGTCATTGACAAAAACGGTGTCGGCGGTATCACCAAACCGTGTTATCTCAAATTTGAAAAACGCATCGACCGCAGCGGCAATCTGGTGAAAGACCATGATTTTTCCGATGCTGCGGAAAGTCCGGCATGGAAATTCCACAACCGCAACGGTATTTCCAATTATCAGAGGGGCGAATTTGACGGCAGACCGGTGGCTGAACTGGGGGCATCTGCACCTAATTCCACCCGTTTGTTTCTCAACAAGTTCCGTATCCACTCCCAGCTGGTGCAGAGAGTCAACGGCTTGACTCCGGGGCAGAGTTACGATATTGTAGTAACATTCCGCAGCAGTGATGATTTTGACGGCAGAATGCTGGTTTTCTGTCACGCGGATACCCAGACGTCACGTAAAAGCGAGGCGAATATCCAGCTTGATGAAAGCGGCAAACGTCTGCGCTGGACTACAGTCAGCCACAGATTTATCGCCCGCAGAGATAATGCAATGGTCTATCTCAATTATGCCGGAAATGCCGGAAAACTCTATTTTTCCGAAGTTCTTATCGTGCCGGTGGAAATAAAATCCATGCAGACTGCCGGTAATCTGGTCAAAAACGGCAACTTCGCACAGGGCTCGCCGGATTGGGTGTTTCACCGCCGCATCGGTCAGAGTCAGGTCGCTTACACCTCATCCGGCGACCGCAGCGCGGTGCAGTTTTCTGCAATAAAGGGTGATGCCGCCAAACGTTATATGAAAAAATATGCCGTTCACAGTCTGCTCTATCAGAAAGTCGGCGGTTTGACTCCGGGAAAACGGTATAAACTGGCGGTGACGTACCGTTCGGATAAAAATTTTGACGGCGAATTGCTCGTTTTCTCTCATGCCGACACCCAGACCGGCAGACTTTCCGCCGGAAATATCCAGATTATTGCCAAAGGTTCCAATTCATGGAAAACTCTTCACAGACATTTTGTCGCCGGCAGGGATTTCGCTTCAGTTTACCTCAATTATGCCGCCAACCGCGGAAATCTTGACATCGCTGAAGTGGCGATCGTTCCGGCGGAACCGCTGCCGGGACCCAAAGCCGGAAATATGCTGAAAAACGGTAATTTCACTGTGAACAGCAAAGATTGGGCATTTCACCGCCGTATCGGATTGTCCAAAGTCGATTATACGTCGGATGACGGCAGAAGTGCAGTGATTTTTTCTGCACTGAAAAAAGATGCTGCCAAACTTTATCTGCGGCAGTATGCAGTTCACAGTCTGCTCCATCAGAAACTGCAGGGGCTGACTCCGGGAAAACGTTATACGCTTTCAGTGACCTACCGCACCGGGGATGATTTCCGGGGCAAACTGCTGGTTTTCTGTCATGCCGACACCCATGCATCCGGAAAATCTGCCGGTAATATAGAGCTTAACGGTAACGCTTCCGGTGAATGGAAAACCGTTAAAGCTTCCTTTACTGCCGGTAAAAATAACGCAGACATTTATCTTAATTTTGCCGCAAATGCCGGTACACTTGCTATCGCAGAAGCGGCAGTAACAGAGGAAAAGTGATTCATGTTTTCAGAAGCTGAACAGCAGATTTTTTTGAAAAAAGCAGAGGCGCTCATCCCGGAACAGAAACGCTGGGTCGTCCCTGCAGAGGATTTGGCGACTCCGGTCAAAGATGAGAGCGTCTGGCAGGATTACCGCATGGAAAGAAGCTCTCTGGCGGCTTTTCTTGACAGCAGAGAGTTTGCCAACGGAGATTCTTTTATTGTCGCACTGCCGGAAACGGTTGTCGGACAGCTCGCTTTTACGCTTGTTTCACCTTGCGGTTATGCCGATTCTCCCAGCCGTCTGCGGATAACTCTGGGTGAATTGCCGCAGGAGGTCGTCTGTGCCGACAAGCCTTACAACGGTACACTCAACGGTTCATGGCTGCAGACAGAAATCATCAACATAGATGATTTGCCGTGCGAAGTCGTATTGCCCCGGCGGTATTCATGCAAATATATCCGTTTTGATTTGCTCGGTGTGCCGCAGACGGTGCATTTTGCCAATATCAGGATGATTGCCACCGGTGCTGAAAGCGATCTGCTTCCGCCGCCGGCAGAGCTTTCACCGGAACTTCAGGCTATCGATGAAGTCAGTCTCCGGACTCTGCGCAACTGTATGCACACTTGTTTTGAAGATGGTCCGAAACGTGACCGGCGGCTCTGGATAGGTGACATCCGTATGCAGGCCATGGTCAACAAAGTGAGCTACCGCCGCTTTGATATTGTCGCTCGTTGTCTTTATCTGATAGCCGGAACACTGCGGAAAGACGGCGAAGTCTGCGGCTGCGTGATGGAGCATCCGTTCCCGCGCTGCGGCTGTGTTGCCCATGATTATTCAATGATTTTTGCCGCCACTTTGGAAGAACACTGCCGCTGGAGCGGTGATTTGGAAATCGGCAGGGAACTTTTTGATTTGGCTGTGTATCAGATGAAACTGCAGCAACGTTTCTTTAAAGACGGTCTGTGCATTGCTGAAAACGACCCGTACGGCGACTGGTTTTTTGTTGACCACGACCTGGAACTTGACCGTCAGGCTTCGCTGCAGGGAATAGCCGTTTTTGCCTACCGCTCACTGGCAAGACTTGCTGCCATGCTCGGGCGCAAAGATGATGAGGCGGAAATGATGCGTAAAGCCGCTGAACTTACGGCGGTTGCCAGAGAAAAGCTCTATGATGCAGAAAAAGGTATCGTCTTTTCCGGTGCCGGAAAACAGATTTCTTTTGCTTCACAGATATGGATGGTTCTTGCGGAAGTCCTCTCGCCGGAAGAAGGGCGCAAAGCGTTGCAGACGGTGGAAAAATCTCCGGAAGCACTGCGTCCGTCTTCACCGTATATGTTCCATTATCTGCTGGAAGCATGGCAGAAGTGCGGTGATGAAAAACACATGCTGGAACTGCTTGCTGATTATTACGGCGGCATGGTCAGAAACGGCGCGGATACATTCTGGGAGGTCTACCGTCCGGATGAGCCGTTTTTCTCGCCCTACAATGATGTACGCATGAACAGTGCCTGTCACGCCTGGAGCGGTACGGCGTCATACTTTTTACGCAAGGGATATTTGTGATGGATTCCAAAAGGTATCTGACGTCACTGACGCTGCTCGGGTTGTGTGCCTGCTGTTCCAATGTGGAATTTTGTGAAAGCTCTGACAGTGCAGATGTCCGGAGTTATCCGGTAAGTTCGCTTGCCATTCCGGGAGTGGCGGAAAAATATGCCGTTCTGCCGCCGGGAGGCAGGGTTTTTGCTCTGGATAAAAACATCGCCGGAGGTTTGCCGTCGCCGCTTGACAATTTGCTCGTTTCGCTGGCAAAGCAGTTTCCGGCGGATAAAATAAAAATAACATATTCATCTGCCGCAGGTATCGTTGACCGGTGGAATCTTTACGCCGCAGAAAAAATTTTTTCCGGTGAAAAATTTGATTGTGCCGCCGCCAGAAAAGAGTTTATCCGGCAGAGATACGGCTCAGCCGCAGAGGAAATAAATCAATATTTCCGTCTGCTGGAAAGACGCATCACCGCCGCCGGAGCGTTGAGCGGTATCGGCAGACCGTCTGTTCCGAAATTGTGCGATATTTACGACCGGGATTTTCTGGATGAATTGACCGCTGTGCTCAAACGTGCCGCTGCGGCGGAAAACAATCCGGAAATCGTCAGAGAAATCGGGTTTGTCGCGGCAAAACAGCGCGTGATCCTTGCCGGTATTGAAGCTGATGTGAAAAAACTTTATGCCAACAGCGGTGAATGCAGTTCTTTTACCACATTGTACGGCGACCCGGCGGATGTCGAAACCACGCTTGAATTGGGAGCTGATGACTATGCGCTGCGTCTGATTTTGACGGCATACGAAGCTGCGGCTCCGGAAAAGAGGATCTCGCAGGTGCGTCCCCGGGATTTTGCCGATATGTGGGCGGAGGACGGATTTGAAATATTTCTCGTCCCCGACCCGGCGACCCCGAATAAAGGGTGGCAGTTTATCGTCAATTCACGCGGTTCGCTGTGGGATGCCCGGCATACCCGTGTCGGAGCGTGTGACCCGTCATGGAGTGCGGTCAACGCGCAAGTGCAGTTTTCAGAGCTGAAAAACAGTTGGCAAATAGTATTGACCGTGCCGTGGAAAGATTTGGGATTTTCCGGCAGACCCCCTGCGCCGTTTCTTGCCAACGTATACCGCAACCGGGCTGTCCGCGGTGAAAGCCGCTCATCTTATGCCTGGTCGCCCATATATCCCGGAGCATATTATCAACCGGAAAAATTCGGCAAATTTTTCTGGCAAGGAGAGAAAAAATGAAATTTTTTGCGTTTATCGCCGCAATTTGCGGTTTTGCTTCCCTGCGCGGAGCGGAGTTTTTGTCATGGAGCAAAAATCTGCCGGAGGGAGTATTGCAAATCCATCAGATAGACAATCCGCAGCAAATCGGGGATATATACATCGTTATCGCTCCGGATAAAACTGTTTCTCTTATTGATACCGGAGTCGTTGCCACCGGTGAAAGTGTGCTGATCCCGGCGTTGGAAAAACGCAACATCAAACATGTCGACCAACTGATAATCTCCCATTTTCACAGTGACCATGTCGGCGGGGCAATTACGCTGCTTGCCGACCCGGAAATAAGTGTCGGTCAGGTGATTTGCTCATTTATGCCCGAAAATGAAGTCGCTCCGGGAGAAGCGACGGCGTTGCGTTTTTACCGGACATTGAAAATGATGGCGGCAAGAAAAAATATTCAATGGCGCCAGGTCGCCGCCGGTGAAAAACTTGATTTCGGTTCCGGTATTTCTGCCGATGTGATCGGCGGAGCCACCAGCAACACCGGAATCAAAGACCACAACGGTCATTCGCTGGTATTCAATTTGAAGTACCGCGATTTTACCATGCTTTTTACCGGAGATTGCAGTTTTGCCCAGGAAAAACTTATCAAAAAATCTCTTTTGCGTACCGATGTTTTGAAAAGTCCGCATCATGGCGGTGCCGGCAGCGGCAGTGAGGAGTTTGTGACTGCCGCCGCTCCCAAAATCGTGGTTGCCACCCAGCCGCAGTGGCTCGCCAGAGACCCGCGCGGTATCCGAGTCGAAAAAATGCTTGCCAAGCTCAAAATCCCCTATTTCCGCAGTTGGGAATACGGCGATATGGTGATATTCAGCGACGGCAGAAGTTTCGGTCTGTGGCGCGATTGATACATGATAAAAAAATTCCCGGTGAGAGATTTTTCCGCCGGGAATTTTTTTGCCGGAGTTTTACATCTGTCCGGCGTTGCGTTTATCCAATTCGGCTTTGATTTCCAGACAACGCTTGCGGGTCAGGGGGTAAAAGCTGAAAAGAATTATGCAGAAAAGGAATCCGAGCAGAGGTATCGTGATATAAAGAGCTTTCATATTGGCAAGCACCTGTTCCGGCAGACCGGCGGCTGATTTTGCCGTTTCGGCATCAAATCCGCTTATTTCCAGCAAAACCCCGCTCAAAAGGGCGCAAAGTGCGCCGGAAGCCTTTTGCACAAAGCCTCTGAAAGAACTGATAATACCCTCACTGCGGTGTCCGGAGCGGAGTTCTTCAAAATCGCAGATATCCGAACTCATGGAGTCGAGCATCAGCCAGCATCCCTGCAGAGCAAGCGAATATACCGCCAGACTTATCAACTGCAAATACGGGTGTGCCGGAGTCAGGGTGAAATAATATGAGCCGTAACCGAACATGCAAATCACCATGCCGATGATAAAGCCTTCACGTTTGCCCAGACTCTTGGAGAGGCGGCCGAGGAAAAGCAGGCTCAAAACACTGACTGCAGAATAGAGGATACCTATCCAGAAAACGATATTGCCGTTGAGTTCCGCATTGCCGCGGCATATATAATAGAGGTTGAACAAACCTGAAATCCCTCCGGTTGCCGCACAACAGGTCAGCACAATGAAAAATCCGGAAATCAGTATCAGATAAGGTACATTGGTGAGAATCCCTTTCAGCGCGGAAAACAGATCGATTTTTTCCGCAACAGAGTAACGGGGATTTTCTTTGCAGAAAATTGCCGGTATCATGCCCAGCACGAGAATAAGTATCGCCGCAAAGGTCGACATGGTTATTGCCCCGGCTTGAATATTGGGGAAAAGTTCTTTGTTTACGCTGAATTTGTAAACAAAGGATACAAACGAACCGCCGAACAGCCCGAAATACATCCGCCACGCCAGAACTTTGGTGCGTTCATTGTAATCGTCGCTCAATTCATAGCCGAGAGCCGTGTACGGGACGACAAAAAGAGTGTAAACCAGCGCAAAAAGACATCCCAGCACCGAAACATAGATAAAAGGTATGTTGCAGTACCAGGCGTTTTTTACTGTACTTAAAAACGGCGGCAGCCAGTAAAGCGGCAGCAACAGCGCACAACCGGCAGCTCCGACCACGATAAGCGGACGTCTTCTGCCCCAGCGGGAACGGAAATTATCCGACCAGTTACCGACAAGCGGGTCAGTTACAGCATCGAAAATCCTGGGTATTGCCAGAGCGACACCGGCAAGGACCGGACTCATTTCAAAGTAGTCAACATACAGAAAAAGAAACAGCATGTTGACAACGGCAAATGTGTAATTATCCGCCCAGCCGCCGATCCCCCAGGCAAGCTGGGTTTTCAACGGCACGCGGTTGTGCGTGGTGTTTTGCAGTGAATCCATGAGATACATCCTTGTTTTTTGGGTCATTCGGGGGAAAACAGTTTTATTTTGCCGGAGCGACGATCATAACATCGCAGCCTTTGCGTAAATCTTTGACGGCTTCACGGAATTCCGCCATGTGCGGGGCTGCCAGATGGGCTTTGTGTTTTTCCCGGTTTTCCCATGCTTCGACAATGGTGATGAATTTTCCGGTTTCCCCTTCATAATCAATGCACGGGGTGTATTGGATACAGCCGTCTTCAGCGAGGACTTGCGGTACGGTCACATCCAATACCTGTTGGATTTTTTCCATGCATCCGGGCAGGATCTCCATTCTGGCGATAACGTAAATCATTTTTTTATACCTTTCATAAACTTAATTTGAGTATTGCGCGCAGGATTTCAAAACTTTTGTCCAGCGGTACCGGTTGGGGGGCAAGCTCCAGTTTCATTTTGTTTTCGGCACCGCTGCGGGCGGTTTTTTCAATGAGTTCGGCATCTATGTCCTGCCACGCGGAGAGACCTCCGGGCATACCGACACTGTCAAGCAGGGATTCATAAGAGCTTATCACCTCATCCGGGGTGGAACCGGGAAATATATCTGCCAGTTCCATGGTTCTGGCGGCGACAGCCGGATTTACCAGATAATAACGCCAGCACTCCGGCAGCAGTACCGCCACTGCATCTCCGTGGGCGATTCTGCCGAACCAGGAAAAACTGCACAGGTGCGGCAGACCGGTTGATTTGAAACGGATGGTCATACCGCCGAGCAACGAAGCGTAACTCATCGCTTTGCGGGCGGAAATATCGCCGTGCATGGCAGAAGTGATATTTCCTTTTATCAGGGCGATACCGCATTTTGCCCAGGAATTTACCGGCGGATGGTTGTTGTCCGCGCCGACATTGAGAAATCCCTCTATCAGATGCGCCAGAGCATCACAACCGGTCGCCCGGGTCAATTCCGGCGGCATTGAAATGGTCAAGCACGGAGAAATGAGGGCTGTTTCCGGGACGCTTTCTGCTTCAACGATAAGTTTTTTTACTCCTGCCTGACGGGAAACTATATTGGAATACGGGGTCGCTTCAGAACCTGTGCCGCTGGTCGTCGGAATGGCAATGAGCCGTTTCAATTTTTTTCCGGGATGGGCACTGCTCCAGCGGTTGACGCCGAAAAGTTCATCCAGCTGCCACTTGCTCTGCCACATCAGCAGAGCCGCTTTAGCGGCATCCAGCACACTGCCGCCACCGGCAGCGGCAACTGTATCAGGGGATTCCTGACGTAAATATTCCGCCATTTTTTCCACTGTTGCTGTCGCCGGTTCCGCTTCAATGCCGCACCGGACGGTGAAACCGGCATTCCGGAAAAGTTCCGCTGCATGAGTACCGGCAAAGACAACCGTTTTGCCGCGGCAGAGTTTTTTCAATTCCGCAACCGCATCATCTGTGATAATGATTTTTTCTCCCGGAACTTCAGAGAAAAATTTTTCAGCTTGTGCAATTAAATCCACCATGATCCGCCGGAAACCCTTTTGTAGTAGTTCATCGGTTCAAACGGTGCTGATTGCGGGAGGCGTTCATCCAGCTCTTCAATGCGCTCAATCGTACCGTCAAGGTATTCGCGTATGCGTATGGAAAGCTCTTCCAGACGTGTCATCTGTCCGGCGTTGCGAATTTGGATGCGTTCCAGACCGTGCGGTTTGGCAGTTGCCAGCCAGTTTCTGCGGAAAGAGGCATCAAATTCGGTCAATGCCGCCAATGCCGCCGGGATGGTCGTTGTCGCCAGTTCCCGCAGAGCCAGACGGTCTCCGTGGTCGTAGGCGGCTTCCAATGCTCCGCGCAATTCCAGTTTTTTGATGAGAAATTTTATCAAATCCACTGCGTAACCGATGTCTCCGGCGTTGTTTTCTTCAGCGGCGGGCATTATAGAACAGAGGATCTCATCAAGTTCATCCAGATAGGCAAGGTCAAATTCCGGATTGAGCCGTTTGCAGTTGTCAAAATATATACCCAGCAGCGGGTCATCCCACAATATCATTGACGGGTAGATGTTGTACATGATATCATCGTTGCTGTGGTCAATGCGGCTCTGGATGGCTCCGGCAGTGATGACAGTGCTGTAATCAGCATTGCAGAGCGCGGCGAAACGTTCTGCTGTATCGTTTTCATCACGGCATCCGAAAGCAAGGTCGGCACAACGGATTATCCCCGCCAGAGATGAGTCATAATTGCAGTATGCTCCGTCATCGCCCCACATGGTGAAAAAAAGCTCTTTGACTTTTTCCCGGCGGCAGGCTTCAATACAGGGGATCGCGGTTTCCATAGTCTGCCGGTGGTCATACCACAACCGGCTCCAGGTCCAGATGCCCGATGCCATGACCGGTTCTTTGCCGAGTTCACGGTGGCGGGAAATCATTTTGCAGTAATCTGCCGGGTCCCGGTGATAATAATCCCAGTATACGAGCTGGACATTTTTATCCATATCGCGTTTGACCGCTGCCGGGAAAGCAGAGGTGTAATCGTAATATTCATGTTTGGTATTGGTCATGCGGAAAAACATATCCGACCAGAGCATCGGAACGACACCGTTGGCGGCACAGATTTCAGAAACTTTTTTCAGGTGTTTCAGCATCAATTCCGATTCCGGAGTTGCGCCGTGGAGCGTCTGATATCTGCCGCGGCCGAGTCCGTGAGCCTCATCCATGCCGATATGAATGCGGCGGCTGCGGAGAGTCGTTGACCAGAATTTTATCATTTTGTCAATGAGAGCTTCGGTTTGCGCTTCACCGGTAAGCATGATGCGTTCCGTATCGGAAATTTCCGCATAAGCTTTGTGCTGCAGGATTTGTTCCATGTGACCGAGGGTCTGGATACAGCTGGTGACTTCGATACCCAGACCGGAAGCGAAGTCATCTATTTCCCGCAGTTCATCAGCAGTGTATGGTGCGCGGAAAGCACCGAAAAACGGTTCGTTTTCCAATTCGTAGGTATCTTCGCAATAGAGCAGCAGCTGATTGCAGCCGCACAGTGCCATGCGGCACAACCATTTTTTTATGTGTGACACCCGCATGACCATATTGCGGGAAAGGTCAAGCATGATACCGAGGCTCTCAAAAGGAGTACGTTCTTCGCCGTCAAGTTTTGCCAGCGCACTGCCCACGCCGCGGAGAGCTGCCGCCAGCGAGGTGTAGTTGACGGTAACTCCGCCCCGGCTGCGTTCGACCCGGACGATGGTGTTGTCAGCGGAAATTTTCCGGAATTTGAGTTTCAAACCTCTGCCGCCCTCGGAAACAGGATATTCTGCTTCCAGAAGCTGCAGTGCATTTGCTATATCCGCAGGAGTATCTTCACTGCGCCATGCCAGTTTTGCACTTTGGCTCATAGTATGATCCCTTTATAAAAAAGTTACTTTTTTTTCTGAAACATTGCCCGGACGGCGGCTCCGGCGGCTTCGATGGGGTGTTCGCCGAATTTTTCCCGTCTGGCAATGAGATTGGGAGAACCGTTTTTCACTTCCGCTATCCATTCTTTTGCAAATTCTCCGTTTTCGATGCGGCGCAGTGAGTCACGCATGCGTTCTTTGACATCCGGAGTTATCAGACGCGGACCATTGACATATTCCCCCCATTCGGCGGTGTTGGAAATGACCCGGTTGGTTTCTTTGAAACCTTTGGCATATATTTGGTCGATGATGAGTTTGGCTTCCTGTATGCACTCGATATACGCCATCTGCGGCGGGTATCCCGCTTCGGTCAGCACTTCAAATGCCGCCACCATCAAATCTATCATCCCGCCGCAGAGGATGTTCTGTTCGCCGAAAAGGTCCTGAATAGTTTCCTGCTCCATGGAACACTCCATGACTCCGGCGCGGGTCAATCCCATGCCGTGTGCCATGGCAAGGGCAATATCAAAACATTCGCCACCCCCGATACGGCAGGAAATCAATCCCGGTACTCCGGAGCCGGATAAATACATATTCCGCACCTCTGTGGCTATACCTTTCGGAGCGACCATGATGACATTAACTCCGGCGGGAGGGATGATTTCACGGTAAACTATGGCGAATCCGTGGGAAAAACTCAACGTCTGTCCCGGACGCAGATACGGCAGAATATCCTGCTTGAAAATCTCCCCCTGATGCTCATCCGGCAGCAGAATATGGATGATGTCAGCCTTTTTTACCGCTTCCGCAACCGGAAAAACCTCAAATCCGGCTTCTGTCGCGGCATCAAAAGAACCTCCCGGACGGCCGCCGATAATAATATGCAGACCGCTTTCGCGCATATTCAGAGCCTGCGCTCTGCCCTGTGCTCCGTAGCCGATAACTGCGATGGTTTTGTCATTCAGAATATTTTTATTGACATCACTTCCGCGCAGGATTTTCATATCTTTCATATCCACACCTCTCTGTTAAAATGGAAAATTTTCCGGCTCTTTCCCAAACTCTTTCCGGTACAGTTTCAACGCTGTACGGAGAACGGAATCCCAGAATTTCCCGTTGACAGTTAATTCATCATGCAAATTTTTTCCGGTGTAAATCCGGATGAAATACCACACATCCCGGCGGCGCAACGGCATATCCAGTGCCGAAAACAGCAAGCCGGCGATATCTTTGACAAGATAATGACGCGGCACTTTTTTGCGTATCTGCGCCCGGTGCAAATCTATGACAAACAGTGTCTGCGTTTTTTCCTGCCACAAAAAATGGCAGAGATAGCAGTCCCGGTGATTCATGCCGCTGCCGTGCATTGTTTTCATCATTGCTGCGAGCTGCCGGATGATTTCGCGCCGCAGGGCAGGGGGGAATCCTTTTTCAACCATATCCTCCAGCGAAAGCGCATCTGTTATTTCCGGAGTGATAATGAATGATTCCCTGCGTAACGGATTATTGTTCCTCCAGCCGTAAGCCGCTGTCTGCATCGTCGGAATCCTCAACGCCCGGAGTTTTTCCAATGCTTTCACCTCGACATCCGCTCCCGTAACGGGGAGTTTGAATTGCAAAAGGTTTTTTATTATTTCCCGCAGTGAGGTGCCGCTGTGATATTTGACAAAAAATCCCTGACTGTTGATTTCGACCCGGAACGTGCGCCGGTTTTTTACTTTGCGGAACTCCTCTCCCTGAAGTGCGGCAACTGCGGCAAACGGTTCTTTATTCCGCCACAGCGAGGCGAATGGTTCGTTCAGCTCACACACCGGCATTTTTGCAACTTTCCAAAATCATATCCGCCGCCGCAGCCGCCCGGCGGTAAAAGTCACCATGCACACCGTAGTTTTCTGCTTCGCGCTGCAACTCCTCAAGTTTACCGGGGGTGGAAAGCGTCAGCATCAAAGTCCGGTTCAGCAGTTTCTGGCGGAATTTTCCCGGCAGTACGATGTTTCCGGCATCTTTGACCATTGGCGCAAAACCGCAATTACTGCTGCAGATGACCGGCGTGCCGCAGGCGAGAGATTCCAGCAGCACTGTTCCGGCGGACTCGTTGCGTGCCGGGTGCAGCATCATATCAGCCGCCGCTATCAATTCCGGCACATCATCGCGTGCACCGGAAAAAATCACCCGGTCTGCCACTCCGCACTTGTCGGCGAGCTGGGCGTAAATTGGTATTTTCCCTCTGCCGACGATAAGCAGACGGGTTTTGGCACGGACATTTTCCGGCAGTGCCGCCAATGCCGCAATAGAACGGTCAACACCTTTGGTGCGGAATGCGGAACTGACCTGAATAAGCAGAAAATCATCTTCGCCGATCTCCAAATCACTGCGGAGACGGTCGCGCTCTTCGCGCAGTTTCACTGCAGAGGAAAACGCTCTGTCTATCCCCGGAGGCAGCTGAAACATCCGCGCTTCATCTGTCCGGTATATGCGTTGATACGCCGCCTGCTGTGCGGGGGTGATGCACATGATGCGCGTGGGGCTTTCCGGAGAAAAAATGCTCTCTTCCATAGCGGCAAATGTCTGATACCGCGGCATCATTTTTTCCAGAAAACTGCGCGGCACACTTTCCACAAACGGTTGGTCTCCTGCGAAGTACCAATCCGCCGGAGCCAGACGGTTGAATGCAACATGGGAAATGAAATTTTCCTGCTCAAGAGTCTGCTGCAGGATTTTTTCAAAGTTGCGCGCTTTGCGGTGGTTGCTCATGCCTTTGACCGGCAATTCCCGGTATGAGATGCCGTCCGGCGGCTCCGGGGCGTCCCATATCATGCAGAAAATGACCACTTCAATACCGCGACTGCGGAATTCAAGAGCCATCCGCATCATATCAAGCTGCAATCCGCCGTACGGGAAATATTTAAAAATCGAAAACGCAATTTTTTTTCCGCACAACGGTACAGTACCTGCCTCATCGGCAATCGTTTGCTCCATATTGGAACCTCTTTTGCTCCTTTCCAGATAAAGCTTCTTTGTTTCGCCTATAATATAGCACCGAAATCACTGAAATTCAACCGTTAAAAATATATCCCGGCAAAAACAGTCATGCCCGCGTTATGCTGAAAACATCTCTGCCGGCAGAATCAAAAAGGTGCTGCTGCACGAGGTCGCCGGGCACTTCGGGTTGAGAAAACTTTTTGGCGGTGACTTTGACCGTTTTCTGGTCAGTATCGCCAAAGAATACTCTGACGAAGTTTCGGCAGTCGCGGCAAAGCGTAATCTGGATGTTTCTGACAACGCCCAACTGCTGGAAGCCGCCGAAGAGTTTGTCGCCGCTGCTGCGGAAACTGCTGCAGATACCAAAAATACTGTCTGGCAGCGCATAGTTGCCGCGTTTAAGAACTTTCTGCGGAATCTCGGATTTGACATGGCTTTTTCCGACGCCGAATTGCGCTCGCTCTTGCAGAAAGGTTTGAAAAATTTGCGCAAATCATCAGTTGTTAAGAATAATTTAACAACTGAAAACGGCGCGAGGTTTGCGGTAAACAACCAAGGCAAGGCTCTTTTTAATATTGAGGGTTTGGGCCATCTGACTTTTGACGAGATCAAGAATAACCGGACAATAAAAGCAGCTGCAAAAATATTAACCGATGATGGAAATGAAAATTGGGGTGCCATTACTGCCGCAATTGTCGAAGGCGCTGCAAAGAAAAATTTTCAACTGGAAGAGTTGCCTATCAGATTATTTGCCGGAGATCAAGATTTTGGCTTACGCCACATTGCCAAACATTTCGGTGGATTAAATGCCAGAGATGTTTCAGAACTGATTGAAAATATTTTTTCAAAACCGAATAAAATCTATTGTCGAATAGATGGTGGAAAAATAAAACTTGAGGTTTTTTCCACCCCTCCAAGACATTGGGGCATTTTGGAACTGCGAAAAAATAATGATTGTTATTCAATCGTATCTGTCTATTCAAGAGATAACAGTTATTCAAAGGCTAAAGGAGAATTGATTTGGGAATACGATTCTCAGGCCGTATTACTGCAAGCGGCGAACAGTAAGCCTCGCCAGATCACTTCCGGTACAATGCCGCAGGAAGCTCGAGAGGAGTTAGCTACCCAAACCATTGATAATATAAACCCATTAGGGATAAATATCAATATCTCAAACAATAATAATCCGGAAAAAGGTGATTTGGCGCGTCACTCTGTCATTGAGCCGGTGGGTGAGGGCGGTTTCCGGGGATTTGACCCGCACAAAGCGGAGTTGTGGGCGAAATTCATCGTTAAAATCGCCAACGCGACTTATGTCAACAACGATGCTGCAGCAGCATTTCTGGAAGATAACGGCGTCAGAGTCGCTCCCGCAGATGAGCGCACTCTCACCGGGGCTTGCCACATCGCGCAGGAAATGGTCCGGGCGCGCAACCGGAAAATCCGTACTGCCGCCGAAGTCAGAGAAATGGGCAAAAAAGATGATTTTTATAAAATCATCGCGGCAAAATACGGCAGCGATTTTCTTATCAACGCCGGTCCCGGCTACGACAACGCACTTTTTACCGGCTCTTTCAGTTCAAAAGTAAAAAAAAATACCCTGAAACTCTTTCATTTCAGGGTAAAAAGGCAAAAAATGGAGCCGGCTGCCGGACTCGAACCGGCGACCTGATGATTACAAATCAACTGCGCTACCAACTGAGCCAAGCCGGCACTCCATGATTTTCTGTTCTTCATTGACTTAATATAGCCTCAATGAGAGGAAATTACAAATCGCTGAAGTAAAAAATGTGCATCAAATTTCACAAAACACGGTATCCCGGCAGGATTTGTCAGCTCTGATTTTCCGGTTTGCGTGTTGAAAACAGCCGCAGTGCGGGCTATATTACATCTGTGGTGGTTTTATCTGTGGAGATCGCTTGAAGTGGAAAACTGGATCATTTTGATACTTGACCTTTTCGGTACAGCGGTTTTTGCCGTTACCGGAGCCGTTCAGGGGATACGGCATAAGCTGGATGTTTTCGGCGTGACGGTGCTTGCCTGCTGTGTCGGCGTGGGCGGCGGCATGATCCGGGACTGTATCATCGGCAGCGTGCCGGTGGCGGCATTGCAGCACCAGTATTACATCCTGATATGTATTGCCGTCGGGTTGCTTGCTTTCGGTACGGCACGTTACTGGATACGTCAGCGCAATATCATAAAAATATGTGACGCCGTCGGATTGGGGGTTTTTACTGCGCTCGGTGCGGAAAAAGGGGAGGTTTTCGGATTGAGTTTCACCGGAATAGTTCTTTGCGGAGTTTTCACCGCTATCGGCGGCGGTATGATACGCGATGTGTTGAGCAGCAAAATACCGGTGGTGTTGAAAAGCGATTTTTATGCCACTGCCGCGCTGATCGGCGGTATCGTATATTATTTTTTCATCCGGGTCGAAGTGCCGTTTTTCATCCGTTTTCTCGTAGTGGCTCTGCTGGTAACATCGATCCGTATGCTGGCGATACACTTCAAAATACAGCTGCCGTCCGCCGGCAGCGGCTCAAAACGCAGACATTTGCATTGAGTTTTACTGCATTCCGAAGTTGTTATCCTCTGTTACCACGCAGGCGCAATCCATAAAAGCCATCTGCTCCGGAACCGTCCCGGAAAAAAAGTATCCGGTGTCATAGCCCGGCATGAATTTGTATGTGCCGTCCGGAGTGAAGGTGTTGCCGGTTATAACGGCGTTTTTCACTGAACGCATGGAAACCAGATTGCGGAATGAGGAAATAAACACGTTGTTTTTCACCGTGATGTTGCCGTGAAAACAAAAATCCGGCACTGCGGTGGTGATTTCCGGAAAAACTCCGACCGGCTCACGGGAAGATATCCAGCGGCGGTAACTGCAGTTGTCAAAGGTGTTTCCGTAAATTTCCGCATTTTCAACCGGACCGGATTCATACCAGAATCCGGCATCTCCGGCAATAAACACCGCCGCTCCTGCGGTGTGGAAATAATTGCGGCAGATTTTTACATTTTTCAATCCGGAAGCCAGAATGCCTCTGCCGTAGAGAGGGGCAAAATAACAATCTTTTACGGTGAGTTCAGCTTCGGCTACTTCCATGACTCCGGCGCAATCGCCGGGAGAAAATTCCGCCGGCAGCTCTGTTTCATCAAAAGTTATGCGGGTGATGGCTTTATTCAATACAACGGCATCTATGACCTTTATTTTCCCATAAGGTTTCAGTGTATCGTTTTTTATCAGCTCCAGAGTGTCTCCCGGACGCGCTCCGGGCAATCCCATCTGCTGGAAATGTCCGCTGTCAAGATAGTAAAATTTACTGCCGGGTTCCCGGAGTTTCAGTGGACGGTATATGCCGTGGACATTGATACTGTCGTCAAGTGTTCCGGAAAATTTACTGTCGGAAACAGCGATTTTTCCCCGGCACTCCACAATATGCAGTGAGTCATCCGACACTCCGGCTCTGCGGTCGCGCGGCACGATATTCACTTTTGAAATATCTATGTTTGTACAGCATTGACACAAAATCCCCATGCCGGCGGCGTGATGCAGATTTATTCCGGACAGGGAAATATTTTCGCAGTCGTCAAAGACCATTCCCGGACAGAGGCGCAATTCGTGTTTGATGACGAAACTTTTGCTGCCGTAACGTGACAAATCGCCGGGGAAACCGATCAATCCGTCCCGATAGAGCAGTTCCCGGTTGGGAATGGAAAAACTGCTGCTGTCCCAGAGCAGTTCTTTTTTTTCTGTGTCATACGGATAAAAATTCAGCACTCCGGAGAGGTTGTCATAAAAATCACCGGTAAAACAGAGTCTGCCTTCCCGGAAATCGTGTTTGCCGCCGATTTTGCACCAGCTTGTGCCGTTCTCAAAAGCTGCCATATCTGCGTCAGACACAAACGAATCGGAAAAATCAATCGTCAGCCCGCTTATTTTCAGATTCCGGCAGTTTTCCGCCACCAGCGGAGAAATGCGGCCGTAGAAACAAAACTCCGCACCGTTGCCTGTGATTTCCAAATCATCAACGGCGCAGATGTCCATAGCGATGGTTTTTACGCCTTCGTCGTTGTTGGAAAAGTAGCAGTAACGCCGGGAGCAGTTTCCCGGAAAGAAATCATATTTCCCCGGAGCAAATACGATTTTGCGGATGCCGTGATTTTTTACCTGTTCCCAGGCTTGCTGCCAGAGAATGATGCTGTTTTTGCCGGATTCCGGCGGATGGATGACGTGTTCCATAGAATGATCCCACTTCAAATGTTCGTAAAACATTTTTAATGTAGTCCCGGAATATGGATTTTTCAAGCAGAAAACGTTCAGAAAACAAAGAAACGGGGCGGAGGCTCCGGGGAGAAGCCTTGATCCGCCCCGTGGGTGTGGGGGCTTTAAGAAACGGGGCGGAGGCTCCGGGGAGAAGCCTTGATCCGCCCCGTGGGTGTGGGGGCAAATTTAATTACTTGCATATACACGGGACATGGTAAACCCCGTCGATGACGGTACTGCCTTCAGTGACGTGTTCAAAGCCGGGAAATTCGGCATCCCATCGGGCAAGCGATTTGAGATAGCTGATGTGTGGATTGTCCGCTCCGCCGAAACGTTCTCCTGAAATCACCATCGGAATGCCGGGAGGGTAGGGGATGAGGGCGTTGGCGGCAATACGTCCGGCAAGTTTATCCGCCGGGACGAGTTCAGTGTTGCCGCGTACTGTTTCCATGTACGCCTGCCGCGGAGTCATTGCCTGTTCGGGGAGAGTTTCAAAAGCGGCATTGAGTTTACTGCCCGGCTCAAATTTTTTCAGGTGGGCAAACATTTTTTCGCCGAGTTCTTTTATACCCATGTCCTGATATGTTTCCGGATACATTTCCACGATTTCCGGCAGTACATCCGCCATCGGCACATTGGCATCATAAAGTCTTTTGAAACGGAGCAGGGCGTTGAGCAGAGTTGTCCATTTGCCGCGGGTTATCCCGATGGAAAAGAGGAACATCAGCTGAAAATCCGTCGTCCGGGTCGGCACGATCCCGGCATTGTAAATGTAACTTGAAACCAGTGCCGCCGGTACTCCGCACTCTGACATGGTGCCGTCATCATTCATGCCGGGGGTCAGAATGCTGACTTTTATCGGGTCGAGCATCACCCAGTCATTGTCTTTGAGAGCGTTGAATCCGTGCCATGATTCACCGGCACGCAGATGCCAGCACTCCTGACAGGTGGTCAGCAGTTCTTTGGGGGCATCGGCGAATGCGTATACTTTGCCGTTTTCAGGGTCTCTGACTTCCGGCGGGTTCCATACTTTGAAAAACCATGAGCCGGCGGCACTGAATTCCCTTTCCAACCGGGCGAGAGCCTGTCTGAATTCGACAGCTTCTTCGATGACCTGACCGGTCAGACCGCAGCCGTTTTCCGCCATCATCCTTGCGGCGATGTCATTTGATGCACAGATGGCATAGAGCGGCGAAGTCGAGGTGTTGAGCAAATATCCCTGATTGAGCTGTTCCGCAGAAGGAGCTTTTTTGCCGCAACGCATATGGATATAGCTCGCCTGGGAAAGAGCCGCCAGCAGTTTGTGAGTGGAATGGGTGGCAAAAACCGTTGCTCCCTGATGTTCTGACGGCTCACCGCGCATGGCATAATGCGATTTGTAAAGCGGATTGAATCTGGCATAGGCATACCATGCTTCATCAAAATGGATGCGGTCAACGGAGTGCGAAAGCGATTTTTCCACCGCTTCGGCATTGTAGCACAATCCGTCATAGGTACAGTTGGTCAACACCGCATACGCCCGGATGTCACCGGAAACTTTCAGCGGAGAGGTCGCGATTTTTGCCGAAATCGCCTGCGGAGTGGTTTCTGACGGCAGTACCGGACCGATAATGCCGTAACGGTTGCGGGTCGGGATCATATAGACCGGGGTGGCTCCGGTGTTGATAAGCCCCTGTTCAATGGATTTGTGACAGTTGCGGTCACAGACGGCGAGGTCATTTTCAGAAAGAACAGCCTGCATGATGGAACGGTTTGAACCGGAAGTGCCGACGATTCCCGAATAAGAGATGTGTGCGCCGAAAATTTTTGCCGCCATTTTTTCACTTTCCGCAAACGCTCCGGTGTGGTCGAGCAGTGAACCGATGCTTGACCTTTCAATTCCGGTATCGGTACGGAAAAGATTTTCACCGTAAAAGTCATAAAACTTTTTGCCGCTTTGCGTTTTGGTGAAACCTCTGCCGCCCTGATGACCGGGGGCTGCCCAGGAGTATTCGTGGTTGCTTTCATTGTATTGCCAGATGGCGCGCATCAGCGGCGGCAGCAAATGAGCGCGGAAACGTTCGACCGCCGCAGAAATACGTCCGGCGATAAAAACCTGACTGTCTTCCAGAATCCAGATAAGTTCTGTGGAGTGGTCGAGCATTGCCGTCGGGATCATCCCGGTGCTGTTTTCGCGGTCGGCGAGCAGAAAAAGCGGTACATATTTCTGATAATGACGGATGACATCAAAAATTCCGGCAATGCCGTTGTTTCCTTTGGCTGGATTCTGCTTTAATTCCGCCGCCAGCAGAATGGCGTCAAGATCCATGTCTGTGGAAATCAACGGGATCGCTTCCTGATATGAGGCGGCGCGGGTGATGCGGAAGTTTCTTGACCGCAGATGTTCGCAGAGAGCGTTTACCGCACTGCGCATGACATGATTGGCGTTGAGGGCGTGGTCTTCAACAATGAGCAGTTTGCGTGAAATTATTTCATTCATTTTTTTATTCCCTTCTCTTGTGTCAAAGCTGGATTTTTCCTGTGATTGCTGCAATAAGCGCGATTATTGCAACGGCGATGATGAGCAATGCTCCGGCACCTTCGGCATCACTGAAAAATGCTGAAGTGTCTTTTTTCAACTTCCGGTCGTCCATGCGCGCCCAGATGTATACCGGGATGCCGAGAGTGAGAAAGATGAATGCCATTGCCAGGTATTGCAGACCTGCGGCGTAAATCATCCAGAGAGCATAGAGTGACCCGGCAATACCGCAGAGGGCTGCAAAGGCAGCTCCGGCGGTAGCTCCGGCAGGATAATCTTTTTTTGCACAGATTTTCCAGAGGTAGAGCGTACAGGCAAAATACGGCGGCAGTATCATCACGCTGGTGATGCTCAACATTGTGTTCCAGGCGTTGTTGGAAAAGTAGACAAACACCATGGTCAGCTGCATGATGCTGCTGGTGACCCAGAGCGAAACATCGGGAGCTCCGTTGCTGTTTTCGTGGCGGAAAATTGCCGGGAATGTGCCGTCCTGTGCCGCGGCATAAGGTATCTGGGCGATCATGATGGTGAATGCCAGCCAGCTGGTGAGCAGAGCGATTATCACACCGAGATTCATCATTATCCCGCCCCAGCTGGCATGGACTGTGTCCTGAAGCAGTTCAGCTGTTGACGGATTGCTCAACCGGGCGATTTCCCCCTGTGCCATTTTGCCGAAAGGCAGCAGACTCAACAGGACATATATTGCCAGACAACCTAAAAAACCGACCATGGTGGCTTTGCCGACGGCTTTCTGACTGCTGGCTCCGGCGGAGACAACAACGGCGCCCTCAATCCCGATGAAAGCCCACAGCGTCACCATCATGGTGGATTTTATCTGATCTATAAAACTGCCCAGCGGTTTCGTGTGCAGTGCCGGGAGCGTTTCTGTACCGAACATATCTGTCGTAAACTGGCTCCAGCGGAAAGCAAAAAGCATTATCAATATGAAAAGGAACAGCGGCACAAGTTTGAATACCGTACCGATGGTGTTTATCCCGGATGCCTGTTTCGTGCCGCGCAGAACCGCATAATTCATCAGCCAGATGACGATCGAACCGCCCAGAATCGACCAGAGATTGTTTCCGCCGGTAAACCAGCCGGGGAAAAAGTAGTTGAGCGCATCCATGAGCAGTACGGCATAGGCAACGTTGCCGAATATGTTGCAGAGCCAGTAGGCCCAGGCGATTTGAAATCCGGCAAATTTTCCGAAACCGCTTCTGGCATAGGAGTAAATGCCGGTCGTGGCATCGGGACGCACTTCGGCAAGGATGCGGAATGTGTTGGCGATGAAAAACATCCCGATACCGGTGATGACCCATGCCGCCACCACAGCCATTACCGAGGCTTTCTGGGCGATATTCTGCGGCATACTGAAAATACCGCCGCCTATCATGGCGCTGACGACGAGAGCCGCGAGGGCTGTCACTCCCAATTTTCCGTTTTTACTGCTCATAATTTTACTCTTTATTTTGATGAGGTTGCACTTTGCAACAATTCCACACATTTGCGGTTCTGAAATTCGATGGCGAAATCCAACGCACTTTTGTTGCGGTAATCGACCGCATCTGCCGGAACACCGGAATCCAGAAAACGCTTCAGCAGCACATCGTTTCCGGTAATAGCGGCGATCATCACCGGGGTGCGCCCGGCGAAATCGGCGACGGATGGGTCGGCTCCGTGGGCAAGGAGCATTTCCCAAGCTTCAGGATTGTGGTAATATATGCTGTATATCAGCGGGGTCCAGCCGTCAGGTTCATCCTGATGGTCAAGCGGTGCGCCGTTTTCGATCATCTGCCGGACTTCCCGGTTGTCGCCGCGCAGTATCGCCATGCACATGAGTGAACCGAGTTTTGCTCCATGCGGAGCAAAAATATTATCATAACCGTATTTGCGGGCAGACAGTATCGTTGCGAACGGCCATCTTCGCAGATTGCGGAATGAAGTGTTCATTTTTTATCCTTCCGTTAAGAAAGTTTCTTTTTTGCATATTTCTCTGAAGAGTACAATATATTGACAAAATCAAATAAATCAAGGTGATATTGTTTAAAATGTTAATTTTTTTACAATTTTCAACTTTTGTGTAAATTTTTTAAGGGCAGCCAGCTGAAAACAGGAGCGGGAGATAAAAAAATAATCCCGCAGACTTTTTCTGTCTGCGGGATCGTTTCCGCCGGAAAAAATAGAGATTATTTCCGCTTGGGTTTACGGTTGGGAGAGCGTCTCTTTTTCAAAACCTGTATTTGCGGGCGTCTTGCGGCAAGACCGCGGTTCACTTCAATGGGGGTGCCGTTGGAGTCTTTGCCGGTGTAATACATCGCCGCACCCATGGTCATCGGCAGCGGGATATAATCCTGGACCTGCTGCAGACTCCAGTGGTGTTTGTTGAGAAAATCGTCCACAGTTTTCATCTCTTTGTCCGTGCATCCGGGGAAATTGGAAATGAAAAGCGGTATGAGATACTGCTCCAGACCGCACTCTTTGCTGATGCGCTCAAATTCCCGCATGAATTCATAAAATTCTTCCGGAGTACCTTTCCGCATAAGCTGCATTACTCTGGGGTGCAGATGTTCCGGAGCGACTTTCATGTGACCGGAAACATGGTGGGCGATCAATTCATACAGCAACTCTTTCTGGCGCAGTGCCAGATCCAGACGGATACCGGAATTGATATACAAATGACGGATTTTCGGCATTTTGCGTAAAGTCCGCAACAGATGCACCACCGCCTGACCATCGCATTTATAGGATTTACACGGCGTCGGAAAAAGACAGCTGACACGGCGGCATTTTTTGCAGTTTTCAATATTGTATTCACTGCCGAAAATATTTCCGGCGGCACCGCCTACATCTGAAATCGTACCTTTGAAACCGGGGCGGGAAGATATGATTTCAGCCTCCCGGACAATAGATTCTTCACTGCGGCTCATCACCGTCCGCCCCTGATGTGCCACAAGCCCGCAGAATGCACATCCGCCCGGACAGCCGCGTACAGCCTGAATGGAGTCGGCTATCGCATCAAATGCCGGTATCCTGCCTTTATATACCGGATGCGGTCTGCGGGCGTACGGCAATTCATGCACCCGGTCGAGTTCCGCCGGAGTCAAAGGTTCCGCAGGCGGTTCAATGACCAGCAGTCTGTCACCGTATTGCTGGATAAGTCCGCTGGCACTGTAATGATTCATGTTTGCTTCGACCAGTTTTGTCTGCAGCATGAGGGCATCTTTGTCAGAAAGTATTTCCTCGTATGACGGCAGTTCAATGTAATTGGTACGGTCAAACGCCAGTGCTGCATTTTTTCCCAGCAGGCGTGCTGTGCCCGGTATGCCGGCAAGAGATTCGCCGTCGCGCATCCTCCTGAATGATTCCGGAGTGGGGCGTTCACCCATGCCGTAGACCATGATATCGCATTTTGTGTCCAGAAGCATGGAGGGACGTATCTTGTCCTGCCAGTAATCGTAGTGTGCCACCCGGCGCAAACTTGCTTCCAGACCGCCGGTGAGGACCGGTTTGCCGGGGAATGCCCGCCGTGCCAGCTGGGCATAGACGGGGAGCGCATGGGGCGGACGTTTGCCGGTGACGCCGTTTTCAGAAAACATATCCTCCCGGCGCAAACGTCTGCCGGCAGTGTACATATTTATCATTGAATCCATGTTGCCGCTGGAAACGCCGATGCCGATTTTGGGAGTGCCCATTACTTTCAGGCATTCCGGGTCGTTCCAATCCGGCTGGGCGATAATGCCGACCCGGTATCCCAGAGACTCCAGAAGTCTGCCGATAATGGTAGTTCCGAATGAGGGATGGTCAACGTAGCAGTCACCGGTAATAAGAAGGATGTCCAGCTCTTCCCACTTCAGAGTGTCCATTTCGGCTCTGCTCATCGGCAGAAACGGCGCGGCGGCAGTTTTCATTTAACGTATCTCCAGCAATCCGTCTGCCGGAACGGCGTTGGCGCGGACCGGAGTTTTTTTGCCGATATATTTAAAAGGCACTGTGATATCATAGGTGCCGTCAGTCGGCGGCAGATTGCATTTGATATTCATTTTTTCCACTTCAGACATTTTTCCGGCTTCCAGAATGAACAGCAGCTGCACTGTATTGCCGGAAAAGTTTTTTTCGCTGCTCTGAAAGCTGCTTCCGGTATTGATGGCAACGCAGGGATAGGTCATGCCCCGGGTTTCGAGAGAATAATCAAAAATCGAAATTTTTCTTCCCGGAGCAAGCTTGACAGAAAGCACCGCATAGCTCCGTTTTTCCGGCAGGGCAGGGAAAGCATCTGTATCAAGCCCGCGGAGGTTTACCGCCGCATCAGTGATTTCAGCTGCAGTGACTGTACCGGAGCGGAAATTCAGCACCGCACCATGCAGTGTGCATAAAAATCCGCAACAGAGTATCAGTGAAAATATCAGAAGTTTTTTCACAGCATTTTCTCCAATTTTCCGTTAAAAAGAGCAAACAGGGATTTTTTGGCATTTTCGATTTTTTCCCGGATGGCATCCGCTTCAACTTTTTGGATTCCGGATTCATTCATTACCTTGTGGAAACCGGCAAGCTGAACGTTGGAAATTTTTGCCTCCAGTTTTCCTTTGCCGCTTTTTACAAAAACGGCTTTGGGGTTGTTGCTGATGGCATAAATATTTTCCAGTACGACATTTTGAGTGTTGGCAGCCTGTCTGGGAGTCCAGGCACATCCGGAGTATGAGTCGGCGTAGAAATACATGTTTTTGATTTCGTTGGCGGAATCGGCGGTGAAATAGAGTTCTCTGCCGACGACCTGTTCGGCATATACATTGTCGTGGGTGCATTTCGCCTGCTGAACGTGGCAGATCGCGGTCGAGCAACCGATAAACACGCCGTTTTTGAGCGAAATAGTGCACGCTTCATGGGCACTGATTCCGTCATCACCGCAGAAAAGGGCGGCGATATTTTCAAAGCGGATGTTTTCGCATTGGCCGTGGATGTTGTAGCCGTCATTGAAAAAGTTTTTCATTATCATATTGCGGACAACGACATTTTTGCTTGTACCGCGGACGCATACGCCGTCGGATATGCCGCGTATTGGTTCGGTGATGCCGGAATCGGCAAGTCCGGTGGCTTTTTCGGGCAGACGGACGAAATATTCGATTTCATACTGATGATGCGGACCTTTATCGGAAATCTTTTTGCCGACAACGACAGTCCATTCACCGGGGGCGAGCTCTTCAACTTTTTTGTACGGCTTGGCACCGGGGGATTTCTGGATTCTGCCCATGCGGTTGATTTTGCCGTCAAAAATCAGATAGAAACGGGATGACCAGTTCAAGCCGGTTTTGACCTGTTTGCGGAAAATTCCCGGTTTCACTTCCTGCCACTGTTTCGGGTCCAGCGGTTTCGCGCCGATAAAAGTGTTGTTCATGCCGTCAACGGTCACTGGTTTATCGGGTGTGCCGTGGATATTCAAAATATAAACGTTGTCAAGAATAGGTTTCTCTGAAGGCAGAATATACACCGTGTCGCCCGGGAGAGCTTTATTGAGAGCCTGACGCACTTTGGCAAACGGAGCTTCTTTGGTCCCCGTATTTTTGGCGTTGCCTTTGTTGTAATCGACGTAGATTTCTGCAGTGAAAGCTGTTGAGGCCAGCAATACAGCTGCCGCGGTTGTGAAAAATTTTTTCATAGAATGTTATCCTCCATAGATGATAAAATTTGTTTTTGTGAAACCTTTTCTTACTATACCCCGTATCGGAGAAAAAATCAACCGGTGATTTTCATCAATTCATCTTTCAAATGGTCAGCTCCGGAAAATTGTACGGCATTCCAGCCGTGGGCGCGCGCTCCGGAAATAAGTTCCGCCCGGTCGTCCACATAGAGGTCGGGGGTGCCGAATTTCTGCTCAAATGCGTTGAGCATCACTGCAGATGGTTTCAGCGCGCCGCTGACAAAACTGTAAATCCCCTCCGGAACACGTTCTGCCGCCGGAAAAATTTCTCTGGTGCGCTGCAAGTGAGTCGGTGATATATCAGAAAAAAACACCGCCTGAACCCCCATATCCGGGAATGAGTTTACCAGCTCCACCATGCCGGGAACCGGTTCTATCAGAATGGAGTTGAATGCCTCCCGGATTTGTTCCGGCGGGAATTTTCCGTCAAGCAATCCGTGCAGAGTGTCAAAAAATTCGTTTTCACTGCATTTGCCGCATTCATAATGCAACGCACTTTGCCGCAACGGTTCCGGGATGGTGTCGTATCCGAAATATTCCGCGCAATTCAAATGATTTATCCGGATACAGACATTGCCTATATCCAGAGCCAGCAAAACTTTCTTTTTCATACTTCCCCCTCTGTTGCAGCCGGTTCGTTTTTCATAAAACGGTCAGCCAGAATGATTCCCGCGTAAATGAGCAGTGTCACCGGCAGCAGATAAAATGCTTTCTGCAAAGTGAATTTGTCGCCGAGAACTCCGATTATCCAGGTAAAAAATCCGCAGCCGGGTATGCCCATGGCAGAGAAATAAATATAGAGCAGTGTCGAATCCTCTTTTCGCATCCGGTTGACGCCATGGACCTGCAGTGTCGGCCAGTAGGGAGAAATACCGATGCCGCAGAGAAAAAGTATGCTCATAAGTGTCGCATACATGACAGAGTCAGACGGGAACATATCCGCCTTTATCCACGCCAGAAGCAGTGTCAGAGGTATCGTGCAGAGAGAAGAACTTATCAGTATTTTTCTCAAATTTTTTTCTGTTGCAATGCGGGCAAAAATATTTCTGCCCGCAAACATCCCAAGTGCAATGGCGGCGGTCCCGGTCCCGGCGGCAAAGGGAGTTGCTCCGAATGTCAACTGCAGAAACACAGCCGCCCAGAATGTCAGGCAGAATTCCGCTCCGGCACCCATGAACATCCCGGCGCAGTAAAGCCAGAAGCGCGGATATTTGAAAATACTTTTTGAGTTCTGCCAGACCTTGTTGAAATCACTTTTTTCCCGTTGCTCCGGATATGGGTGCCGCCGGGAATCGCGGCAGAGAAACAGTAATGATGCCGCCACGGTTCCGGTGCCGGTAACAGCCAGGATTATCCGCCATGACACGCCGCACGAAAGCATCGCTCCGGCTCCGAGGACACAAATGCCGATGCCGACTGACCAGAATGAATGGGCGATGTTGACATATTTTTCCGGATTGTCCGGGTGCAGTGCCTGAACAAACGGCGTGGCAAGACCTTCGCAGATGCCTTCGCCCAGACCGGCGGTCAGCAGCAGCGGCAGCAGAAACCAGTATCCGGGCGCACAACCACAGAGAAATATGCTCACCCCGATGGCAAAAACACCCCAACCCATGGGCAGACGCTTGCCGGATTTACCGGCGATTATGCCGCAGCTCAACAGCGATAAAACCATTGCCGCACTGCGGACAAGGTGCAATATCCCCCCGTATGACATGCCGCCGTCATCAAGCGGAAAGTGCAATTCTCTGCCCATTGCCACAAGCACGACAGGAATGACCAGCGAACTCATCGAATAAAAAATAAAGGCGGAATATGCCGCCACGTCATAACGACCGGGAAACATCAGGAATACCCCTATATTTGGATTACATTTGCAACATCTGCTTAATATAGTGCCGCAATCACGATTCCGCAAACTCTTTAAGCGTATTTTTACTCAATAACAGCTTGCATTTGTCCCCGGAAGATATTATTTTATAAACAGTGATATTGTAACAGAAGAAGGTGTTATTATGGTAAAAACAGCCCGGAATATTCTTGATACCCTCGGTAATACTCCGTTGGTCACACTCTCCCGTTTGGGGCAGGGCGGCGGCAGAATATTGGCGAAAGTGGAATTTTTCAATCCCGGCGGTTCTGTCAAAGACCGGGTCGGGGTGAATATGATCGAAGATGCCGAAAGATCAGGAAAACTTGCTCCGGGCGGAGTTATTATTGAACCGACCAGCGGCAACACCGGTATCGGTTTGGCGATCGCCGCCGCCGTCAAAGGTTACCGGCTTATTCTGACGATGCCGGATACCATGAGTGTGGAACGGCGCAAACTGGCGGCTGCTTACGGTGCGGAAATCGTTCTCACTCCCGGTGCTGAAGGTATGGCAGGAGCTATCGCCCGGGCTGAAAAGTTGTGCGCTGAAATCCCCGGAGCATTCATTCCCCAGCAGTTTGCCAATCCTGCCAATCCGCAGGCGCATGAGGAGTCCACCGCTCCGGAAATCTGGCGTGACACCGATGGTAAAGTAGATTATTTTGTTTGCGGAGTCGGTACCGGCGGTACATTGACCGGAGTCGGCAGATATTTGAAAAAGAAAAATCCGGCGGTAAAAATCGTTGCCGTTGAACCTGATACCAGCGCAGTCCTTTCCGGTGAAGCTCCCGGAATGCATCCGCTTCAGGGCATCGGAGCGGGGTTTATCCCGGAGGTACTTGACACAACTCTTATTGACGAAGTCATCAGGGTTTCCGGAGAAAATGCCGGAAACACTGCCCGGGAGTGTGCGCGCAAAGAAGGTGTTTTCGTGGGTATATCTTCCGGAGCGGCACTTTATGCGGCTTTGGAAATTTCCCGGCGGCAGGAGGCGGCAGGGAAAAATATCATCGTTCTTCTGCCGGATACCGGAGAAAGATATTTGTCAACATGGCTCTTTGATTGAAACTGAAAGTGGGGAAAATGAATAATATTTTACAGGAAATTTCTGAACTTAAAGCAAAACACAACGCCGTTATCATGGCTCATAATTACACCAACGGCGAAATTCAGGATATAGCTGATTACACCGGTGATTCGCTGGAACTTTCCCGCAAAGCTGCCGAGTGCAAGGCTCCGGTGATAGTTTTTTGCGGAGTGAGATTTATGGCTGAAACGGCAAAGATACTCTCTCCTGATGCCGTGGTTCTACATCCGGAACCCTCCGCCGGCTGTCCGATGGCGGATATGGCTGACCCGGCTGAAGTTGCCGCGTACAAGAAAGATAATCCGGACACACTGCTGGTCGCTTATGTCAATACAACAGCCGCCACCAAACGGGAAGTTGATATTTGCTGCACCAGCGGTAATGCAGAAAAACTCATCGGCAGTTTACCGCAGGATACCAAAATAATGTTTCTGCCTGACCGCAATCTCGGGCAGAACGTTTCCGGAACTCTCAAACGCCCGATGAACTGTTGGCAGGGGTGTTGTCCGATACACGACAAAATCACTGTGAGTGATATTGAGCGCGCCAGAACGGCGCATCCGGGGGCTCCGGTGCTGGTGCATCCGGAGTGCCGTCCGGATGTGGTCGCCGTTGCCGATGCGGCATTGAGTACCGGCGGTATGCTTTCCTGGGTGAAAAAATCTTCTGCGCAGCAGCTTGTTATCGGCACGGAAATAGGCATTCTGCACCGGATGCGCCGGGAAAATCCGGATAAGGAATTCTTTCCGCTCGACCCCGCGCCGGTGTGTGAAGATATGAAAAAAATCACTCTGGAAAAAGTCCGGGACGCGTTGAAAAATCTCTCTCCGCAAATCGAACTTGATGCTGACACGATTGCCCGCGCTGCCAGACCGATTGAAAAAATGCTTGAAATGTCATGAAAATGTTCAGCTTTATTCTTGCTGTACTGTTGATTTGGCGCGGGATAATGCCGCTGAAAAAAGTTTCCGGCAGATGGAAAGTCGTGCTGGCAATCTTTTCTGCTGTTGTGGCATTTAATTTTGTGTTCCGCCGTTATTTGGGCGTGGAAAATCTGCCGGCACCGCTGGCGTTGGTCATAGCATGGTGTTTTGCCGTAGAGATATTTTTTTGCGGAACACTTGTTATCTGTGAAGTCATACTGGCGGTGTGCCGGTTCGTGTGCCGGAGGATAAAAGTGCAATTTCCGGTGTGCGTGGAAAAATTCCCGTTGCGGGCAGTTTTGTTTGTTGCCGCGATGGTGTTGAGTGTGTGCGGCATGATTTTTGCCTTGCAGACGCCGCTGGTTCGGGAGCATGAGATAGTTCTGCCGGGATTGCCGCGTGAATTGGACGGTATGACGATAGCTCATTTGACGGATATTCATGCCGATTCGGTCACTGACGGGGAAAAAATAGCGAAAATCGTACGCCGGACCAATGCTCTGCAGGCAGATTTGATCGTTCTGACCGGTGATTTGGTCGACCGGAGAGTGAAAATCTCCGGCGATGAGTTGAAAGTCCTGGGCTTTTTGCGTGCACCGATGGGGGTATTCGGAGTTCCCGGGAATCACGAGTATTATTCCGGATATCAGAAATGGGCGGATTTTTTCCGCAGTACCGGAATCGAAATGCTGGAAAACCGTCATGTCGTCATTGCCGGCGGCAAAATCGTACTCGGCGGGGTGACGGATAAAACCGCTGAAAAAATGGGGCTTCCAGTGCCGGATGTCAAAAAAGCCTTTGCCGGAGCTCCAGATGGTAAGCTCAGGATTCTGTTGGCTCACCAACCCAAAGTTGCCTCACTGGCATCCGGGGAAAATGTGGCGTTGCAGATTTCCGGTCATACACACGGGGGAATAATCTGGGGAGTAGACCTCATCATATCCGCATTCAATCATTTCATGGTATCCGGCGAGTATCAGCGCAACGGGATGAAAATATTTGTTTCCAACGGCAGTGGCATCTGGAGCGGTTTCCCGGTGCGTCTGGGGCGTCCGGCGGAAATCGCACTGCTGCGTTTGCGGTGCAAATAAGAGATTTTTTTTATTGCAATACCTTGAAAAGCTGTATTTTTTTTACAAAACGATTTGAAAAAACAGCGTAGTGACAGTATAGTAAAGGAAACACCACAGTTTGTGGATCCGTAGCTCAGTTGGTTAGAGCAGGTGACTCATAATCTCCGGGTCCTCGGTTCAAGTCCGGGCGGATCCACCATTTCTTTTTTAAATTATTATTTCTTTTCGTTACAGAAATCAAAGCAGCAAAAAAAGGATGCTGTAACGCGTCAAACGTAACAACATCCATAAAAACTGCAATGATTGTAATTGTTTTTTACGGCTCGATTATAAATGCGGCAATACCGTCCGGTTCAAGTTTCAGCTGAAGTTGCCGGAGTTCACCGAGAGTACCGAGCAGCTGCCGTTTGCCGTCGGCACCGGCCTGGAAAACTTTGCTTTCGGCATTCGCCTGCCATTCACTGCCGTCGGGGAGCAGCAGCGTGTTTTCACCGGCTTTGTCACCGAAGTGGAAAACATATATTGCCACAGAATTATCTTTGGCGGAGCGGAAAACGGTATTCTGCCATCGGGCAACCGGGATTTTGTTATTCATTTCCGTGACCGTGACATTTTCGTTTGCGGCAAATTTCAGCTGCCGGAGCATCTGTCCGCACCGGAGATAATAATATCCTGAATCGGTATGATTGATCACATCGAGCAGCACTTTGCGGCGGTGGGGGTCCTGCGGCGGAGCATTGAAAAACCGCCCCGGGATCATGCCGTTGAGGAAATCCAGTCCGAGAAATTTCGTATAGCTCACATCACTGTTGCTGATGGTTCTGCCGTGGGGCAGATAGTATTCGCCGTAAATGGTGCGTTCCAGGAATATTGCATCGGGGTCGGTGTGAGTGGCGTTTTCTTTCACATCCAGAATATCCATGTACGGTTCGGTACACGCTTCGCCGACCATGAAAAACTCCGGATTTGCGGCTCTGCCGAGCTGACGTATCATTTTGCCGTAGGCGCGCTGGCTCATCACATCGGTGTTGCCGCCGCCGGCAGGATGACCGTGGTTATCGGCATGACATTCAAAATCGGGCGTGCTTTTGGCGAAAGTATCCAGATACACTCCGACGAAACCGATATCCAGCATATGATTGACCAGTTCAGTTGTGCGCTGCTGCCAGACGGGGGACATACGGCAGACATAACTGCGTTCATTCAGATAGAAACGCGGTTTACCGGCGGCATCGAGTTTATAAGCCGGTTTCAGGGCGTCGTTTTCCGGATTGAACTGGTTGATGATTTCGCTCTGCAGAAAGACGCAGCAGCGGATACCCATATCGTAGATGTTTTTCAACGCTTCCGGCAGACCGGGGAAAGCGGGAGCTTTGTAGCCGTAATACTCAGAAACCGGATATTTGCTTTTGAATCCCGGCTCTTTGAAATTCGAGTAGTGAAAGAGTTCAGCGACCATCTTTTTGCCGGGAAGGAACTCCGCCCATGCTTTAGACATTTCCACAACGTGTTCCGGGCGCACTCCGCGGCTCTCGCGCAGGTAAAAACGGAGCCAGACCGGGGAGCGTTTGACATATTCCGGGATCTCTTTGTTGAGATGCAACGGACCATTTTTCGCCCAGGGCTGAAGCAATGTCCATTTGCGGTATATCTGTGCCGCATCGTACCAGTCGCCGTCAAATGCGGTCAGTACAACGGAAAAGCTCTGCTCAAGAGAGTTTCCGGCTTTGCCGCGGTTCAGCGGATAGCGGGTGAGGTGAAAGAAATCCATATCGTATTCCGGCAGAAAATAGTGCCAGAAAACCTTTTCCCAGCCGTTGGTGTCGTCGGCGGCAAAATATACACCTTTTTTGCTTGCATCATCGTAGATGGCGGTCATCTGAAAACGGGCATTGGAGCAGGGGTATTCTTTGTACGCAGGATTGGTTATGTCCGTCAGATTACGCAATCTGCCGCGGCGGTCTTGCAAAACGACCTTGTTGGTTGCGGTTTCTCCGCGGGGACGGACGGCAAGCATGGGGTAATCGACCTGTACCAGACGGTATTCCGGCTTGACACCGGTGACAGAAATATCAAATTTGACCATGTTGTCAGGTGCGGCTGTGACCGTGGTAATGACTGTGGCGACGCCGAGTTTCCAGGTCATGGACAGGCCTTTATTTTCCGGCAGCAGTTTTATGACGGGTTTTCTGCCGTAATTGCCGAATGAGTGGCGTTTGTTTTCTTTATCCGCCAGATATATTTCAAAGAAAGGATAAATCGCAGAGTGATTGGCAAGGAGATTTTCACTGCCGTTGATGGTCAGCTTTGCCGGATAGCCGAAACTTTTATCCACGGCAAATGAGATGTTTCCACCGGTGAAACCGGTCAAATCTTTTTCTGCAGGCATCGGGCGGGCAGGACGTTTGGCTTTGAACCACTCCCGCAGTTCCGCACGCCGCTTGCTGTTGATATTTTTGCGGATATAATCCTGATGCTGAAGTGCAGTGTTTTCTTCAAAAGTGTACCCGCACACGGTCAGAGCGCAGAAACCGGCAAGAGATGCCAAAAAGATTTTTTTCATTTTAATTTTGCCCACAGCTGAATTTAATATGCGAAAAGTTTTCCATCCGACGGTTTGGCAGCGGTCCAGAAGTAAACATCCAAATTGGTATCCCACCACGTTTTTGAATACAGCTCATCCGCTTTGCGGCTGGAAACGTGCCCGTCAAGATGACCGACATTCACCGTCCGGTTCGGATGTCTGCCGCTGACAGCTTCTTCCTGACCTTTCGCAGCGATTTTGTTGACGACACTGGCATTCTGGTAGAATCCCGGGATGTACAGATAATCTTTGATGTATCCGGAGTTGCCCATTTGCCAGCTGATATGGTGCTGACCGCTGTCCATCACCGAGCAGAGTTTTGATGGATTGGCGGCAGTGGTGACTTTTTGAACCGGTTGTTTGCCGGTGTAATTGAGGCGCATGTGCATTTCCCGGTTCCAGCCGTAATTCATGGTCAAAATACCTTCATCATAACGTTGCTTGTCTGCGTGAGTCACTCCCGGACAGAGGAATATCGAGGAATCGGAAACATCGGTGCGCTGTTTGATATAACTGTAAAGAAAGTCATTGTAGTACCATTTCCCGTCGTCAAGATATTTGCCTGACGGTGGTTTGTTTTCTGCACTGTCCATTTGATACGGTACTGCGAAATCACCATTGTCGCCCTGATACTGACTGTCGGCGAGGGTGAGATTTTTCAGATTGTCAATACAACTGACCGTATTGGCACGCATCCGCGCCTGTTTTAATGCCGGCAGCAGCATCGCCGCCAATATTGCCATTATTGCAATCACAACGAGCAATTCGATCAGCGTGAAGCGGAACCGCTTCATCACTCTCACTCCGGAGAGTGATAACATTTGTCTGGGCATTGATTTTTTATTCATACATTCTCCTTGTTCTCCGGCTCTTGCTGAGCAGTGATTGTGTTCCGGAAAGTATTGACGTACATATTTGTACGCAGCTCCCACTCACTATATATAGCATCAAGTTCTTAATTTGTCAAGCCGGGATTGAAAAAATTATTATGTTCAACGTAAAACAAAAAAAACTTCTTTCCGGGTGAAAAGAAGTTTTTTTTGTTTCTGAAATATTTTGAAATCACTTTCCGGCCGTTTCCGGCAGCAGAAACAATCCTGCTGAACGCAAACGGTTTTCTTTCATACATTTGATAACGGCTTTTTCCACGGTGTTGCGCGGGTCGAAATCTTCCGGCCTGCCATCTCTTTCGCCGAAAACAAAGTAGAGCCCGGGGTATTTTTCCCAACGCACAGTCGGGAAAAGGTATCCGGAATTTATCAATTTTGCCATGTTGGATTGCGGCATGAGTTCCGCCCATGCCGGGTTAAAAATCCATGAGGAGCTCCAAATCACTTTGAAATCTTTGTCAGGCATATAGCTGCGGAAAAACTCCAATGCTTCAGCAAAAGATTCCCGGCAGAGTTCCGGAGTCATGCCGCCGCCGCCGGGGATATGAAAGAAAAGAGTCCAGTCATCCGCTCCGACGATTTTTTTCCAGCCGTCCTGCAAGTTGAGGGTGACGGTTTCTTTACCGGCGATCCCGGTAACCGGGTCGATAGGAGTGCCTGTGACAGTGGAACCGTTTTCCGAAAGAGTGGTTTTGCGTACAGCTTTTTCCGGAGCCTCTGTGCGGTCGCCGCAGGCATCATACATCGCTCCATCGGGACAGAGGGCAGTGACTTCGCCATCTTTTGCGTAAATCACCGGAACAACGATCCCCGCCTGACGCGGCTGGTAATCAAATCTGCCGATTCTCCAGGTGGCAGTTTCCCGGTAGTGCAGCTGAAACGGCAGAGTGTTGCCGCGCAAACCGAATGCCCCGTCGAATTTCTGGGCAAAAAAGCAAGTGGTGCTTCCGATGCGTTTGGCACCGGCTCTGCCGTATTCGACCGGGAATCCTTCCCTGACGGCTCTTTCTTCGTACGTCGGTATCATCGACAGTGCGATGAGCAGATACAGCATTCCGCTTTTTACGCCGAGTCCGTCGATTATATCCGGCAGGTCATTCCCCCGGAAAGATGCCAGCGGAGTCAGCGTGCAATACCGGTACAAGTGCCACGCCAGATACCGGTATTGCGGAGTGTCATTGAGATATGTTGCAAATGCGATAGTTTCGTCCAGTTTTTCTGCCGGCAGTTCCGCACTCTGCCAGTATTTCCGGATGAATGATTCCTGCAGAAAAAAAAGCTGCGCCGGACATGAAGCGATACTTGATTGAACTCCGTCATCCGGAATGTTATGTTTCTTTATGAGCTCCAGCATATTGATTTCACCTTTGTTGTTGTTTGTGTACTGTTGTGTTTTTGTCGGACGTGATAATATACATACGCAAAAACAGTTTTTCAAGATTGATTTTTCAGCGCGGATATGTTATATTATGAAAAATTTACGGTTTTCTTTTCTTCATACGGATAATCAATGTTCAAACGTTTTATTTCTTACTACCGTCCATACCGCCATTTGCTTATACTTGATATGTTGTGCGTGCTTGTCGCCGGGGCGGTCGATTTGGCGTTCCCGCAGGTGTTGCGCTTTTTCACCGGGGATGTTCTTGCCCGTCCAGCCGGAGAGATCGCCAAATTGCTTTTGTGGCTGACTGCCGGATTGTTCCTTATGTATATAATACGTTATGCGGCGATGTATTTCATCGGAGCATGGGGACACATCATGGGCGTGAGAATGGAAAGCGACATGCGCCGCTCGCTTTTTCAGCAGTATCAGAAACTCTCCTTTTCCTATTATGACCGCAACAACACCGGCGATATGCTCTCCCGGATTGTCAACGATTTGTTCGATATATCGGAACTGGCGCACCACGGTCCGGAAACCGTGCTGCTGGCTTCGGTAAAAATATGCGGTTCATTTCTGCTGCTTCTGCTGTTGAATGTCCCCATGACTCTGGTTCTGCTGGCAGTGACCGCCGTGATGACAGTGTTTACTTATATGCAGAACCGCAAAGTTCAGAAAATTTTTGCTGAAAACCGTAAAAAAATATCTGATGTCAATTCGCGGGTGATGGATTCGCTTTCCGGTATCAGAGTGGTCAAGTCTTTCGGCAACGAAAAACTGGAAAACCGCAAGTTTGACGTGCGGAATCAGGCATTTCTTACCACCAAAGAGTACGGCTACCGGGCGATGGGTTTTATGCACTCCGGCAATGCGTTGTGTCAGGGAATGCTCTATCTGGCTATCCTCGGCGGCGGCGGCTGGTTCGTGGTCAAAGGAAGTCTTGCACCGCAGGAGCTGGCTATTTACGCGCTTTATGTCGGGATTTATCTGCAACCGTTGGATATGCTGCTGCATTTTACCGAGATGTTTCAGCGGGGAGTTTCCGGATTCAAACGTTTTGACGAATTGATGCGTATCGAGCCGGAAGTCGCCGACACTCCGGGGGCAGGGCGTATGGATGTGTGCCGCGGAGTGGTGGAGTACCGCAATGTGTCATTCGGCTATCACCCTGACAAAGAGGTGCTGCACGGAGTCGATTTGCGTCTGGAACCTGGCAGGACCGTTGCGCTGGTCGGGGTTTCCGGCGGCGGCAAGAGTACTATTTGCGCGCTGCTGCCGCGTTTTTATGATGTTTCCGGCGGCGGTATCTTTATTGACGGAGTGAATATCAAAGATGTTACGCTGGAATCTTTGCGTAAACACATCGGTATCGTGCAGCAGGACTTGTATATGTTCAACGGCACTATCCGGGAAAACATCGCTTACGGAAAGAGTGGAGCATCCGATGATGAAATCATTTCTGCTGCGAAAAAGGCATTCATCCATGATTTTATCAGCTCACTGCCGCAGGGGTATGATACGGAAGTCGGTGAGCGCGGAGTCAGGCTTTCCGGCGGGCAGAAACAGCGCATAAGTATCGCCAGAGTGTTTCTGAAAGACCCGGAAATACTTATCCTTGACGAAGCGACAAGTGCACTGGATAATGAAAGTGAACGCAAGATTCAGAGCGCATTGGATTCTCTTGCCCGCGGCAGAAGTGTGCTGGTCATTGCGCACCGCCTCTCCACAATTCGCAACGCTGACGAAATCGTGGTCATTGAAAATGGAGATGTCGCAGAAAGAGGTTCGCACGAGGAGCTCGTCAAACTGAATGGTATCTATGCCGGATTGAATCGCATTTAACATTAAATATTAAGGAGTTGCTATGATTGAAATAACCAGTCACCGTCAGGGGGCAGTGCTGAATCATCACCACGGGAGCGAAAGCAGTGATTCACTGCGGGTGAAAATTTCCGGTATTTCTGAAATGGGGTGCCCGGTCAGAGTCAACGGCATCCCGGCAGAGATGAATGGCAGAAGTTTTTCACTTGAGTTGCCGTTGACGGAAAAAATCAATGCCGTTTCCGCTGAAACTGTCACTCCGTACGGCAATTATTCGCAGACATTGACTCTGGTCTGGGATAAAAAATCTTTCCGCCGCAGCAATTTTTATATCGACGACCACATATTCTGCTTTACCGATTTGGCGAAAGAGCGTCCGCGCAGTGCCTTTGACCATTTTTATTTCAAGGGGCTGAAAGATATCCATGAGCAGTTCGGCACAAAATTCACTCTGAATTGCTTTTATCACAACGCACACAATGAATTTTTGCTCAAAGATATGCCGGATATATGGAAAAGTGAATTTGAGGACAATGCAGCGTGGTTGAGATTTTCGTTTCACAGTTACAGCGAATTTCCCGACCGTCCGTATTGTGAAGCATCGGCAGAGGAGTTCGGCAGGGATTGGGAAATGGTGCAAAACGAAATCCACCGTTTTGCCGGTGAAAAAAGTTTCATCCCGCCTGTCGTGATCCACTGGGCGAATATCCATCCGGCGGTGGCGCAGGAGATGGTGCGGCGCGGAACCCGCTGTTACAGTACGGCGTTGCGGCCGCGGATAATGGGCGGACCGTCTTTGAGCGAGCGTCAGAATGGCGGCAATATGGCAAATGTGGAAAAACGCTCACTTTCCGGAATAGACAAAGACACCGGCACACTGGGCATGAAACTGCATTACGGCATCGGGGAAGATGTGGATTATCTGGATACAAATGCGGTTTATTTTGACCCGTTGCTGGATTTGTTCTTTTTCCGGGCGAGCGGAGCGTGCTGCAATCTCGTGCCGTTGGATAAAATTCCGGAACGCTACGCCGAAGTGGCGGAAAAAGCGGAAAAGTACGGTTTTGAAACTTTCAACTGCGCCAGCCATGAGCAGTATTCATTCAGTTACTATCCGAATTATCAGCCTGACCACATGGCGCGTCTGGAGTGTGCCGCGCGTTGCGTGCATGAATTGGGGTGCAAGCCGGTATTTTTCAACGAAGGTATTTTGGGCAATACCGCCTGGGAAAATTGAGTTGAAATGAGTTTGAGGGATTTTTTTGCAAAAAAACAAAAAAAATCCGGTAATCGCATTTGAAAAAACTTCACTTGCAGTCTATAGTATCGCCGACAGAGAGCAGTTAACAGGATGCAATAATGAAATCTCGGATAAAAACAAGGCACTTCACGCTTATTGAAATGATCGCCGTGGTGGCGATTGCCGGTATACTTATCGGCTTGTTTGCTCCGGCATTCAACCGGATGATGTTCGGCAGCAAAGTCGACCAGGCGGCGTCAAGTTTCAAGCTCGGTCTGGAAATGGCGCAGGCAAAAGCCATCGCATCGCGCAAATATGTGGCAATGGTCATTCCGTTGGATGCCGGTGCGGCTGATACACGGTTAAAAAATTACTGCCTCGGCGGCTACCGTCTGGCTTATGTGAAAAAAGATGGCACTTTTAACGGTTGGGTCGAGGGCAGTTCCTGGCGCAATGCGGATGACGGCGCGCGTCTGGCGCGTCTGGAAGCGGTTCAGGATGAAGACAAGCCGTGGTTGCGCCTTTATCAGAAAAAAGAATCTGAAACAAATGATTCTCTTGAGGACAAAGATTTGCTCCCGGAACTTGTCAAAGACAGTGGTTTTGACGGCGGCATGACTGTTGAGTTGAAGGGGAATACGGGTAGTGATACTGATTTGGACGATCTTACAAACAGTAACTGGACGGCGATAGTTTTCAGTCCTTTCGGCGGTACAGTCAATGATTCCCGCCCCTTGCTCTTTTTCTTCACTGAAACCAAGTTTGACAAAGCAAGTGCAACCGTGGAATGCAGCAATCCGGACAACAGTGTTGTTTTGATGCTCAACGGCATCACCGGCAGAGTGGAATATATCACAGAGGATTCCAACCAATGAAAACGATTGTAAAAAATTTCAATATGGTTGAGGTGATGCTGGCAGTGGTGGTCATAGCCGTCGGCATGGCAAGTGTTTTTGTGCTTTTTCCCACCGGCTTGAGTGCTCACAAAACTGCGGTTGCGGAAAACGCGATCGCAGATTTCGCAGAATATGTCATTTCGACGGTAAAAGCCCGTGTCGCCAGTGAAGCAGAGAAAGACTACGATGTAGGCTCTCCGAATTTTGACACATTCAAGTCCGGACTGAAAATTTATTCAGATTCCGGCACTTCACCGTCGTACAAAAACGCTCTGGATATCGAGAGTACGACCAACAGGAAGCCTCTGGATAATGATTCTTCGAACGGCAGCACAAATGATGCAGATGAAAATGATGCTTTTTTGCTTGATTCAGACGGTTATATTCTGATACGTCAGATTTCCGGTCCTGCCGGCAACCGCTATGTGGATTTTGCAGCGGTTGCCGTCATAAAAGAAAACACTCTGATTGAAAATTTCCGCTACTGGAAGTTTGACAATGACGGTAAAGTCGTCGGTAATGAGCAGGAAGAACTGGGAACAGGTCTTGCTGGCAAATTAAAAAAAAGATTTTTGGCATCTTATGTTTTGGAAATAAGCTATCCCGCAGACAAAGAGTGGGAGGAGCGTGAAAAAAGGTACTTCCCGTTTGACCTTTACAACCAATATTACCAATACTCCTCCGGAGATAACTGGTTGAATGGTGATAGTAATCAGGGAGGAAATCAGTAAATGTTGCGCCATCACAGATTTACATTGGTAGAGTTGCTTGCCGCGATGGCGGTGTTTGCAGTGCTTTTGCTGATTTCCATGCGGTTGTTTTCCGGAACCCAGCGGATGTGGGTGCGCTCGGAGCAGAAAACAAATGCTTTTGCAGATACCAGAGCCGCAATGGAGTTTGTTGCCGCCCGGCTCCAGACAGCGATATATTACTCCGTAGAGGAGCAGGAGGTGCCGTTCGGGTTGACGTATGAAAATTCCGCAAGTGATGATTTTAAAGTAGATACTTCCTCTATCTATTTTATGACCGCAATGCCGATGAACCGGAAAAAAATGGATACAAGTGCAGATGCAGGGAAAAAATCGGATACAAAAAAAGTTGATTCTTTTGAGGGATTCAGATTTTTGCGTTTCCGGTGCGATAAAGACGGAAAATTAAAAATGGATATCGCTTCATCGCATAATTCCCGCAAATTTCAATATCTCGCTCCGCCGTATGAGGTGTATTATACAAAAACTCCGACGGAAGGACAAATTTTCGATAATGATACGTTCTGGAAGAAAAATGACACGTTGAGCACTGTAACAATAATGAAAAATGTCACATCTTTCAAACTGGTTCCTTTTGTTGCCGAAAACGGGAAACTGATAAGAAGAGAATCAAATCTTGAAGAACCGCCGGAATTGCTGGAAATCGAAATATCGGTTATTGATAACAGTGAAAAATTTGAAATCTGGAATGACAATGGGACCAATGCGGATCAGAAAAAGTCGATTCAGGAGGAATTCGGTTACACTTTCCGCCGGGCGGTCGTGCTCGGGAAATAGGAGTTCGATATAATGATGAATTTGTATAAATCAGACAAAGAGAGCGGCGTCGCACTGGTTTTTGCCATAGGTTTGCTCGGATTGATGCTGGCAGTAGGTATTGCTTTTGTCGGTAACGCATTGTTGTTCAAACAAGTGGCAAAAAACAACAGTTCACGTACCCAGGCGCGGATGATTGCCCATTCTGCGTTGAGCCGGACGATGGCATCGATCATGCTTTACCAGGAGCAGTTGAGCAACGGCAATATTGATAAAGTCAAAGATTTCGGTGGTTCATACAGTTTTGATAAGATAAAATTGAGCAGCAACAATTCAAACGACGAGACAACGACCAACGACGGACTGCTGGGCGGTTCATCTCACATGTTGCTTCCGGAAAATGACGTGGCTGTACCCAAAAACTTTGCGGTAAATTTCAATGCGCCTTTCCACGATAAATCCTGGGGCGGCAGTTGGACGTATTTCAAAGTAAAAGAAGGTTCTGGTTCTGATTCTGTCGACAGGATCATCGGTCGCGCGGCATGGCAGGTCGTGTCAACGCAGGCAAGTATTCTGGCTCCGGTATTTTTCCGCGGAGCGGTGCCTGGAGTTGACGAGGACAATAGCGATTTGAGTTTGCGCGATAACCGGTGGGGCAGGGATATCGACGAAGTGTATGTCGATACTGTAGATACTCTGCTCGGTGCGCTCGGCGCATCAGATGCTCTGAAACTGACCTCAAAAATGAGCAGTTACGATGACATATACGGCTCGTACTTGCAAAATCTGAGTGATGATGATAAATTGTGGTTTGAGCGCTGGTTTATTCCGGATTCAGATGAAAATGCCAATGTCGCCGATCCTACGCCGACAACAGCGGAAACTTATATGGAAAATTCCGGCGGCGACAGACGCTTGTTGCGTTTTAATATTTCAGAAGTTTTTGACGTGACCAAGTACAAAGTAGGTTCCGGTGTCGACCCCTGGTATGCCCGTTTCGGTGCTGACAGCACCAACTCAAGTGCTTCCGGCAACACTTACGAAGCAAAAAACATCATCAACGGTGAGGGCGTTCTGGAGTTGTTGACCCGTGATGCAATCAATTATGTGTATGATGACGAGGAAAACAGTGATGATTGCGACTACGATCTGGAACTTGAGGATCGCACATCGCTGCCGTTCCTGCGTTTGATTGGTAATCAAGATGATGAAAATGTAACTTTTATCAGCGGTTATGAAACTGATGCCAATGGTAAAGTTACTGCCAATTTGGATATGAGTGCATGGCGCAAGCAAATAGCCGCAAACTTCAACGATTATTGCGATGCCGACAGCGTTCCGACTTCTGATGTCGCCGCAGAAAACTGGTTGACCAGCACCACGCAGCCGAAATTTACCGGTAACGAAAAAACTCCGTACATATATGAAGTGGCATTTAAACTTGACATGGTTGATGCTCCTGACAGCGAAAACCGCGGGGTAAAAATCTCCGGTGAAACTGCTGAAAACGGCGATGTAAAACTCACATTTGGTAAAAACGGCATAAAAATCGCTCCGGTGATGAAACTTGCCAATATTTACAACTTTGACCCTTCCGGTGTGTTTGACTCCATGCGCGGTTATGTGGATTTTAACAAGGTGAATATGTGGTACCGGCTGGAAAAAATCACCCTGAAAAATGTGACGTTCTCTTATACAGATGCCAACGGTATAAGAGTGCCGAAAACAATGGAAAAAATCGAGTTGGTCTATGGTGAAACAGATGAGGATGAAATGGACTGCTTCAAAGATGTTTCATTGCGTAATACTGACGTAGACTCGTTGAATGATCTGGTATTGAAAAGCGAGTTTACATTCAATACCGAAAGTGACATTCCGGATAACGAGCGCGGAGCAGCATTTCTGGCAGACGATGTGAATAACAGCAGCGGGGCGAAACAATATCCCCGCAAAACCGCCGAAAAATGGCAAACTGCAACAGATGCAAACTCCGTCTTGAAACTCTGCAAAAATGATTTTACAACCGAGCTTAAAGATGGCGACACTCCAGTCAATCAGCTGACAGCGAAATTAGATTATGAAACTGTTAAGAAATTAAAACAAGCTGCCGGTTTGAATTTGCCGGACACGGTCACTGACTTCAAACTGGAAAGCATAGGAAGTGTCTTTGTTGACAAAATATCTGTGCTGGCTGGAGCATTTCAGTTGCGGCGGATGGTTCTCACCGGCAAAAAGGGTGAAACATCTCACGGCGTCGACTATGTGCGTAAATTTGAAAAACCGCTGATTTTCCATTTGAGTAAAGATAATATTGAAGATGATAAGCTCAAATTTGAGTTTAAAGATGGCATAGCAACAACGCAGGGCATTCTTGTCGGCGGTATAAGAAACTTTGACCCGCGTCAGAACCTCAATCCGGAAGACTGGTTCCCGTATGATTCAGCAGTTGCGGCAGATTGGCATCCTGACCCGGCCAAAGCTGCTGACGGGGAGGGCAATTTGCAAATCGTTAAAGCCGCAAATATTACTGCTGATGATGAGTTGAGTCAGGTGATGGACAGTGCCGCCAATACCCGTCCGGCACAGAACAGTAACGGTGGAGCTGTCGCCGCTACTTTGAATGACATTGAAATAAATGACGCGTTATTTACGCCGAGAAACAGTGACAGCAGTTTGGATAAAGATTTGGAAACTGTAACCGAACCGGCGTACAGCAGTGAAACCAATTGTATTTCAACGGCAGTTATCCGCAATGCTCCGATGATGAGTCCGTGGGAAATCGGTTTCATCCATCGCGGCATTGCATGGCAGACCATCAATCTTAAAAAGGCGGGGCACCCCAAAAAATCAGGAAAAATCGACCTTTCCAACGCGCCGTTTGCCCACGGAGAAAAATGGGATGGTTCCGGTACAGCGTATTCTGCCGGTGATGCCGGTATATTGGAACAGATACGCATGACAGAGCAGTGTGCCACATACGGAAAAATAAATATAAATTCGCTTGTTGCCGCAAACAACGGAAATTATGCGGCAAAAGATGTAGAGATTTTCAATGCTCTGTTCCGGAATGTCATATGCGGGGAAAATGTTTTCACCTTTTTGCGTAACTCGACCCGTAACGGTGATGGCAAGTTCAATATCAGTAACACCGGTACCGGTACTGCGGTCATCAATAAAGGTTCCAAAGTTGCTTCTGACGATACCAATTTTACCAATTTATACAATTCCGGCGAGACGTTTGCCTGCCGGGTGCAGGCGGTCGAACGGTTGAAAAATGCTTTCGGTATGGTAACTCCTGACTCTACTGATGCGCAGCAGGAAGAGATCATCGGCAAAACGATCAATCTGCTTTCAGCCGAATCATCCGCAAATGTGATAAAAGTTGTGATCGTTGCCCAAAGCATAAAAGATAATTCCGGAGTGCAAATCAGAGATACCAAAGGTGAACAAGGTAGTAATTTCTCCCAAAACACAGGTGTGGATTTTGATGATAACGAAAAACTTGCAATAAATGATTGCCAAGTCGGGGTGTTTGATATGTGCAAGCATGATAACGACCCGGAAAAAAATATTTATTTTGACGATATTACCGGTGAAGTGAAAATGCTGGTTTCTATCGAAAGGGTGCAGGGCACCGGACAGTTGAAAGTTCGAAAGATTGAATATCTTGAATAAGGAAATATGATATGGGTTATTCATTCAAGGCGCAGCCTATTTCCATTGCAGGCATAAATACTTCACCGGTATCGGTTTCGATGTCGGTGAATCCTGTTTCCACTCCTGAAGCTCCCATGATCGGTCCGGAAATCGGTCCTGACCCGCGCAACGCCCAATGCACCATTAAACTCGGCGATGCGCCCGGTATGGATGCGCCGCACGGAATCAAATATGACTTCGTTTTCGGATTCCGTTTTCTGCTTCCCGCCGGCAGACGTTATCATGTGCTGGTCACGGATATGGATACCGATCTGCCGCTGTATGAAAATACGCTTGACGGCGGCGGCATGGTTGTGGGTGACCGCAAATATTTTCTGCGTTATCATGTGAAAATTTCCGATGCGGAAACAAAAGAACAGCTCTTTGAACACAAGTTTGACGTCAAAGGCAAAAAAGTCTATGTCGTCGTTCCGGACGGCGGTCTGGGCGAAAACTTTGCCTGGATGCCTTACGCTGAAGAGTTCCGCCGCGTGCATCAGGCGGATGTCACCTGTGTTATTGGCGAGTGGTTCATCCGGCTGTGCGCTGACCTTTATCCGAAACTTAAATTTATTCCGGTAAGCGAAAGACCGCCGTTGAATGATGGCTACGCCGCCTATTATTGTTCGGCTTTCCCCAAAGACCGTACCAGTTGGCGTCCTGTGGCGCACCAGCACTTCGGTATGCAGAGGTCTATCAGCCAGATGCTGGGCTTGCCGCATGAGTATTTAAAAGTGCGTCTGCATCTCGATGCCCCGCGTCCTTTCAAAGAGCCGTTTGTCTGTATTTCCAGTATGGCGACCAATCCCTCCAAATATTGGAACTTCCCCGACGGCTGGAATACCGCAATACGTTTTTTGAAGTCAATAGGTTTCCGTGTCATGGATATTGACCGCGAACATGATTTGACCTTTGCGGGACAGAAATTTTCCATTCCGGGCGAAGCGGAGGACTTCACCGGCAGACTGCCGATTTCCGACCGCATTGCCATGCTGCAGCACGCTGATTTCTTTATCGGATTGCCGAGCGGCCTGTCCTGGGTCGCGTGGGATTGCAATATCCCGGTGGTACTGCTCGCCGGTTTTTCCATGGAAGGCGCGGAGTTTCCCACGCCGTACCGCATAACCAACTTTAATTACTGTCACGGCTGCTGGAGCGACCCGACACTCTTTTTTGACGTCAATGCCCCCGTGTGGTGTCCGCGTCACAGCGGTACGCCGCGGGAAATCGAGTGTACCAAAGCGATCACGCCGCTGATGGTGGAAAAAGTCCTGCGGACTATACCGGCAGTGCAGCGTCAGCTGGCTCTTACGCCTCCGGAAAAAGTGGTGTCGGTCATCCATGAATGAGGTGATAATCCTCGCCGACGGTGATTTCCCGCGACACAGCAAGTTGCGGGAAATGCTTATTGAGGCAAAAACGGTCATATGTTGCGATGGTGCGGCAGATAAATTGCTGGCATCCGGCAGGGAACCGGATTGGATCGTCGGAGATTTGGACAGTGTCGCGCCGGAAACAAAATCCCGCTTCGCCGGAAAAACCGTAAAATTTCACGAGCAGGAAACCAACGATTTGGCAAAGGCATTCCGTTTCTGCGCTGAAAACAACATATCTCCGACTGCGGTTCTGGGTGCTTCCGGAGCAAGAGAAGACCATCTCCTGGGAAATTTGTCCCGCTTCGCCGAAAATGCCGTAAACTTTCCCGGTTGCCGGCTGTATACAGATACCGGATTTTTTACCGTGTTTTCAGGGCAGGGGAGATTTACCGGCAAAACCGGCGGACAAGTATCTATATTCAGCTTTGACCCGGCGCAGAAATTGACTTCACAGGGATTGAAATATCCTTTGAAAAATCTCGCTCTGCCGTGGTGGTATTCCGGAACATTGAATGAGATAAGCTGTGAAAATTTCTCGCTGCAGGCGACAACAAACACACCGGTTTTGCTGTTTTTTAAGTATCAGGCTTGAAATTTCTGCAACAGTATGCTATATTAAAAAATATTGTATTTGAAAACGTAAAATTCTGAAAGGGGGTGAAAACCATGCATACCGAAGTCCGCGTAAAAAAAGGCGAGGTCATCGACCGTGCTCTGCGTCGTCTGAAAAAGAAACTCGACAAAGAGGGTACCCTCAAAGAATTGCGTAATCGCCGGCACTATGAAAAACCGAGCGAAATCAAACGCCGCGAAGCCAAACAGCGTCGTCACTGATAGCAAAAGTAAAAAAGCGCATCGAAACGGTGCGCTTTTTTTATGCCTGATTTCTGCAGTTGCGAATTTTCTCACACAGCGCATACACTATTCCGGGAATAAATCCGCCGATGTGTGCCGCAAACGCAGTCTGGGAATTTGGAGCGTACCGGAACATCAAAAGTTGATATATAAACCAGAGTGCCGCCGCAAAAAAAGCCGGAATCGCAATCAGGCGGCACACGAGAAAGCGGCATGTCAACAGAAATACCAGCTTGGCTTTGGGAAACATTATCGCATAAGCGGCGATTATTCCGGAAATAAATCCGCTTGCCCCGACGCACGGTATCCCCGTTTGAACCGCCGTCAACATATAAAATATTGCCGCACACACTCCGGATAAGAGTATAAGCAGAATATATCTTCCGGCACCGAATTTATCTTCAACATTATCGCCAAACAGCAGCAAAAAATATATGTTTCCCAGCAAATGTCCGGGACCGCCGTGCAAAAACATACTGCTGAATATGGTCAAACCGTAAAGTCTGTCCCATTGCGCCGGAATAAATCCCCATTGCCGGAGCAGCAGAGTGTGAGTGTCTGAAAATTCCGCATATCCGTAAAACGCCAGACACACCGCCGCCAGAAACCACGTTATCAGCGGCAGACGCCGGCGTTGGATAGAATCTTTTTCCACCGGAAGTCCCAATATTAAAGGCAGGAATTTCCAGTTCGCATCCGGAGTATTATTCCCGCCGTCAAGGTCATGATTTTGCTCCGCAATGGTTTCAATTTGGTGCAGAGCCATTATTTCTTTGGCACGTTGCGGCAATTCATCGGCAATGGCAGGGATTTTTACGGGGATTTGTTCCAATTCGCCCTTGTCAAACCACAAAGCAGTGCAAACCGGACATATATCAAGGTCAAAAGAGATGCTGCCGGTACCGATTTTCAACTGCCGCATCGGCAGATTGCATGAGGGACAGTGCACACCGGCAATGTAATTGCCGTTTTTTGCATTGCGCCACAACGCATTTACATTGTCGGATTCAACATGAAGCGCACGCAGTGCCGCAAACGTCAGATACTGACCGCAGCCGCCGGGGCAGCGGAACGTTATCACTCCGGAAATGTCATTCCGTTGCAACTTACTGCCACACTGCGGACAACGCATTACCCCACACCCCGAAGCGTTATTTACTTATTCCTATTCTGTCTCCGCACCGGATCAAGGTTTCAATGCCATTGCGGGAATTTTCCAGCAAATCCGCATCAAATACGATTTTTTCAGCCGGAATAACCAGAATCACTGTCGAACCGCCGAATTTGAAAAAACCTTTTTCATCCATTTTGCAGTGTTTGCCCGCCCCGGAGGTCTGGACTATCGAACCGACGCCGAATGCGCCGACTTCGATATAAAACATTTTGCCGAAAAGCGGATTTTCCAGTACGGAAATACTTCTGGTGTTTTCGATAAAAACATCCGGAACTTTCTTGAATGCAATCGGATTTACAGAATGGTATCTGCCGGCGATGCGCCGTGCCGGCAGTACTTGCTCACACTCACACGGATAATGAAAACGGTGATAATCCACCGGAGCCAGACGGAAAACCGCCGCATGATACCGGGCATCCGGCAGAGCTTCAGCGCAAAGGTATTCCAGTGAACGCATTGCACCTTTTACCGGAAATTGCGCGTTTTTATCAATATCTGTATAAAGCAGCAATCTGCCGTCCGCCGGAGCGCAAAGCACTTGAGGCGCATTATCTGCCGGACGCATCCCGGGTTTCAGACGGCGGGTGAAAAAATCGTTGAAAGATGTATAATCGTGCCAATCTTTTTCCGCTTCCTGCAGCTGCAATCCCGGCAGATTTGCCAATTTCGGAATCGCACCGTGCGAGAGTCTGCTGTCATAATATTTGCCGAGCAAGGCAGAGGGGAGTTTGCTGTAAAACATTCCGAACCAGAGAGTTCTGCCCAATAGTGTTTCGTAGGCAAAACGCAGTGCTCCATCCCCCATTACAGTTTCGGTACAAAGTTTGCCGGTTTCACGGTCGATAAATTTTATTTCGTTGTGACTCATTGATTCAACACCGTTTGCAACATTTTTTCAGCTAAAATATCCTTTGCCGCACTGCCGAAATCAAACTTTTCCCCGTTTTTATTGAAAAGCAGCAGCCGGTTGGTCGCTGTGCCGAATCCGTCTGCGACCCGGTTCGCCGCGATCCAATCCAGATTTTTCCGGGCGAGTTTGTCCAGCGCGTTTTTTTCCAAATCATCTGTTTCCGCCGCGAAACCGACAAGCAGTTGTCCCGGATGTTTGCTTTTGCCGAGAGATGACAGGATGTCTTCAGTGCGTTCCAGATGCAATGTCAAATCACCGGGCATTTTTTTCATTTTCCGAGTTTCCGGATGTGCCGGGCGATAATCAGCCACCGCAGCCGCCATGATGATAACATCTGCTGCGGAGGAGCGAGCATGAACAGCTTCTGCCATTTCAGCGGCAGATTCAACATCAATGCGTTCCACTCCGGCAGGGCAGGGCAGAGCCGTCGGGCCGGAAACCAGAATCACTTCGTGCCCAAGCTTTTGCGCCGCCTGTGCCAGCGCGTATCCCATGCGTCCGCTGGAATAATTGGTAATAAAACGAACCGGATCGATTTTTTCTCTGGTCGGTCCGGCGGTAACAAGAAACTTCATAACAACTCTTATTTGCGATCACCGAAAAAGCGGAGCATATAGAGGAAAAGATTTATGAAATCCAAATACAGCTCCAACGCTCCCAATACCGCCAGTTTGCGGCCGTCGTCCTCTGAAACGCTGCCTTCACTGACGGCAACGGACAAACGTTTTATTTTTTGAGTATCATAAGCGGTAAGTCCGACAAACAGAAGAACTCCGATGCAACTGATAATCAGATTCAGTCTGCTGCTGCCGACAAAAATGTTTATCAGCGAGGCGATAATGATACCCACCAGCCCCATCAGGCAGAGATTCCCCAGTGACGTCAGGTCACGTTTGGTCACCCAACCGTAAAGCCCCATTGCTCCGAATGTCAAACTGGTGGAAAAAAACGCCGAGGCAATAGAATTTGCGGTATATACCAGAAATATCCAGGAAAGAGAAACCCCGTTGAGTGCCGCAAATGCCATGAATCCCAGAAATGCCGCTGTCGGGGAGATCCGCTTGATGGCAGAGGTCAAGCCGATCACCAACGCTATTTCTGCAAGCATAAGTATCAGAAACCATCCCTGTTTCTCCACTATAAATGCCGCATGGTTCGCAGCAAGGTAGTAGGAAACAAATCCCGTTACCCCCAAGCCGAGCGTCATCCATCCGAAAACACGGTTGATAAAACTGCTCTGAAGCTGAAGTACATCTGCCGGTGAGCGGTGAATGGAGTAGGTTTCATGCTGATAATTCATAATAACGGCTCTTTCCTGTTAAGTTGACACATCCTCTGTTATGCAATATAACGCAGAATGTGTCAATTACAAGTCTGTTTGAGCGGAATTATTTTTTGGGCAGAAGTATCAAAGACCCTTTGGCGAAAAACTCAACATTGTTATTGAGTTTTTTCACTTCGGCTTCCGGAACTTTTTTCAGGGAAGCCACTTCAGCTGCCGTCATGTCTGCCGGAACGTCAAAGGTTTCGATATTGGCACTGCCGTCATTTTCAGCAGCAGTTACGGGAACTGCGACTGTGTCGCTCACAACTTCGCTGCTGATGACCTCACCTGCTGCCGGGGCTGTTTCTGCTGCTGCCGGAGCATCGGAAACGACTTCAGTGCTGACAGCACTGCTGCTCTGCGGGACTTCGACTTCCGGAGCAACCGGAGCGGCTTCTTTGCCGGGGATGACCAGTTTCTGACCGATCTGCAATTTTCTGGCGGAAGCATCATCAAGGTTGTTGGCTTTCAGCAAATCCGAAAGTTTGATTTTGTAACGGCGGGCGATGCGTTCCGGAGTGTCACCGGATTTTACGGTATATTTGCCGCTTTCAAGAGCCGGAGCAGGCGCGGAATCAGCGGCAGAGGAGGATTTGTTCACACTCTTGGGGGCATTTTTTACCGCAACGGCACCATCTTTGCCCGGGATGACCAGTTTTTGACCGATCTGCAATTTTCTGGCGGAAGCCTGGTCAAGATTGTTGGCAGCCATGAATGCGGAAAGTTTCACGCCGTGTCTGCGGGCGATGCGTTCCGGAGTGTCACCGCTTTTGACGATATATACTCCGCCTTTGGCAGAAGCTGTGTTTCTTGTGCATTTGATTTTTTTCGGAGCGGAATCAACTCCGCCGGTGGATACAACATCTGTCATCGGTTCATATTTGAACGCACTTTTTTTGACTTCGGTTTCAGCCGGGATGACCGGAGTACGGACATCATCTTTTTCCGCAATGACTACCGGATCGTTCTGGGCGATCGGGATATAGCGGCGGTCGGACATGACATCACTGGTACAACCGGCGATAAACAAACCGGTTCCTGCGGCGGCAAAAACAATCAACTTACGCACTTTTTTTCCTCCTGAAATAATTTTTGGTGTGCTTTTTTCAGACAATACATAATATAAGGAACAATAGCTTTTTTTGCAATAGCAAGAGTGAAAAAAAATCACTTTTCCTTTACCGGTTCTTTTTGCGGATAAAGCATCACAGTTTCCCCGGGACCTGCCATGTTGTATTTTTCTCTTGCGACTCTTTCCACAGCTTGCGGGGAATTTTTCAACGCCTCGACTTCGGAACGTAATTTCTCTCTTTCGATTTTCTTTTCCGTCAGCTGATCTTTCTGATGTTTCAGTTTCTGTTGGTTTTCACGCAGCAGCTGATAGCGCGGATAGAGAAACAGTGCCGTCATAACTGCGGCAATGGCGATAAACAGCAGCCACCACAAGGTGTTTCTGGTATCTTTATGCAATGCCATATATAGTTCCCTGTTTGAATATTATTTTACCGTTCCGGTTGCAAAGTCACCAGAAATTCAATATTGGTACGGCATTTTTTCAATCTGCCCAACACCATTTCCATCGCTTCTGCCGCCGGAACGCCATTGACAGCTTTACGCAGCAGCCAAACTTTGCTCAATTCATCCGGATGCAGCAGCAATTCCTCTTTACGGGTGCCGGATTTTTCAATATTGATAGCCGGATAGATACGGCGGTCGGATACATTGCGGTCAAGGTGCAGTTCCATATTGCCGGTACCTTTGAATTCCTCAAAGATGACGTCATCCATTTTGCTGCCGGTTTCCACAAGGGCTGTGGCGATAATGGTCAGACTGCCGTGATTTTCGATATTTCTGGCGGCACCGAAAAAGCGTTTCGGTTTGTGCAATGCCGTGGCATCGACACCGCCGGTGAGGATTTTGCCGCTGTGCGGCTGCAGAGTGTTGTATGCCCGCGCCAACCGGGTGATACTGTCCAGCAGGATGACGACATCTTTGCCGTATTTGATTATGTGTTTGGTTTTTTTGATGACCATTTCCGCCACCTGCGCGTGCCGTTCCGGCGGCTCATCAAATGTGGAACTGACCACCTCTGCGTCTATGCTGCGCTCCATATCGGTAACTTCTTCGGGGCGTTCATCTATCAGCAGGATTATCAATGTCACTTCCGGATTGTTTTCCCGGATGCTTTTGGCGACTTTCTGCAGCAGCACTGTTTTACCGGTACGCGGCGGGGCGACGATCAATCCGCGCTGACCTTTGCCGATGGGAGTCACCAAATCGAACACCCTGGTGGAGAAATCGTTGGATTCCCGCTCCAGAAGCAATCTCTGGGTCGGGAAATACGGCTCCAGACTGTTGAAAGGGATGATTTGTTTTTTTCTGTCCGTGGTGTCGTTGTTGATGGATTCAACTTTGAGCATGGCAAAGAAGCGTTCTTTTTCCCGCGGGGCACGGATTTGACCGGCAATGAAATCACCGGTTTTCAAAGCAAAGCGTTTGATTTGCGAAGGACTCAAATAAATGTCTTCCGGTGACGGCAGATAACTGTACGCCGGTGAACGGAGAAAACCGAAACCGTCCGGCAGAACTTCCAGATAGCCGCTGCCGTAAAGCTGACCGCATTTTTCGGCATTGGCACGGAGGATCTCGCAGATAAGAGTGGATTTTTCCAGTGCACCGATGCCTTCGATGCCGAGTTCTGCGCCCATTGCCGCCAGTTCAACAATGGATTTGTTTTGCAGCTCTGTGATATTGAGCGTGGGGGCATTGGGATCGACCGGCGGCAAATCATCTTCATCATGATTGTTGTCATTGCGGTCGGAATTATTGTTGCCGTTGCGGTGGTTGCGGTTGTTTTTGTTGCGGCGGAAACGGTCGCGGCGGTTGTTGTTATCCTGCTGCCGCTGCTGCCGGTTACGGTTTTCGTCATGGGGTTCGGAATTACTGTTTTCAGCATCGGGATGACTGCCGCCGTTTTCCGGAAGTGCCGCCGGGGCAGGGGCTGACTCCGCACCGTCACCTGCGGTGACTGCGTCTGCCGGTTTTATCCCCGGAGCGATTACCGCAGTCGGGTCGGGCTGTGAAGCGAAATTTTCAGACGGTGCTGCCGTCTGATTTTCACTGTCAACTGCGACAGCGGCAACAGCGGCGTTTTTGCGGGGACGTCCGCGTTTTCGCGGGGGGGCAGCAGCCGGAGTATCCTCTGCTGCAGGGGTTGACGGAAACAGTTCGTTTTCGTTACTCATAAAAAATCCTTTCTGTAACAAGGTATAAAAATTCAATGCAAATTTTTCAATAATACGGTCAGCTGTTTTTCCAAATCATCAAGCGAACCGGTATTTATCACTGCGAAATCAGCACGTTCAAGTTTTTCATCCGCGCTCATCTGCATCCGGTTTCTCCTGTCGATTTCCGCATCGGAAAAATTTCTGCCGTACAGACGTTTGCGCCGGAGTTCAGCCGGAGCCCAGACGCTCAAAACGGCATCGAAATATCCGGCAAAATCAGCCTCAAACAGCAACGGCAGTTCAAATGCTCCGTCAATGGAATTTTCCCGGCACCGGCGGATTTCTTTTTCCATTTGAGCCGTCAGAAGCGGATAAACCACATCTGTCAGCTCTTTCATTTTTTCCGGGTCATTGAAAACTCTTTTTGCCAGCGCGGCACGGTCGATATTTCCGTCAGCGGTAAAAATTTCACCGCCGAAAATATTTTTCAATGCTGCACAAAGTTGCTCATTGTTACTGCCGTAAAAACTTTTGCACACGCAATCAGCATCAAAAGTATGCCATGACCGGGAGGAAAAAAAACGCAACACAGCACTTTTTCCGCATCCAAATGCACCGGTTATGCCGATAATCATACAAGTTGTAAACTCCGAAATACACATCCCGGCAATCACTTGAAACCGGAATTTTTCATATATGGGGAATTGTGAACGTCACCGGATGATGACAGCCGTCCGAACCGGACAACACTTAATTTACCACCTGAAATGATTTTTTCAAGTCAAATATATCAACAAACAGATATTTTTTTATAATTATCGAAAAATGACTGCCGAAATCATTCAAAAAGATTTCGGGCTTTACTTATTTATCTGCCGGCTGCCGCAATTTTTCCCGGCAGAAAGAGGCTCTGAATTCATCGCACTCGTTTTTATCCAGCGGTACACCGGCACGTTTTTGCAAGTGTCCGGGGGCAAGTTCGATAAACAGTTCATTGACCCGTTTTATATTAAGCTCTTTGAATAATCCGAGGTCGACTCCCAGACGCAATCCGGAAATCGCATTCAATGCCTCTTTTTCCGGCAGAATATAACTGTACCGCAACAATCCGTAAGCTCTGCCGACATGGTCGAGCAGCTGATTTTTTCTCTTTTCCAGCAACTCCCGGCGGGCGATTTTTTCATAATTTATCAACTGCCGGATTATCTGCTCCAACTGACTTATGATATGCGGTTCGCTTTCACCGAGGGTGCTCTGGTTGGAAATCTGAAAAAGGCAGCCGAGATTTTCAGAACCTTCACCGAAAATCCCCCTGACAGTCATGTGCAGTTTGCCGATACCGGTGACAGTCGGCTGCATCTGACCGGCAAGGACCAGCCCCGGCAGATGCAGCATGACTGAAGCTCGCATTCCAGTGCCGACATTGGTCGGACAGCTGGTCAGATATCCCAAGCGGTCATCAAAGGCGTAATTCAGACGTTTGCTTATCTGGTCATCAAGAAAGTTGATTTCATTCCAGACCTGCGTCAGAAGCAATCCGGGGCGGATGATCTGCAGCCGGATGTGGTCTTCTTCATTTATCATCAGCGAACAAACCTCCTGCGGACAGACCAGCAAGCGGCGTCCGGGTTTGTTTGCCAGAAATTCTTTGCTTGCCAGGCGTCTTTCTTCCAGAATGCGGCAATCCAGACGGCTCATTTCCCCCGGGGTGAAACTCAATGCTCCGCGATGACCGAGAGAAGCGGTCTGCGAGGCAACCTCACTTATTTCATCCCGCACGGCGTCAAGCTCTTCAGGAGAAGCTGACGTGGTGAATTTATGTCCGTGCAGATTGCGTGCCAGACGTATCCTGCTGGATATGGCAATGCTTCCGTCGGCACCGGAGTCATCAAGAAAACTTACCGGATGCTGCAGTAATTTGTCCACAGAGCTGTTATTCATGGTCAGCCTCCGTGTTTTTTGTTTCAGCTGCAATTTGCTCTTTCAGCGCATTTATCCGGTCACGGCATAACGCGGCTGATTCATACTCCTCTCCGGCGATGAGTTTTTTCAATTCGTTCTGCATTTTCTGCAATTCCACCTGCAATGCGGCAGTCGGCGAAGTACCGTCTGCAACCGGACGTTTCCCCAGATGCACGGCACCTTTCTGCATTTGTCTGACTGCCGGCTGCAGCATTGCGCTGAATGTCTGATAGCAGTGCGGACAACCCAGTTTACCGCCGCAATTATGGATCATATCGGCATCCCAGTTGCATACCGGACACTTTACTGCGGTATCTCTGCGGTCGGGATTTTTTTCTTTGCCATGAATATTTTCAGCGAATTTTTCAACATCAAAGAGCATATCGGCAAGATTGAAGCCCAATTCGTTGAGAGCCATCTGCGGGGCACTTGCTTTGGCGCATTCACTGCAGAAGTGGTGGGTTTCACACTTGGAACCGTGAAATTCTTTTATATGGACAGTTGCCTCTTTTTTTTTGCATTTTTCGCACAACATGATGTTTTTCTCCTTGGATACTCCGATATACTATACTACTTATACAATAAAAATGCAAATTTCCGGCTTTCAAGGGTTGAAAAAGTTTTTTGCCGGTGCTATTTTAACATTCAGTAAAAACGTTCCGGGTGCTGACGTATCCGGATGCCGCATATTTTTTTGAAACAACAGAGGCTGAATTTTTATGAACAGTATCGACGATCCCGGACCTCGATGGTGCAATGCCGCGGGGAAATTCAGCCGCTATGTGTTTTGACCGGCTGGATTGTGAAGTATTTCCGCAGTTGACTCCGGCGGCATTGCATTTGACTGTGTCCTCTTTGACGTTGACAGAACAGGAGAGGAATCACAAAAATGTTCAAATGTTATGATTTGATTGACGGTCGGGTCCGCCGCTGTCCTGATGGACAGCTCGGGCTTATCCAGGTTTACAGCAATCCCACTGATGAGGAAAAACTTTACCTCGTCGAACAGTGCGGGATTGATGAACACACACTCAACTCCGCTCTCGACGAAGACGAAATAAGCCGTGTCGAATACGAACAGAACCATGTCGCGGTCATTATGAAGCGGCCGCGGGATATTCAAATCGACAATATGATGGCTTTCAGAGTCTCTTCGCTGGGAACATTTCTTTTTCAGGACAAAATAATCGTAGTGCAGTCGGAGTCCGCTTCGCTTTTTGAACACGGCAAGATGCCGCTGCGGGGCAACACGATACCCGGAGTTCTGCTGCGGTTGCTCTACCATGCCACCCAGCATTTTCTGCAGCACCTGCGCCTGATACGCAACATTTCTGATGAAATTGAGAAAAAAATCGAGTACGCTGTGACCAACAAATCCATGGTCAACGTGTTTTCATTTCAGAAAAGTCTGATTTATTATGAATCGGCGACCCGGGCTAACTTGCTGCTTATCGGCAGATTGCGGGATGACTTCCGGCGGATCGGATTTCAAGCTGAAGAGCTGGAGTTTCTGGAAGACATCGCCATTGAAAACAAACAGTGCGATAATTTAGCCCGCATCTACACCGAAATCCTGACCGGCATGAGCGAAGCCAGACGTACCATCGCCAGCAACAATCTTGCCAATATTATGAAACTTCTGGCGATCATAAATATCGTTTTTATGCCGCTGACTGTGATCACCGGTCTGGGCGGTATGTCGGAATTTACCATGATGACCGAAGGTTTGTGGTGGCCGCACGCCTACGCCGGATTGGTGGTGTTTATGGTGGCAGTCGGTTATATCACCTACCTTCTGGTGCGTGACATCGGCACCCCGCGTAACCGGAGGAAGCGTTGAAATGATGAAAACAGCCCAATACTTTGTTCAGTCATCCGCCCGGCGTCACAGTCAGCATGAAAAACTCCGCCGGGAATGGAAAGCTTTTTCCAAAGCTGTTGCCGTTTACATTCTGCTGGTGGCAGTTGCCACACTGGTCGGCGCGGCGGGGGAATATGACCTTGCCGGAGATTGTGTCAACGGGTTCGCCTTGTGGTTTCTGCTGCTGCCGGCATATCTGCCTCTGGCTGTGATCAGTTTTTTCCGCTGGTGGTTGAATCTGAATATCGAATTTTCCGGCAAAGAGGCTTATCTGCTTGGCATTTGCGACATCATACTGGCGATGATAACCTGGGTGAGCGTTTCTGTTGTCAGTTTCAAAATGCGCCGTCCGGCTGTTTTGCATACGACAAAAAACTTTATAAAAATCCTGATATTCTGGGGAATGTTTCAGCTGGGATGCTGTGTTACCCGCGGGTTGTGGGAAAACGGCGGATTTGCTCCGCTGCATCACGATACCGGTGCGGCTATTTATCCGGGTCGCAAGTGATATCAAGCAGGGCTTTTTCAGCCTTTATCCGCATATTTTCCAACTCCTCCGGAGTCAGATCCGGCGGGATGTCCATCGGCTCACCGATTATCAGAGTCAGCGTCGCGCCGGGTTTGGGGATTTGAAATTTGTCCCAGCTTTTCAAATGCCAGCATTTTGAAGCATTGATCGCCAGAGGAACGATTTTGCTTTGAGTTTTTGATGCCAGCATCACGGGGCCTTTTTTGATTTTGTATATGGGACCGCGCGGACCGTCCGGAGTAAAGAAAACCACGCTGTCTTTCTGAATCGCATTTATCGCCCCGAGCAGAGCATTCGCGCCGCCGCGCCGGGAAGAACCGCGCAGGGTCCGTACAGAAAAATATTTGAGAAAATCGCTCAAATACTGTCCGTCACGGGAAGCACTGACGACCGCGAAACACCGTTTACGCAACCGCGCCGGAAACAGTGCCGGCAGAAACAGCAATCTGTTGTGCCATGCCATACAGACCAGACGCCGCGGGTCATCGCATACATTATAGGGGTCTGCCAGTTTGACCCGGTAAAAAGTTTTAAGGAGCAGACGCAGCAAAACCGCCGGAAAGAAATATATCCATCCGGGAAGTTTTTTTATGTTGCGCCAACGTTGTTTCAGTGAAATTTTCATAAAATCACCATTTTTTACTGCATATACCGGCAATGACACATTTATCGCATTGCGGTTTCCGGCTGTGGCACACCTGCCGTCCGTGAGTGATGAGCAGATGTGAGAAGTTTGTCCACAACCTCTCCGGCACATTGCGCATGACATCTGCTTCGATTTTTTCCGGAATGTCGCTTTTGACCACCCCGATGCGGTTCAGCAGACGCTTTACATGGGTGTCGACCGGAAATCCCGGAATGCCGAATGCGTTGCCGAGTATCACGTTGGCACTTTTTCTGCCGATTCCCGGCAGTGTCACCAGTTCTGCCATATTTTCCGGTACAAGACCGGAGAGATCCCGGTCGATTATCTCTGCACATTTCTGCAAATTGCGGCTTTTGTTCCCGGCAAGACCGCAGGGGTGGATGATTTTTTCAATTTCCGGCGGCGGCATTTTGCTCATCGCCGCAGCATCCGGTGCCACGGCAAAAAGTTTTTCCGTAACCTGATTGACTCTTTCATCCCGGCATTGTGCGGAAAGCATCACCGCAACCAGCAGTTGGAACGGGGTGCTGTGTTTCAAAGGACACTCACACTCCCCGTAAAGTTCAAACAGACGGTCGTGGATTTGCAGATATTTATTTTTTACGGTCACACTTTGATCCTGTTTTTTTGATGATGCACGAACTTTTTCAGAATCGGCACATTTCGGTGAAACGCCGGCAGCGCTCATAAGTATCCTGCAAATAAGCACTTACTTTTTCTGACGGCTGATTGTCTGCCGGAAATTCAGGGGTGAAAAATCCGCTTTTCTGAATATGAAGTTCAAAATTCAACACTCCGCGGTACGCTGATGAATCCAGAATACCGGCAATCTGTTCCCAGTCGGAACTCCCGTAGAACGGGGCGAGGTGCTGGTCGCCGGTGCCGTCATTGTCATGCAGATGTACTGAACAGATGCGTTTTTTGTATTTTTCGCATTCCGCATATTGCTTGCGTAAATCAATATTGGCGTGGCCGGAATCAAAACAGAAGCCGAATCTCTCCGCCGGGTAATTATCCAGCAGATATGTGAGAAATTCCCAGGTGTCACCGGGCATATTTTCCAGTGCAATAACGGCATCGTATTTTTCCAGGACCGGTATTACCTCATCCATGGATTTCAGCAGGGATTCAAACTGCCGCCGTTTGTAAGCGATTTCCTCCGGAGAGGAATCGGCTTTGAGCCGCGGCTGATGCATGACCAGCACTCCGGAAGCTTCAAGCGCATCCATCATCTGCAGGCGGTTTTCTATAAGTTCGACTCCCGCCCGCCGCTGATATTCAAGCACGGAAAACCAGCTTTTTTCGGCATTGGCACAGCCGTGGACGTCCTGTATTTTCAGTTGATATGTTTTCAACATTTCTTTGATCGCGGCAAGTTCATGTCTGCCGTAAGCAAAATCACTGTTCCAGTGATGCCCCCACAGCAAATGGGTGAAGCCGCTTTCACTGATGAGCCGGAGTGATTTTTCCGGATCTCCTGCTGATGAAAATAAGTTTGAGGATACTGAAATAAACATTTTATCAATCTTCTTCCGGTTTGGCTTTGCGGTTCATCAAAGATTCTATTGCATCATTGACATTGCGCTGGTGATAGAGGATGTTGTATATTTCGTCAATAATGGGCGTGCTGACATGGTGCTGCTGCGCCAGCGTGAATGCCCCCCTGGCGGTCGGAACACCCTCGGCAACGACCATGCCCATTTCCTGCTGGATAAGCAGCATACTTTTGCCGCGGCCGAGCTCTTCACCGACATGGCGGTTGCGGCTGTGACCGCTGGTACAAGTGACGATCAAATCACCGATACCGCTCAATCCGGAAAATGTGGCACGCTGACCTCCGAGAGCTTCCCCCAGGCGGCTCATTTCGGAAATCCCCCGGGTCATCATAGCGGCTTTAGGATTATCTCCGAGAGCCATGCCGTCCAGAATCCCGGCGGCGATAGCCATGACATTTTTCAATGCGCCGCCAAGTTCGACTCCGACGACATCGTTTGAGGTGTAGACCCGGAAAAATCCGTTCATCATCAATTTCTGCACCATTTCCGCCGAAGCTCTGTTTTGTGCGGCGGCGACAACGGCGGTCGGGACTTTGCGCGACACTTCTTCAGCGTGGCTCGGACCGGAAAGGTCGATGAAATCAACTTCACCGAGCTCATCTTCGACAATCTCACTTATCCTTTTCCACGAGTCGATCTCAATGCCTTTTGCCACATTGATGACCGGCAGTTTACTGTCAAATTCAGGAGCCAGTTTTTTCAATACTCCGCGCAGAAACTGGGTCGGCGTGGCAAGCAGCAGTGCGTCAGCTTTTGCGACTGCTTCCGGAAGTTCAGGAACAAGATGCAATGACTCCGGCAATGTCACACCCGGCAGAAATTTGAAGTTTTCCCGCCGTTTTTCCATATCTTTCAGATAATCCGGAAAAGCCCCCCACAAAGTTACACTATGCCCGTTGTGCAGCATATTCAATGCCAGGGCTGTTCCCCATGCCCCATCTCCGACGACAGTTACTTTCATTGTATCAGATTATCCTCAACTTGTTAAACGGATTTTTACTCTTTGTTGTTCTGATATGAATATACACACCGGCAGCAAAGTTTTCAAGTGCAGATTCAGCTTGAAATATGATGTTTTCCCCCATTTTTTCAAAAAAAACAAAAAAAGCGTTTGTTTTGTCTTGAAATTTACTGATTACAAAGTTACATTAAAAACAACAGTGATATTATTTGGCAGAAAACAATAAATATGGAGGTTGCTTGTTATGCCGGATATAAAACAGGTTCTCAATGATGAAATTCGCCGTCTTGCCCGCAAGGAAGTCAAACAGGCGGTGCTTCCTTTACTGAAAGTTATCGCCGAACAGAAAAGTACCATCCGGGAATTGAAACGTGAAATCGCCGGATTGAAAAAATCTGCTGCAGAAGAAAAACCTGCCGCTCCGGCTGCTGCCGCTGCCGCTGCGGATGAGGTCAAACACCGTTTGAATGCCGCAGGCATCATCCGCATCAGAACCAAAATGAAACTGACCCAGAGCGAGTTCGGCAAACTGCTCGGAGTTTCCATCCACACCGTGAGCATGTGGGAACTGGGCAAAGTTTCTCCCAGACCGAATATGAAAAAAATGATTTGCCAGTTGCGCGGAATCGGTAAACGTGAATTGAAAAAACGTCTGGAAGCTTTCACCGCTTCTGAAGATACAAAATAAGCAAAACAACAAACTATTGAATCAAGGTAAAAAAATGGCATATACTGTTGACACACTGTTAGATGCTCTGGAAGAGAACATGATGAAGTCGGAAGACGCTCTTAATTCAGCGTTTGCCGGTATCCGTACCGGCAAAGCCTCTCCGGCACTGGTGGAAAATATAACTTTTGAATATTACGGCACCCAGACCCGCATCCGGGATGCAGCCGGTATCACCGCTCCGGAGCCGCGTCTGCTGGTCATCCAGCCGTGGGATGCGTCTGCGGTCAAAGGCATTGAAAAAGCCATTCTGGCATCAAATATCGGCATCACCCCGATGAGCGACGGCAAAACTTTGAAACTGCCGATCCCGGAATTGAGTCAGGATCGCCGTTCCGCGTTGAGCAAACAGGCCAAAAGCAGTGCTGAAGAAGCCAAAGTTGCGTTGCGTAATATCCGCCGCGACGGTAATGACGCAGTGAAAAAATTTGAAAAAGACGGTGAACTTACTGAAGATGACCGCAAAAAAATGCTTGACGACATTCAGAAACTCACTGACAGTTATATCGCCAAAGTCGATGCGATGTACGCTGCCAAAGAAAAAGAATTGATGACCGTCTGATGGACAAAGCTGTTGTCACTTCTGCCGCCGGAAAAAATCTTCCCGGCGGCTTTTTTATCCGCGTTTTGACCGTTGTCACGGTTGTCGGCTGGATACTCCGGTTGGTTGCGGCATGGGAAATGGCGGGGGCTTTTGACGGGGTGAACAATGTTTTTGTCCCGCCGGCAACAAGCGACCTTGCCACTTACATGGAGCTGGGCAGAATGTGTGCCGCAGGAAATTTTCCCGCGGAATTTTATTACCAGCCTTACTATTATGCGGTTTTTCTGGCGGCGATATATTTTCTGTTTGGCAATATTTCAATATATGCGGTTGTTTTCATACAGTCTCTGTTGAGTGCGGCAACGGTGTTTCTGACCGGAATATGCGGCAGAAAAATATTTTCTGAACGTGCCGGGTTGATTGCCGCCGGATTGACGGCAGTATCATCATCTCTGATACTGTATGTGCCGTATCATCAGAATGAAACTTTGCAAACTTTTCATCTGATATTGCTCTTTTATCTGACGCTGACTGCCTGCAGCAGTAAAAAAATGTACTGGTGGGGGGCGTGCGGAGCCGTTGCGGGGATCGCGGTATTGACCCGCGGAAATGTATGGCTGCTGTTGCCGGTGCTTGCCGGAGCGGCGTATTTTTCTTCAACGGGAAAGAGCAAAGCGTGGAAAAACACAGCTCTGCTGCTCTGCTGTCTTGTTGCGGTGCAGCTGCCTTTCATCATCCGCAACTCCGCCGCAGCCGGAACGCTGCGCGGGGCATCCACTGCAGCGGATGCAGTTCTGGCTCTGGGCAACGGCGTTGATGCTCCGGCAGGCGGCAGAGAGCCGCATGAGGGGGCAGGGGCAATGTTTTATTCAGAATCCTACCGCCGCATGATGGCAAACACGACCGGTGAATATGCCAGAGGTGTGCCGGGCCAGATGTGGGAACGTTTTCTGGATGAGCCGGCGGGATTTCTGGAACTGCAGTTCCGCAAGGCGTTGCTTTTCTGGGATGGCAGAGAGATTCCCAATAATGTATCTCTGCAGCATGACGGATGCAATAATTCTGTGGTTCTGCGCTGGCTTGTTCCCGGCAGGAATCATATTCTGCTGGCACTCGGGGCAGGGGCGATGCTGTGGTTTGCCGTGACGGTGATATGGCGGAAAGAGCGTAATAAAAAATTGTTTCTGCTCTATGCATTCACGCTTGTTTTTTATTTGTCGGTCGTGGCTTTTTATATACTTTCCCGTTTCAAAGCTCCGCTGCTGCCGTTTCTGGCACTGTTTTCCGGCGGGGCGATATGCCAGTGGGCTGGAGTCTGGAAACAGAAACAGTCTCTTTGGCGGGGAGTTTGTGCAATGACGCTGATTGCCGGAGTGTGGATTTCGACCGGAGCATACGATTTTTACCGTTCCATGGAAAAACACATCTGGAAAATGATATATCCCGACGGCGTGGTAATGGACCTCAACGGCAGAAATATTCTGCATTTTGACCACGGTCCGAAACAGTTCGGCTCGTGGCAGGATGTTAAACTTGAAACGCAAATGACGATGCTGAAGCACTTTCCGGCAACCGGCAAAGGTGTGTTCCCCGCAGAGATACAGTTGATGATGCGGAATCACGAACCGGCGGCGGTACAGCTGCTTATAAACGGACGCGCGGTCGCTTTTTCCCTGCCGCCGCAAATGCCGGGTAAAAGTGACCGCAAAATGGTCGTGCTGCCGGGCAGTGTGAGTGACGGCAATTTGTATATCCATGTGCTGAATGTTTCCGGCGGTGATGTCATGGTTTCTTATGACTGTCAGCGGGATTACGGGCGCAGTTTCCTGAATATGAAAAAACTGCCCGGAGAATGGGTCGTGCGGGCAGGGGTGCCGCGCAGATTGTAGACTGACAGACTTGTTTTTTTTACCGAATCACTTAAATTGATTTCCTTATTGAGGAGAATTGTACCGCGAATGTGCGGTGCGCCAAAAAAATGAGGAGTCAAAAAATGGTAAAAAGCACTCTGTTTTCTGCCGCAAAAAAATATGCGGCACTGCTCTGTGCCGCCGGAGCAGTATGTATTCCGCAGCTTGCCGGGCAGGAGATGCCGTCAGCGTCACCGGATCCAACAGCGCAGAAATCGCGCAAAGTTCATCTTATTCAGGATGACGCCCAGGACAAAATGGTTTCAAAAATCTATAAACTCAAATATGTCCAGGGCAATGACCTGATCCCGTTTGTCAGCGGTATCGTCATGCGCTACAATATCAACAGTATCGTCGACAGCGTAAGTTACGGCAACAATCAGCAGTGGCTGACCGTCACCTGTCCGGTGGAAATGATGCCGTATGTGGATGAATTTATTGCCAAAGCCGACCGGAATGTGAAAATCGCCGGCAAAGTTCCGGGGGAAATAATCCAGGGCAGCGGCATTACCCGGGCGGTTTACCGTCCGTTGTACCGTTCCGGTCAGGCGATCGCAGATGTATTGATAAATTCAGTCATCGGCACCGGTCCCGGAGGTGCGATTTATGCTTACGATGCCAACAGCAACCAGATATATTGGAAAGACAACGCGTCAAACACCTCTTACGTTTATCAGTTTTTAAGTTATCTTGACCGTCCGCCGCCGCAGATAACGCTGGTTTTCACCATCTATGAAATACGTGAAAGCTCTCTGCGCGACCTGGGAGTGGATTATCTGGCATGGAAAAACGGTCCGGGGTTGAATATTTTTCAGGCCGGATTCGATGCTTTCGGGCTTTCATCTGCCGGAAGTGCGGCATTGCAGGCATTGTCCGGACCTTTCGGCGGATTTTTCTTTGCACCGCAATTCGATGCCAGTTTTATCCGGATGCTGCAGCAGAACGGCAAAGCTGATATCGCCAATACGGCAACGATGACAGTATCGAATTCCAATACCGCCTCGTATTCGATATATTTCAATCCGCAGCAGCAGAATATCGTAAAAAGCGATAATGACCGGACAAGTGTTGACACCGGTATCGTTGCGGCGGCGGCAGATGCATATCAATCTTATGCCAAAATCACCGGACCGGTCGTCAATTTGCGCTATGGTGAATCGCAAAGCGGCTATCCTGACAACGAAGCATTTTCTGTAGCGGCATACGATCCGGCAAAATTCCGCAAACTGCCCGGAACACTCTTTTTTCAATATGAGTTGCAGGCGGCTTCTGTAGTTGAACGCAACAATGTCGGGGCGGAACTGGTCGAAACTTCCCGCATCAACGGCAACTGCCTTATCCCTCTGGATAAAGAAACCGTATTGGGACGCTGGGAAAAAGAGAGCACTGTCACGCAAATAACCGGAGTTCCGTGGCTCTCTGAAATCCCGATATTGCGTTATTTATTCAGTACGGAAACTGTCGCCGTGGAAAAAACTTTTGTGTATGCCACAGTTCACGCTTCGCTGCTTGATACCGCCCGCGCCGGAGAGATAACTCCCGGTATTTTGAAAAAAATAAAATAAGCGAATATAAATTATGAAAAAGATATTGTTTTTTGCAGCAGCTTTTCTTTGCTCTTTTGCGCTTTATGCCGCAGTCGTGCCCGGAACTCCGCGGGACTCCAACAACGGCAATACCGGCGGTTATGACGGCACCCGGGTGGAAGCCCAACTGCTTCTTGAAGTGGATAAAAATACTGAAGTCGTCCATTTTATCAGAGATAACAATGACCCGAGAGTCGTCACCAAAACGTATGTTCTGAAAAATCTTGATGCTTATGCTTTCCGCGATTATCTGCGGCAGATGGTGCAGAGCAAGCGGGTCGGCAACACCAGTTTGGTGCAGAGTTATCCGGGAAATACCACCACATTCCCGGTGCAGGCGGCAACTACTCAAAGCCAGCTCAATACGGTTTCTGCACAGCCGGGATACAATCCGCAGCCCCAGCTCGGCAGCAATACCGCTGTCGAGTGCCTGAAATATGTCGATGGGACCGGATTGCTTATTGTCAGTGCAGAAGAATACCGTTTCAAAGACAGCAAAAACGGCATGGGTATCGACACTATCGTGAAAATGTTTGACAATCCGGAAATGGGGCCGCTCGGCAGCGGTTCGCAGATGTTCATATATATGCCGAAGTTTGTTCCGGCGGTCAATCTGATGCCGCTGATAGAAAATGTCGGTATGAATGTCAGCGATGTCACCGAATTGTGGCAGGGGCAGGATCTGGTTACTGCTGACAGCGATTTGAACTGGCTGATATTTGATGTTTCCAATTATTCCTGTGAAAACATATCCAATCTGTTGAAAAAATATGATGTGCCGATCCCGCAAGTGCGTTTGCGGATAAAAGTTTACGAACTTTATGCTGAAAACGACGACCGTATCGGGATAGATTTTCAATCCTGGAAAAACAATGAAGGAGCTGATTTCTTTTCTGTCGGCGGCAGGTATCGCAACAACTGGGCGGCGATTTACGGCGGAGCCGGTAATCTGAACCGCAATTACGGTTCGGAACGGAGCAGTTTTTTCAACTTCAATCCCAAGTGGAACACCCGCTATCTGGATTTTCTGACCGCCCGCAGCAAAGCAAAAATTGTACATACCGGCGAACTCTGCCTGCGGAACAATACTTCCGGCTCTTTCAGCAGAACCACCAAAATATTTTTTGCCGATGATTCGCAGGAGCTCTCCGGAACACAAACTACCCCGGATGCCGGAGTCGGAGCATACAAACTGCTTTCAGAAATATTGAATCAGACCGTGACAACTCTTAGCGGAGAGGATATTCCTGTCGGCAAAGGCAAAAAACAGGTCATATCTGTTTCCGGTGAATACGGCTTCACCATGAGTGTCAACAATGTGTCAGTGAATTTGAAAGAGTGCCGTTTTGACGTCACACTCGGCAACACCAGTCTGATCGGATTTCAGTCCAACGGTGCGCCGCGGATCTCACAGGGCAACGTTGTAAATCAGAATGTCAGTCTGCCATTTGCCGGGAACGGCACTTTTGTCATCGGCGGTCTCAATAAAAAGGAAGTTGTGGAATCATCGACCGGTGTGCCGTGGCTCTCGGATATACCGTATCTGGGATATTTGTTTTCAAGCAAATCCAAGTCGGTAAAAAATTCAGAACTGATAGTTGTTGCCGATTGCCGGTGGGACGCTCCGGCTGATGAGGTGAAAAAATGAATAAAGTCACGCTGGCGGTATCGTTTCTGACATTGTTCATCGCCGGGTGTGCCGGACACAGCGAGTGTGTCCGGCAAGACTCCGGAACCGGCGACTTCAGACGGCAGGGGGAACTCATTGTTCAGGCCGTGGTGGAGGGCGATTTCCGGAAGTTTCAGCAGGCTGCCAATGAACCGGAAACAATAGGTGATGCCGGAAAATTCGCCGAATCACGCAAAAATATGATAGCGCAATTCGGCACACCGGAAAAATTTCATCATCTGACCGATTTAAAAACACCGCTGTTGGTAAATCAGCTGTGGGTAATCGACTTCACCAGAAAAGACCGTGACGGCAGAAAAATCTGCCAGCAGCAGATGCTGCAGCTTCTTTTCGGGGAAAAAGATGAGCAAAAACAGCTTCTGGGTATGCGTTTCCTTTAGCTCATTGCCACATTGATGGCAAAGGTCCGCAATGCCAAATCACTGTTTACATTGAATTTCAAAGTGTAATCCAGCTCTTCAGCTTCTTTCAGGATCTTCTGTGCTTTTTCCGGTGGGATTTCCGCCGGAATGGCAAGATGTTCAAACATTTCAGCGTTGGGCAGATCGGTGATGGCAACGCCGTGTGAAAGCAGATAGATTTGAGAACAGAACGTCGTGACCGCCGCAATAAAACTGCGGCGTTCGCGCATATATGCTCCGCTGGCAGCATCATTTTTGCGTGCCTCCATGCGTTTGATGAATGCGGTATCTTCGCTGTTTCTGGCAACTTCCATATCCCCGGAAAATTCCTGCTCCGTATCCTGCATTGTCTGTTCCGAAAGCGCGTGGGAAACTTCAATAAGTTTTCCTGCGGCAGATTCTATTTTTACCATATCGCATCCGCAGGTGAAACAAAGCTCAAAGAGAGCCTCTCTTACCGTATCAAATCCGTTGAATTCAAACCGGAATTTGTTATCCGGCAGTTCCAGCAGCTGACAGCGTGAACGCGTGGTCGCGAGCAACGCCCCGGGGTTGGCACTCTGCAGGATTATGGTTGTTTCCGGCGGCGGCTCTTCCAATGTTTTCAACAATGCGTTCTGCGCTTCCACCCCCATGCGGTCGGCATCTTCTATGACTCCGAATTTGCGGTAATCTCCTGAAGTGTATCCGATGTGGTCGAGCAGATCGCGCAAGGTATTCGGTTCAGGATTGATTCTGTCACCGACTTTTATCTGATACATTTTTCCTACCGGCGAAACAGTGTGGCAGTCAGCATAAAGGCCGTTTTCGATTCTGGAGCAGAAACGGCATGAAACGTCGGGTCTGCCGTTGTGTGAATCTTTGCATCCGGCGATCTGCATCACGACTTTGGCAAATTCCCGGCGGACTTTGGGGTCGGGAGAGTGGATGAGAAAGGCGTGAGCGAGCCGTCCGGAAGCTTTGGCATTTTCCAGACACCGTATCAAGTCGCCGTAACGCCGGGAATATTCAGAATAAAGTGACATCAACAATCTCCCGGATGATTTTGCTGATAACATCTATATCCAGCGTTGCATCAATCAGTTTCACCCGGTCAGGCTCTGTGCGTGCGATTTCTCTGAAAGCCTCCCGCACCCGGCGGTGAAAATCCAGTTTTTCGTTTTCAAAACGGTCGAATCCCTCGCTTTCGCGGGAGCGGATGCGCCGGAAGCCCTCTTCCGGAACCAGATCCATGAGAAAAGTCAAATCCGGTTTCCTTGCCGCTGAAGCAAAATCGTTGAGAGTATCTATAATCCCGCTTTGCAAACTCCGCGCTCCTCCCTGGTAGGCGGTCGTGGAATCACAGAAACGGTCACAAATGACCCATTTGCCGGAATCCAGTGCCGGCAGGATGAATTCTCTGACGTGCTGCGCTCTGGCGGCTTCCATCAGCAGCAGTTCTGTTTCCGGATGGACTTTTTCCGGACCGCGGTGGGATTTGACTACCTGCCGGAGATTTTCCGCCAGAGGAGTGCCTCCCGGTTCCCGGGTGATGAGGCATGAGATGCCTTTTGATTCCAGATATGACGCGAGCCGGGCGACCTGCGAACTCTTGCCGGCACCTTCCGGACCTTCAAATGTAATAAAAAATCCCTGTTTTTGCTCCATAATATCACCGATTTTGCAGATTTTTCAAAAATAACCCAAATAAATCCGCATTTAAAAGATAGTTCCATTTGCTCATAAGTTCAAATGGTGATATATTGTATTAATGATAAAATATTCCATTTTTATTAATTTTAAGGAAAAAAGAGGATATTATGGCAGCTGAATTGTCCCGTTCCAGCTATCTGGAAAAAAATGTAGGCAGTTTTCCCGAAGTCGTTGAGATCGCCGGAAAGCAGTACGAAAAAGTCGATGATTTGCGTTACGGCACCAACCCGCACCAGCCGGCGGCATATTACCGTCCGGTAGGCGAAAAGGGCGTGATCGGCGGCATGGAGATATTGAAAAACGGCAAAAGCGGACTTTCCCAGACCAATCTGGAAGATATTTCCGGCGCGTTGAACATCGTCAAATTCTGCCCCGGCACTCCCGCCTGTGCGGTGATGAAACACGTCAACCCCTCCGGTGCGGCGATCGGTTGTCCGGGGGAAACGCTCAAGCAGGTCTATGTCAAAGCGCGTGATGCAGATGCCCGGGCGGCATTTGGCAGTGTCATCGCTTTCAATGTAAAAGTCGATGCGGAAACTGCTGAAGAGATCATGAGCACATTCGTTGAATGCGTTGTCGCTCCGGATTTCGATGCCGATGCACTGGCAATATTCAATGACGGGGAACGTTTCAAACTCAACAAACACATCCGTATCATCAAATGCGGAAATATCGATGAGCTGCCGAAGTATTGTTCCGATGCCGCCAATGCAGTTGATACCATAAAGGTGCTTGCGGACGGTTCATTGATCGTGGCGGCTCCGCTGTTGACCTCGTTGTGCAGTGTTGCTGATTTGAAACCGGCAAGCGGTGAAAACAGCCGTTGCGGCAAACAGGTTTCCAGCGTGGAGTGTTCCGATGAGATGAAACGCGATCTGCTCTTTTCCTGGCACGTCAACTTGAGTGTGCGTTCCAATGGTGTGGTCATCGTTTCCAACGGGCAGACGCTTTCAGTCGGCACCGGCGAACAGGACAGAGTCGGCGCGATCGAACAGGCAGTGGTCAAATTCAAAGAGAAATACTCCGGCAGCGGCACTCTGGAAAACTCCGTGATGTCCAGCGACGGATTTTTCCCCTTTGAAGACGGCGTTGAAGTTGCCGCCGCCGCCGGGGTAAAAGCGATCATCGCTCCCGCCGGCAGTCTGCGTGATGCCGATGTCATCAAACGGGCAAATGAACTGGGAGTGGCACTTTTCCACGCCCCGGAACGTATTTTCTCACATCATTGATTTTTCAGGGAGAGCAGCAAATCATGGCTAAAAAGAATGTTGATGGATTGGAAAAACAGCTTTTTTCCGATCGTGAACGTATGGAAATCTGGATCGCGGAAAACTGGAAAAAATGCCTTGTGCTTGCCGCGGCAGTCGTTGTTGCGGTGGTGGCAGTTTCTGCAGTGTTTCACTTCCGGCAGAAATCTGACAGCGATTACCGGGCAAAACTTGCCTCTGCCGGCATAGAGAATCTTGCCGGTGTTATCGCAGAAAATGCAGAGCATCCGGCTGTTCCCGCCGCCCGGACACGTCTGGCAAAGATGTTTTTTGCCAAAGGAGACTTCCGTCAGGCGGGGGAAGAATTCAATAAAGTTGCCGCGGCAAAAAATTGTTCAGCCTATCTGCGGGAAAATGCGCTGATGGATTCAGCTCTCTGCGCGGAACTTGCCGGAGATTTCAAATCTGCCGCCGCGGCGTATTCCGCCATTGAAGCAGATACAACAGTGTCTGCCGGTGTCAGAGCTGAAGCCGGATTCAATGCCGGACGTATTCTGCTCAAATCCGGCGACCTCAAAGGCGCGCAGGCGGCTTTCAGCAAAGTTGCGGCAATGAGTGTTCCGGGAGCGGTGCAGGCATCTGATTTGTGGGTTTCTTTGAGCAAAAGCACACTGGCAGCGATCAAAAACGGTGATTTTACATCCGGCGGCAAAGCTGCTCCGGCTGTAAAAAAAGCAGGAAAGTAATAAACTATGGAGCTTTCCCGCCGGGAAAAAACTTTGCTTATGGCATTGACCACCCGGGGCGGCAGACGCCGTTCCGGGTGTTGCCGTTGCGAAGGCGTCAGAGCAGTGGGGGAATTGCTGGAATTCTTTCCGGAAAAGATTCGTTTTACCGTTGCCACAGAACGCGGCCTGCAAACTCTGGGCAGAGCGGTAAAAGATGTCAGAGTCGTTTCGGAAAAGGAGTTTGACGAGATTTCCGGTACTGTGACCGGGCAGGGGGTGATCGCCGTTGCGGAAATTCCGGAATCATTTTCCGGTGCGGTCGCAGGGGATTTTATTCTGGCACTTGACCAGCTCGGAGACCCCGGAAATTTCGGCACCATTGCCAGAACCTTGCGTGCGGCGGGACAGAAAGAGTTATGGTATACAAAAGGTTCGATAGACCCCTGGGGGGATAAAGCCATCCGCTCCGGCATGGGGGCGCAATTCGGACTGAATCTGCGCCGGTTTGATACTTTGGAAAGCCTGGCCGCCGCCGCCCGCAGCTCCGGTTTTGACAAAGTTTTTATCGCCGACCCGCACCAGGGGGAAAGCTGTTTCAAACAACCCGGACTTTTTGAGAAATCGGTCATCGTTATCGGCGGTGAACCCAATGGGGTAATGGGCTTTGCGCCTGATGCCGGACGGGTCGTGATACCGATGCCGGGAGGGTATGAATCTATAAATGCCGCACAGGCGGCAACGGTGCTGATATTTGAATCAGTACGGCGCAAAATGGAGCAGGGCCGGTAGATATATGTGGTGGATCTTTTATGGAGTGACATTTATTGCTGCAATGGCATTGACGGCGGTGTTCACGCCGTATTTCCGGCGTCTGGCAAATTATCTCGGATTCCTTGACCGTCCGGCGGACAATCACAAAGGTCATGCCAGAGCAACTGCTCTGCTGGGCGGAGCGGCGATGTTTGCAAGCTGGCTCTTTTATATGCTGTGCATTATGGAATTTCCGCTGAAAGATATTTTCGGCGGCGGTGCAGATTGGCATTATACAACCAAAATCATCGTTATCGAAGCCGGCGCATTTCTGGCGGTGCTGCTGGGACTTATTGATGACAAATGGGCATTGAGTGCCGGTACTAAATTCGGCGGACAGTTTTTGATTGCCCTGCTGGTGGTTTTCGCCGGAGAGGTCAAAATAAAATTTTTCATCGATCTGCCGTGGCTGACCGATGCGTTGAGTGTATTCTGGCTGATGCTTATGATGAATGCGATAAACTTTTTTGACAACATGGATGGACTTGCCGCAGGCACTATCGCAATAGCAATGGCGTTTTTTACCATTTTTGCCGGTTTGAATGGAGAGTATTTCTGGGCGGCATTTGCGGCTTTGAATTGCGGGGTGTGCTGCGGATTCTGGTTTTACAATGCCAATCCGGCATCAATATTCATGGGTGACTCCGGAAGTCATTTTCTGGGATTTCTGGCGGCAGTCACCGCGGCGGAGGTTACATATTTTGACATCGGTCACTCACTGTCGCGTTTTCCGGTGCTGATACCGATGTTTATTCTGGCGTTGCCGCTGTTTGACACTGCGATGGTAGTTCTGATACGCACATGGAACAGAAAACCATTTTGGGTAGGCGACCACAATCACATTTCCCACCGTTTTGTCCGGATGGGGTTGAGCCGCCGCAATGCGGTCACTCTGGTGCATTTGATGGCATTGACTGTGGCACTGGGGGCATTGCCGGTTTACTGGGGGGATTTTAAAACTGCGGCGGTCATCGTCGGACAGGCGTTTCTGCTGCTGATAATAATAACTGTGATACAGTTGCATTTGGGTGAAAAAAAAGAGAACCGGAATTGAACCGGAAAAATGTTGAAACAAGAGTTTTCAAGAGGTGAAAAATGGAATTATCTGTCATTCGTGAATTGTCCAACCGTTATGGAGCTGATCCGGAGTTTATTCTTGCCGGCGGCGGCAATACTTCATACAAAGATGAAAATTTTCTCTATGTCAAACCCAGCGGAGTATCGCTGGCAAAGATGAAAGAGAGCGATTTTGTCAAAATGGACCGCAAAATCGTTCACAGCTGTTTTGAATTGGGGGAATTTGCGACCAAAGCAGAGCGTGAAGCAAAGGTAAAAAGCCTGATGGCTTTTGCCATTGCAGGCGAGGGGATGCGTCCGTCGGTGGAAGCTCCTCTGCATGAAATACTGCCTTTTAAATATGTGGTTCACACTCATCCGGCATTGGTCAACGGTATGACTTGCGGCAATGACGGTGCGGCAGTGTGCGCTGAATTGTTCCCTGATGCGTTGTGGGTGGATTACTGCGACCCGGGATTTATTCTGGCGAAAGTGGTCTATGATGAATGTCAGAAATATGCCAGTGCCAGAGGAGTTTATCCCAAAGTCATCTTTTTGCAGAATCACGGCGTTTTTGTCGGTGCGGATGACGCGGCTGAAATTGATGCGATTTATGCTGACATGATGGCAAAACTGAAAAATTATTGCGCCGCTAAAGGCGTTGATACTGCTCCGGTTGCAGTCGGCGAAGCCGACACAGAAACGGTTATGAGTTACGCTCCGGCACTGCGCGGTCTGCTGCGTCCGGAAGCGGATTCCGGCAGAGCGGTCACAGTCGGAGCATCGGGATATTTCCCGATCCCGCGCGGACCGCTGACTCCCGACCATCTGGTTTATGCCAAAGCGTTCGGAGTTATTTCCGAAGCTCCCGACGCAGCTGAAATAAACAGCTTCCGGCAGAAACGCTCCTATGCTCCGCGCATGGTGGAAGTTCCCGGCAAAGCGGTCTTTTGTGCCGGAAAAAACAAAGCTGCCGTTGAAACCGTCAAAGCTCTGGCTCTCAACGGTTCACGGATAGAAAAAATCGCTGCGGCATTCGGCGGGGTCCACTATCTCAACGATGCCCAGAGGGAATTCATTGAGAACTGGGAAGTCGAATCCTACCGGGCAAAAGTTGCTTCCGGAAGCAACTCGGCGTTGACCGGCATGGTCGCCGTCGTCACCGGCGGAGCCCAGGGTTTCGGTTACGGTATCGCGGAATCTCTGGTCGCACAGGGGGCTGATATCGTTATTGCCGATATGAATGCTGACGGTGCTGCCAAAGCGGCTGCCGCTCTCGGCGGCGGCTGCCGCGGTTTTGCGGTCAATGTCGCTGATGAAAATTCCGTGGAAACACTTGTGAGCGACATCGTCAAAGAGTACGGCGGAGTGGATATTCTCATTTCCAACGCCGGTGTCGCGCGTGCCGGTTCGGTGAAAACATTTTCGCTCAAGGATTGGGAGTTTGTCACCGATGTCAACTACAACGGATTTTTCCTCTGCACCAAATATTTCGCAAGAGTCATGGCGGAGCAGAATAAAGCCACCGGTTTGTGGAGTGACATCATTCAGGTCAACTCCAAAAGCGGTCTTGCCGGCAGTAAAAACAACGGAGCTTATGCCGGCAGTAAATTCGGCGGTCTCGGCTTGGTGCAGAGTTTCGCACTGGAACTTGTTTCGGATAAAATCAAAGTCAATGCCGTCTGTCCGGGCAACTTTCTCGACGGTCCGCTGTGGAGTGACCCGGAACGCGGATTGTTTGTGCAGTATCTTGCCGCCGGTAAAGTTCCCGGAGCCAAAACAGTTGCCGATGTCCGCAGACATTATGAAAGCCTGGTGCCGATGAATCGCGGCTGTTTCCCGTCAGACGTGGCAAAAGCCATTGTTTACGCGGTGGAGCAGCAATATGAAACCGGACAGGCCATCGCCGTCACCGGCGGACAGATAATGTTGAATTAAACAAACAAATATAAGGATATGAAAAAATGAAAAAAGGTATCGTAGGAGCCGGAAACTGGGTTCAGGACCGGGTAAAAACCATCGACCGCTGGCCGGGAGTCGGCAATTTGTGCAACATTCTCAAAGAAGAGTTTTCTTCAGGCGGGGGACCTGCCAACGTATTGTTTGATTTGCGTGCCGCCGACCCGGCACTGCCGCTTTATGCCGCCGGAAAACTCGGGGTCGATGCACCGGGTGATTACATTCAGAGTGAAATCGAAAAACGCAACATCGACAGCCGTTTCATGCTCCGCTCGGCAGATGCCCCGACCAGTTTCACCGATGTTATGTCCGGTGAGGGCAAAAGGACATTTTTTCACTGCCGCGGAGCCAATGCGCTTTTGAGTTTTGATGACCTTTGCGATATCGATGTTCCGGCAAAATATTTTTATCTGGCATATTTGCTTTTGCTGGACACACTGGACAGTGAAGACCCTGAATACGGCACACAGGCAGTGCGTCTGCTTGACCATATCAGCAAAAAAGGTTATGAAACAGTGGTGGACTTTGTTTCTGAAGCACCGGAAAAATTCCGGGCGAAAGTTCTGCCCGCTCTGCCGTATATAGACCATTTGATCGTCAACGAGGTCGAAACTGCAAGCTGCACCGGAGAGGCGTTGCGGGATGAAAAAGGCAACATCCTCTGGAAAAAACTTCCCGGTGCGGTCAAGTTTCTCTTTGATAAAGGTGTCCGCAAAACGGTGGTCATCCATTTCCCGGAAGGTGCCTGTGCCGGAACGCCCGACGGCAGATATATCTATGTGCCGAGTTTCCATGCGGAAAAGAAAGATATTGTCGGTACCAACGGTGCCGGAGATGCTTTCTGCGCCGGTGTCATGTACGCACTGCACGAAAACTGGGATCTCAAAGATGCACTTGTTCTCGGCGGGGCATTCAGCAGTTTCAATTTGAAATCCGCTACTGCCAGCGGCGGTGCGGTCGATTTGCAAACGATGCTTGACTTTATAAAAGATGCCGCATACACACCGCTTCCGCAGGGTATGCAGGAAGCTGACTGCCGGTGATTGGAGACGTTCAATGAATCAAGAAAATACCAATGGTTCAATCATGGTAGACGGTATGGGGGTCGCCGCCGAAAAGCCGGTCCCCATGCTCCGCTTGCGTGAACCGGTGGTCTTTCCGTATGCGCTGACCAGTATGCCGCTGGAAGATGCCGGAAATATTCTGGCTTTGGAAGACGCCATGCGCAGTGACCGCATGATCGCTGTCTTTAATGACATTCCCAGACGTGATGAGCTGGACTCTCTGCCGTTCCCCGGTACATTGCCGCAATTCAACGATTCCGGTGTGCAGCGTGCCGCTGTCGGTACGCTGGCGCGGGTGGTGAAAGAGATCCGTCTGCCGGATGAATCCCGCCGTATCGTGGTGCGCGGTTTGAAACGTATTATCGGAATGAGCATCCTGAAAAACGATACTGATACTGTAAAAGTGCGTTACCGGGTCATGCCTGAATCTGAACATGACAATTTGAGTACAGACAACCGCGGCAGACAAAAAGGTGTGGTGCGGATGTTTCAGGAACTGCTGGCGTTTCAACCCGGCTTTCCGGAAGAGCTGCAGCTGGCTGTAGCCGGAGCCGCCACGCCGTCCCGCTGCGCCGACACGCTGGCTGATGCAATGAATTTTTCTTTTGCAGAAAAACTTATGATGCTGACTGCTCCCAACGTGGAAATGCGTTTGGATATGCTCGCCGTACTGCTCAACCGCGAACTTGAATCCGGCAGACTCGGGATGCAGATTCAGGCGGATGTACAGGAGTCCATGGGGGCTTCGCAACGCGAATTCTATCTGCGCGAACAGCTGAAAGTCATCCGCAGGGAGCTGGGAGAAATAAGCAGCAATGCCGACGTTACAGAATTGTCCGGCAAGCTCGCGGAAACTGATTTGCCGGAAAAGGTCGAAGAAGTCGTAAAAAAAGAGCTTGACCGGCTGGAACTGATTCCGCAAAACGCCCCGGAGTATCACATAAGCTACAATTATATTTCATGGCTGCTCAATGTGCCGTGGCAGAAATTCAGTCAGGATTCTCTGGATTGCAAAAATGCCGAAAAAATCCTTGAAGCAGACCACTTCGGCCTGAATGATGTCAAAGTCCGCATCCTGGAGTTCCTCGCTGTGATGCAGCGCAGAGAGTCGGATGCAAACTCGCGCGCACCGATACTTTGTCTTGTCGGACCTCCCGGAGTCGGCAAAACATCCATCGGCCGCTCCATTGCCCGGGCGATGAACCGTGAATTCATCCGGGTGTCCCTCGGCGGAGTCAGAGATGAGGCGGAAATCCGCGGACACCGGCGCACCTACGTCGGTGCCATGCCCGGACGCATTGTGCAGAATCTGAAACGGTGCGGCACTGCCAATCCGGTGTTTATGCTCGATGAAGTTGATAAACTTGCCCATGACTTCAGAGGCGATCCGTCGTCGGCATTGCTGGAAGTTCTTGACCCGGAGCAGAATTTTGCATTCAACGACAATTATATCGAATTGCCGCTTGACCTTTCAAAGGTGTTTTTTATTGCCACTGCCAATGTTCTGGAAGAGATTCCGGGACCGTTGCGCGACCGTATGGAAATAATCCGTCTTTCCGGATACACTGCTCTGGAAAAACAGGAAATTTCCAAACGTTATCTCATCAAACGGCAGCTGAAAGAAAACGGACTCGACCCGAAACAGGTCAAATTCAACCTTTCTGCTGTAAACGAAGTCATCGACCATTACACCATGGAAGCCGGAGTCCGTACTCTGGAGCGTACATTCGGTCAGCTCTGCCGCAAGATAGCCCGCAAACTGGTCAATAATGAGATTGCCCCGGATGCAAAAATCTCTGTGGACAGAAAGATGGTCAATGAATTGCTCGGAGCAAGAAAATTTCTGCGCGACAAAGCCGTTGCGCCGCAGCCCGGATGTGCCACCGGCATGGCATGGACAGGTGTCGGCGGCGTTATTCTGCCTGTGGAAACGATCGCTGTTCCCGGCGGCAAAGGCAATTTGAAACTTACCGGCAGTCTGGGAAAAGTCATGCAGGAGTCCGCCGAAACCGCATTTACATTTATCCGTGCCAACGCGGAAAAATATGGTATTGAACCGGAGTTTTTCAACACCCGCGACTTTCATATCCATGTTCCTGACGGTGCGACACCGAAAGATGGACCGTCTGCCGGGATCACACTGGCTCTGGCTCTGCGCTCACTGCTGACCGGCAAAGCGTTGATTCCCCGTCTGGCAATGACCGGCGAAATCACGCTGCAGGGCAAAGTCACTGCAATCGGCGGCGTCAGGGAAAAACTGGTCGGTGCATTGCGGGCAGGGGTGGAAAATATTATCATTCCGGAAGAAAACCGCAAAGATGTGGAAGAACTTCCGGAAAATATCCGTCAGGCATTGACGATCAATTTTGTGAAATCTTTTGCAGAAGCGGAAAAAATCGCTTTCAGTGGAGATGAAAAATGAAAAAACTGCTGTTTGTCATCCTTTTGCTGCTTTCCGCTGTCACCGGCAGTGCGGCAGCACCGGAAACACTGCCGATGGCAGAATTTCTTGCCAAAGCCCGCAGAAATAGTCCGGTTGCCACTTACGCCAAACTTGACGGAGTTCTTCAGCACCGGCGCAAAGGAGCTGATACGCTGACCATGCCGATTTATTTCGGGGTGATAATCCATCCCGACCGCACGGTCGGGCAGCTTATGCTCAATGGTGATGAAGCTTATCTGCTGGGACAGGCAAATGGTTCGGGAGTGACATCCATCGCCCGGATGCCGGACAGCGCAAAAAGTGACAAACTCGGGTATGTCGGAGTGCGGGCAAGTGATTTGGTGTTGAGTTTTCTCTTTCTCAAACCACTCAAAGAACTTGAACCGGAAACGATAAGCGGCATCGTGCCGTGCCGGGTATTTCTGCTTGATGACCCGGAAAATAAAGAGACGGTAAAAGTGTGGATCGCCCGTGAACACGCATTTCCCTTCCGGGCGGAGTTCACCCGTTATGACGGGAATGCCCCATTCCGGGCGTTGGAAGCAGAGGCTTTCACTGAAAAAAACGATTTGTACTATGTCCGCCGGCTCCGGCTTTCCGGTCCCGGCTGGAGTACAAAAATAGATTTTGATGCAGATTCGGCTGATGTCGCGCCTCTGCAGAACTCCCGCCCGCCGCAGATAATCCGGGCGGTAAAAAAATCAAAGGTGAGTAAATGACTCCGCTTTATCTTTTTCCGGGCGGCAAACCCAAAGCAGTCACATTCAGCTACGATGACGGTACGGTTTCCGACCGGCAGCTGGTGAAAATTTTCAACAAATACAATTTAAAAGCAACTTTCAACATCAATTCCGGCATGGAATACCCTGAAAAACTGCCTGTAACTGAATACAGGGAGCTTTACGTATCCCATGAAATCGCCGCTCACGCCGAATTTCATGCCGGTATGGAGCGTTGCGCCGCCACAGATGCGATCCGGGAAGTGTGGAACGACAGAGTGAATCTGGAAAAAATATGCTCTTATCCGGTCACAGGGTTTGCTTACCCGTGCGGACAGTATTCAGATGAGGTCATTGCGATTTTGCGTGCCGCCGGTATCGAATATGCCAGAACCACGGAATGCAGATATTCCGCACGGTATATCCCGGATGATTTCATGCGCTGGCATCCGACCTGTCACCACCGGGAGGCATTGGAGCATACAGATAAATTTCTGCAGGAAAAACGCCCTCTGCTGCAAATATTCAATATCTACGGTCATTCGTACGAATTTGACCGGGATGATAATTGGCAGCTGATGGAAGATATCTGCGGTAAACTCGCCGGACAGGATGATTCATGGTATGCTACCAACATCGAAATATGCCGCTATATCAAAGCCGTAAGAGCATTGGTTGCCGGAGCAAACGGTGGAATGCTTTACAATCCGACCGCACAGACAGTATGGTTCTATGCGGACGGCTGGAAAGCGGAAAACATCAGGTGTGTCAAGCCCGGGGAAACCGTGCATTTCTGATGCGGTGAAGCGATGAATATGCGTTTGAAATATTTCTTTGCCCGCAGTGCCACAGTGCTGCTGATGCTGGTGTTGACGCTGGTGTCGGGATTTCTGGCATTGATGATTTCAAACTTTACCCGGAATGGTCATGTGCCGTATTTTCCCTGGCCGCTTTTCGGGGATGCGTTACTGCCGCTGCTGCTGTTTTTTCCGGCATTGATTTTCCGCAGCAGAATATGTGCCGTCGGGGCAATAATTTCATCTTTTATCAACATATTTCTGCGCGTGGTGTCAATCATTATTTACCGGGAAACATTCATGCCGCTGGATTTTCAATCGGTGCGGCTGCTGCTTGAACACTCCGGTCATTATGCGTTGCAGGCTGTGCTGGGCAGGGTTTATTATCTCTGGCTGATTCCGCTGATATTATTGATCACTGCGGCAACGATATATATTTGCATTCTGGTTTGGCGCACCAACCGCAAAAAAGGCAAAAAAATTCCGGTTTTATGGAGTTTTCTTTTTGCCGTACTGCTTTTATTATCCATCATATCCAATTTATTATACGGGGTCGCGGTTGTAAAATTTGATGCCCACGACTATTACACCGGACATCTGGTCAGACCGCTGCCGTTTCTTTCTGTGGATTATGCCAATGATGCGTTGCACAACATCATGCCGGCGGCAGTTGACAAAAACACCGTTTTTTCAGACCCCGAAAGTTTGGAACTGCTGCACAAATACAGGATGTTCGCCAGAAAAAACAGTGATCCCACCGGAGAGTTGACTCCGCCGCCGGAACCGGTTTTTGACAAAATAATAATCATTGCACTGGAATCTCTCGACCTGGAGTATATCCGTGCCGTCAATCCCGCCATGCCGGAAGGCATCACGCCGGTTTTGGATAAATTGATGCAGGAGTATCCGGCGATGACCAATTATTTCACTGCTTCACAACCGACCAGCTGGGCTTTGACGGCATTGCTTCGTTCCCGTCTGGATTATATGCGTGAATACCGGAGCAAAGAGGAGAGAATGTCGCTTTTTTCCATTGCCGGACCACAGGGATATCACTGCACGTATTTTGCCCCGTTGTCGGGGATATTCGGTGACAACCGCAAAACTTATGCCGGAATATTCAATCCCCACGAGCAATATTTTCTGGAAGAGTGGAGCAGTCAATACGCGCTCAACCGCAGCTGTACCTGGGGGATTTCCGATCCGGAACTTTACAACGGAGTAGTGCAGGTGCTGAAAAAATCTCCGCACCGCCGCATGATAGCAGTTGTAAGCACGATGGACAGCCATCCGCCATATACCGCCAGCGGCATAACTCCGGAAGAAAAACTGCGCTTTCCGACACCGTTTTTACAGGCATTGCACACCACAGACCGCAATCTGGGAGTTTTTCTCTCTGAAATCATGCGCGACCCGGAACTGTACAATGACAGGACACTGCTTGTGGTCACAGCTGACCACTCCGCCACTCACGGCGAAAATTACCTGAAACGGCCGGAATTTACTCCGGCACGGATACCGCTGATATTCATAACGCCGCAAAAACAGATTTTTCAAAAAATAAAGCTGGATAAATTTGCTTCCAGCATAGATCTCACTCCGACACTGGTCGATTTGATTGGCGGTATCGCCCCCGATTCATTTATGGGCAAATCGCTTTTCAGCTCTAAAAATGCTGCCCTGTGCTGGATGAATGGCGACAGGATCTTTGTCCATACGCCGGAGTGGTCACTGGATTTCTTTATGGAAAACGCTCCGCAGAATGTCCGGGAAAAAGCTTTCGGCGATTTTATCAGATACCACCGGCGTCAGACGTTTTGAGCGTTTATCCTGTTGACAAGTTCTGTGGTGGAAAAACCCTGCACAAACGGCACAAAAACTATTTCCGCACCGCAGTTTTCCAGAGCAGCTCTTTCTGAATCATCCAATGACTGTATGGTGTAGTCACCGGCTTTGATGTAAACATCAGGACGCAGTACCGTCAGTTCGCGGTCACAACGCGGAGAATCAAAAACGACGACCCGGCTCACCGGCTTCAATGCACTCAATGCATACGCCCGGTCAGCTTCAGAAACCAGCGGACGCGTCGGACCTTTCAGTGCCTTTACGGAGGCATCGGAGTTTATCAGCACCAGCAATTCATCTCCGAGAGAATGAGCCTGACATAAATAAGATATATGTCCGCGGTGCAAAATATCAAAGCATCCGTTTGTGACGACCAGACGCTTTTTTTGCAATGATAACGCTTCCCGCCATTTGACAGCGTCAGATAAGCTCAAAATGTTTTCTGACGGCTCCACAATTTCTGTCATCAGCAATCCTCCATCAGCGGACGCACGGTGATTCCGGCTTGTTCCAGAAGGGACATGGATACATCATCTATCGAATAATGCTCGTGATAAACAACTTCCACGATTCCGGCATTGATTATCATTTTGGCACAGAGCAGACACGGGCTGAATGTGGTATAAAGTGTCGCACCTTTGAGCATGATACCGTGATAAGCCGCCTGCACGATGGCGTTTTCTTCGGCGTGACTGCACAGGCATTGATGCAGACCTTCTCCGGAAGGCACATTGGAATTGCAGCGCGGGCATCCGCCCTCGGAACAGTTTTTTATTCCACGGGGAGTCCCGTTGTAACCGGTGGAAATGATTTGTTTATCACGCACGACCACAGCTGCCACCTGACGGCGGCTGCAGTTGCTTCTGGTTGCCGCGACATGGGCAATATCCATGAAGTATTTATCCCACGACGGACGTTTGGAAACCGGTTTGCACATAAGAACAGACTCCTTTTTATATGTTTATACAAATTCTGTAATAAATATCAAGCAGGAAATTTCCGGAAAATATCCAGATGACCGTTCCTGCGGCAAGAAACGGACCGAAGGCAATAAACTTCTCCTCTTTTCCTTTTTGGGTAAAAATCCCCCACAGTGAGCCGGATATACAGGCAAAAAGCAGGGCAAATATTGCTCCGGGCATTCCGATAAGCATACCGCTTGCCATGACAAACTTCACATCGCCCATCCCGACAACATTTCTGCGGCAGAGCCATTTACCGGCTGCGGCAAAAAGATAGAGTATCAATGCCGGAAGTGCTCCGGATACGATACACAACGCTCCTGCTGTCAACCGGGGGAGATCCCCCCACGCCTGCGGCAGCAGCAATGCTGAAATCAAACCGCAAACCATTGCCGCATAATTCATTTTATCGGGAATAATCCGGTGTTTTATATCGATCAATGCACATCCGAGCGCAAAAAATATCATGGCAAATTCAGCCGGAATGACCGCCGGTGTCTGCCGCAGAAAGCCGCTTTTCAGCACCTCAAGCACAAAAAGCACTCCGCAACACAATTCCACCCAGAAATATGCTGCCGAGTAACTGCTCCGGCAATGGCGGCATCTGCCGCGCAAAATCAGAAAACTTATCACCGGCAGATTGTCATGCCAGCAAATCGGCTTGCCGCAGCTCGTACAATGGCTGGCGGCTTTGGAAAGCGATTCCCCGCGCGGTATCCGCCATATGCACACATTGAGAAAACTTCCCCAGCAGGCCCCGAAAGCGAATATCCAGAAAAACACCACCGCCCACACCGCCGGATAAACCATTCCGATACGGGAATACCAATCTGTTTCACTTAAATGATACCACATCTGCCAGTTTATCATCTGCCGGCACTCCCTGTGTCAAATCCCCGGCGCATGACTTCCAGCGGGGCTTCCAATCCAGTCCAGGCGGTAAAACTCTCTGCGCCCTGCTGAATGAGCATCTCTTTGCCTCCGGTACATTCGATCCCGACTTCAGCGGCACGTTTCTGCAACGGGGTAAGGTGGTATATCGTATCAAATATCCGCAGTTTCATTCCGGGCTGCAGCCATTCAAGCGGAATCGGCGCCGGGTCGCTGGCTTTCAACCCCAGAGATGTCGCCTGAATAAGAAAATCCGCCCGCTCCAGCAGCTCTTTTGCCAGCGTGTGATTTTCAGCGGATGCACATTGACAACTTATTTCCGGATTGGCGCAGCGGCACAATGCGGCAAGCTCTTCAGCTTTGGAGAGCGTCCGGTTGAGAAAATTGACTTCCCGGACTCCGCACATGGCAAGATGCACCGATGTCGCCCGGGCGGCTCCGCCAGCTCCGCAGAAAAGAATGCTTTTCCCCGCCAGCGGCTCGTTGAAACAGTATTGCAATGCTCTTTCCAAACCGACACCGTCAGTGGAATCGCCCTCTATCGTGCCGTTTTTGATAATAAGCGTATTGACACTGCCGCACTGCGCCGCCCGCGGAGTCAGACGGTCCGCCAGTTGTGCCGCACGTATTTTATGCGGCACAGTCAAATTGACTCCGCACAGCTCTTTCCCGGCAAATTCAAAAAAATCCGGCAGCTCTTCCGGCGTCACCAGTTTGATACCGTAAGGACGCCCCATACCGTATGCCTCAAATGCGGCATTTTGCATTCCGGGGGAGCGGCTGTGCCCGATCGGATCACCAATTACAAGATATTTTATCATTTTTTACACTTCTGCAGTGGAAATTTTACCAATTTGGAGTTAATATACATGAATATCAAATGCTTCGCAAGAAGTTTCACAATAAAAATTGTTGTTTTTGGAGATTATTTTATGAAAAGAAGTATTTTTATGTTGTTTGCGGCATTGTTCTGCAGTTCGTTTCTGTTTTGCGGATGCGAAATTCTGGAGGAGGCACTGCAGGAAAGTTACGCGTCAGAAGACCCCACCAGCGATGATTTTGAACCGCGCTTTGTCATCGGTGTATTCAAAACTGTCCGCTACCCGCGGGCAACATCTCTGGAAAAAGAAATCACATGTCTGGACGGCAGCGCGATGTGGATAAATGCCAATCCGCTTTTCAGCAGCAGACGCATCAGGGCGGCAAGAGCGGTTCCGCGTCCGGGAAATCCTGATGTGTGCGATCTGGAAATCCGCATTGACCGGATGGGCAAAACCCAGTGGCAACTGTTGAGCGACGGTCATCGCGGTGAATCACTTGTCCTGATGGTCGACAGCCGTCACGCCGGATTTTTTGTTCCGGAGTCAACCGGATATGGCAACGGAGAGTGGTTCCGTATCAGAGTCGGCATGGATTCGTACACCGCCCGCGGGATAGCAAAATTCGCCAAGAAAAACTTTGCCCACTACAATCCCGAAGCAAAGGATTGGATAAACTCTCTTTTTTAACAGAGAGGCTGTTGAAAAATTTCAACGGCTTTCCGGATTGCGGTCCAGAAACATTGCCAATATCAGCAGATCCCACAGCAGATAGCCGTAATCGCGGCCATTCTGGTGCAGTGCCCAGTATTTGTGCAGTGCATCTTCTTTGATGAACCCGTCACCGGTCAGGCGCGAATTGAAAAGTTTGTCAAATGCCGCTTCTTTCCAGCTGCCGCGCAACCACTCTGAAACCGGTACTCCGAAACCGCGTTTGGGCCGGTTCAGCACTTCCGGGGTGATAAATTCCGGGAATGCCGCACAGAGAATATATTTGCGCTGTTTGCCGGAAAGTTTGTATTTTATCGGCAGACGGCTGGCGAACTCCACCACCGCTTTGTCCAGAAACGGACTGCGCAGTTCCAGAGCATTTGCCATGGATGCGGTATCGGCTTTGGGCAGCAGATCGCACGGCAAATAGGTGCGTAAATCAAGTTCTCCGAGCTTTTCCACCTTGTCCCTGGCTATAAGCTCCCAGTTTATCGAGGTGAAACATTCCGAGGAATTATGGGAAAGCATTTTCTGCATCTGGCTGCCGTACAGCTCTTTTTTCAATGCTTCCGGACAGCGGTCAAGCAAATTGAAGTATCCGGTATTTTCCGGGTCGGCGAATAACTTCAGCAACCTTTTTATCCTGCCGCTTGTGCTGCGCTCGCCGTGATTGGGAAAACATGATGCCAGAAAGTTGAAAAAAACTTTTCTGGTCGCTTGCGGCAGAAAATAGAGTTTTTCCGCATAACGCATTGCCATATAACGCTCATATCCGGCAAAAATTTCATCGGCTCCATCTCCGCAGAGCGCGACGGTGATTTTTTCCCGCGCGAATTTACTCAACAGATAAAGCGGCAACGCTGACGCATCGGCAAACGGCTCTCCGAAGCGGGCAAACAATGATTCGACCAGATGAAAATCTGCCGGTTGAATTTCTCTTTCGTGGTGACGCAGATTCCCGCCTGACACTTTGTTGATTATCTCTGCAGAACGGCGGGCGGCATCGCGTTCATCATAAGCGGCGGCGGGAAATGCCGCAGTAAAAGCATCACACGGGGCAGGGTACGTCAATTTTGCAGTAATGCCGGTGACAATGCACGAATCCACTCCGCCGGAAAGAAACGTACCTATCGGCACATCGGAAACCAGACGTTTTTCCACAGCTTTTTCCACCAGACGGCGCAATTCCGATGTTGCCGATGCGAATGAAAGCGTACTGTTTTTTATAGAAAAATCCGCCTGCCAGTAACAGCGTATTGAGATTTGCGGATTATCCAGATGCTGTTCCAGAATATGCCCCGGAAGCAGTTTGCGTATGTTTTTGAATCCCGTATCCGGCTGCGGCACATATTGCAGCGAAAGATAGTTGTGTATCGCCTCTTTATCCAATTCCTGCGGACATCCCGGATATTGCTGCAGTCCGGAAATTTCGCTGGCAAAAACCAGTGTGTCACCATCCATAAAATAAAACAGCGGCTTCTGACCGAGTCTGTCCCGTGCCAGCAGAAGTTTTTTTCTGGCAGTGTCATAAACGGCAAATGCAAACATCCCGTCCAGATAATTGACACACTCACTGCCGTACGTTTCGTAAAGATGGATAAGTGTTTCTGTGTCGGATTCAGTCCGGAAACAGTGCCCGAGTTCAGTAAGTTTGCTTCTCAACGCCGCAAAATTGTATATTTCGCCGTTGAGCACGACCACGGTTCTGCCGTTGTCGCTGACCATGGGCTGATGACCGCCGGCAATATCAATGACTGCCAGACGGCAATGACCCAGAACCGCGCTCTCACACTCAAAAACACCGCAATCATCCGGTCCCCGGTGCTGCTGAACAGAGTTCATCTTTTTTATGGTGTCGCCGAAACTTTTGCCGTGAGTGTTTACAATACCGGAAATCGCGCACATAACAGGAAAAACTTTCTTTTGCTTTTCATAATAAACAACTTGACATCCTTTTAAAATAGCACAAAAAAACAGATTTTTCAAATTCACGCGCTTGAAATCCGCGTTTCCGGCAGTATATTCAATGAAAACTTGAAAATATAAAATAATCTGCCGGAGCATTTATGGACAGTGTTGTAAAAAAAATCATCTCTTCTGCGGAAAAAGATACTGAAGCTTTCGCCTGTTGTCTGGCACAGCAGCTGCCGCTTGGCACTCTGGTCACACTGCAGGGCGACCTCGGTGCGGGAAAAACGGTTTTCGCCCGCGGTTTTGCCCGCGGACTGGGAATAACCGAACCGGTATCCAGCCCGACATATACCATCGTGCAGGAGTACAATCTGCCGCAGGGCGGCAGGCTTTATCACCTCGACCTCTACAGAATTTCATCGGCCGAAGCCGCGCTTGCTTTCGGCGTGGATGAATTTTTTGACGATGCCAATGCGGTGAAACTTGTTGAATGGCCGGAAAGGGCAGGGGGGCTTATCCCCGATGACGCGGTCAGAATAACGATTACGCATTTGAGTGAAAATGAGCGTGAAATCTCTCTGGAAAAAACTTGCGTTTGCGGAAATTGAGTTTGTTCCTGTTGCCGGAGCCGGGTTCCGTATTCTGTGGATTTCAGCGGCATTACTGCTTTTCCCCGGAATACTGTGCCGGTTTCTGGTGCCGCATTGGGCATTGCTGCTGGCGGGGCTTTCCGGCGGATTTGCCCTGTTCATGCCGCTGAAAAACTTCCCTTGCAAAAGACTAACTGTCAAGGATATTTATGTTATGGCGGCGGCATTCCCGGGATTGATGCTCTCTTCGGCACTGGTCACGGAATTGTGGAAAAAACTTCTCTCCGGAGCCGGGATCTCTTTCCCGGAAAAACAATCTCTGGCAGAGATGATATCCACCTCCTCCGCAGCAGATGCGGCAGTGCTGTTTGCTGCTGTATGCATCGTCACGCCCTGTCTGGAAGAAACACTTTTCCGCCGCCTCATATATTCTCTCTGGCACAAAATCCATCCGGCATCAGCATTTGCCGGAACAGCACTGCTTTTTGCCGCAATACATTTTTTCGTCACCGGTCTGCCGGGGCTGTTTGTGCTGGGATGCGGGTTTCAGTATGTCTTCCTCAAATGCCGAAATCTTGCCTGCGCCGTCATCGTTCATGCATTAGTGAATTGTACAGCTTTTTTCGTCAATATCACATAAGTGTCAGCAGTTCCGCTGAAGTATTGATGATATAATCAGGCGCGGATTTTTCCAATCCGCCGGGCAGGGCATAGCCCCACGTCACTCCGCAAGTGGATAAGTCATTGGCTTTACCGGCATTTATATCTATTTCTGTGTCACCGACCATCAATGCCTGCCGGGGAACATCAAGCGCGGAAATACGCAGAGCGAGTTTCACCATATCCGGTTTGGAAATCAGATATTCCGGCGAAACTATGTCCGGAGTCACTATACCGCAGAGAGCCGGCAATAAACCGAATTTGTACATCAGTTTCTTTGCCGGTTTGAAGCGTTTGTTGGTGACAACAAATATTTTACAGCCGCAACCGGCAAGCTCTTTGATAACTTCGACCATGCCGGGGTAGGGGAGTGCAGTGTAAGATTCGGCATCATCGTAATATTTTTTGTACGATGCCATGATTTTTTCCCGCAACCTGTCAGAAACATCCGGAAACAGCATTTTCGCTGTTTCCGGCAATGACGGTCCGACCCGGAATACCGAATCAAAAGATGGACACTCCAATCCCAATGCCGCGATCCCCGCCAGCCACGCCGCCCGGATATCGGGTTCAGTGTCACTGATCGTGCCGTCAAGGTCAAAAAACAGAACCGGGAATCTCATTTTTCAGCAGACAAAGTTGTCGATCGCCGCACAGGAATCGATATTGACCGTTTTGATTTCCGGAAGCGTTCGGGAACAGAGCTTGGTCAGCACATTGCCGGGACCGAATTCAATCATGGTGTCACCACCGAGCGCAGCCATGGCACGGACGCACTCTTCCCAGCGGACAGAACCGGCAACCTGGGTCGTCAGATTGTTTTTCAGAGCGGCAACATCCGCCGCCGGAAGTGCAGTGCTGTTGTGGTACACCGGAATACGGGGCAGGGCTATATCCAGCTTTTCAATGACCGGCTGCAGAGCTTCTCCGGCACCTGCCATCAAACGGGAATGAAACGCCCCGGCAACATTGAGCACGATAACTTTGCGGATTCCGGCAGCTTTCAAGCCATCGACCGCAGAAGCAAGTTTTGACTTCTCACCTGAAATAACGATTTGTCCCGGGCTGTTGTAATTCGCCACATCGACGCCGTTTTCAGCACATACCTGACGGATGACTTCAACATCACCGTTAAGTACGCTTGCCATACCGCCATCAGTGGCTTTGCAGGCGGCATCCATCAGTTCCGCCCGCTTGGCAAGCAATTTCACCCCGGTAGTGAAATCAAATGCTCCGGCGGCATAAAGCGCACCGTATTCCCCCAGACTCAAACCGGCACAGGCCACCGGAGTGATTTCCGGAAATTTCTCCTGAAAAGCGGCGAGGGCGGCACAGCTCATGGTATATATCGCCGGCTGGCAATTTATCGTGCCGGTCAACTCTTCTGCCGAACCGCGGAAAATGATTTCACTCAAAGCATAACCGAGAGTCTGGTCGGCTTTTTCAAATATTGCCGCCGCTGCGGCAGATTTTTCAGCAAGATCCAACCCCATTCCCGGGAACTGTGCGCCCTGACCTGAAAAAACAAAAAACGGTTTCATTTTTATTCCTTTCCGAAAATATCACTTATTTCACTGTATTTCTTTTGCTGTTTATATAATGTATCACAACGATTATGATTTGTCAAAAACGGCGATGCACCCGGTATGATGTGCAATATGCTGCTGCAAATTCTGTATACAACGGAAAATTATTATCAAGTTATTTACAATTTGTTTTAAAGCATTATCTAATATATTTATAATCAACAATATAGGCGCAAACAAAAATTAAAACCACACCTGCCCCAACTTAACATAACGCACATTATGCGACGTTATATAAACTCGACATTACAACCTCAAAACACTGCGGTTCCTGAATTTTTTTATTTCGCGGGAGTAAAAAGAGCGTGCTGTGAAATTCTCAAACATGATTTATCTGTGAGGCAATCAATGGTATAACAGTGGAAAAATCTGTAAAGCTGTGCTATTTTATGCATTGTGCAAAATGGTCTATCTTTCTGGTAATTTTTGATGAAAAAATATAATGTCATAGTTGTGGGTGCAGGGCACGCCGGTTGCGAAGCCGCTCTTGCCGCTGCCCGGTTCGGTGCTGATGTGCTGCTGGTCACATTCAACATGGACCATATTGCCCAGATGAGCTGCAATCCGGCGATCGGCGGTATTGCCAAAGGTCAGGTGGTCCGGGAAATCGATGCCCTGGGCGGTGCCATGGGAATCGTTTCAGAGGCCGCGGCGATCCAGTTCCGGATGCTCAACCGCACCAAAGGTCCGGCGGTATGGTCGCCCCGGGCGCAGTGCGATAAAGCGGTTTACCGCTCCGGGATGAAGCTTTTTCTGGAAAACACCCCTGCCCTGGATATTCTGCAATCTGAAGTCACCGGCTTTCTGCTCAATGATGGCAGAATTTGCGGTATAACGACCAATTTTCAGGATAAAATCTATTGTGATGCCGTAGTCCTGACCACCGGAACATCGCTTAACGGCACGCTCCATTACGGATTGATGAATTTTCCCGGCGGCAGAGCCGGAGACCAGGCGTCATGTGACCTTTCAACGGCTTTACGTGAACAGTTGAATCTGGAAATCGGCAGATTGAAAACCGGCACCCCTCCCCGGGTGCTGGATAAAACCATTGATTTTTCGGGATTGCAGCTGCAGCCGTCTGAACCGGAAAGTGAGGAATTCAGCTTCTGGAATATGTCTTTGCGTCCGGCATTGGTAAATGCCAACCGGCGGGATTTGCCGTGTTATATGCTTCACTCCACCGATGCGACCGCTGACGTGGTGCGGGCAAATCTGGATAAATCCCCGATGTACAGCGGAGTCATAAAAGGTATCGGGACACGTTATTGTCCATCTTTTGAAGATAAAGTGGTGCGTTTTCCCCAGCATCCGTATCATCTGCTCTTTCTTGAGCCGGAAGGTGCCGACACGGGTGAGTATTATATAAACGGTTTTTCCAGCAGTATGCCTCCGGAGGTGCAGAAGTTGATGATACGCACCCTGCCCGGCATGAGCAATGCGGTGATTTCGCGCTATGCCTATGCTATTGAATACGATTTTATTCCGCCGCACCAGACCGAAAGGTCCCTGCGGAATAAATTCTGGGAAAACCTTTTTACTGCCGGACAGATAAACGGTACCAGCGGTTATGAAGAAGCCGCCGGTCAGGGAGTTATCGCCGGAATGAATGCCGCCCGCTGTGCCGCAGGCAAAGAGCCGGTATTTCCCGGACGTGATAAAAGCTATATCGGAGTGATGCTGGATGACCTTTCAACAAAGGAAATCGTCGAACCGTACCGTCTCTTTACCAGCCGCGCGGAATACCGTCTTACTCTGCGGCAGGAAAATGCTGATCTGCGTTTGTGCCGTATGGCGCATGAATGGGGAATACTCGGCGAAGATAAGTTCAAGCAATACCTTGAGTATGAAACACTTTTGAACGAAAAACGGCACTTTGCGCGCGAAACGAAATTCAACCGGCAGACACTCTTTGCCGCATTGCGTGACATTGCCCCCGGTACTCCCCTGCCCCGCAGCGGCGAAGTGGCACAACTGCTGCAGCTGCCGGATGACCGCATCGGGCGCCGGGTATGGCAGGAACTGCTTATAGAGGCAAAATATGACGGCTATCTGCAGCGCGAAGCTGTCGAAATAAACCGGTTGAAAAAGCTTGAAGATACCGTTATTCCGGATGATTTTGATTATTCTGCTGTCCGCGGCTTATGCAACGAATCCCGGCAGAAACTGGAAAAAATCCGTCCGGTCACTCTCGGACAGGCCGGACGCATTGACGGTGTGACTCCGGCAGATGTGGCTTTGCTGCAGGTGGTTTTGAAAAAAATGGAAATGGAAAAACGATGAGCGACCGCCGCGCCCGGAATAAATTTTTTGCGGACCCGTGGGGAGTCGGCGCGTTGGTCGTGGTAATAATCTTTTTGGTCATCGCCGCCGGATTTGAAATATACAGTCTCCATTGTAAATTTGCCGGTCAAATACCGGCATATATGCTTTCTGACCCGGCGAACTGTTATGCGCCGCCCTCTTTCGCCCACATTTGCGGTACGGATTATCAGGGCCGTGATGTGTTCTTGCGGACACTTGCCGGCAGTGCCAGTGCCCTGAAAGTCGGAACTGTTGCCGGAATCACCGCCGCAGTCATCGGGGTATTTCTGGGCATGACCGCCGGTTATTTCGGCGGCAGAACAGATGAAACTGCCGTCTGGATATACAGTACATTTGCCGCGATGCCGACACTGCTGTTTGTTTTGGCATTTGCGCTGCTGTTCAGTCAGGAGTTTCTCTCCCCTGCCCTTGCCGGAGCGTTTGCTCTTGCGGCGAAGGTCTTGAATACAGAACCCGGCATGGTCGGTGTTTATCTTGCCATCGGTTTGAGCGGCTGGGTCACACTCTGCCGGGTCGTGCGCGGCGAAACGATGAAGCTGAAAAATTCAGGTTTTGTTGCTGCTGCCAAAGTCGCCGGTGTGGGCAATATGCGTATAATCATGCGCCATATATTCCCCAATGTTTTTCATCTGGTGATAATCTATTTCACCACGCTTTTTGCCGGAGCGGTAATGCTTGAAGTTATCGTCAGCTATCTCGGATTGGGAATGCAGAGTGCGCCCAGCTGGGGGCTGATGATTTCCGACGGGCAGGCGCGTTTGTGGAGCGGCATCTGGTGGGAAATAACCTCGGCATCAAGCGCACTGTTTATATTGGTTCTGGCACTGAATATCCTCGGGGATTCCCTGCGGGATGCACTTGACCCCCGCCATTGATCAACGCACTGAAGCGGCGATATTCCTGCCGTAAGACTCCTGCATAAAAATTGACATCACACTTGAAATCACTCCGAGCAGAAGCAGAACGCCGAATACCAGCAAATATGAATTTCTGCCGTAAATATTCACCCCCGAAACGACTTCCGGCGGAAAAATATCCATCAGTTTCCCTAATGTGCCGCCGAAAACGGCCGTTACCGTGTAAGCAAAACTGTTGCTCACACTCATCACCGTTCCGAAACACTGCTCTTCATTGGTCTCTTTTATCAATGCGGCGGAAATCGGAGAAACATTTCCGGCAACAGAGAGCAGCAGCAATCCGGCGACCGGCAGCAACGGAATCCGGTAATCACCCAATACCGCAAAAAATATTATTGCCGCCCCGGTCAGACACCCGAATGACGAAAAACGCAGAATCGGACGCCGCCGGTTGCCGCACAACCGGCTCAAATTGGCAAGAATAAATCCGTTTACCGCTGCAATGAGCATAGTCACAGTCATTACTGCCCCGGCGGAATGGTTGCTGATATTGCAGAAATCTTCCAGAAATTTTTTGCCGATTATCGACTGCAAGGCAAAGTATGTACCAAAATTTATTCCGATGGATATGGTGATGATGAAATTATGTTTTCTAACAAAAAACACTCCGTATGAGCGCGGGGAAAATTTCACTTCGCGGCACACCGGAGCCAGTTTGTTTTTACCGGCGGCGAACAGAAATCCGATGTAAACAGCTATAGTTAACACCGCCGTAAAGAACATCATTTTGCTGTACCCGAAGCATTCCACTCCGGCAATAAACGGCGACGCTCCGGTAATCGCTCCGGAATAACCGATTATTGTGGCTATTCCCAGATAAAAAGGAAACGCGCTCCCGGTCCTTACGGCGATCTCTTTTACCATGCTCAAAAATATTGCCGCCGCCCCCAGACCGGTAAGAAAGCGGCTGAAACACAGCAGAGGATAGTTGACAACCCATGCCGACATCAATGAACCGGCACAGAAAACAACCCCTCCGGCAATGATAACCCGTGTCCCGGAATACCTGTCCGCCAGTAAACCGGTCACTAATTGAGCTGCCGCGTAAACATAGAGAAATACCGCTCCGCTCCGGGTCACATCTGCGGCATCCAGAGCGAACATCTGTTGAATTTCATTGAATGTCGCCCCCGGAACCAATACTTTTTGCATATTGGCAAAAAAGTAAATAAGGGTGATGAAAAACAGCAGCAGCCATCCGGAGAAAGCTTTTTTATCTTTCATGTCATGCCTCGTAAAAAAGCGGGATTTTTCTACCGCCGGGGGCGTTTGCCGCCACGAAGCTGTTTTTTGCCGCGGCTGAATTTTTTCTCCGGATCTGGGAGTTTTACATTTTCCACTTCCGGCGGCAGCTGCAGCATTTTTTCATCCGGCAGAATACTGCTGAACCGGGCATTGAGCAGCTCTTCGATCGGCGGCAGATAGTAAGCACCGTATTCACAGAGAAAACTTACCGACACTCCGTGATGCCCTGCCCTGCCGGTTCTGCCGATGCGGTGGATGTAATCTTCCGGCTGCTCCGGCAAATCGTAATTTATCACCAATGAAACATTGTCTACATGGATACCGCGGGCGGCAACGTCGGTGGCGATCACGATTTTTTCACTGCCGGAACGGAATTTTTCCAGAATCTTTATCCTTTTTTCCTGCGAAATATCCCCGGAGAGCAGCGGTACAGTGAAACCATAGCGTGCCAAATCGTACTGCAAACGCAAATTCACGTCTTTCCGGTTGCCGAAAATCAGCACCCTTTCATACTCCATCGTGCGCAGCAGATAAAGGAGCAATGCCAATTTCTCTTCGCGCAGAACCGAATAAAAAGTCTGTTCGATGTTGTCGCTGACCATCTTTTCCGGCTCGCTCTCTATGACGACCGGGTCAGCCAGCCAGCCGGAAGCCAGACGCAAAATCTTTTCTTCCAGCGTGGCACTGAAAAGCAGCGTCTGCCGCTCCCCTTTTTGCGGCATCTGGGAAACAATGCGTCTGACATCCGGAATAAATCCCATATCCAGCATCCGGTCGGCTTCGTCTATCACTAAAATCTCGACTTTGTGCAGTTTCAACGCTCCGCTCCGGGCGAAGTCGATGACCCTTCCCGGGGTACCGATAAGCACATCGACTCTGCCGGCAAGCGTGCGCCGCTGAAGTTCATGCTCCATGCCGCCAAAGACCAGCGCGATATTCAAATCGGTAAAAATTCCCAGACTGCAGGCATCTTTATGGATTTGTATAGCCAGTTCCCGGGTCGGAGCCAGCACGACCATGCGCGGTGTGCCCGGAGCTTGTTCATCAAGCGGAGTATTTAAAAGACGGGTGAATGAAGCCAGCAGAAACGCTGCGGTTTTTCCGGTACCGGTCTGGGCTTTGCCCGCCAGGTCGCGGTTTTCAAGCAGTGCCGGCAGTGTCATCTGCTGAATCGGGGTGCAATACTCAAATCCGGCATGTTGAATGCCGAATTGGACCGCTTCCGCCAGTGCCAGATCAAGAAAACGCATTTTACCTTCCTGAACTGCCACATCATGCAATTTTTCCGGACGCGGCGGTTTGGCGACAGCCGGTCTGACATTTGCCGGAGAGAGTTTTTTGTTTGAAACCGGCAATGATTTTTTTTCATTGCGTTTTTTGTTCCGGGGCGGCATCTGTCCGGACCTTTGCGAGTGTGTTTTTTTACGGGAAGAAGATTTTTTTACTTTTTCCGGAGCGACACTTTTGGGAGCGAACAGAACATTGAAAAGTTTTTTTACAAGTTTGTTGAACACGGTTTATTTTTTTCAATTTTTACATTCAAGGAGTTGTTTCAGCATTTTGTCCAGATTCTCCTTTAATTCAGGACAACGCATGGCGAATTCCAAATTGGCGGCAATAAATCCGCTTTTACTGCCGAGGTCAAAACGTCTGCCGGAAATCCGGCGTCCGTAAACGGATTCATTCTGCAGCAATATCCGTACAGCATCGGTCAACTGTATTTCGTGATGCAGTCCCGGAACAGTTTTTTCAAGCGCGGCAAATATGCCGGGAGTGAATAAATAGCGTGATGCCACTGCCAGATTTCCCGGAGCCTCCTCTATTGACGGTTTCTCTATCAGATCCCGCAACTGCCAGACCCGGTCGGCAATTTCCTGTGCATCAGCGATGCCGTAGCTGGAAACCTTTTCCGGTGCGACATTTTCCAATGCAATGACTGACGCATGATACTGCTCATAAACTTCTATAAGTTGAGCAGTTACCGGCACGTCATCTCCGGAATCGAGCACCGTATCACCGAGCAGTACTGCCACCGGCTCATCACCGGCAAAATCTTTTGCCAATGCCACTGCTCCGCCCAGACCGTTGAGCTGTTCCTGATATACAGCAGTGATTTTTGCACCTAAAAAATCAAGATGATGCAGTTCGTCGACCATTGCAGTTTTGCCGTTTTTCTGCAAAACAGCTTCCAGTTCAGCATCCGGCGCGAAGTGGCGGAGCACAGCCTCTTTGCCGGCACTGATAATCAGCAATATTTCCTCAATGCCTGATGCGACGGCCTCTTCCACCACATACTGCAGCACCGGTTTATCCACCAGCGGGATGAGCTCTTTGGGAACAGCTTTGGTAAACGGCAGCATTCTGGTACCGTATCCGGCGGCGGGAATGACTGCTTTGCGGACAACATGCTTACTCATTGTTCCACTCCGGCTCTGACGATTTGCGGCTTGATAACTTCAACGCTGAATTTTTTCATTTCGGTTTTCAAGCGGTTGAACATGGCTTCATTTTCGTACATTCCGATAACAGCACCGCCTGAACCGGTAAATTTGGCAGATGCTCCGGCCTGACGGGCAATTTGCACCATACGCAGGTTTTTCTCACTTATACTGCCGCGGCAAACTTCACAGCGCAAATCGAAATTGCGGTCGATAAGCCGGTTCATTTCCGGAACATCAACTTCTGCGAGAGCTTTTTTCATTTTTACTGTCAACTCCGCCCACTCTTTCATGGCGTCACAGACCTGCGGCACTCCGGCATTGAAATCGTCCCGCAATCTGGAGTGAAGTATTTCCGACCCCTCTGCCAAATCGGTGCGGTACGCCACATAAAAATTCAAGCCGTCCGGAATGTCAATCCTTTCATATTTGCCGTAGTGGAATTTTTCCATGTGCTGCCGTTCAAAATCCATAAAAACCGGGTATTCGTAAGCCTGGGCGACCCGGTCCTGCAATCCGGCGGGAATGCTCAATTCCAGCTTTTCCACATCCAGAACCAGATTTGCGAATTCCGGCAGCGGCAATTTGATTTCATAAAAACGGCACATCGCCCGCAATGCGGCGGTGATTATCGCTGAAGAACCTGCCAGCCCGAGACGGTTGGGGATATTGCTGTCATAACGGATGGTAAAATTCCGTTCCGGCAAAGAGATGCCGTTTTCCCGGCAATAGATAAAAAAACGCCTCGCCGCGGCTTTCAACAGACGGATCCCGCCGTAATACCCGAAATCTTTCACCTCGGAATCCAGTGATTCCAGACTGGCAAAACTGTTCCGGTCTCTCAACGACGGCTGCAGAGTCAATTCCGGAGTTTCATACAGCTGCACAACAGCATTGTAATTGCTGAAAACAAACGCTATGGTTTTTCCGAAATACCCGTCGGACGGGTTGCCTATCAATGCGGCACGCGGATATGCGTATGTTGTAATAATCATATTATGCCCACTCTTTTTTGTCAGGTTGTCAGGAAAACAATCCCACAAGGACCAACGCCACGGTCAGACTGCCTGCGATAACTGCACCGGCGACCCACAACATCCCCCTGCAGTCAGATGCCGGAGCAGCTTCATTTGCACTGCGGTTTCCGGAAATTGCCGTTTCAAAAGCACTCCAGTGTCCGCGGGCGGCAAAATATTTCTGCAGTACTCCGGAAATATCATTATTGCCTATCTGCTGACGGCAATCATCCAGCACTGCGGCAAATTTTTCCAATTCAGCAAGCTGCTGCTGCAAGATGTTTCTCCGGCTGTCAACGGCGGAAATATCATGGATTATCCTGCCTTCCAGCTCCCGCCATTCGCGTTCATCAGCAGTTTTTACGCTGCGGATTTCCGGCAGATATTTTCCTGCGGCTGGTGCGGACGGCTCCGGCTCTGCCGCCGGTACAGATGACGCCGGAGAAGTGGTTTTATTTTCCGGAACCGGTTCAGTTCCTGAAACAGCATTGCGGGCGGCTTTTTCATTATGAAAATTCTCATAGCTGTCACGCAAATGTTTGCGCATATCCACCAGATGATCGCTGATAAAATCTTTCCGCGACATAAAAATATTTCCTGTACTTGAGGAGTTTTGAAACCGCCTCACTTAACAACTCATAACTGTTTCTGAATAATATAGCGCAAAAAAGGCAACAAATCAAACTTGAAAAATATCTGTTTTGAGAGTATTTTATCTTTATTATGTTAAAGTATGTCATTCGCCGTATTTTTTATTCTGTCTGGGTGATTCTGGGCGTATTGTTTTTGACCTTTGCACTATTCAATCTCGCCTCCGGAGATCCGGCAGGTGCAGTGCTGGGCAAAAACGCCTCTCCGGCAGAAGTCGATGCTCTTCACCGCAAGCTGGGCAGTGACCTGCCGTTGTTTTTCGGCACACTGTGCCGCACGTCGGCATTTGCTCCGGCGGAAATTTCCGGCAGCAGAGTTGCCGCCCGACGCCGTACCCCGGCGGAAAACATTGTTGCGGCGATCACTTTTGCCGACGGCAGCAAAAAAGAGCTGCAGATCGATGATGAACAGCAAACATTTGTGTTTGATAACGGGAAAAAGATTTCCGGATGCGAATTTTTCCGGCGGCAGAAATCCCCGTGGAACAGTCAGTTTTTCAGGTCTTTGTCGGAACTTGTGACGTTGAAAAAGACATTTCCGTATATTTCATTTTTCAACTTCGGTGAAACTCTGACGACCAGAGAACCGGTATCTCTGGTGCTGAAACGCGGAATACTGCCCTCTTTGAGTTTGATGCTGCCGATATTTCTCGGTGAACTTTTTGCCGGAATGGTTCTGGCTCTTATTGCCACGGCATTTGCCGGCAGAGTTCCGGACAGACTGCTGCTGTTTCTGGCAGTATTCACCATGAGCATGAGCTATCTGGTCGTGATAATATTCGGTCAGTGGTTCGGCGGTTATTATCTGGAGTGGTTCCCGGTCTGGGGTTATGGCGGAGTCAGATATTTCATACTGCCGGTCATTATCGGTATCATCTGCGGAGTCGGCAGTAATTTGCGTTTTTTTCGCACGGTCTATGCTGATGAGTTGCGAAAAGAATATCTGCGTACAGCACTTGCCAAAGGTACTCCGCTGTACAACGTATACGGCAGACATCTGTTGCGTAACGCATTGGTGCAGATAATAACCCGTGCGGGGGCGGGATTGCCGTTTCTGTTTACCGGAAGTTTGCTTCTGGAATCATTTTTCGGCATTCCCGGGCTGGGTTTTGCCGGCATGGAAGCTTTGATGAATGCGGACATCCAACTGCTCAAAGCCCTGGTGCTTTTGAGTGCAGTATTGTTTGTAATAATGAACCTGCTGACGGATATCGCCTACGCCTGGGCGGACCCGCGGATAAAATTGGAGTAGAGTAATGAATAAAAAATTTATGGAACTGCTTTCCCCTGCCGGGAGTCCGGCGTGTGCACTGGCGGCATTTGATGCCGGAGCGGATGCGGTATATGCCGGATTGAGTAAATTCAACGCCAGAGAACGGGGCGAAAATTTCACTGCCGATATGATGCAGAAAGTTGTGGATTACGCGCATAAAAATGACAAAAAAGTCTATATCACGCTCAACACATTGCTCAAAGAATCGGAACTGCCGGAACTGCTGGAAACGCTGGATACGATTGCCGGAATCGCTCCGGACGGGGTTCTGGTGCAGGATTTGGGCGTATTGCGTATCGCCCGGGAGTACTTCCCGGAGTTGATATTGCACGGCTCGACACAGATGGGGTTTCACAACTCTGCCGGGCTGGCGGTCGCGGAGAAACTGGGATTGAAACGGGTAGTTCTGGAACGGCAGATGACTCTGGATGAACTTGCCGCCATACGCAAACAAACATCTCTGGAACTGGAAGTGTTTGTTCACGGCTCGCTGTGCTGTTCGCTTTCCGGAGCGTGTCTTTTTTCATCATACCTCGGTGGCTGGAGCGGCAACCGCGGCAAATGCAAGCAACCCTGCCGCCGCCGCTATTTCAGCAAAAACGGCAACGGATTTTTCTTTTCGCCGCAGGATCTGTCGGCTCTGGAACTGCTGCCGCAACTGCGTGAAATCGGCGTGGAATCCCTGAAAATCGAAGGCCGTCTGCGGCAGCCGGATTATGTTCACAACACCGTAAGTGCATACAGAATGATGCTCGATGCCGGGGAGAAAGATTTCAATGAGAAACTTCCTGAAGCCAGAAATCTGCTCTCTAAAAGCTGCGGCCGCAAATGGTCTTTGGGATTTTACACCGCAGGTTCAACGAAAGAGCTGATAAAATCTGATGCCATCGGTGCCGCAGGATTGCGGGTCGGAACAGTTGAAGCCGCCCGCGACAACGGTTTCGGTTTCACTGCGGTCAAAAGAGTGCATCTGGGCGACCGTCTGCGGATACAGCCGCCGTCAGGTGATGACGGCATCGCTCTCACTGTGACCAAAATGTTTGTGGAAAACTCTCCGGCAAAATATGTCCAAATCGGCAAAAGAGTATTCATCTGCTGTGATAAACCGGTCGCTCCGGGCGGAGTGGTATTTAAAATCGGAGAAAGTTACCCTGATTACACCCGCCGTCTGGAATCTCTTCCGGCGCGCAAAAGAGAGTTGACTCTGGCTCTTGAGCTTTCGCAGGATAAACTGACTGTAAAAACGCTCAATGCACCCTGCCCTGAATACTCTGTTGCAATACAACTCGCCGCGGCGGAAAAACACCCGGCAGATGCGGCAAAAATGCTGGCGGCGTTTGCGGAAACGGATTCACCGGATTATGCGCTTTCGGCGGCAAGCACGGCGGATGTGCGGGGCAGATGGTTTCTGCCGGCGGCGGAACTGAAACAGCTGCGGCGTGATTTTTATGCGTTTTTCAACGCTCATGTCAAACCGGAACAAATCATCGACAGCCGGATTTCTCCGCGTGACCGCTTCAGAAACGACTATCTGCAAATGCAGCCTCTGCCGGAAAGCGACGGACGGCTGCGGGAAACTGTTGCCATGAAACCCAACGGTGCAGAACCCGCCAACCGCGGCGCGATCCGGGCAGATAATATATTTGACATAAACAAGCTCACCGATGAAGCGATACTGCCGGAATTCTGTCCTGAAAACAAATTGCCGGCATTGCAGAAAGCTGTAAAAAACGCGATAGCTTCCGGCATAAAACGTTTCCGGATAACTTCACTTTATGCGCTGGCATTTTTCCCGGAAAAGAACGATTTTGAGTTGTCGGTTTCCGCTCCGCTGCCGGTAGCCAACAGTTTTGCGGCACTGGAGCTGAAAAACTTCGGTGCGGCAAAAGTTATGGCTCATGTTGAAATGAGCAAAGATGATATTTTGAATATGCGCCGGAAATCTCCTGTCGCGCTGGAGTGTTTCCGCCTGGGCAGACCGCCGTTGCTCATCAGCAGGGCAAAAATTCCGTTTTCAGGAGAATTTGCTGACGCCAGAGGCAACAAATTTGAGTTGCGTTATGACCGCTTGAGCGGGTTGTCAAGGATTTTTCCGGTCAAAGTGATTTCAATTCCGCACCTGCCGGGAGTGTATGACTTCTATGATTTGCGTAATGCGAACTGGAAAAACAGCGACACGGAAACATTCAACTTTGAGCAGGAATGGCTGTAAGTAAAATCCACAAAAACTCCGGCGGCGGCACAGAACCGTCCGGAGTTTTTCACGTTATAGACACGTCAGAATAAAAACGGCAGACCGGGCAGAGTGAACTTTTCTCTCTCTGTTTCATCATAAAATACTTTCACCAGAAACAATCCGTTGGGCGGAGCCGTTTCCGGAGCTTGAGTCCGGTCGCGCGCCTCCAGAATCCTGGTAACATCGTCCGGAGTCATCACCCCTGCCCCGACCGCTTCGATCATTCCCATCAGACACCGGATCATTTTATAAAGAAATCCGTTGCCGACAAATGTGATACAGCAGAATTGCCCGTATTCAGCCACATCAATGCGGTATATCGTCCGCACGGCATCGTCGATTTCTTTGCGCTCGACCACAAAGCTGGAATAATCGTGCGTTCCTGTCAGACGGGATGCCGCCTGGCGTATCAAATCAATATTCTGTTTCCGCCACGGATGCCACGCGTATCTGCCGACAAAAGGTGAGTCATCACCGAAATTCAGCACATAGGTATAAGCTTTGCCGCAGGTGTCATAACGGGCATGAAATGCCAGCGGCACTTCCCGTATGGTGTGGATTTTTATATCCGGCGGCAAACGCCGGTTGAGAGCTTTGAACAACCGCTCCATCGTGATTGCCGGCTGTTCCGGAGCGAGGAATGTCGCCGCAAAATTCTGGGCGTGGACCCCGGCATCCGTGCGGCTGCTGCCGATAAGATGTATGGGCTGCTTGTCATACAATTTGGTCAGATGTTCCTGAATGACCTGCTGAACGGCAAGACAGTGCGGCTGTATCTGCCAGCCGCTGTAATTGCCGCCGTCAAAAGCGATTTCCAGCAAATACCGCTTCACCGGAGTATATGGAGTAGGCTCAATTCCCATTTACGGCACCTTATTTTTTCAACTTGAGCGAGCAGAGCTGTTCGATGCTTTCCATAAATGTAACGCTCGGCACATTGCAGAATTCGTCCTGCTCCTCTTTGGTGCCATCGGTGCGGAAATACATATCTTCTTCGCCTTCAAACATTTCAACTTTGCAAAACTCGCCGCTTTTGCCATTGACGGCGGTGTTGAAAACATATACCCCCTCATCCGGGAAATTCTGCACGAGGTCATCTTTTGAAATAATATCCATCACCGCTTCGCCGTCAGCATTGAAATAGACCTGAACTTTTTCCATTACGCCGTTGTCAATATCTGCCCCGGTGATAATAACGGCTCCGGATTCCAGAATTTCTGCGGCTTTTCCCAATAACAAACTTTTTTTCATTACAATATATCCTGTGCAATATTATTCCAATACAAAAGACCGGTTCCGGATAATTTAATCCTTTCCGGTGCAATCGTCAATGCCCCGGGGTAAATTTTTTGCAATTTTTCTGCAATTTTCATCCGGTTTTCCCAATTATCTGCAAACGGCAGACTCTGCCACTCCTCCCGGCTCCATCCGGCAGTCGTCCGCAAATTCACGGCAAATATTTCGTTGAGCCGCGATTCATGCGGGATTTCATCTTTTTCAGCAGGCACATTTTTCAGCCATTGTGCAAGCGATGACGGTTCAATGTAGCGGCATTTTCCGTCAAATCCGGCGGCTGACGGTCCGAATCCGGTAAGAAATCCGCCGCGCCAGACATCAACATTGTGACGGCATTCGCACCCCGGCACGGCATAATTGGATATTTCATAACGCATGATACCGTGATCCGCCAGAACTTTGCCCGCGAGGTCAAACATTTCGGCTTCCAATTCATCATTTTCTGCAAAACAGCCGCCCATTTCAGCCCCCTCTTCCGGGGTCAGTGAGTAACAGGATATATGGTCGGCTCCGGAAGCTCCGGCGAGAGATAAATCATTTTGCCACTCTTTTAAATTCTGACCGGGCAAGGCATAAATCAAATCGATGTTCCAGTGGTCAAATGCAGCATCTTTCACCATGGCAAGGGCATTCTGCAATGCGCTATTGCTGCATTTTCTGCCGACAGATTGCCGGAGTGCCGGGTCAAAACTTTGCACCCCGATGCTTATCCGGTTGAAAAAAGAGCGCAGGAGGACAATTTTTTCCGGAGTGAGTGTTTCCGGATTGGCTTCAATGGAAATTTCCGCATCCGGAGAAAAAGAAAGCGTATTCCGCAATATATCTGTCAGGTGCGCCAGCCGGTCACAGCTGAAAAAAGTCGGCGTACCGCCACCGATATAAAGTGTGTCAAAATGTTTTTCCCCGACTGCTGCCAGCTGTGCTGCTAAATGTTCGATGTAGGCATCTTGCACTGTTTCCGCACTGCCGACTTCGGAATAAAACGCACAATAACCGCATTTTGATGCACAGAACGGCACATGAATATAGCAATTTCTCACCTGCCCCCCACTTCCGTTTTTCAACAATTTTTCAGAGATTCTCTTATTCTTTCCTGACACACAGATATTTCACCTGCAATACAGGAAATATCCAGCGTATGCACCCGCGGTCAAAAAAATTCTTTTCCGCCGCAAATAAATTTTCCACAAAAACCCCGTGCCCATCCGGATGATACACGCCCAAATGGACTTTGCCGTCAGAGAGAGCCAGCGCGACCGTTGCTCCCGGTAACGGATTTGCAGCAACAGAAACCAATACTGCCGTACTGTCGGAAAACAGTAAATACAACCTCTCTGCGAATGACCGGATAACTTCTCTTTCGCAACCGGCAACATCCGCAACACTCAAAACGGGGATATGATTTTTCATGGACATTCCTTAAAATACCAACGGTGACCGGTATTAATATAGACCACGAAAAAAATTTTACAACTTATTTTAATAAAAATCTTAATTTTTTAAGCAAAATTAAGCACTGGTCTCAAGCAACGCCAGCTCCGTCATAAATTTTATCCCCGATTCAATGACCTCTGCCGGCGGACAGAAACTGCTGTTGTGCAGAGGTGGAGAGCTTTCGCCGACTCCGAGATGCACCAACACCCCATCGGGAGAATTAAGCAGAAAGTATGCGAAATCTTCCGCCCCCATTGACGCTTCCGGCATCATATAAAGTGCCAAACCGGATTTTTCAGCGGCTTTCACCGCAGCAGTGACTCCTGATTCCGGATTTACCGCCGGAGCGTATTCGCTGAAAAATTCCACTTCACATTTTACATGATGTATAGCGGCGACCCCGTGGCAAATCTCCTGCACTGCCGCAGAAAGTTTTCCGGCGGTTTCCATATCCAGAGCACGCAATGTGCCGGAAAAACAACAATCATCGGGAAACACATTATCCGCTTCCCCGCCTTTTACCACACATATACTTATCAGTGCCGAACGCTGGACGCTTATCAGATTGTTGGCAACGTACTGCAACTCGCTGACCGCTGCCACCATCGCGGTTATCGGATTATGCACCTCATGCGGACGGCTGCCGTGACCGCCTTTGCCGTGAAACGTCACTTTGAAGTGCGTACATGAGCTTGCCATCGCTCCGGCACGGACACCGATTGCCCGCAACGGCAATCCCGGTTTGCAATGAAGTGCCGCTACGAAATCGGGTGCCGGATCTTGCAATGCTCCGGCGGCGATGAGTTCTTTTGCCATCGCCCTGCCCTCTTCACCCGGCTGAAAAACCAGACGCACTGAACCGGAAAATTCATGCCGTCTGGCGGCAAGTTCCAGCGCGGTACCATACAATATCGCGCTGTGGACATCGTGACCGCAGGCGTGCATCTTTCCCGGATGTCGGGAAGCAAAATCAACTCCGGTATTTTCCGTTACCGCCAAAGCGTCGATATCCGCCCGCAAAGTGACATTTCTGCCGGGAGCTTTTCCGTCAATAAACGCCACAGTATCTGTTTGCAGAAACGGCGGTAACAGCCGTATTCCCGGTATCCCGCGCAAAGCTTCTCTTATTGCGGCACAACTTTTTACTTCACAGCCTGCCAGTTCCGGAATGCGGTGCAACTGCTCCCGCAGAGCAGTTGCTTTGCGGACTGCATCACTCATAAAATTTTGCCGTCACGATAAACTATTCTGCCGCCGACAACGGTCATGTCAATGCGCCCTTTGACTTTTCTGCCGTCAAACGGAGTATTGCGCGATTTGGATTTGAAACTCTCTTTGTCAATGACATATTCTGCTTCAGGATCAATGACCGTGAAATCAGCCGGATTGCCGCTTGCCAGAGAGTAATTTTCTATCCCCAGCACATCCGCCGGTCCGACCGTCAGCTTGGAAATCAACTGCGGCAGAGTAAGTATTCCGGATGTGACCAGTTCTGTATAACAAACCGGGAACGCCGTTTCCAGTCCGATGATACCGAAAGGAGCATAATCAAATTCAACCAGTTTAGCCGTCACTGTATGCGGGGCATGGTCAGTGGCAATAACTGTTATCGTGCCGTCAGCAAGCCCTTTTATCAACGCCTGCCGGTCACTTTCAGAGCGCAGCGGCGGATTCATTTTGTAATTGGTATCAAAGGTTTTTACGCATTCATCAGTCAATGTCAGGTGATGCGGCGTGGCTTCGCCTGTCACCGGCACTCCGGCGGCTCTGGCACGGCGGAGCATTTCGACGCTTTCAGCGGTACTGACGTGCTGCATGTGGATTTTCCAATTTATCTGCCGGGCAAAGAGGATATTGCGGGCGATGATAAGCTCTTCCGAGGCACCGGCAATACCATTCATACCGAGCAGAACCGACCATTTTCCTTCATTCATCACGCCGCCTGCGGCAAGTGAAACATCCTCGCAATGGTCAAGTATGGGCAAATCAAAACTTTTTGCATACTCCACGACATGGCGCATGAGAGCATGGTCCTGAATACATTTGCCGTCATCGCTCAATGCGACGACTCCGGCGGCTTTCAGCGAACCGATTCCCGCCATTTCTTCGCCTTTGCCGCCTTTGCTCATGTTTCCGCAGGGCAGCACCCGCACCACCGCCTGTTCTGCCGCCACCCGGCGCAGATATTCAATGGCTCCGGCAGTATCCGCCGGGGGATTGGTGTTGGGCATTGCTACGATGCTGGTAAATCCGCCTGCAGCTGCCGCCATCGAACCGCTGGCGACAGTTTCAGCTGTGGTGTTTCCCGGCTGGCGCAAATGCACATGGACATCTATAAAACCCGGGCAGAGAACTTTGCCGCTCAAATCTATGATTTCCGGAGTTTCCAGAGTTTCCGGAGCGACGATTTTACCTTCAGAAACTCCGACAGAACCTATTTCATCAATATTGCGTGCCGGATCGATAATCCGGGCATTCTTAAAAAGTATCTCTTTCATTTACGGCACCCCGCTACTAAAAACAACACCGCCATACGAACTGCCAAACCGTTCGTCACCTGCTCCAGAATCACTGAATTTTCCCCGTCTGCGACCTCTCCGGCAAGTTCCACATCGCGGTTGATGGGACCGGGGTGCATGATAAGAGCGTCAGGTTTCATATCTTTGAGAATAGATGATTTTATACCGAACCAGGTGGCATACTCTCCGATGCTCGGGAAAAATCCGCTGTTCTGCCGCTCATGCTGGATGCGGAGCATATTGACCACATCGGCATTGGCAACGGCATCTTTCAGATTGTGACAGACCCGGACTCCGGGCAGCTCCTCAAACTCCCGCGGCACGAGAGTTGACGGACCGGCGAGCGTGACATTTGCGCCGAGTTTCAGCAATCCCCACAGGTTGCTACGGGCGACACGGCTGTGCAGGATATCACCGATAATGGAAACATTCAATCCCTTGACACCGCCCAGTTTTTCCCGGATGGTAAAGAGGTCGAGCAACGCCTGTGTCGGGTGTTCATGCGCGCCGTCACCGGCATTGATGACACCGCATTTCAGCCGGTCGGCGATAAAGTTGTGCGCTCCGGGAGCGGAATGCCGCATCACTATCAAATCGACCTGCAACGCTTCGATATTTTTTACTGTATCAAGCAGAGTTTCGCCTTTGAGCAGACTGCTTGCCTGCGCCTGCATATTGACGATATCCGCACTCAAACGCTGTTCAGCAAGCTCAAACGAAACCCGGGTACGGGTACTGGGTTCAACAAAAAAATTCACGACTGTCATGCCGCGCAGGGCGGGAACTTTTTTCACCCGCCGCTCGGAAACTTTTTTGAATTCGGCGGCAGTATCGAGAATAAATGATATCTCTTCTGCGCTCAAATCATAAAGACCGAGCAAATCTTTTCTTTTCCACTGGATCATTTTTTCGCGCTCTTTATATTATTTTGTTTCAAGACCATTTCACATCAAATATCCCGGCGGTAAACTCTGAATCCGGTTCAAACTTCACCACGACTTTTCTTTCCGGCGGCAGAGAGACCTTGAATGCAGTAAAATCCGCCCGGATGGGAAATTCCGGCTCACCGCGATCCACCAATACAGCCAGACGTATAAGTCCCGGTCTGCCGTAATCAGTAAGCGCATCCAATGCCGCCCGGATGGTTCTGCCGGTGGACAACACATCATCCACCAGAATTATTTCCCTGCCGTTCACATCAAACGGGATAACTGTTTCGTGGATACGCGGCAGCATATTGCGGGTGCCGATATCGTCCCGGTACATGGTGATATCCAGCTGACCGAATTCCGGCTGTCTGCCGCTGGTTGAAGAGATTTCCTGACAGAGCAGCCGTGCCAGCTCCACGCCCATCTGGTGGATGCCCACAAGAGCAAAATCACTTCCGGAAACAGAGAAATGGCGTCCGATCTGCTCTGCCAGCAGCCGAACGCCCTGTTTAGTCTGTTCCGCATCATAAAGTTGTGCGTATGTATTCATTATTTCTACAAGCTCCTGAACTTACAATCCGTATATAATATACTGTATCATCTGCATCGGTGCAAGAGCAAAAACAAAATTTTTTGGTGCGCTTTCTTTCTCAATCATCATATTTTATATTTGAAATGAATATTTCAGGCAAGACACTTGAAATATTTCCGGTGCGGTGCTATAGTTTACCGGATTCTGAAAAATGGAGGAAAACTTATGCAGGAAATCATACCTCATCTGCCGTGGCTGTGGATCATTTCCGGAGTGGTAATGATCATTATGGAATTTTTTACCCCGGGATTTGTCATCTGTTTTTTCGGTGCGGGAGCTATTTTGACCGGATTGGTTTCCGGAATTTTCCCCGGCTTGATACCGGTCTGGCAAATCATTGTTTTTATCATCAGCGGGACGTTTTTCACCTTTGTCGGCAGAAAGCTTTTTCACGGTACCATTTCCGGAAAAAACAATGATATAGATACTGAAGACCCTGCCGGAGAAAATGCCGTTGTCACAAGTGAAATCACTCAAATGTCTCCCGGAAAGGTCGAATTCAGAGGTTCTTTCTGGAATGCAGTCGCATCTGAAACATTGCCCGCTGGTACTCCGGTAAAAATCGTCAAACGGGAAAATATAACGCTTACAGTAACCAAAATACAATAAAAGGAGCTTTTTTTATGAACGCCGTTACCGCCGTTATTATTATCGCGATCGCTGTATTGATAATCATCAGCCGTTCGATCCGTATCGTGCCGCAGAAACAGGCCTGGCTGGTCGAACGTCTCGGCCGTTATCAGCACACTCTCTATGCCGGGTTGCACATTCTGGTGCCGTTTGTCGACCAGGTGGCATACAAACAAAACCTCAAAGAACTTGCCATTGATGTTCCGCCGCAGCAATGCGTCACCCGCGATAACATTATCGTTGAAGTTGACGGTCTGCTCTATTTGCAGGTGGTGGACCCGGTGAAAGCCTCTTACGGTATAGCCGATTACCTCTTTGCCTGCGTGCAGCTGGCTCAAACTACTTTGCGTTCGGAAATCGGCAAACTGGAACTTGACCGTACCTTTGAGGAACGCGCCGCCATCAATTCCGCGATTTGTGCGGAACTTGACAAAGCCTCTGATCCGTGGGGCGTAAAGGTCACCCGCTATGAGATCAAAACCATCAAGCCCCCCGCTTCAGTGCTTGATGCCATGGAAAAACAAATGCGCGCCGAAAGAGAAAAACGCGCTTTGATCGCTGAATCCGAGGGTGAACGGCAATCCCGTATCAACCGCGCCGACGGTGAAAAACAGGAAGCTATCGCTCTTTCTGAAGGCGAAATGCACCGCCGGGTCAATGAGGCTTCCGGCCGTGCCGAAGAAATCCGGCTGGTTGCTCAAGCCACTGCCGATGGTATCAAAACCATTTCAGAAGCCATCGGCAGCAATGTCAACGGCAAAGATGCCATAAATCTGCGTCTGGCGGAACAATACATAAATGAATTCGGCAAACTTGCCAAAGAAGGCAATACACTGATCCTGCCAGCAGACCTTGCCAATGTTTCCGGATTTATCAAATCAGCTCTTGCTGTGTTGAAAGATGAATCCGCTTCCGCAAAGTAAAGAACTTTTATTCATACACGAAAACACCTTGTCCGGCGAACAGACAAGGTGTTTTTTTATATTCGTTTTTTGTTTTTTACATCAGCGGTTCCACAGGAGTTTTTCCATATACTGCCGCACCTCAACGAGCATTGCCGCATCCGGAACGACTCCGCCGCCGGGGAAGCGGAACTCCATGTTGCAGGGACCGGTATAACCGTTTTCGCGCAGTGCCATAAACGCCCGTTTGATGTCAATGACACCTTCCCACGGCGGCAGGTGTTCCTCTTTGATGCCGTGGTTGTTGGAAACATGGACACTTTTGACCAGACCGCGGGTGTTTACTGCCGTCTGCACCAAATCTTCTGAAAGATTGGAGTGATTTATATCCACGATGACCTGCAAATCATCTTTACCGAAGGAGCGGACAAATTCAGCGACTTCCAGACTGTCCGGATGTCTTTCGTATTGAAGCGGTTTGTAGGGAACGGTTTCAATACAGAGAATAAATCCGAGTTTGGAAACCTTTTCATAGAGCATTGCCACACTCTCGTGAAACCGTTTGCCGATTTCCGGGTCATTGTGCCGGAAAAGATAATGCTCCACCAGCGGACACGGCGCAAACGCCGACCGCCGCGCGGCGTGTTCATAGGCGGCTTCGACTGCAGCTTCCCGTTCTTTGCGGTCGGGAGAAATCGAACCAAAACCCATAATGCCGTGTACTGCCCAGATTTTTATATCCGTGCGCTGCAAGGCGGCGATTTCTTCTTCCGGGGTATCATGATCAGCCAATTCCATGAAATTTATGCCCGCATCAAGAATTATTTGCGCCTGCTCCGCCAGAGTGCGTTTCACGCCGGGAGTTTTGGAAAACAGACAACTGCTGACCGACAACTCGTCAATATTATTCATTTCTTCATCAACCTCATTTTACATCCACAGCGATGCCGCCATGTTCCAGAGAATACTGTGCCGCAAGTCCGGCGACAGCAGCATATCTGCCGGCCTCGACCGGAACGGGCGGTTCAGTGATCTCGCCGCGGATCAACCGGATGAAATCGTTACAGATTTTGGGGTCTGCGCCGCCGTGACCGATTTCCAGCTGTTCCCTGGTCAGGGCGTTGAGCATATCAAAAACCTCCACCGGTTCATCATGTCTGCCGTGACCGCGTTTCCACAGTTTGACGGTACTTTCGATTTCGCTGTTTTCGATGCGGCCCTTGGTACCGATAAAAGTGTAGTTGCGGTGATAATCCGGGGTGAAATGGCACTCGTTGTATGATACCGGTACTCCGTTATCCAGCAGAAACATACAGGTGTAATTATCCGGCACATCGATTTCTTTGCGGTAAGCGCAATATTTTCTTTCCGGTTTTCCGTCATAATTCATTGCCGGCATCTGGGATTCGATACAGGTGTCTTTGAGTTCACAATCAGGACAGGCAAGGGTGTTTTCCTTATCACCGCCGAACATTTCCAGACCGCCGAAAGCCGAAGCTTTAACAGTGTGATGTCCGGTAATGTAATGAATGACGTCGATGTCGTGCGAACCTTTCTGCAGCAGCAGACTGCCGACATTGCGTTTTTTGGCGTGCCAGTCGTGGAAATAATAAATACTGCCCATGCCGACAAAGTGGCGCACCCAGACCGCTTTTATTTCACCGATCTCACCGTTGTCGACCAGCTCTTTCATTTTGCGGACAAACGGCATATAACGCATATTGAAACCTATCATCAGTTTGCCCGGATGGCGTTTGGATGCCGCAAGAATATCGTCACACTCTTTTACAGTGACAGCCAGAGGTTTTTCGCAATAGACAAATTTACCGGCATCCAGTGCGGCGATGACGTGTTCAGCATGGCAATAATCCGGAGTGGCGACCACGATACCGTCAATATCATCTCTGACCAGCAGTTCCCGGTAATCTTTGGTAACAAAGGCATCCGGAGCGCATTTCGCAAGAAATTTGTCGATAGCAAACTGCGAAATATCTGCTCCGGCGACGATTTTCACTCCTTCGATCTGACTCCAATACTGCCACAGCTGACCTCTGCCGTTGAGGCCTATCAAACCTAAATTGACCTGTTTCATTTTTATGCTTCCATGATTTTCAATAATTTTATCCGGCACATACATTGTACCTTATTTGCATCCGGTGAAAATATAGCACCGGAGCACTCATTTGTCAAAATATAAAAAAGCTTTTTATTTATACAACCAACAGAAGCGATGTGTACTGCATATTGCCACACCGCTTCTGCACACGCTCAACAGATACTGTTTTTTATTTAACGACCAGAAACGCCGCTTCAACTCCGTTGAGTTTGAGGGGGATTTCTGAAGCGTTTTTCCAATCGGCAAGTTTTTCAACTTTTCCGTCGGGATAAACCCGGCTGATGACCGCATTTTCCGGCAAGCCCCACTCCTGACGGACTTTTTTGTCAATGACCAGAGAATTGCTCTGCTCTCCGGGATTCAATGCGATCACAACGATACCGACGGAATTATCCCGGCATGAGCGGAACACATTGTTCTGCCAGACCGGCACGGTGGTACGGGTCTCGGCGATTTTCACTTTTTCCGGAGTGGTTGTGAACTTCAGCGGACGGAGCAGTTTGCCCATGCGGTTGTAATCCAGCGCGATGCCGGTCAGTTTTACGATATCATTGATAAACTCTCTGCCGACCGGGTCCTGCGGCGGCGGAGCAAAAAATCTGCCGGGGATGATGCCTTCAATAAAGTCCTGTGCGATAAGCCGGTTATCGGTCAGTGAATCGTTGCCGCGGATGACTCTGCCGTGACTGACGATGTAATCACCGTAAAGAGCGCGTTCCAGCGGAATGAGGTCATTGTAACCGTTGGTGGCATTGAGTTTGTAATCCAGAATATCCAGAGAAAATTCACAGCATGCTTCGCCGCCGATGTAATAATCCTTATTCTGCGCTTTGATATATTTTTTCACCATTTTGCCGAAAGGCCGCTGATTATTGGCATTGCCGCCGCCGGCATCGTGCCGGTGTTTGGAGCTGAAACACTCTTTGCCGCTGCGGACTTTGCCGTAGGTGTCGATATACAATCCCTGGAAACCTTTGCCGAGCAGATAGCCGGTCATTTCCAGAAAACGTTTCTGCCACACACTCTCCAACCGGCAGCAGAGCTGCCAGCCGCCGTCATAGGTACGCATTTTGCCGTTTTCATCCAGAGATGCGGAATTTTTCAAGATGGCATTTTCGGGGTGATCCTGATTGATGATCTCGCTCTGCAGAAAGACGTTCATGCGGATATTCATTTTGTTGAAATTGTCGATCATCTCCTGCAATCCGGGGAAAAGTTCCGCATTGTAGCCGTAATATTCCGCAGCGGCATAATCAGTATACTTCGGGTCTTCGGAAAATACCGCAAAGTGATAGTGAGTAGCAGGGAAAACGACCTGCGGCAGAAACTCATGCCATGCCTTGCCGATAGCAAATGCTTTTTCTGCGGTGTGTCCGGTTTTCATGCGGGTGTAAAAACGGAGCCAGAGCGGCGCACGTTTCAGGAAATCCGGCACATCTTTATTCTGATAAATGGTCCCTGCGGAAGCATATTTCTGCTTCTGCCACCACTGCCGGTAAATCTGTGCCGCATCATACCAGTCACCGTCAAAAGTGCCGATGCAAGTGGCAAATGCCGCCTTACAACCGTTGCCGGTTTTACCGCGGTTCGCGGGGAAAAAGGTTTGCCGGTAGGTGAAAACATTGTACGCCGGAATAAACGTTTCGGTAAAATGTTTGTCATTGGCATTGCTGTCATTGCAGTAAATGTAAACGCCGTCTTTTTCTGCAGACGCATCGTAAAAACTCACCAGCTGAAATCTGCCCGATGAGCCGGGATACTCCTGGATACCGGGGGAAATAAATCCATCCATCTCCAGCAGTCTGCCGCGCCGCCACGGGATGGTCACCATGTGATTTTTGCTCTCTCCGGCAATTTTAAAAGCCATACGCGGGAAATCGACGGCGGCAAGTTTGGCGTAATCAGTGAGATTTTTCACTGCGATACTGAATGCGGCATTGCGTTTGCCGTCAAACGTCACAGTGACATTCACTTCGGCGGCGAAGTGTTTCCACTTCAAAACCAGTTTACTGCCGGAAACTTCCGCTCCGGTGAATTTTGCTTCATACGGATAGATTTTCTGCTCTTTTTGATTGCTCTCATCCCGGAACGTCAATGTCCAGAAAGGATAATTCACTGCATCATTGGCAATGAGATTGCGCGACTTGCCGATAGTGAAAACTTCCGGCTGACCGTTGGCTTTATTCACCAGAAAACTGAATCCCGGCAGCTTGATACCTGTCATCTGCGAAGCTGCAAGCTGTTTTGCCCGCATCGGAGTGTTTTTGAATGCTCTTTCCGCGGCGCGGCGGGGCGACCGGAACTCTCTGCCGTATTTTTCCCACATCTCATAATGCGGAGCAAGTTTTTCTGCGACAGTTTCAGCGGCAGCGACCGTACACAGCGATGCCAGAAAGCACAATAAGAAAACTGTTTTTATTTTTTTCATTTTTATAACCGTTTTATACGAACTTATTTCAGATACAAGCTTCTGTCTTTAGCAGCACTACCATCAGCACGCCAGAAACGCCAGTTGTTGCCGTCATCATCTTTGTTATTTCCGGTCACGGCTATTTCATCAGCTTTCATATTGGCGACGTGCCCGTCCAGAAAACCGGCATTGATGGTTCTTTTCTGATGTCTGCCGTTGAGAGCATCATCTGTGGCTTCGGTACCGTTGAAGGTTTTTCCTGCATTATATACAAAACCGGGGACGTACTTATTGCTTTTCATATCAGAACTTCCGCCGATTGCGGCATATTGCCAGCGCATAGCATGATATCCGCCGTCAATGGCACTTCCGCTTTTAGAGGGGAAACGGGCACTGCTCATTTTTATACCCTTTAAGCTGTCCGAACTTTGGATATAAGGATGCACATCCTGAATAAGTCCGTAATTGTTATTCAGAAAAGATGTGAAGCTTTTGTTGTGTTTCATACTGCGGGTTTGTTTTCCCCGCCAACCCGGACAGAAAACGATTGCATCATTGCCCAGTATCGCTCCGGTACCGAAATAGGGCGAAAGATAATCAGTCCAATACCAATAATTATCGTTATATGTGTACACACCTTTAGGCGGCAAAGTGCTGTTGTCAACGGATTGCGACGGACAGCTGTATTCGTCATTATCACCGACATAACCGAGATTTGCTTGAGCTATCTGCTTGAGATTTCCCATACAATTACTGGTCTTTGCCCGGTCGCGGGCTGACTTCAATGCCGGCAGCAGCATCGCCGCCAGAATCGCAATTATTGCGATCACGACCAGAAGTTCGATGAGGGTAAAGCAGAGATGCTTTACCCGCCTGCAGGCGGATGCCGGATAAAAATTCACAAAATCACTGCTCATAAAATCCTCCTTTTGTTTGCATCATGTCAGCAATTATTGTCTTCGACCACATTGGTTATATCCATTTTCATCACATCACACTTGACCAGTTTACCGGGGATAATGATGTTGAGTTCTTCATCACCGCACATATTATCGACCAGTTTTTCCGCACAATCATCCATATCAAAAAAACTTGTGTAAATGGGATAAAACGCATAGTTCGCCGCGATCGATTTATTCATGCCGCTGAATTCGATATCGTAACGTCCGGCTTCCACGGCAGCCCTCGCCGCCCCCAGCGCAGCATAATCGGTGGAAAAAAGCATCGCCTGTATCCCCGGATTTTTCTGCAGCTCCCCGCGCATGACCTCATAGCCGTAACAGAACAACTCATAATCCGGCTCATCGGAAAGGATTTTTTTATTGCGCCGTTCCAGACTTTTTTCCCTGAAAATTTCCCGATGCTCTTCTTTTGCACGGGGAAGAAGTATGTTTTCCAGAAAATCCTTCGATGTAACATGACGGAAGTTTTCAATTCCGCGCTCCATCCAGTTTTCCATACATTTTATCAGCATCCCGACCTCATCAGTCATCACCCGCCGGGGGGAAGTGGGGTTATTCATGCAGATAAATGTCCGGGAACGCTTCTGGAGAAATCTCTGCAATTCCGGATACCCAGTCGGATAACCGATAAATATATAACTGCGGCAGCCGAGGTCGTCAAGCTCTTCCAGAGCTGCAAGCTGCTCTTCCGTACTCATGGACAACTCAAGGATCGTCGTATAAGATGTATACTGACGGTTGCGTAATTTCGCACAGAGGCTCATATAAAGGTTGTTGATATGCGGCGCATGGGTCAACCGCCGCTGGGAGAATATCACCGCAACGATATTGGTATTGCTGCCGGTCATAATGTTATAACCGATATTCCGCTTGTATCCGAGAGAGACGGCGGTATCTTTGACCTCTTTTATTTTTGCAACAGAACAATATGTTTCGCGGTCATTGAGGATCCGCGAAACCACCGGCACGGAAAGATTGACTACTTTGCTTATATCTTTTAATGTACAGCGTTTGAACGACATTTCTGCACTCCTTGAATAATCAGACGTAAACCACTTAACGCGCTTACTATACTCTCAAAACACTCTTTTGTCAAGTTGAGTGCAGTTTTTTTGCAGAAAAAAATCGCTCCGGAGCGGAAAACTTATTTTATCCGGAGCAGTATTCAGCTGAACATCTGCCGCAACGCTTCAAGTTTCGCCAGATAATAGGGTACATTTTCGTCGCGTTCAGAGGTGTTTGCAATATCGAACAATCTTGAATTGCCGACGACCGGCACTTTGGCTTTGTTTCCCGTGACATAAAAACGCACCCTGTCCCCTGCCCGGTATTTTCTGCCCGAAGCAAGTGCCAGTTCAAAAGCGGCTGACCGGCGGGCGGAACCGGAACTCAATTTGCGGGAGTAATTTTCCGGAGAATCGCTCAACACTTCGCTTTTGGCAAAGTTTTCCAGCGCCAGCGTATGATTGCTTATTGCCTCGTGATAGCGGCGGTAAATTTTTTCTGTTTCGTCTGTTTTTCCATGCAAAAGTGCCGTGACTGTTTCCAGAATGAAACTTCTTTGAAACGGTTCCAACGCCCTCGACTTCAACGCCGCACCGGTAAGTGAAACGCTCCCGTCGGAATTGAGCAGAGCATAATTTTTGGCTTTGTATGAATACATTGCCGGATAGCAGGCATCAAATTCCAGCTCTATTCCCGGCGGCAGAACCGAAGTCACTGCCGGGTAAAAATCCGCTCCGGCATTTTCCGGCAGCTGAAAATATATCCCGTCGGTATCCATTTCAATGACCTGCGCGCCGAGTTCAGTCAGGTGCAAAGAGAGTTTTCCCAACAGCTCCCTGCCGGCTGACGTGATTTTTTCCGCGAGGTCATAATCGTTGAAACACCCCTGGGCAAAACCGAGATAACCGTAGAATGAATTTATCAGCACCTTGAAAGAGCTTTGCAGAGCCTCAAATTCGCTTCTTTCCCTGCCCGGAGCCAGAGAACGCATTTTATCTTTGGCATCCAGCCGGAACCGGCGCAACTTTTCCAGATATTTCAGAAATATCCCCAACTCATCCCGCGCCGGAGATTGAGAAAACATCAGCAGCAGCGAGGGGTAGAGCGAGCGCACGTCACAATGGCACACATTGCGGAAAAGTCCGTGCGCCTCTGCTCCGCTCAAAGCCCCGCTGTAACGCCGCGCCGTTTCCGGGAAAGGTATGGCATGACCGGCATTGAGATATTCAGCAATAAACAGCGCATCCAATGCACTGCCGGAACCGCGCAAAATGCAATCCTGATACCCCAGCGGCAGTTCGCGTGTACGGTAGAAATACGCCGGAGTCAGCATTGCAGAAAGTTTATCGCTCAACTCCTCCGCCGTTTCCGCATTCAGTTGAAAATACTCTTTTATGGTCTCCAACTCAAAATCTTCCAGCTCACGGTGCACTGCATCATAGAGTGTGACAACATGCAAAAGGTCGATGATATGTCTGCCGTCAAGCGAAAAACGGTTGTAACTTATCTGCTTGTCTGCGGCGGAAAAACGGCTGGCGCGCATGACAAAATTTCCGCCGTTTCTGCCGCAGTCAAAGGTTGTTTTCAACGCTTTTGCCCTTTTGGTCAGCAGCGGCAGATCCCCGCGGCAGATGTTGAAGCCTTCCAACACATCCGGGTCGCACGTCTTTATTTCTGCATTGAAACGGGCAAGTATCTCTCTTTCACTGCCGGAAAACGTCTGTGTCGTGCCGTTGAAACGCACACTTATTTGCGAAATCTCCCTGCCTTCATCATCAGCTGTTACCGCAAATTGCATCCGGCGCAATTCAGAAAACTCCATGCCGGTAAACAACCGCCGGCCGCTGCCGCCGAGTGCCTGCTGCAGCATATCACGCAACACCATGACGCCGCTGTTTTTTTTCAACTCCGGCAAAGCGTTTTCATAACTTTCCAGAGACGGAAAAACCGCCGCCCGGCAGAAATCCCCTGCCCCGGCAAGCGGTATGATTTCACAATCCGGAATATCTGTCACCCGTGAAGTCAGAAGCGCGTACGGCTGAAACGGCACCGTTTCACTCCGGAAAGCGGCTCCATCGTGAAAATAGAGCCGCAGCCCCGCTGCTGTAACTTCTGCGGCGACAGCTTTATCCATTTTTTCAGCTCAAGGTCAGCAAATAACTGTTGCCAGCGCGAAACCGTCGGCAGTTTCCATTGCCGCAGCACTGGTCACCGGCTGTTCAAAATCAGCGAAAACGCCGCCGCTGACCACATAATTGGCGGCACAATCCTGACACGCCGCGTCAAAATCCCGGTCGACATTGCTGTCACAGGGAGCATTTTTTTCGTAAGTGGAAATATAGCGGGCTACGCCGGGTTCAAGGTCAAATTCACGCACAAGCAGACCGTCTTTGCGGATGATGCCGAGATAACCTTTTCTGGAAATCCTGCCGGCGACAGCGACAACGCGCGGAGTGTCCAGAGAGTCTTTTTCATAATCCATCGCCAGCAGACCGAGGGTGATCGCATCGCGTACCGGCATACCCATAGCGATTTTTTCAGTGATGGGATCGGTCTGGGAACCGTTTGTGGCGATTGCCCATTCGCCTGCGATGCGGAGACAGTTGTAGCTGATATAGGGGTTTTTAGCCAGATCGCCTTCCGCGCCTTCACGGGGGACGATGGCGACTTTTCCCTGATTTTCAACAGCTTTACGGTTCGGGAATGAACGTGATGAAACGCGGTACATTGCACAGGGGCGTCCGTCTTTGGTCATTCCGATAGCGACAATTCTTCCTACATACATTTTTCAAATCTCCTTTTTTCAGGTATGTTATTAAAATAATTCAGAGCGGCGTTTGCGGACCTCTGCGGTAGCTTTAGCCGTCAGATCTGCCAATTCGGCATCCCGCATCTCCTGCGGCATAGCCATATATATTCCCATAAGAGTATTTTCCTGTGCCGAAAGACTGGAATAAGTTGTCGGTTCGGCATCTTTTCCCAATGCTTCTGAAAATTTGCGGATGATGCTTTTGCGGTCGCTGTCGGAAAAAATCTGAAACTCATCCAGCAGCACTTTCTGTTCACTGAGCATCTCCACCAGATCCGGGTGACGGCGGTACGGGGCTCCTATTCTCGGCGGCGGTTCCTGCACCGGGACAGGGGCTTCCAGATACGGTTTCAGTGCGGGATATATTTTATCCCAGGTCTCCTTACGGATATGCCGCACCTGACGGTCGACATAACGCCGCAGAAGTTCTATTCTGACTCCTGATTCGTGAGACAAATCGTTCAGCGTAAAAGTATTTACGCATCTGTCCAGTGCTTTGAAAAAATTTTTGTCCAGCATCTGGATATTTTTATCATCATTTTTCATTTCCGGCATAATTACTTTCTGCCTTTCTGTTTGGCGAGTTCGCCGTCAAAAATTTCTGCCTGTTTCATAAGTTTGAAAAAATATTCCTCCGGCCAGCGGTTTACCGTATGCAGATAACTTATGATACGGCGGCAGCTGCCGGCACGCTCCAATTTATATTCGACGATGGTTTTGCTGCTGTCATCGTAAAGGACGTGGAAAGGGTCATTGTGATTGCCCGGCAGGTCGATCGCCAGCACTCTTTTTACGTCCGGCGCATTGATATTGCCGAAATAGAGGTAATCGCAATTTTCCATCGAAACGGTTTTGCCGGAAACTTTTTCCCCGCGGTTCAATATCTTCATATCAATAAGGTTTGAATTGACCAGCTGCTGAAAACCTTCAAATCCGGGGCGGTCGGGATAGTTGCCGTTGTTTTTTTCAGAATATTTTTTCAATGCTTCGCGGATGGCGGGAAGATATTCGATAAAACATTTTTTACTCTTCAATGTACGTTCCAATTCCTGATGTGCCTGTTTCTCTTTTTCGCGTTCAAATGCGTTGAAAAATTCAAGTTTTTCAGGCAGCAGGAACTCCGGGATGTCCAGACACAGCAGAGTGAATTTCTGGATTTGATTATCTTTATTGGCGGACTCAGCAAACAAAAATCCATCTTTTTCCCGGCGGATTAATGAGAAAAAGTTATCCGCTGCACTGTTTTCCGGATGATGCAATTCAAATCCGGAAAAGCGGTATTTGCTCACCCAGGCGGGAGTTTTTTCCGGGTCGGGAGCGATAGCAAAAGCGACGGCTTCCACTTTTTTGTACGGTACGATATGGTTATAACCGGGCAGAGAAGAAAGTTTTTTCATTCCGGTACCGGTGAAAAATTTTTCCGAACCGAAATAGAATATGGTTCTGCCTGGTTTATGGATTACTGTCAGAGACAAACCGCCGCTGGACTTCTGCATAAGCGGCGTTGAGGTGAGGCGGTTTTCGTCATCTTTTTTTAAGACCAGCGGTACGAATGCTGCTGAGATGTACGAGAAAACTTTTTTTTCACTGTCCGGAATATCGACATACCATTTCACTGCCCGCAAATCTGCTGTTTCCGGGAAGATCATTCCGGATACCCACCATCCTCTGCATCCGGCAAGCCAGTCGTGCCACGGTATCACCGAAGCTGCTGTTTTGAGGAACTCCACACCGGCAGGACCGCTTTTTTTCAACGCGGTCATAATTGCTTCCGGTTCGAGATATACTCCTGCTGCCACATCTATTTCTGCCGGAAGAGCGGCGATTATTTCCGTGGCATCCTGATTTTTTTCAGGGAATATGTCGTTGATAAAACCCTGTGAATTTTGCGGTATGGCAACGAATATCCGGTTGCTGATGCTGTAAAAGGGATTGTTTTTCAACGGGACAGAACTTTCGCCCCAGCCTGAAATATCGTTGAGCCCGGACAACTCCCATATCAATTCAGCCGCAGTGAGGGTGCGGCGGAAAAGTATTTTGCGCTGCTGGGGGATCTCTGAACTTTTAACAGCGTTTTCTGCACTTTCCAGCCAGCATTTGATTTCATTTTTAAGCGGGGCGGTCTGTCTGACGGTGTAGACACTGCCGCCGCGTTCCAGATGATTTGAAACGGTGTCGAAATTACTTTTTTCCGGTGACGGCGCAAAGCATCCTGCCGCAGACAGTAGAAGGACCGGAAAGAGTTTCCGCAATATTCCGAACACGCTGGATCTCATTTCAACAACTCCGAAAGCATCGGGAGGATAACTTTTTCAACATCGCTGAACTCAGGAAGATCGAGCGTTGTCCCTGCAGCCATATCGTGACCGCCGCCGCCGAGTG
>JAZNAR010000063.1:0-21506 GCA_045586645.1 Victivallaceae bacterium
GAAAATGATCAACAAGGTCGGACTTTCCCGTGCCGGTTACACGGCGGAACAGATCAATGTGGTCAAACAGATTTTCCGCATTTACTACCGCAGCGGTCTGATCCCCTCAGCCGCACTGGAAAAGATCCGCACTGAACTTCCCCAGACTGAAGAAGTACGGGAATTTCTCGAATTTTGCGCCAACAGTAAAAAAGGCGTGGTTCCCGGCAACGCCAATGCCGGTCACCGCGACTGATATCCAATCATATTTTGAGGTAGATTTATCATGGTAAAAGCACTTGAAGTCAATAATTCATTCACTCCCCGCCGCGGCCCGGTGGTTCTGGCGATCCTCGACGGAGTCGGTTTCGGAAAATATGCCGACGGCGATGCGGTAAAACTTGCAAACACACCGGTACTGGACAGTTTAATGGCTAATTGCCCCTGCACCAGACTCAAAGCCCACGGAACTGCCGTGGGTATGCCGTCGGATGCCGATATGGGCAACAGTGAAGTCGGTCACAATGCCATCGGTTCCGGCAGAGTTTTTTCCCAGGGAGCCAAACTGGTCGGTGAAGCAGTGGCGTCCGGCAAACTTTTTGAGGGCGACGTCTGGAAAAAAGTGGTTGCCAATGTGATTGAAAACAACTCCGCACTGCATTTGATCGGACTGGTTTCCGACGGCAATGTGCACAGTCACATCGATCACCTCTATGCGATGGTCGATGCCGCGTATGCCGCCGGAGTGAAAACATTGCGGGTCCACGCTCTGCTCGACGGCAGAGACGTCCCCGAAACCAGCGCGCTGGAATATATCAAACCGCTGGAAGATAAACTTGCCGCACTTACCGCCAAGGGAGTCGATTATCTGATTGCTTCCGGCGGCGGCCGCATGGTCATCACCATGGACCGTTACGGTGCAAACTGGGATATGGTCAGACGCGGCTGGGAAACCCATGTTCAAGGCAAGGGGGAACTTTTCCCCTCTGCGGTTGAAGCAATCGAAACACTCCGTCAGCGTACCGGAGCGATCGACCAGGATCTGGGAGCATTTGTCATTTCCAAAGATGGAAAAACTCCTGCCGGAACGATGAAAGACGGTGATTCCGTGGTGCTTTTCAACTTCCGCGGCGACCGGGCTCTGGAAATCACTGCCGCGTTTGAAGAAGGCGGCAGCTTTGACAAGTTTGACCGCGGCAGTGTGCCGCAGGTGCTTTTCGCCGGAATGATGGAATACGACGGTGATTTGCACGCACCGGTAAATTATCTCGTCGACCCCCCGGAAATCGACAATACTCTTGACGAATATCTCTGCGCCACCAAAGTCCGGCAGCTGGCGATCAGTGAAACGCAGAAATACGGTCACGTCACCTACTTTTTCAACGGCAACCGTTCCGGAAAATTTGATGAAGAGTACGACGATTATCTGGAGATCCCTTCCGATGTCGTGCCGTTTGAGCAGCGTCCGTGGATGAAGTGCGCCGAAATCACCGATGCGGTGGTCGCCGCCATTGCCGACAACAAATACCGGATGATACGGCTCAATTTCCCCAACGGCGATATGGTCGGTCACACCGGCAGCATGGAAGCGGTGCTGGTTTCCATGGGTGCGCTCGACCTCTGTCTGGGCAGGATACGTGATGCGGTCAAAGCCGCCGGCGGGGTGCTGGTCATTTCCGCCGACCACGGTAATGCCGATGATATGCTTGAGCATGACAAGCAGGGCAATGCCAAAAAGGATAAAGAAGGCAACCTTGCCCGCAAGACCAGCCATTCGCTCAATCCGGTTCCCTGTATTATCTATGACCCGGAATCCAAAGGCGAATATTCTTCTGAATTGAAATCCGGTCTGGGAATCAGTTCTCTGGGAGCGACCTGTATCGAATTGCTCGGCTACAAGGCTCCGGAAATCTACGACCCGAGCGTGTTGCAATTCAAGTAAAAATCACACTCTGCCGCTGAAAAATTTTCAACGGCATTTTTATTTTACATTATTATTGTTGGATAGGAACAGGATATGCAGATAAAACAGGAACTTTTCCGGGTGACACCGCGTGTGGTCGCGGTAAACGAGGTGACAGAACTTACATTTTCCGGCAGATTTTCCCACACCGATTTGCGCGGATACAAGGGAGGTTTGACCATTGAAGCCGTTGGCGCGGATGGTTTGTTTCAAAACGGGATACTGCCGGGATTAACCTGCGGTAACGGGTTTGATATAGATGGCAGAACGCCTTTTGAAGAGGTGTTCTGCGGTGAAGCTGATGCCGCCGGCAAAATAAAGATCCGGTATGATTTCCGTGCTGAAGGGGAAGTATCTTTCCGTCTGCGCTGCAAGGAGCGTATTCTGGGTGTGGTCAATGTCTTTGCCCTGCGCCGGGAGCTGCTGGGGTTGCGGCCGTTCCGCGGGGATATGCATCTGCACACCGGATATTCCTGCTGCAACAGAGAAAAGGAACATTTTTCACCGGAATATATGGCAGCGGTAAATTGTATGCTGGGGTTGGATTTCATCGGTATATCCGACCATAAACAGCATTTCCCCTCGCTGAAAGCGGCGGATTTCACCGCGCAGTGCGGCGGTAATTTTGTTGCTTATCCCTCGGAAGAGGTGCATTTGTCTGATTTGCACAATATCCATATACTCAATTTCGGCGGCAGAAGCGGAGTTTCGAAGCGGTTGCACGCGGAGGATGCCGGATACAGTGCGATGATGGCGAAATATTTGCGCGAGGTACCGGATTTCGGCGACAAGTGGCTCAATCACATGGCGGCCGGGTGGCATGTGATACATGAGATGGTGCATGAAGCAGGCGGATTGTCGGTGTACTGTCATCCATTCTGGCGGCCGCTGGAAAGATTGTTTCTGCCGGAGTGCATACGGGAATATGTTTTTGAAAAACGCCTCTATGATGCGCTGGAAGTGCTTGGTGCATCTGAACTTTATGAAAGCAATGACGTTAGTGCCTCCCGTTATTATGAGCAGTGCATCCGGGAAAACCGCATGATCCCGCCTCTCGGCAACAACGACAGCCACGATCACTCTACGCTGGGGAGAAATACGACAATCGTATTTGCTGAAAACAATACGCTTGAAAAGCTGCAAAATGCGATCAGATCCGGTAACTGTATTGCGGTATCCGGGCATACAGAGGAAGCTCCGCGGACGGTGGGGGCTTTTGTGCTGGTGCAATACTACCACTTTCTGCGGCGCAATTATTATCCGTACCACGATGCGTTGAGCGCAAAAGAGGGCGGAGAGCTTTTCAAAGCGATGGCAGGCAACAGCGCGGACAGCGGGTACAATGAATTTGTGTATCTGCCTTATCCGCAGCACGTTGACAGCGATGCGCCAGTCGAAAGAATCACCTTTGCTCCGGATAAAGCGGCATTTGCGGCGTTGAAAGCCGAAAGAGCTGCTCTGGATTCAGAGTTCTGGGGCTGAAAGAATATGAAAAAGCAAGGAGATTTGAACTTCACGCTCAAATCTCCTGATTTTTACTGAAAAATGGCACCCCGGCGGGGATGAGTGATCGAAAATGGTACACCCGGCGAGATTCGAACTCACGACCTTCTACTCCGGAGGCAGACGCTCTATCCAGCTGAGCTACGGGTGCAACGCATTTGTTTGCTCCTAATATATCTCCGGTTGTTTTGTTTGTCAAGCGCAGGATTTGCAAAAATACGCACCAGGACTTATATTATATGAAACAGTTTTTAAATTCGTCCGTTTTTTTATTGGCGTTATTTTATGGATTTTAATGATTTATTGAGCGTGTCGGGTATGGTTCTCTACCCGCTGATGGCTTTTGCCATCTCGTTGAGCCTTACCGCGTTCTGCATCCGGATACTGCCGAAACTCGGCTTTATTGATGCCCCCGGCGGCAGACACATCCATGTGCGTGCCGTACCGCGCGGCGGCGGAGTGGCCGTGGTGCTGGCGGTTTTTCTGACGATACTGGCTTATGCCGCGGCGAGCCGGGATGAACTGGGCATCCGGATTTTGAAAACCGGTACGCTGCCCGGAGTCGTGATTTTGCTGACCGGCTTGATAGATGACCGTGTCGGGCTGCGTTCCATAGTGAAACTTTTTGCCCAGATATGTGCTGCGGTGCTGATATGGTACAGCTTTGACCGTCAGCTTGCAGTCTGCGGATGGATGTTCCCGCAGTGGCTCTCGCTGGCAGTTACCGTGTTGTGGGTGGTCGGGGTGATAAATGCCTTTAACATGGTCGACGGACTGGATGGATTGGCGGCGGGACTGGCGTCGATTTCGGCGGGGTGTCTTTCGGTATGGTTTATTTTCCGCGGAAGTCCGATGGCACTTTATACGCTGATATTTGCCGGGGCGTGTCTTGGTTTTTTGCGTTATAATTTTGCTCCGGCGCGGATTTTTCTGGGAGACACCGGCAGTATGTTTCTCGGAATGTTTCTGGCTGTTGCCGGGGCCGGGACGCTGGATTACACTGCCACATTCACCTCTCTGCTGTTGCCGCCGCTGATAATCGGCGTGCCGATATTTGATATGTTTCTGGCGGTATGGCGGCGGAGTGTCCGCAAAGTGCTCAATCCGGAAGGAGCCGGATTGATGGATGCCGACAGTGACCATTTGCACCACCGTCTGCTGCGCCGCTCCGGCAGTCACTCCAAAGCGGCAGCGCGGATGTATATTTTGAGTGCATTTTTTGCTCTGCTGGCGATCGTATTGCTGTTGATGCGTGACCGGGCGGTGGCGGCGGCATTTATTCTGCTGGTATTGACCGGTCTGGTCATTTTACGAAATCTTGCCGTGGTCGAAATTTATGATTCTGTGGTATTTTTGCGTAAAAGTTTTTTGCGGATGCGTAAAAATCTGCTGTTTGTTGCGGTGCATCCGCTGGTGGATATGATTATGACCGGATGCGCGGCGGCAGTATTCAGTTTTGTGGTACTGCAGAGGTTTTCATGGAAGTATATTCTTTATTCGGTGTTTCCGGTGATGGTCGTGCTGGTCGTTTGCGGGACCTACCGGGTTTTTTGGCTGCGGGCGGTCATGCGTGACCGGGCGAAACTGTTTCTGGTTTCTGTTGCCGGCAGTACGTTGTCGGTCGTGCTTTTGTGGATATACAAGACGTATGAAAGAGGATGTGCCGTCGGAAATGAGTTTTATTCCGGAGCGGTACTGTTCATACTGTTGACCGCATCACTGATTTCTTTTGAAAGATTTCTTCTGCATTATATTGAGAGCGCATGGATAAATCTTTTTGTGTCGCAATGTGTTTCCGGAAAAAATGACCGTATTCTTCTGGTCGGGAGCGGATTTTTCATGCGTATTGCAATGATGTATTTTTATTGCAGCCGGAGTGAGAATATGACGAATAAAATCGTCGGCACAGTGAGTGACGATTCTGAAGTTTCCCCCGGAGAACGTTGTTACGGCGTGCCGGTATTGGGGCGGAGCGGCGATTTGGAAAAAATATTTCAGCAGAATCTTTTCGACCGTATCGTGATCGCAGCCGGAGATATCCCGGAAAAAGTCATGCAGCGGATAGCCGGTTTTTGTGCCGCAAAGCAAATCAGATGCACCGGCTTGTCGATGCCTGATGACGGTTTGAATCCGGTTGACGGCATACGTTTGCGGGGAGGGGAGCTGCTCCGTATTCCGTGGTTTGTGATAGATGTGGTGAGTGTTTTGTTTATCAGCGCGGTAAGTTCGTTTCTGGCTTTGCACTTCTTTTCTCCGGTGTATGTGGTATCCGGAGTGGTTCTGACGCTGGCTGTATCCGGATTTTGCGGCTGTTACAAGGTCAGGTGGCAGATGGCAAATATTGATGACAGATGGCAGTTGCTGAAGTGGAGTTTTATCAGTGGGAGCGCAGTTCAGCTGATGCTGGCGGTATACTTTATATATATATACGCGGAAAAGGTCGATATCGTCCATTTTCTGACCGGAGCTGCGGTGTATATGCTGCTGCTGTGCGGAAGCGTTCAGCTTTTCCGGCTGTTTGTCCATCCGACGGTGTATCATGCTTTGCGTAAAGACAACTCATCCTGTTCCGGCAGAGATATAGTGCTGGGTGGCGGTCTGCATTGCCGGATATATCTGCAATCTTTGGCGGCGGACCGTTCTGAATGCAAAAGGAGTGTCGCCGGAATAATCGATGATGATGCGGTATTTCACGGATTGAAGTGCCTCGGTTTTCCGGTGCTGGGCGGCAGTGATGACCTTGATACCATCCGGGAAAGAGTGCATTTTGACAGAATTGTCGTGACCGGAGAGCGTGTTTCAGATGAAAATATGCAGAAAATAGATGATTTCTGCGCCCGCAGCGGCGTGAAAAAGGTTTTGTTTTGCGTCGGGGAGCAGGAATGCCGGTTCGGACAGAGTGATAAAAAAGCTTGAAAACCGGTCCGAAAAAACGGAAAAAGCCGGTTTTTGATGAAAAAAAGGCAAAAAAACGCGATTTTTCAAGAAAAAAACTTGATAAATCGCGTTTTGCGTTGTATGTTATAAAATCTTCAAAACGGGGAAGGGATTTTTTGTACCCGTTTGCAGGAGAGGTGCAGGCTCCGGAAACGGTGCGTTGCAGCCCGGGTTCATCAAAGATGCTGGAAATGAAACCGGGTAACAGCGTATCGTGAAAGGTCCGCGTGTTCTGCACAAGCAGCCGGAGCTGCTTCAGGTGCTGTGCCGTGTCCTTTGTATAAGGACGTGCGAAAAACGGTACGGTGCTGCAGATGGAAGTTCTCGGGAAGGAACTTCTGTTGTGAAGCGCAAAGGATACAGGTCGGGCCGTTCTTACGGCGGAAACGCTCCCGCCGGAAAGGATGCGGCTTGGAGAAAAAAACGAAAGAAAGCAGATTATGGAAGTAAGAGCTTTAACCAAAAACGTCCGGATCTCCCCGGAAAAGGCGCGTCACGTTTCGCGTCTTATTCAGGGTAAGAGCGTGGCTGAAGCACTGGCGATCGTTGATTTGAGTCCGCGCAAAGCGGCAGCTCTGATCGGCAAGACCCTGCGCTCCGCTATTGCCAACGCAGAGAACAACTGCGACGTGAATCGCAAGGCGCTCACCGTAAAAGCGGCCTTGGTCAGTCCGGGACCGATCATTCGGCGGTTCCGCCCGAAAGCGCGTGGTTCGGCGGGTCGTATCCGTAAACGTACCAGCCACATGGAAGTCATTTTGACTGACAACTGAGGAAGGAACAGATCGTGGGACAGAAAGTTAATCCGATCGGTTTGAGAACCGCCTTGACAAAAGATTGGGATTCGCGCTGGTTTTCCGACAAGAAAATTGCCGGCAAAACCCAGTTCGGCGACTGGTTGCATGAAGACCAGGAAATCCGTAAATTTATCAAGGAAAAATTTGCAGCGGCGGCGATTGCCCGTGTTCGTATCGAGCGTTTTGCCAACCGCGTGCGTGTCACCATTGTTTCCGCCCGTCCCGGTGTCTTGATCGGCAAAAAAGGTGCCGAGCTGGACAACCTGCGTGCGGCAGTGGCAAAGTTGGCTGCAGACAAAGAGATTTTCGTCGAAGTCGCAGAGATGCGTCGCGCCGAAACCTGTGCGCAGCTTGTTGCTGAGAGCGTTGCTCAGCAGTTGGAACGTCGTATCGGTTTCCGCCGTGCGATGAAGCGTGCCATCCAGTCCGCCATGGATATGGGTGCCGACGGTATCAAAATCAACTGCGCCGGACGTCTGGGCGGAGCCGAGCTCGCCCGCGAGGAGCAGTATAAAGAGGGCCGTGTTCCGCTTCATACACTGAAAGCGAAAATCGACTACGGTTTTGTTGAGGCAAACACGACTGCCGGTAAAATAGGCGTCAAAGTTTGGATTTGTCATAAGGACTCTGCGGAGGAAGAAGATTATGCCGTTAATGCCAAAAAGGGTAAAGTACAGAAAGGTTCAGCGCGGAAGTAACGCCGGACTCGCCACCACCAACAACAAGGTGGATTTCGGCGATTTTGCGTTGCAGACCCTGACCCGCGGGTACATAACCAACAATCAGATCGAGGCTGCCCGTGTGGCGATCAACCGTCATTTGAAACGTCGCGGCCGTGTGTGGATTCGTATGTTCCCCTTCCGCTCCTTCACCAAGAAGCCGCTGGAAGTCCGTATGGGAAAAGGAAAAGGTGCCGTCGAAGGTTGGGTCGCTCCGGTCCTTCCCGGACGTGTGCTGTTTGAAATCTCCGGTTGCAGCGAGGCTGTGGCTAAAGAAGCTATGAGCCGCGCCGCCAACAAACTGTGCGTGCGTTGCAAATTCCTGGCGCGTGAAGTTTGAGTGAGGCCATAAGATGAAGAATAAAGAAATTCGTGAAATGACCGATGCCGAATTGACTGCAAAGATAGTCGATTTCAAGCGGGAAAAATTGAACCTGAAAATCCAGTCCCGTACCGGGCAGCTGGAAAAAACCGCCCGTGTCCGTGAGGTTCGCCGCGACATTGCTCGCTGCCTGACCGAACTGGCTGCACGTGCGGCAAACGCCGAGGTGAAGTAATGAGCGAGAATACAGTTTCCCGCGGCAACCGCAAAGAGCGTGTCGGCGTCGTCGTCAGCGACGTGCAGGAAAAGACTATCATTGTGAAAGTCGAACGCCGTACGACTCATCCGTTGTACCGCAAAGTTGTCAAAGTCAGCAAAAATTTTGCTGTCCATGATGAGAAAAACGAGGCTAAAAAAGGCGATACCGTCCGTATTGGCGAGACCCGTCCTTTGAGCCGTAACAAATGCTGGCGGCTGATTGAGATCATCAGCAGTGCCGTGCAGGAGTAACTAACAATGATTCAGACGCAAACCATTCTTGAAGTCGCCGATAACTCCGGCGCCAAGTCGTTGCTGACGATTCAAGTTCTCGGGCAGGCCAAAAAGATCGCTCATGTGGGTGATGTGGTCAGTGCAGCGGTGGAAACCGCGCTTCCCGACGGCACGGTCAAACGTCGTCAGCGTGTCCGGGCGGTCATCGTCCGTACAAAAGCTAAAATCCGTCGTCCCGACGGCTCTTATCTGAGCTTTGATGAGAATGCCGCCGTGGTTATCGACAAGGACAATAATCCCATCGGGACCCGTATTTTCGGACCCGTTGCGCGCGAACTTCGCGAGAAGAACTTTATGAAGATCATCTCGCTTGCGCCGGAGGTGCTGTAATGAATACGTTCCATGTCAAAAAAGGCGATAAGGTTGTGGTCAATGCCGGAAACTTCACAGGTGCCGAAGCGACGATCACCGCTGTTCTGCCGGCCAAAGAGCGTGTCGTGCTTGAGCTGACCAAAGGTGAGAGCAAACTCGGTAAACGCACTGTGAAAAAAAGCAAAGCCAACCCCAATGGCGGTTTGGTCGAGCGTGCCGTTTCAGTCGCTGTTTCCAACGTTGCTCTGACCGAGGAATGCAAAAAAGCGAAACTTGAGGCGAAAAACGCCCGCCGTGCCGCAAAAGCGGCGGCTAAAGCCAAGACGGAGTAGTTTATCATGCCCGATATGAAGAAAAAGTATAGCGAGGAAGTCCGTTCCGCGCTCGCCGAAAAACTCGGCATCAAAAATGTTATGCAGATTCCGAAAATCGAGAAAATCGTTATTTCCACCGGTATCGGATCTGACAAAGAACGTGATGCGTTTGCAGAGGCGCAGAAACACATTGCTGCCATGACCGGTCAGAAACCGGTTGTCTGCAAAGCCCGCAAAAACGTTTCAAACTTCAAACTGCGTGTCGGTATGCCCGTCGGTGTCATGGTGACTCTGCGCGGCAACCGTATGTATGAGTTCCTTGATCGTTTCGTCCACAACGCCCTGCCGCGTGTGCGCGACTTCCGTGGTATTCCGAAAAACGGTTTTGACGGAGTCGGCAACTACAACATGGGTATCCAGGACGTGTCTGTTTTCACCGAGGTCGATGCTGACAAGCTGAAATATCCTCTCGGTGTCAACATTGCGATCGTCACCACCGCCAAAGATGACGCCGGTGCCCGTGAACTGTTGAAAATGATGGAAGTTCCCTTCGCGGAATAATAAAAGGGGTAGAACAAAATGGCTAAACTTAGTTTGATCGTCAAGGCGAACCGCCCCAACAAGTTCCCCGTCCGGAACTACACCCGCTGCAAAGCGTGCGGTCGTCCGCGTGCGTACATCGGTAAATTTCAGCTCTGCCGTATCTGCTTCCGTGAGATGGCCTCCAAAGGTCTGATCCCGGGCGTTACCAAAGCGAGTTGGTAAGTAAATTGGTGAAAGGAATAATATTATGAGTATGCAAGATCCGATCGCCGATATGCTGACCCGGATTCGCAATGCGGCCGCTGCCGGTCTGGACAAAGTGTCCATTCCGCTTTCCAAAGAGAAAAAAGCGATCGCAGAAGTGCTGAAAGAGGAAGGTTACCTCGCTAAAGTCAGCGTTGTCGGCGAAGGCGTAAAAAGCCAAATCGTCGTTGAGCTCAAGTATGCGGGCGAAAAGCCGGTTATTGAAGGCATCGAGCGCGTCAGTAAATCCTCCTGCCGTATCCATTGCGGCAGCCGTGAGATTCCGCGTGTCCGCAACGGTCTGGGTATCGTCGTTCTCTCCACCCCGAAAGGGATCATGAGCGGCCGCAAAGCTGCCAAGGAGAATGTCGGCGGTGAAATCCTCTGCCGTGTCTGGTAATTAACACAACATGGGAAAATAAAATCATGTCCCGTATCGGAAAAAAACCTATTGATATTCCTGCCGGCGTCAAAGTGACGATCGCTGACGGTGGTGTCGTGGTCGAGGGTAAAAGCAAACTCTCGATGGCTCTGCCCCCGCACGTCAACGCTGAAGTCAAGGAGAATCAGGTTCTGGTCAGTGCTGCTGATGAGAGCCGCGCTGCGAATGCGATGCACGGTCTTGCCCGCAGTTTGATCCAGAACATGGTCATCGGTGTTTCTCAGGGGTTCCGCAAGGAACTGCAGATCGTCGGTATCGGTTACAAAGCTGCTGTCGCCGGCAGCAAACTGAATCTGTCGCTCGGTTACTCGCACCCGATCGAATTTGCGATTCCGGAAGGAATCAAAGTCACGGTCACTCCGGAGAACAAAATCTTTATTGAAGGATGCGACAAGCAGTTGGTCGGTGAAACCGCCGCGCAGATTCGCCGTTTCCGCAAACCTGAACCTTACAAAGGCAAAGGTATCCGTTACGTCGATGAGCGCATCGTGCTTAAAGAAGGAAAATCCGTGGGTTAATAGCCTGCGGAGTTAGGAGAATATAGAAATGTCTGTATTGGATAAAAAATCGCAGCGTGCGCGTCGTCATGCCCGGATCCGTAAAAAGATTTCCGGCACCGCCGACCGTCCCCGTTTCTGCGTAAGCATCACCGACAGCAATATCTATTGCCAGTTCATTGATGACGTCAACGGCAAAACGCTGGCGTCGGTTTCCACTCTTTCTGCTGCTTTCAAAGCGGAAAACGGCAAACCGAACATGGCGGGTGCTGCTCTGCTCGGCAAAATGGCGGCTGAAGCGGCGAAATCCGTGAATATTTCCGAAGTGGTCTTCGACCGTTCCGGCTACCAGTTCCACGGTCGCGTCAAAGCGATCGCAGAAGCTGCCCGCGAACAGGGTCTCAAGTTCTAAGGAGCGAACAATGGGTAAACGTGAAAATTTCGGCGAACCCGCGGTCGTCAGCGAATTTGACGAAAGCGTGATCGCTATCAACCGCAGCGCGAAAGTCGTCAAAGGCGGCAAAAACTTCAGTTTTGGCGCGCTGGTCGTGGTCGGTGACCGCAATGGCCGTGTCGGTTACGGTTACGGAAAAGCGAACGAAGTCAGCGATGCCATCCGCAAAGGCGGCGAAGCTGCCCGTCGCAATCTGGTGCGTATTCCGATGAATGGTCAGACGCTCCCGCATGAGATCGAAGTCAAATTCGGCGGTGCCAGAGTGCTGCTCCGTCCGGCGTCTGCCGGTACCGGTTTGATCGCCGGTGGTGCAGTCCGTTCCATTCTGGAACTCGGCGGTGTCAAAGACGTGCTGGCGAAATCTCTCGGCGCGGCGAATGCTGCCAACGTCACCAAAGCGACTTTCAAAGCAATTGCCGGTCTTTCCACCCGCAGCGAGGTCATGGCCCGCCGCGGTCTGGCGAAAGAAGCCGCTGAAAGCAACTAATTGAGGTAGTGAAAATGAAACTTCATGATATGAGTCCCACTCCGGGTTCCCGCAAACCGCGCAAACGCGTCGGTCGCGGTGACAGCTCTGGGCTCGGCAAGACTGCCGGTCGCGGCGAAAAGGGACAGAAGTCCCGTTCCGGCGCGAAGATCCGTCCCTTCTTCGAGGGTGGTCAGATTCCGTTGTTCCGCCGTCTGCCGAAACGCGGTTTCAAAAATGCTGACCGTATTGTCTACGCTCTGGTCAACCTGAGCGTGCTGGAAAGCAACTTCAATGCCGGTGAAGTCGTTGATTTGGCTTCTCTGCATGAGAAAAAACTGCTCGGCAAAGGCGATACCATTATCAAAATTCTTGCCAACGGCGAGATTACCAAAGCACTCACCGTCAAAGCTGCTAAATTCTCTGCTGCTGCTGCTGCAAAGATCCAGGCTGCCGGCGGTACGGTGGAAATCGTTGATTAATAAAGGAATTTGATGCTATGTGGCGTGCTTTGCTGAATGCTTGGAAAGTCAAGGAACTGCGTAACCGTCTGTTGTTCACAGCCTTGATAATCGTGCTGGTACGTTTTGCCAGCAGTATTCCGTGTCCCGGAGTGAATCCGGCTGCACTGGAGGAATTCATCAAGAGCGTCACTTCCGGCAGCAATACCAGTGGCGGTGTGATGGCAATGATCGATTTGTTTTCCGGCGGTGCCATGACGCATTTTGCGTTGGGCGCGCTGGGGATCATGCCGTACATCACCGCCTCGATCATCATGCAGCTGCTGGTCCCGGTTATCCCCGCGCTGGAAAAAATGCAGCGCGAGGGAGAATCCGGCAGAGGCAAAATAACCCAGTACACCAGATATCTGACACTGGCTGTGTGTGCGGTGCAGGGAATCATGGTCGCAATGGCGATGATCGATCCTTCCCGGATCAATCTTCCCACTCCGCAGCAGGCACTTTTTGTCGGAAGTCCGGTGTTGTTTATTGTTGTCAACGTACTGGTGCTGACCTGTACGACGATGGTTTTCACCTGGCTCGGCGAACAGATCACGGAACGCGGTATCGGTAACGGTGTATCTCTCATCATTACTATCGGTATCGTTTCCCGTATGCCGCATTCAGTTATTGAACTGTTTGATATGGCGATGAAAGGTGTCACCCCCGGCGGTACGCCTTTCCGTCCGGTTCAGCTGCTGCTGCTGCTGGCGGTATTCTTTGTGGTCACTGCGGCGACTATAATGTTGTCCCAGGGGTATCGCAGAGTGCCTATTCAGATGGTGCGTAAAAGCAGTGCGGGTCGGATGACTGACGGTTCGACCTATATGCCTCTCAAGGTGAATTTTGCCAACGTGATGCCGATCATTTTCGCCGGAGCGATAATGATGTTTCCGCCGATGATATTCAGTGCGCTGGCGAACCGTCCTGACGCATCTCATGTCTGGCAGGCGTTGACAATGGCGTTTCAGCATGACACTCTCACTTATGCGGTGGTGTATGGTGCGCTTATCATACTTTTCAGCTTTTTCTGGGTGGCAAATCAATTCAATCCTTTGCAAATTGCAGACAATCTGAAAAAAGAAGGTGCCTATATTCCCGGAATCAGTCCCGGTCAGCCGACTGCGGATTTCCTTGATTCCGCGATGACGAGAGTGACGACCGGCGGGGCGGTGTTCCTGCTGGTGCTGGCGTTGTTCCCGATGTTCCTTTACAACACATTCGGAATCCCCTTTATGGTGGCGCAGTTTTTCGGCGGTACCAGTTTGCTGATCATGGTCGGGGTCGTGCTGGATACGATGAGTCAGCTCGAATCCCATCTCACCATGCGGCATTATGACGGATTCCTGAAAAGCGGACGGCTGCGCAGCCGTTCAAATTGAGGCAGTTACGGGGTTTGCATGAGTACCGTAGTCGCAATCGACGGGCCGGCCGGAGCCGGAAAAAGCACGGTCGCCCGCCGCTTGGCTGAATGCCTGAATTATGCGTATATAAATACCGGAAGTCTTTACCGCGCACTGGCGTATGCGGCAATGAGTTCCGGTATTGATTTTGATGCGGTGACTCCGGAGTTTCTGCAGAAACTTGTTCTTGAGTACCGCGGCGCAGACCTTTATCTCAATGGAGCAAAGCTTGATGCTGAACTCCGCGCTCCTGAATGTGCCAAAGGAGCAAGTGTCATTTCTGCCAAGCCGTTTGTCCGCGATTTTCTGATGCCGGTTCAGCGCAATGCTGCCGACGGTCAGTGGATCGTTATGGAAGGTCGGGATATCGGAACAGTGGTTTTCCCTGATGCAGAAAAGAAATTTTTTGTGACGGCGTCTGCTGAAGAACGCGCCCGCCGCCGTATGGCACAGAGCAATGAAGTTGCCGGCGGAGCAACGTTTGAATCCATTCTGGCAGATATAATTTCCCGTGACGAGCGCGATATGAAGCGTGCCGTTGCTCCTCTCAAACAGGCAGATGATGCAGTGTTGGTGGATACCAGTGAAATGAGTATTGATGAGGTCGTTTCACACATTGCTGCATTGTGCCGGTGAAGCATTCTTTTTTTGCGGTTGCTGTGCCGGTAAAAACAGTTTTCAGCTTGATTTTACTCCGTTGTTGGATTATTTTATATCGTGTATATTATAATAATCCTGCAAGGAGATGATTTCTTATGTATTTTGAGATGCAATACCGGGTTCCGTACAGCGATACGGATAAAATGGGCGTGGTATACTACGCCAATTATCTGGAGTATTTTGAGCGCGGCCGCACCGAGATGATGCGTAATGCCGGAATGTCTTATGCGGAGATGGAAAAAGCCGGTTTCATGCTGCCGGTTTCCGAAGCGTACTGCAAATATATCCGCAGTGCCAAATATGACGATCTGCTGACGTTCCGTTCGTGGGTGTCGTCGTTTTCGCGGGTGAAATTCACCATCTGCACCGAGGTTCGGCGCGGGGATGAATTGCTGGCATCCGGTCATGTGGTACTCGGATGCGTGGATGTAAATACATTCAAAGTCGCCAGAATGCCGCAGACGCTTGCGGATTTCTGTGCCAAATGCGCTTGCGCCGGGGAGGAAAAATGAGTATAACTTTAGATGCCGCAAATCTTTATCCGTTGAAATTTCATCCCATATATATGGAGCGGGTCTGGGGTGGTACGATGATGAGCGAAGTTCTCGGCCGTCAGCTTCCGGAAAGTTCCGCCCCCATCGGGGAGGCATGGGAGCTTGTTGACCGGGAAGGGGAGGAAAGTGTGGTCGCAAACGGTGAACTCGCCGGTGTGACGCTGCGTGAGCTGGTCGCGCATTACCGCGGCGCGCTGGTCGGCAGACTCGGCTGCCGCAGTGAAAGATTTCCGCTGCTGGTCAAACTTATTGATGCCGGTGAGCGTTTGAGTTTACAGGTGCATCCGGATGAGAATGCCTGCCGCGAGATCGGCAACGGAGCTGAACCCAAAACGGAAATGTGGTATGTCATTTCCGCCCGTCCGGGAGCGAAGATCCTTGCCGGTCTGGATGGAAGAGCGACCAAAGTCCGCTTGAAAGATGTACTTGATTCCCCGTCTGAAGTGGAAAGTATGCTGCAGATATATCCTTCCCAGCCCGGAGATGCCTATTATATCGCCAGCGGCACATTGCACGCTATCGGAGCCGGAAATCTGATTCTGGAAATCCAGCAGAACAGCGATACCACTTACCGCATAAATGACTGGGGCAGGGTGGGCAGTGACGGCAAGCCGCGCGAACTTCATAAAGATGCCGGCATGAAGTCGATAAATTTTACCAACCGTACCAGTCCGCGTATTGCCGGTGCGGTCGGGGAAACGCCTTTCAACCGCAAGTTTGATGTGGTGAAAATGTGTCCGTTTTTTCAAGTGACCGATTTGCGTTTGCGTACCACATGGAATGATACGACCGCGCCGGGAGAAAGTTTCCATTTGTTGAGCGCGGTGAAAGGCAGAGTGCTGGTCGGCCGCAATGAGCGTATCGCGGAGATTTCCGCCGGGGAAACAGTATTGGTTCCCGCCGGATTCGGCAGTTACAGTATCACTCCGCTTGAAAACAATGAAGCAACAGTGGTAAAAACCACTCTTTAATATATCGAGGGCATGGAATGAAATTTTTGCAAGAGCTTGAAGCACAGCTTCGCAGTGAATTTCCGTCTTATCCGGCGGAAGATGTTTTGACTTTGGAAGCGTGTCCTGCCGGACAGCAGGGCGATTTTACTTTGAATTGTTTCCGGATAGGCAAGTTTTGCGGCAATCCGATGGCTGCGGCACAGCGTGCAGCTGAATTTTTGCAGTCCCACGATGATGTTGCAAGTGTCACCGTGGTAAAAGCATTTGTCAATCTGACGTTGAAACCGGCTGTACTGCACGGTGCGTCCGCAGCAGATGTCAGTGCACTGCTCGCCAGAGCTGTGCTGCCGGAAAACAAACGCCGCCGGGTGCTGATAGAGTTTTCCGCCCCTAATACCAATAAACCGCAGCATCTGGGGCACGTCCGCAATAATACGCTCGGCATGGCACTGGGCGCATTGCTGAAACGGGTCGGACACGATGTCGTTGAAATAAATCTGGTCAATGACCGGGGCATCCATATTTGTAAATCCATGCTCTGCTATCAGCGGGTCGGCAATGGACGCAATCCGGAAAATACCGGTATCAAAGGCGACCATCTGGTCGGGGATTTCTATGTTGAATACAACAAAATGCTTTCAGAGGAGATAAAAGCTCTGAAATCCGCCCGCCCTGAACTGGCGGAAAAAGATTCCGAAGAACTTTTCCTGGAAACTGAAATCGGCAGATCCACCCAGAAAATGCTGCAGGATTGGGAAAACGCCGACCCCGCGGTCCGGGAATTGTGGCAGATGATGAATTCATGGGTGTTTGCCGGATTTGATGCCACTTATAAACGCATGGGAATCAACTTCGACCACACATATCTGGAAAGCGAAACCTATCTGCTGGGCAAAGATATCATTGCCGCCGGATTGGAAAAAGGTGTGTTTGCCAAACGTGAAGACGGTGCCGTTATCTGCGACCTCGGCAAAATGGGCAAAAAAGTTGTGCTGCGTTCCGACGGTACAAGCGTTTACATCACCCAGGATATCGGTACGACCAAGCGCAAATATGATGATTACCGCCCGGAATCAATGATTTGGGTGGTCGGCGATGAGCAGAATCTGCATTTCCAGATGCTTTTTGAAATAATGAAGCGTCTGGGATTCGAGTGGGCGAAAGACCTTTATCACCTCTCTTACGGAATGGTGAATCTGCCCAACGGCAGAATGAAAAGCCGCGAAGGTACCGTGGTCGATGCCGATGACCTTTTTGACGAAATGTCCACCCTGGCACGCAACGCCTGTGCCGAAAGAGGCGGTGAGGACGCCGATGAAAAAGAACTCGCCGAACGCGGAGAAATCATCGGTCTGGGCGCATTGAAATTCATGCTGTTGAAATTCAATCCCAAAACCACCATCACGTTTGACCCGGCGGCATCGCTGCGTTTTGAAGGCGATACCGGACCGTATGTGCAGTATGTCGCCACGCGTATAGCTTCCATCGAGCGCAAAGCGGCGGAAAAAGGGCTCATCTGTTCCGGGGATGTGAATTGGAGTCTGCTTGATACCCAGTTTGAAAGAGAATTGGCGGTGAAACTTTACTTCTACCCGTCAATATTGATTTCGGCGGCGGAAAAACGCGATTGTTCCGGTCTGGTCGAATATCTGCTGGAACTTGCCAAAGCATTCAACCGCTTCTACCGCGATTGTCCGGTTCTCGGTGCGGATGATGCGGAACTTGCCGCTGCCCGTCTGGCTCTTGCCGGGGCGGTGAAAAAAGTTATTACTGACGGTTTGCATACGTTAACCATCGGTGTGCCGGAGGCGATGTAATTATGGCAGATGTGCGTCCGTCACTGCTTGTCGTGGATGATGAGTTCAATACCCGGGAAACGCTGGTCGATTTTCTCAAGCGCAAGTTTGATGTCGCCGGCGCGGGTAATGGCGCGGACGCGGTGAAACTGCTGCAGGAACGCGATTTCGATTTGGTGCTTACCGATTTGCGTATGCCGGAAGCCGACGGGATGAGTGTGCTTGAAGCTGCCGGAAGTAAAGCCAAACGGCCGAAGTGTATCATGCTCACGGCATACGGGTCGATTTCAGACGCAGTGCAGGCAATGAAACACGGTGCGTTTGACTTTATCACCAAGCCGATAAAGTTGAGCAAACTGGAAGAGGTCATTTCTGCGGCGTTGCAGAGCATGGAAAAGGAAACAGTTTCCCGGCAGGATGCCGCTTCTGACAAGCCGTCTCCCGATGCTCCGGCGGCAGTTGTCACTCCGGATGTGGTGATGCCATGCGGCAAACTCGACCCGATGGCAAAAGTGTATGAAACGGCTCTTACTGTTGCTCCGACCCGTTCCAATGTATTACTGCTCGGCGAAAGCGGCACCGGTAAAGAGGTCATAGCCCGTTTTATTCACGACAACAGCCGCCGTACCGGATTGTTTATGGCGGTGCATTGTGCGGCATTGAGCGCGACACTGCTTGAAGATGAACTTTTCGGACATGAACGCGGTGCGTTTACCAATGCTGTCGCCATGCGGCGCGGCAGAATAGAACTTGCCGACCACGGGACGCTGTTTCTGGATGAGATAGGCGAAATAGATGCTGCCACACAGGTGAAATTGCTCCGGGTGCTGGAAACCCGCAAATTTGAACGTCTGGGGGGTAACGAAACTATCGCCAGTGACTTCCGGTTGATAGCCGCGACCAACCGGGATTTGAAAGCGATGGTCGCAGCTGGAGAATTCCGGGAAGACCTTTACTACCGGCTGTCGGTGGTCGATCTGCACTTGCCGCCGTTGCGCGAACGCAGGACTGAAATACCCCGTCTGGCGGAGGCGTTTGTCAAAGAATTTGCCGGAGAGAATGGAAAAGAGATTTCAGGTATATCTCCGGAAGCATTGGCGAAACTCGCCTCCGCACCGTGGCGCGGAAATATCCGCGAATTGCGGAATTGCATCGAACGCATGGTGGTGCTTTCACCGCACGCTGTATTGCAGGAGTCAGACATACCGGAGGAGTTGTTCGCCGGGGATAATGCTTCTGAAACAGAAAATAACGCTGACCCGCTGAATATAAATTCGCAGGAAAAAGAACTCATCCGCAAAGCATTGGACGAGTGCAACGGCAACCGGGCGGCGGCGGCGCGTAAACTCGGGATCAGCCGGCGCACACTCTACCGCAAGCTTGATGAACTCTGACCGTCGGGGCGGCAGGGAAAATGGTTCGTGACCCTGTTCCGGATGGAGTCAGTTCCGGATATTATCGTTAAAAAGAGAAAAATACCCGTATAATAACTTGACAAAGTGTGATTGCGGTGTATATTAAGTGCATTGAAATAAAACAAGGGGCAGTAGCTCAGTTGGCTAGAGCGATACGTTCGCATCGTATAGGTCGTGGGTTCGACTCCCATCTGCTCCACCATTAAAAAATCAGCCGCTCATTTGAGCGGCTTTAATTTTTTTATGGTGGAAATGAAGCCGTCAGGCTTCGCTTCATGGCACAACGTGCCGCTTCATGCACCGCAGGTGCGCTTCATACATTTTTGATGCTTGACGAGCAAAGCTCGCAAGCACAAAATGTGCTTCATAAAACGCCTGACGATGAAGCATCTTTCGTTTTCACTCCGCTATGAAGCATTTTCCGCTTTGCTCCAAATATGAAGCACTCCGCTATCGCTCCGTATGATGAGAGAAATGAAGGATGGGAGTTTCCAGTTTGTAAATTTTTCTTTAACGAGTTATATTATGGTTGGAAGGGTAATTTATTATGGAAAAATCTTCAAACAAGCTCGTTACGCTTTCTATTGCAGGTGATGCTATGTTACTAATGAGATTGTTGATATGAACATGAAGAAACAAAAATGAAAAAGTTTGTAATTTCATTTATAGCGTTTGGTGCTTGTTGTTTTTCCTTTGGGGCAGAATTTGACCCGGCGGCGTGTCCGGATTTTTCAGCAAAACTTTTTCCGGGAAACAACAATATGGCAGTTCTGTTAGTTACTGCATCCGGATATGTACATCGCGGTCTTGGTTTTGACTATGCAAAATACCGTGTCGTCGGCAAACTTTCAAAAAATACTTGGCGGACGCTGCTTCATTTGGAAATGGCACCGGGCAAAAAGTCACAATTATATTACTTGGTCACAATTCCTCAACGTGCGACTAAAGAAAGTGACCAGTTTGAACTGGCAATAGATGATCCATTTTTCACAGGCCCAAAGAAAACGATCCCCTTGAAAATTATAAGAAACGATAAGGCAACAGTTACATTGACCTCGTTTTTGAATTCCGGCGCTCAAACCAAAGTTCTCCGTGAATTGAAAATAAATTTGGCGGATAATACCGCTTTTTTTGTTGACAAACCTGAGCGTAAGTTAAAAATAGTCTGGTATCCTGATTTTTTTATTGTTGAGGGATTACCCAAAGGCAATGACCGATTTGAGTTTGACTGGTCGACTGGCAGAGCTTTTCGTAAAATGGAAAACGGAATTACGGTAATTTGCCACAAGACCGGAACCCGCTGGGGAATTTTTCCAATTTATGAAAAATTTTACTTGACGAATGTGGAATAATATTTTTGACTGACGAATTTCCTTACAGGGAATGTCTCCCATATTATTTTTTTTGCTGAGGTCTGATTGATCTGTTTCCGGTTCTTGATTTCAACATCCGCTCCGTTATATCCGGTAAAACCGTAAAATCCGGCAGGCGGCAGTTGCAAATGTTTGCAGGAAATGATATATTGGCTTGAGACAGTTGATTTGAATCTTGAGGTGTTGAAAATGAGAAAAACTTTGCTCGTCAGTATTTGCTCTTTCATCATCATAAATTGCTTCGGTAATGCCGGTGTGTTCCGCGGAAGCGGTCAAACTCCTGTACTGGGTAAAACCGGACAGGTGCAAATGGTGGAAGAGGAGATCATTATGATCCCGCGCCGGGGAAATTATCCGGTTGATACGTCCGGTCGCAATCTGGATAAAATGGATTTCCGCTGTCGTTTTATTTTACGCAACCTTACCGATAAAAAGGTAGTTATTCCAGTGGGTTTTCCGCTGGATACCGAAGCAAGATTGCAGGATGACAGTGGCAATGCCAATCAAAGTCAGATCATTTCCCATTACAGTTTTACAGCCGGGACCAAGACCAAAACGTTTCCGGTCCGCTTTGTGCCGTGGGATAAGAAAAAGAAATTCAGTAAACTTTTTCTTTGGGAAATGACTTTTGAACCAAAAGAAGAAGTTGAACTGCTGGTTAATTACACCATGGAAGGCTATATGGGGCTGGATATGACTATCCGCAACCGGGATTGGGATAATCGTAAACCGTACAAGTGCGATTATCTTGAAGATATCGCCTGTGGCATCGGGCAGGCTCAATTTTACGTTACGGAAACCGGTTCCAG
>JAZNAR010000064.1:0-66894 GCA_045586645.1 Victivallaceae bacterium
CAACCTCATCAAGAGTTCTCTGGTCGGAAACATCAAACTGCTCGGGATCGTGAGGTCTTTCTTCCTCTGTGTAACCGCCTACGGATGTTCTTGATGCACCGCTGATCTGTGAAATTCCCAGTCTGAGTGCTCTGCCTCTCACCTGCTCGGATTCTCTTGTGGAAATAATCATTCCGGTATAAGGAACGGCAATTCTTATGCAGGCAATAAGCTTTTCAAAAAGGTCATCGGAAATACCGTTGTCGAAGGTATCGGGGTCAATGTCGTCTGCTCTTTTAAGTCTGGGAACGCTTATTGTATGAGGACCTACGCCGTGAACTGCTTCAAGGTGTTCGGCGTGCATAAGCAGACCTGCAAATTCATATTTGTAAAGCTCGAGACCGAAAAGCACACCCAGACCCACATCATCAATGCCGCCTTCCATGGCTCTGTCCATAGCCTCGGTATGGTAGTCATAATCGTGCTTGGGGCCTGTGGGATGAAGCTTGAGATAGCTTTCCTTGTGATATGTTTCCTGAAAAAGGATATATGTGCCTATACCTGCATCTTTAAGCTTGCGGTAATTCTCAACGGTTGTTGCCGCAATATTCACGTTAACTCTGCGGATTGCACCGTTTTTGTGGTTAATGGAATAGATGGTCTTTATGCTTTCAAGCACATATTCTATCGGATTGTTTACCGGATCTTCGCCGGTTTCAAGGGCAAGGCGTTTATGACCCATGTCCTGAAGCGCGATGACCTCATTTTTTATCTCTTCCTGCGTAAGTTTTTTGCGGGGAATGGTTTTGTTCTGCCGGTGATAGGGGCAGTAAATACAACCGTTTATGCAGTAGTTAGATAAATACAGCGGGGCAAACATGACGATGCGGTTGCCGTAAAAACGGTGTTTTATTTCTTTGGCGAGGGCGAATATTTCCTGATTGATTTCCGGAATATCGCAATCCAGCAACAGCAGAGCCTCTCTGTGGCTCAAACCTTTCATCTGCCGCGCTTTTTCCAGTACAGCGGAAATCATTTCGCGGTTGCGGCAGTTATCTTTGGCAAACGCCAGTGATTCACGGATCTCTCCGTCATGGATAAATTCTTCAGCTCTGGGCGATAACACATTATACATGATAAACCTCCTTTTTCCCGGAGTTGGCACTTCATCACTTCCCGATGGAGTTGCTCCGGCAAGGCGGAGTACATCACCCATCATCCCCCGCGTCAGGCATCGAAAACCTTCCGCCTCGGAAGCTGTTTCACAGGCATAATATACATTCAGCCTCCGGAATTTTCAAGCAACTCCGGAGGCTGAAAGGTCATTTAATGACGCGGGGATCATTCCGCTGCGCTGAAGCTGTCTTTGCCGACGCCGCAGACGGGGCAGGTCCAATCTGCCGGCAAATCTTCAAACGCCACATTGTCGTTTTCGGCGGGGTCATAAACATAACCGCAGACATCGCACACATACTTTTTCATTTTTGTCATCCCTTTCTCTTATTTTTGTACTTTTTCTTTGAGCATTCCCGCCAGAGCATTGCCGCGTTCAAACGCGGTTTGCAGCTCTTCAGCAGTCGGACGGTATTTGGATTGGAGCAGCGGGAAAGGCTGTTCCACTTTCATCGCTTCCAACTCGGCGGCAATATACTTTGCCCCTTCACCGCTCCAGCCGCATGAGCCGAATGCAAAACCTGTCTTATTCCGGATTTTCAACCCTTTGATATAGGTAAGCACATCCGCCATGGCGGGAAATACCTGATTATTCATCGTCGGCGCACCGAATGCGATCAGACCGCTCCTGGCGACAGAGGTCATAACTTCGCTGCGTTCACTGACGGCAAGGTCGATAAGATTGACTTCGACTCCGGCGGCGCGGACTCCATCGGCGAATGCCCGTGCCAGCATCTCTGTCGCGTGCCACATGGTGCAGTAGACAACCGTTGCCCGGAGTTGCGGGGCTTGTTCCGCCAGGTCGCGGTACATCTGAAACAGCCTGTTGAAATCCTGCCGGTACAATGGACCGTGGTCGGGAGCAATTACTGCAACATCCAGATTCAATGCCGGGAACGCTTCCAGCAGGGCAATGACTTTGGCACTGTAATTGTTGATGATGTTTGAGTAATATTTACCCATTTCATAATCGCGTACCGACTGGTCGTACTCATCTGCCCAGAGTTTGCTGCCGGCGAGGTGCATTCCGAATGCGTCCTGCGAAAACAGCACTCCGTCACGGTCATAAAAGCTCATCATGCTGTCCGGCCAGTGGAGCATCTGGGTATTGACAAAGCTCAATGAGCCTTTACCCAGAGCAAGCGGGGCGGTGGCAACTTCGACATCGACTCCGTAATAGGCTTTGAGAGTTTTTGCCCCCATTGCGGAAGCGAAAACCTTTTCCGGTTTGACTGCTGAAATCACCTCTTTCAGCGCGCCGGAGTGGTCAGGTTCGGCGTGATTGGAAACGATGTAATCGATTTTTTCAGGCTCAATGACACTGGAAATCCGCTCCAGCATTTCCGCTTCAAAGCCGGATTTCACGGTGTCAATAAGCGTAACTTTTTCATCGATTATCAGAAAGGCATTGTAAGTCGTGCCCCGGCCGGTGAGATAACCGTGGAAATTGCGTACGTGCCAATCCACGGCACCGACCCACCAGACGTTTTCAGAAATTTTTTCTGCATTATAATAATTTTTCATCCCCACACCTGTAAAATGCAATGTAAATCATTATTTGTCCGCATTCTGCAACTGCCACATCCCGTGGATATTGCATGATGCCCGGACGATGAGTTTCGGGGATTTGGCGACATAAAAAGCCGCTTGCGGCAATTCACCCGGTTTCAGATGATAGCGGTTGACATAACTGCCGTTGATAACTTCTATCCACTCAATATAGTGCGCTTCGGTCATCGGATGCTCCACTGCACCGACTTTGACCAGAATCCCGTCACCCTGTGTTTCCAGCACCGGAATGTGTTTTTCTTTGGCGGCGTCTTCTTGAGTATTGGCAGTTTGCAGTTTCATCGGTTCACCGCAGCACACCGGCGCGGTGACATCGGCTCCGGCGGTAACTTCCAACTGCAAATGACAGTGTTGACAGCGGTAAATTTCCATAATTTTCATGGTCAACGCTCCTTCTGTTGAAATTGTTTACTTCAGTCATTAGTCCAATATACACGTTTTTATAAAACTTTCAAGTACTGTTTTTACTTGAAATATCGAAAAAAAAGGCTATATTTCCCAACAGCATTATTGTTAACTGTTTATTGGAGTTGTGTTGAATATGTCAGAAATCACCATCCCGGAAGATATTCAGGCGATGCCCTTTGAAAACGCCCTCGCCGAGTTGGAAAATCTCGTCGCCAAAATGGAAAGCGGCGGACTCGCGCTGGAAGAACTTATGGCAGGTTTTGAGCGCGGCAGGATATTGACCATTTACTGCCGCAGCAAACTCGCCGTCCTGGAACGCAAAATAGAACTCCTGTCCCGTGACGACGGCGGCTCCGGACAGTGGCAGGATTTCGTCCCCGGAACATCCCGCAACGCTCCGGCAAACGGCGCGGCAGCAGATAATGAGCTGCCGTTTTGACCGTTTCGGCGCGGATGCGGGCAGTATTGCGATTTTTTCTCTGCCGGGCTATTGAAAATTTTATAAAGCGGGGCTATATTAAAAAAAGATGCCAATGTAGCTCAGTCGGTAGAGCAATTCACTCGTAATGAATAGGTCATCGGTTCGATTCCGATCATTGGCTCCATTTTTTTGCTCTGATGTAACCCCAAAAATGACTTGCAAAATAAGATTTTTCATAAAGCTCCGCTGTTTTCAGCACTCTGCAAGCCAATGCACGTTATCAAAAGACCAATCACATCGCCCGCAGACTGCTAAAAACGTCACATTTTTGTGGTGCGGGATAAATCAGCAACAAAAAATCCGCCGCTGTATTTTTTACAGCCGACGGATTTTTTCTGACTGCCGGGGAATATGTTTCCGGCAGTCAGATGGAAATTTCCGGCAGATTATTTCACAATATATGCTTTACCGCCGTTGCGGGCAGATTTGTGAATAGCCAGACAGGCGCGGAGATTCCGCAGACCGTCTTCAGCATTGACCGGTTTGCCGTCGATTATCGACTGGGCGTGACGGGTGATGATCTGCTGATAGATGTTCGGGAATTTACGCGGACGCAGCGGTTTGACGCCGGAAGCACTTTCCAGTTCCAATCTGATGGAATAGGGCTCATCTTTGTACCCGGAAAGCTGGAACATCGCACCGTAGCTGCGCAGCACTGCCGCATCGCCGTAGATTTCATAACCGAGGTTGGAAAGGGTCCCGATAAGACCGCCGCGGTTTTCTGAAAACGCCACTTTGAAAGAACCGGTCTGACCGTTTTCCAGAGTGAATTTGATATATGCGCCGTCTTCAGCTTTGATCGGCAATGTTTTGGGCAGGTAGACTGCCTGGACCTGTTTGATTTTGCTGTCAAAGATGAATTCTGCCATATAGATGCAGTGAGAAGCCACGTCACCGACGGGACCGCCCATTTCATCCACATTGTTGCAACGCCAGGTCGCGGCTTCTTCCGGAGTGCTGCCGTAGAGGAACTCCATGTGGAAACAGCTGTCACCGATATTGCCGAGTTTGCCGTTGGCGACATATTTGTGCGCCAGCTGGTTGAATGCGTTGTAGACCATCATGTGGTCGATGGTCAGACTCAAACGTTTTCTGGCAGCGAGTTTGACCATTTCCCTTGCGTCGGCAACGCTGGTTGCAATGGGTTTTTCCGCCATGACGTGTTTACCGGCATTCAACGCTTTGATCGTGATCGGCGCGTGGGTCAGGTTGTTGGTGGCGACGTAGACGGCATCGATTTCAGGGTCGGCGAATACATCGTCCATATTTTTGTACCATTTCAGCCCGAGAGCTTTGGCGGCACTTTCCCGGGCTGGATTCACGTCAAAGGCTCCGACGAGTTCGGCATTGGGCAGACCGTTGAAACGGCTTTTATCGCAACCGAACCCTTCTTTGGCAATCCGGTTTTCGGCGATGCCGCCGAAACCGATGATTGCGTATTTGATCTTTTTCATAATGAAAACTCCGTATTGGGAATTACTTCATGTAAGCGGCTGCAACTTTGTTGAATGCGTCGATCATAGCCTGGGTGTGTTCTTCAGTGTAGACCGGGTGGGTGAAGAAGCTGATGGTACGGTCGGTCATCCAGTTTGCCATTTTGCAATCGAATTTGGAGTAATCGATGTTGCGGGCTTTGGGGTCATGGAAAGGATATTTGGCGGTACCGAAACCGTTGCGGTCGGTGTAGGCCTGTTCCTTGTACATTTCCGGCCAGAGGATGCTGTAGACCGGCACGCCTTCCGCGGCGATGGCGGCGATGAACTGTTTGGTGGTGATGCCGTCTTTGAATTTGTCAGTATCGAGGACGAACGGGGCCCACCAGAAAGCATTCTGCCGTTCTTCGGTATCGACCGGAGCATATTTCACCAGCGGGTGATCTTTCAGAGCGGCGATGAGCATTTTACCGTTGCGGATACGGTTTTTGAGGTTCCAGTCATCGAAGCGTTCAAGTTCGCACAGACCGATCTGGCTCTGGATCTCGGTCATACGGAAGTTGAAGCCGACGCGGCGGTGGATGTAAAGCTGTTTGCCTTCCATTTCCAGCAGATTGAGTTTGGCTTTGACATCATAGCCGTGGTCGCGGAAAGAGCGGCATTCCCAGGCGAGATCATCGTCGTTGGTGACGACCATACCGCCTTCACCGCCGGTGGTGAAGTGTTTGCTCTGGCAGAAGCTGAAGCAGCCGACAGTACCGATGGTACCGGCTTTTTTGCCTTTGTAGATACCGCCGAAGCACTGGGCGCAGTCTTCAACCACATAGAGGTTGTGTTTTTTTGCGATTTCCATGATCGGGTCCATATCCGCGACGATACCGTAGAGGTGAACCACGACGATGGCTTTGGTGCGTTCGGTGATGGCGGCTTCGATTTTGGTCGGGTCGATCAGGTGGTCGGTGCCGCAGTCGACAAAGACCGGCAGAGCACCAGCCTGCAGCGCGCAGAAACTTGAAGCGATGAAGCTGTAGGAAGTACAAATGACTTCATCGCCGGGGCCGACGCCCAGACTGGCAAGAGCCGTGTGCAGAGCGCAGGTGCCGTTGGCAACGCTGATGGCGTTGTTGACGCCGAGCCATTTGGCCCATGCTTTTTCAAATTCCATACCGACTTTACCGGTCCAGTAGTTGACTTTGCCGGATTTCAGGATGTCGGTGACTTTGTCATACACTGCGGGGTTGAATTGCGGCCATGCCGGAAATGCTCCGTCAAAAACCTTTGCTCCGCCGTCGACAGCCAATTTTACGTTTTCAGCCATGATTTTTTCTCCTTGAAGTTATGGGTTGAAAATGTTTTTACTTTATGATTGCACCGGTTCAAACCGGTAAAACAACTGTTGTCTGCCTTTGGTTCTGCCCCGCATCGTATCCAGAAGCAATTCAACGGCGAGCGAGGCGTATTTTTCGATATTCTGCCGGAAAAGAATCATTTTATCCGACGGATAGGATTCTCCGAGTTCCGCATGGATAATTGTTGCGATGCGCGGCATATAGGATATTTCGGGTAATTGCCCGGTGATAATTCCGGCGAGCACTCCGCTGACGATGGTGTCGTCGTCGCTGATGATCCCGTCCGGACGCTGTTTTTCCGGCAGTGCCAGAAGCCGGGAAGCGATTTTTTCGCCGCCCTCGTATGATGCCCCCACCATGGCGGGCGGATTCTTTTTGCGCCGGGAAAGCTGTTCGTCAGTGGCACACAGCTGGATTATATTGCTGCAACCGGCATTACGCAGAGCCGCTTCGGCATCGGAAATGAATTTTTTTACCTCAATGACCACAGCAAGCGGCATGGCATCGAGGTCATCGTCACCGATAAAACAGCAGGGAACGCCAAGTTTCTGCAGATGCTCCCGGTCGTTTTCCGCCAGAGGACAGAGCGAAATGATTCCGTCACAGCGGTGTTCAAAAACCGCCTGTTCCAGCCCGGGGAATTCCGCCAGGGCAGGGTAGGGGGAGTCTGCCGGGGAAGTGCTCTGATAAAAAGTCAGACAGCGGCAGCTCTGTTCCGTGAGCTGTTTCTGGATAAATCCGGCGAGCGTGGCGGCATAAGCACTGCCGGTCAGCTGACGTACCGCAACGGCAACAGTTCTGCCGGTGAGATGACCGCCATCGGGGTCGGCGACAAAAAGTCCGACCTTGTCGCGGACTTCCAGCACGCCGAGTTTGCAGAGCGACTCCACTGCCGCGGCAATGGTCTGACTGCCGAAACCGAATTCCGAACGCAGTTGGGCATAGGCAGGCAGCCGGTCGCCGGTGGTCAGCCCATGGTCACGGATGTAGCTTATGAGCGCGTTGCGCGCGCTTTCCACCCGTCTTGGCAATTCAGTTGTTTTTCGCATACAGCAGAGAGCCTCAAATAACTTTCTTGTTTTTTGTGTATACTATTTTTAGTATACACCTATTAATATATCGCAACTTTCTGCAAAATCAATCCCGAAATGAGATACGGAAAGAAAAAAACGGAAAAATTATTGCAATCAGGAACTTATTTCAATTCAGCCGCGCGTTTCGCCCCGTGTGAACGCAAAAATTCTGCCACGTCATCGGCACCGTATTTTTCTGCCAGATCCAGCGGGGTTTGTCCGTATTCACTTACTTCGTTGAGTTCCGCACCGTATTTTACCAGCAGTTTCATGCCTTGCAGATTTTTATACGCAGCGTGTGCGGAACTGAAACTCGTGTGATATTTACGGTTGGGGTCGGCACCGGCTTGCAGTAATCTTTCGACCCTTGCAACAGGAAATTTGTAACGCAGTGAATACCCCAGAGGAGTACTTTGTTTCCATCTGCCGTGAACGTCTGCTCCGGCATTGAGCAAAAGTTCCAGCAATTCGCCGCTTTTTTCATCTTTCATCGCATAAAAAAGCGGTCGGCGTTGCAGATAGTTGGCAGTCATATCCACATCGACCCCCATGGCGATAACTTCCCGTATCAGTTGCATATTGCTTTCCCGTGCCACGCACAGACGGATAAAAGCCGGCTCTTTCCAGCGGAAATCGAGCAGACTTATATCACCTTTCAACATGATATAGAGGTCAATGAGAGCGTTTTTATCATTTTTGTCCGTTGAATTGGCAATAACTTCTTTGAGAATTCTGAATGCCCGGGGCAGGTTGCTGTGCAGTGCCCGGCGCAATTCATCTTTCCGTTTGCTGTTGTTGAAAGCCCGGTGCAGGGCAGGAAAGTCCAGCCAGTAGAGCTGCGGAATGTCGCCATAGCGCAAGTTCGCAGCAAATTTGCGGTCAGCATCGTCCATTTGTGCTGTGAGTTTATCGGCAGTTTCATCATCTCCGGCGAAAAGAGCTGCAGTGCCCCAGAACATTTTCCGCGCCGGTGAAAGTTTTCTGCTTCCGGCAAGAGCTTCAAACAAATCCCGGATTTTGAGATAGTTGTTTTTTCCCGCATAATAACGTACTTTTGTCCAATAACGAATTCCGTCAATGACCGGCAGTTCAGTCAGATAGGTTTGCAGAATCCAGATACCGTTCAGAGCCAGTCCGGGGGCATTTTTCTGCTGTGCAAAAAATGCTTCGGCATCAGCAAGAAGTTGTGCCGTTGAACCGCCCCAGCGCGGACGGCTGTACCAGCAGAATGATTGCAATGCTCCGGAGCAGTCGGCTTGTGCGAGCAATGATTGCCGGAAATAATATAACATCTTGCCGTAATCATTCTGCAAAACTGCAAGTTCCATCAGCTTTTCCGGAGCTTCCGGGGCATCAGGGAAACGGGCGTGGGCTTCGGCAAAAAACGGACGTGCTTTTTCCAGATTCTCCCGGAAACCCTGCCAGCCGGTTTGAGAAACCGTATCGGCATAACCGCCACCGCGGAGTTTCCAGGCTTTCTGCAAAAAATATTCTCCCTGAAGCATCAACAGTAAATAGGGGTGAATCGGAGCAGATTTCAGCTGCTTTTCAGTCTGGTAAGCGACGATTTTATGGAGGGAGAGCCCCCGGAAAACGGTTTGGGCAACGACAAGATTTTCCGGATATTTCCGGGCAAGACGCAGAGCATAGTCCAGGAAAAGCTTTTTCTGACGTTCGGTGCCGGTGTTGAAAGGGCGGAAAAATTTATGGATAGCGAAAAATTCGCAGAATCCTGCTTCGTCACTTTTTTTCCCGGGCAGCGGCGGGTCCTGCATATCAATTATTTTTTCTGCCAGCGCACGGCTTTTTTCCGCAGCCATATCCGGGAATCGCCGCTGGAGTTCAGCGACAACCAACGGAAGGAGCGCGGCATCGAAATCTTCCTGAAATTTCAAAGGCTTGCCGAAAGCAAAAAAATCGCTGTTCAACCGGGTGACACCGGTATCAGTGCCGCTTGTCAGCTCTCCGCAAAGCGGATGCGCCAGAAGTGCCGCGCACAGTAAAATTATGAACGTTTTCATTTTTACGCACAATTCATAAAACCAGCGATATTGCCATGACCAGCATACCGGTGATAACGCCGTATATGGCAAGGTGATGTTCACCGTACTCTTCCGCCAGCGGGAGCAATTCGTCAAAAGTGATGTAGACCATTATGCCTGCTACAGCCGCAAAAAGCAGCATCAGCAGTGCCGTTGAGAGAAACGGTGCAAAAATCAGCCATGCCGCCAACGCTCCGCACGGTTCGGCAAGACCGGAACCGAAAGAGTAGAGAAAGGCTTTTTTTCTGCTGCCGGTGGCGTGGTATACCGGTACGGAAACGGTGATGCCTTCCGGGATATTGTGAATGGCTATCGCCAGCGCGATGGATATACCGGTGCCGGGGTCGGCGATGCCGGAAATAAAGACCGCCATGCCTTCGGGAAAGTTGTGAATGGCGATTGCCAGAGCGAAAAGCATTCCGCTGCGCAGCACTTTATCCCGGTGGTGCGGAGAATCCATTTCTTCAACTGCCCGGACTTCGTGCGGGTTTTCGTGGGCGGGAACAAGTTTGTCGATGAGCATGGCTATCGCTATGCCGCCGAAAAATGCGGCAATGGAAGCGAGCGCGCCGGATTTTTCACCGCATACAGTTGCCATGCCTTCTCTTGCTTCCGGCAGCAGTTCCGCCAGGGAAATATAAATCATCACGCCGCCGGAAAGTCCGAGGGCGAATGAGAGAAATTTGCGGTCGGAACGTTTGAAAAAAAATGCGATACAGCTTCCGACTCCGGTTGCCAGTCCGGCGATCAGTGTGAGAAGCAGGCTGAATATTGCCTGCGACAATGTGATATTTCCCATAAATGTACACCTGAAAAATTTATCTGTTTGCTTAAACTATAATCTGCATTCCGGAGTTTGTCAAGTTTTATGCCGGAAAATCACAGATTTACAACAGTTTTTTACTTGTAATAGTGCCATTGGCAGGTTATTTTACAGTAAAGACGTATTTCAAAAAAGGTCAACAAATTCACCGGAAATGGTATTCTGTTTATGGATGTGAGTTTTTTTATTCCGGTCTACAAGCCGGAGCCGAAGTGGCTGGATGCCGCAGTGCGTTCAATCGTCAATGTTGCGGAAAGATCGCGTTGCGATGTGGAGCTGTGTATCGGTGATGACGGTTCTCCGGATGATTGTTTCAAACTGCTTGCCGGTTATGAAAAAGAGTTCCCGGGGATCGTCCGGGCATTCCATTTCCCTGAAAACCGCGGTGTCGGGGCAACGAGCTGTGCGTTGACGGAAAAGTGCGCCGGCAGGTATGTCGCCTCATTTGACCAGGATGATATACTGCTGCCGTTTGATATTGACAAAGTGGTGGGATTTATGGATTCCCACCTGGAATACTGTGCTTCGTACGCCCGCAAATATCTTTTCAACGACCGGGGCCTGACCGGGGAAATACATGGAGACGCCGCGAGTGATTTTCTGCAGTTTTTCCAGCCGAAACTCAATATAAATGCGATGCTTATCCGGCGGGATGTCCTGTTGGCGCACAACAGTTTCTGCCCGCTGCCCTACAGCAGGATAAATCACGATATATGGCTGATGTGCCGCCTGGCGGAGGACGGATTTTATCATTTTGATGCCGATAATCCCCGCGCCTTGTACCGGGTCCACGGCGGACAGAGTTCGACAAATCACGGTGACGGTCAGCAGGATTGGCAGTTGATAGGTCAGTATCTTATCAGCCGCCACGGAGAATTGTACCGGGAAATCGTTTTCGGCAGTGTTATTCCGCGCGGCAAAGATGCTCTGGAGGAAAAACTCATTACCGCGCTGTGCGGTCTGGCACTTTTTCTCAATCAGAAAAATCCCGCGTTGATGTGGCGCATGGTGGAACATGCTGTGGCGGCACATCCGGAAGATTACGGCGCACGCGGTGTGCTTTTGCAGATGCTCCGGAATGACAAAAAACGGTTTGATGCAGAATACCGCAGGGCGATGGATGATTTTTCCCGGGATAAATGGGCACAGTACTCATTTGCCGGATTTGCTCTGGAAACAGCAAATCTTTACGGCACTGCCGATGAAACACTCGCCGGAGAGTTCCGGGAGCTTTACCGTGAATGCTGCACTCCGCCGCCGATCGTGACGGAGAATCTGCCGGAAGTCAAACGGAGCAGTTATTCGTGGAGTATGCCGGGATTGAAAATATGATTCAATGAGGTGGATGTATGAAAAATTGTGCTGTTGAGTTGTTTACCGCTGTTCCGAAAACCATGAATTGCGCCCAGGCAGTTGCCGCCGGGACCGGTCATGAAAATATGGTTGATGCGCTTGCGTCTGCTGGCGGCGGCAAAGCTCCGGATGGTCTGTGCGGAGCTCTTTACAGTGCATTGCTCATTGTACCTGAAAAACACCGGCAGAGCGTGCGTCAGAAGTTTGTTGAACTTGCCGGAGCTCCGGATTGTGTGACGTTGAAAATGCGCTCCCGCACTTCATGTGTCCGCTGTGTGGATATTGCCGCAGAATTGGCGGAAAAATATTCAGAGTGAGCCGCAACAGATAAAATCATCCGACAACAAGATGTATTTCGCGGCAGAGTGTTTCGCCGAGTTCCCGGTTGATATTGTCGCGGAGCAGATCCAGTGACGGCTGCAATTCCATCAGTAGTGCGCTGTGGCGGACTTTCAGTGTCAAAACACCATTCCGCAGTGTTTCAGGTGTGGTGAAACGGGCAAAACTCCCGCCGGCAAAATCGTTCCAGCGGCTTTTGAGCTTTATCAGCACGCCATTTTCCGGGCGGCGGATTTTTACGAGGATGTTATCCAGCAGTACACCTATGCTCTGCGGTTCGGCAGTGTGGGCAGTGATTTCACGTTCCGCACGTTCCTGCCCGTACCATTGGGCGAGCATATCGAAACGGCGTTTGCGTAAATACCGGCTTTTCGGCGGCAGCGGCGAGGTGGAAATTTCCGCCGGTGAAATTTTTTCTTTCATATATTGACCCTGGCACCGACCATATACACCGGCAGCAGCAGTACGTGCAAAAGAAGTTTTGTCGGCGCAACGGCACCGCCGCGGATGGTATGGACCAGACCTTTGCGGAATTTGTTGAAAGGCGCGCCGATAGTCATTTCCCCGATGCCCAGCGGCAGATAGAGTATTTCAAACGCATCTTTGCCGATATTTATCAGACCTTTGCCGGTACTGACAGCTGACCTTAACAGGTAAGGTTTGGCGGCATCAGCCACTTTGAGCGCGATAGGTGCCAGAATAGCCATCGTGACCGGGTCGATCGCTCTGGCTTTCGGGGGAAAGACCGGCACAATAAGTGTAACAGTCAACAGTACAAGCAAAAAACGTTTCATAGCTCTTTTTCCAATATCTAAAACACACACCTGTATACTATACAGCTGTTTTGCAGTCAAGTCAATCTGTTTCCGCAGAAATTACTGAAAGCATTTTACTTGCGGCGTCAGGAACGGCGAGCTGCCGCATGATATTGCCGCGCTGTTGCCATTTTTCCGGATTGCTGAAAAAGTCATCGAGCAGTTCATGGATATTTTCCGGAGTGAAGTTTTTGTTTTCCACGATTTCAGCTCCCCCGGCATCATAAAAATATCTGGCGTTGTCGAACTGGTGGTTTTCTGCGGCATAAGGGTAGGGGATGAATACCGCTGCTTTACCGAAAAGTGCCAGCTCTGCGGCAGTACTGCCGCCGGAACGGCTGAAAACCAGATTTGCCGCCCCCAGGCACAACTCCATTTCACTGCACGATTCCAGCAGAAGTTTGGGTATCCCGGAGTGTCCGTATGCCCGGAGAGTTTCGGAGAGTTTATTTTTTCCTGTGAGGTGGATCACCTGCAATTTTTCATCGCGTTTGGTCAGGACTTCCGGCATTACGCTGTTTAATACTGCCGCCCCCTGACTGCCGCCGGTAATGAGTATCACCGGAAATTCCGGAGAAAAAGCGGTGCCGAAGCGTTTGTTTATCGTTTCGATGGCTTTCTGCCGGGATATATCCGCCCATTGCCGCAGTTCCGGGCGCACCGGCATTCCGGTGGCGGAAACGCTGCAGCGGCAGGCCCCGGCGTTGACTGCGGGGAATCCGGTACCGAGTTTTCCGGCAAAGCGGCTGAAAAACCTGTTTGCTTTGCCGATACGGGCATTGCCGTCATGCAAAAACAGCGGTATACGCAAAATTATCGCCGCAAGCACCGGCGGAGTTGTGGCAAAAGAGCCCATTCCCAGCAATGCCTGTGCCCGGAAGCGGCGCAGGGCACGCAACGCGGAAAAGCAGCCTCCGGCAAGTCCGGAGAGAAATTTTACCGGAGATTTTTTCGGATTCGGCATTTTGGGCAGAGCCAGAGCGGGAACGCCGAATGATTCAGAAATCTGTTTTTGACTTTCAGCATGGATCCCGGAAAGCAGCAGCATGACTTCGCCGCCTTGCTGTTGAAACTCTCTTGCGATGCTCAAGCCGGGAAAAAAATGTCCACCGGTACCGCCGCAGGTGATAACCAAACGTTTCAAACTCATAAATTATTCTCTCCTGTGATTTGCGGAAATCAGAAATTGCCCCGGAAAAAGTTTTTTATGCTCCGGAAGAGCTTTTCATGGTAATCAGGAATGGAGTTGTCCAGAGCTATCGCCAGCAGAAATCCGGTGGCAAGCAGTGAACACACCATATTACTGCCGCCGTAGCTGATAAACGGTGCCGGCATCCCTTTGGTCGGGAACAATCCGGAAACCACTCCGAGATTGATGACCGCCTGCAGCAGCACCCCCAGAGTCAAAGCACAGCCCAGAAGCATATTTTTGCGGTTGCGTGACTGCAGCGTGATGCGTATGGCAAAAAATCCCCAGAGCGCGTAGAGTATGACAACAGCGGTCACGCCGAGAAAACCGAGTTCTTCACCGATGATGGCGATGATAAAGTCGGTGTGGGCTTCCGGCAGATATTTCGCTTTCAACCGGCTGTGGGTGAGTCCGACGCCGAACCAGGAGCCGGAACCGAGCGCAAGAAAGGCATTCCAGAGCTGATAACCTTCCTGGCTCTGGTATTTTTCCGGATTGAGGTAAATCGTCATCCGCGCCCAGCGCATCGGGTCGAAAAACCTGATAAAAGTAACTGCCGCCGGAATGACGAATACCGGGAGCAGATAGTAGTACCATTTTAAATTTGCCGCGCACATCGTCAGAAACGCCACTGTCGCCACCAGCACCGACGTGCCGAGGTCTTTACCGGCGAGAATAAGCAGGATGATTATTCCGGTACCGGCAGCCAGCGGCCATATGCCGTGCTTGTTGCGTATGCTCAAATCATTGAAAGTCCGCTGATATTCCGCGCAATAATCTGCGACAAAAATCGCCACGGCTATCTTTGCCAGCTCTGACGGTTGAAATGTGTATCCGCCCAGATGTATCCAGCGGTGCGCCCCGTTGACCTCTTTGGAAAAGCGCGCCCATATCAGAAGCAGAGCGCACCCGGTCAGCCACAGTATCGTGTGGCGGCAGAAAAATTTGCAGGAAAGAGTCATTACAGTAAGCCCTCCGCATATTCCCAGTGCCGTCCAGATAAGCTGATTGCGGAAGAGCCTCAATGCCGAAGTCATATCGCTGCCGCTGGCGGAATAAAGCATATTCAGCCCGAATGCGACCAGTATCATGGTAATGAGCAGCAATCCGGCGGCATTGCTCAAACTGCCGGGGGCATTATCATCCTGCAGAGGGTATTCTGTTCCGGGAAAATATTCTGCTTTTTTCACAGCGCGACGACCTCACCGGGTAAAATCGCCTGCAGACCGGTTTTTCTGACCAGTTCAGCGGCGTCTTCGTCATCCAGAACCGTGCGCGGAGACAATTCGATGACGGCATCAAGCGAACCGTCAGCTTTGTACGGGATGGATACACCGGCGGCGGCGAGGCGGCGGGCGTTGCGTTCCGAGAGCATGACCCGGCAGCTTTCGGCTGAATCCACTCCGGTGGCGTTTTTGGTCGGGGCGAAAACCTCTTTGCGGTCGCCTTCGAGGAGCATCACTTTGGCGGCAAGCGGCAGGGCATCAAAGATGAATGACTCCAGCTTGACACCGTTGGGGGCATCGGGAACGACCAGTGTGCCGTTTTCATCCAGTGCAGGGATTTTTTTGTCAGCCCGGTGCCACGGGAGCTGCAATGAGCCCCCGGCTGTGAGTTTTTCCACAAATTTCCGCGAGATGACATGAATTGCCGGACTGCCGGCGATAAATGCCAGAGAGCCGTCGGCATTGCGTTTTTCTGCCAGTTCATCCGGCAGGTCGCTGTATTCGATGATATGGGTCTTGCCGCGGGAAACGCAGAAGTTGCCGAGTTTTTCTTTGGAATTGGTTTTGCTCAACATGATCGCGCTCATTTCGGCGTTTTCCAGCGCGTGCAAGCCTATGAAACGGGGAGAAGCGACCGGGACAAGCGGATTGTCCACCTGAAAGTAAGAGATGTATTCACAACCGCACGCCGCCATTTTTTCCAACGCTCCGGAGCGGCGGAGTGCCAGCAGAGTGCCGCCGTGACCGTCAGGAGAAAGACAGAGTGAATCTTTTGCCCCCAGCAGCAGTTTGCCGTCAGTTCCGAATGCGGGCATGGTACCCTGGGTGAAGAAAAACACCTGTTCCGGGGCAAGACCGAAAAATTTTTCTGCTTTGAAATACTCTTCAGTAGCTTCCCGGTTGATAGGGCTGGTCATTATGAACCACTGTATCCGGGTTTGGTATTTTTCCTGTGTCCGGGCGATGGAGGAGGCAAAATAGCTGAAAAGAGTCCGGTTTGAGACCGGTCCGATGGGATATGTTCCTTTGGGACCGTCGAATCCGAGCCGGGTGCCCTGACCGCCGGCGACGGTCAGACAGCAGACTTTTCCGGCACGGAGCAGGGCTTTGCCTTCGGCATCCGCCTGCTTGTAGAGTTCTGAAATTTCCGCATCCGGCGGGTCGAGCGGGAAAAATTCTGCCGGGGCAAGGTCATCGGGGATCGCGGTTTCCGGGCGTTTCAGCACATAGTCAGCCGCCAGAGCGGGCAGGGATTCCCAGTTCACCGCGGCAAGCTGTTTATCGAAAGCAGATTTTTCCTCCGGTGAAAGCTCATCGTAAAAACGCAGCAGTTGAAGTTGTCCGGCAGCTTTTATTTTTTCCAGCAAGGCATTATCCATGATATTCAGCACTCCATATTTTGATTCCGGCAACTGCCGTTTTTTCCGTTATGACTATAATATAACGCACCCGGCGGTAATTTCCATTGTCCGGATGAAAAATTTATCTTTTTATCTTTGAGTACGCCGGAGTCCGTGCGGCAGTGAGCACGCTCAATCCGGCAAGGTCGCAATCTTTCAGTGCTTCTGCGGCGGCGGTAAGCGTGGCTCCGGTGGTGAGAACATCATCGACCAGCATGACTTTTTTGCCGCGCAGGGGTTCCGGTGCGGGACAGAAAAACACATTTTGCAGACGGTGCCTTTCCCCGCGTTTCAATTCAGCCTGTTTGCCGCGGGAATATTTGCGCTTCAAAGCGTTGACGACCGGGATGTTCAGAAGTTTTCCGGTACTCCGTGCCAGCAGTTCCGCCTGATTGTATGATCTGCTCCACAAGCGGGCGAAATGCAGCGGCACCGGCACTAAAACATCCGGAAGCAGGTTTCTGGCGGTGACAGCTTCTGCGGCAAGTTCGGCGATCGGACGTGCCAGTTCCGGACGGTTGGCGGACTTCAGCTCTTTTATGAAGTTTTTACCGGTACCGGCATATGGGAACAGTGTTACCGCATTCTGCCACAGACGCTGCGGTTCGGCAAGACACTGGGAGCATACAGCCAGGGCATTATCCATCGGCGCGCCGCATCCGGGACAGAAAATGGTGTTTTCCGGAAAAAGATTCAGCGCATCCCGGCACTGCTGACAGAAAAGATATTCTGACGGCGGCAAATCGTATGTGCCGCATCCGGGGCAGGGAAACAGTAACGAGCGGAAAAATGTGCGGCAACTCATAATGAATATCTATCTTTCGCAAGGCGGCAGCGGCGGCAGATAATCGCGGTGCATGATGATTTTTGTAACAACGCTTCCGCGGCAGAATACTTCCGCCAGGTCGAATCTGGCGGGGAGCTGACGTATATCCCGCGCACGGATGTAAACTTTGGCAGCATTGCAGTTGCGTTTGCGCTGGCGCGGCGAGAGATTGAGTGCCGGGGTGAATCCGGGTTTCATCCGCATGGATTTTACTTCGACAAAGACGGTTTCACCGCCGTCCAGAGCGACAATATCCAATTCTCCGGCTTTGCATTTCCAGTTGCGGGCGAGGATTTGCCAGCCGAGGGAGTCAAGCAGTTCGCAGACCGAGCTTTCTCCGGCGGTGCCGATTTTACGGCGCAAATCGGTTTTTCTGAAAAGAGTCAGCATTTTGTACCGCAAACAAAACGGTCTCTGCCGCAGAGGTCTTTGACGATACCGGCATCAAAACCGCGTTTTTTCAGTTCGGTGCAGACAGTTTCCGCCTGCGGTGGGGAAAGTTCAAATATCACTGCCCCCGGCAGGTTCAGATGTCCGTCAAGCTCATAAACCGTCCGCAGAATGAGCTGCAATCCGGCATCCGGGGCGACAAGTGCCATGTACGGTTCAAAATCTTTGACTTCCGGCGCAAGTTGCGGGAATTCCTCTTCTGTGACATAAGGTAAATTGGCGGTGATAAGGTCGAATTTTTCTCCGGGCAGGGATGAAAAGAGGTCACTCTGCAGAAATTTGACTCTGTTGTGCAGAGAGTATTTTTCTGCATTGTGCCGCGCCACATCCAGCGCATCACAACTCAAATCCACTGCGGTCACATCGGCATCCGGGCGTTCAAAAGCCAGCGACAGAGCTATCGCACCGCTGCCGCAGCCTATATCCAGAGCTTTGCCGTTTGCCGGCAGATGCTGTAACGCCCAATCGACCAGAGATTCTGTTTCCGGTCTGGGGATCAGCACCCGGCGGTCGACGTCGAGCGTGAGTTCACGGAAAGGCGCATTGCCCAGAATATATTGCAGCGGTTCCCCCGATGCGCGTCGGCGCGCGGCGGCGATGGCGGCGGCTCCATCGGCAGACTCCGCTTTTATCCAGACCGCTTCCTGATGAAAATTGCTGATGCGTGCATCCTGCAGGATTTTTTTGATTTCGTCAAGCGGCATAATCGTAATACCCCAAAATTAAAAATTTGACAGAATATAGCACACTCTTGGCGCAGATGCAATAAAATTTGTTCCGGAGCATTGAAATATTTGCTGTTAAATGGTATATTGTGCAGGAGAATTGCAAGGATACAGGAATTTATGGTCAAAAGCGTTGAAAAAAAATTGTTTCTGCGTAACACTTCCGGAGAAACGGTTCCGTTTGATGCCGCCAATTTGCAGAGCCGGATCATCGGGGCTTTTCTGACGGCGGGGATGCGGGAGGAAAGCTCTGCCGCTGAAGATATAGTTCTTGCACTGGAATACGCGCTTTTGACCTCTCCGTCTCCGGAACCGGTTTTCGGGCAGAGCGAAGTTGATTCCGCTATTATCCGGAGTCTGGAGGGATTCGGATTTCCGGAAGTTGCGGCGGCTTTCCGCAACGGCTTGCCGGAGCAGACGGTGCGTATTTCCGCGTCAGTGGAGGTACTGGAAAGGTTGTTTGCGGCACATCTGGGGTGTTCCGCTGGCCGTGCCGCCGCGGTCGCCGGGGTGGTCGCCGGAAAACTTTCCGCAATGGAAATAGAGAGTGCTTCACCGCATTTGCTGTTGGAGTTGGGAAGGCATTATGAGAGAGATATGGCGGAAAAAGAGCTGCCCGCTCTTGACGGATTGCCCGTGATTCCGGATGCCGGATTGAGCCGGGAAAAAATCTATGCTCTGCTGCCGCAGACGTGCCGGGAACTGGTCGATTGCGGAGCGTTGCGTATCAACGGGGTTTCCGCTTTGCTGCCGAGCGTGAGATTTTTCTTTTTCATGCAGAAATTTGCCGCGCGGTGTTCGTGGGGCAGTCCGTTGACTGAACTGGAAGTGCTGCCGCATCTTTACCGGGCGGGGGATATTCTTGAATCTGCGCGCAAAGTGATATGCGGAGCGTTGGATCAGCCGGAAACACCGCCGTGCAGTCTTGCATTGCCGGATATGCCGGAATTTTTACAGCAATACACCGGCACTGCCGCAAATTCCCGCTTGGAAAGTGAATTGACCGGCGCATTGACCGCCGGTTTGCTCTGCGAGCTTGACAATCAGCTGCCGGATGGAAAATAATCAACTTTTTTCTTGCAGAAAACTTGCCAGCGGCAGTAAAACGGGTTATATTACTCAATGACTGGATTTTTTTACAGAAAAATTGGAGGAAAATTGTATTATGAAATTCACTGTTGACAGAGTGAAATTGCAGAAATCACTGCAGCGGGTCAGCAACATCATCGGTTCCCGCTCCATGCTGCCGTTGCTGGGCAATGTGTTGATCCGTGCCGGAGAAAATGAACTTGAATTGACTACCACCGATTTGGAATTGCGCCTGGTCACAAAAGTCGAAGCGGAAGTTTCCGAACCCGGTGCCACCACTTTGCCGGCGCGTATGCTGGGGTCGCTTATCGGTTCTTTTTCCGCGGCGAATGTCGATTTTAATATTGATGACAAAGATTTCGCCCGCATTACCTGCGGTACGGCGAAGTTTACTTTGCACGGTCTTTCTGTGGCGGATTTCCCGGAAGCGGTCTCTTTTGAAACTGTGCGCGAGATAAAGGTCAAAGAGAGCGTATTCAAACGTATGATCGGTTCCATTTCCTATGCTGTCAGTGCGGATGATTCACGCAAAGTGCTGACCGGTATTCTGCTCAACCTCCGTGAAACGGCGATGACTCTCGTTGCGACCGACGGCAAACGTATGGCGATGCAGGAAAACACCCCCGAATCCATTTCCGGCGGTGACGGCGATGCCATCATCCCGCTGAAAGCGATGTCGGAGTTGCGCCGCCTGCTTGACGGTGATGAACCGATGACCATTGAACTCGGTGAAAAGCTCTGCCGCTTCACCACCGGCAATGTCACTTTGACCAGCAAACTTATTGAGGGTGCGTATCCCAACTACCGTCAGGTGGTGCCGGGCAAATTCCAGCATGAAGTGGAACTGCCGGTGCAGGCACTCTTTTCCAAAATCGAAACCGTGGCTCTGATGCTGTCGATGTCTGAAGCCAACAGCTACATCATTCTGCGTTTCGGCGACAATCAGCTGCAGCTGCAGGCTTCCAGTGCGGAAGTCGGCGAAGGCAGTGATTTGATCGAAACCGCCTACGACGGCGAGCCGTTTGAAGTTTCTTTCAATCCGGTCTATCTGGCGGACCCGCTGCGCAACACCGATGCGGATATGGTGCGTTTCAAACTCAATGACCCGTTGAGTCCGGTGGCGATCGAAGCCGGTGAAGGATTCATCTATGTCATCATGCCTATCCGCAAAAAGTGATTTGCCGGTGGTAATTGAATCTCTGGAATTGACCAATTTCCGCAACTTTGAGTCGCGGAAATTGGTTTTTCGTAACCGGAACATATTTTTTCTCGGTAAAAACGGTTCGGGCAAGAGTAATCTGCTTGAAAGTATCGGGTTTGCCAGTCTGCTCCGTTCTTTCCGCGGAGCATCTCCCCGGGAAATGATACGGCTCGGCAGCCGGGAATTTCAGCTGAAAACCTCTTTGCACACCCGTGCCGGGAGCGAATCATTGTGTGTGAAAGAGCATATTTCCGGCAGGCGTGAGCTTTTTATTCAAAACTCTCCGGTGCGGAAAAGCAGTGATTTCATTCACGAATTTCACACCGTCGTTTTCGCTCCGGAAGACCGCATGACTGTTTCCGGCAGTTCCGGATTCCGGCGGCGTTATTTTGATATTCTGATTTCCGGAGTCGAACCGGAATATCTTTTGCGTCTGTCGCGCTATCAGCGGGCGTTGGTGCAGCGCAACCGGGCTTTGAAGTCTGCTCCGCATCTGGCAGGTGCATTTGAAGAAGAACTCGCATTGCAGGCTCCTTTTATCGCTGGAACCCGCCGCCGCTACGCCGGAGTGGTTGCCGGAACGTGTGATGCTCTGCTTGCCGGCAGAGGGGAGTTCGCCATTCAATACCGGGGGGATTCCGGCGAAAATCCGGATGCACACCGGAAAATTTTTGCTCTCAAACGGGAGAGCGAGTTGCGCCGTCAATGTACTTTGTGCGGACCGCAGCTGGATGAGTTTGAGATGTATTTCAACGGCAAATTGCTGCGTACATACGGGTCGACCGGTCAGATACGTCTGGTTTCTCTGCTGCTGAAACTTGCCCAGTTTCAGCTGATAAGTGCCGCGTCATCTGCTCCGGTAGCGGTATTGGCGGATGATGTTACCGGCGAACTGGATGCTGATAATCTGCAGCTTTTTCTCAACACGGTATCCGGGGCGCAGCAATGTTTTTTTACCTTTGCCGAACCGCCGCGATTTGAATTGCCTGATTCCGCAGTTATTGAGGTCGGAAACGGTTTTTGAAAAACCATTTTGCCCCCGGAGCCGCCGGAGTGCGGCAGCATCCTGCCGCTGGTCACTGCAAAAAAATGCCTGCATTCTGTATGCGGCATGATTTTCTGCAGAAAAACATGTTTTGCAGGCGGTATTTTCAATAAACAGTGCATGAGGCGGATAAGTTTCGCAAAAAAACGCTTGCATATTGCCCGCGCGGGGTTATATTATAATGATTGTGGAAATATTTTGACCGCGGGCAATCGCGGCGGGAATATCGTTCCCGTTGAGGAAAGTCCGGACTGCACAGAGCAGGGAGTCCATTTGAAAAGATGGATGCCGCAGACCATATTCTGCGGAAAGACCAGTGCAACAGAAAGCAAACCGCTTCCGGTTTCCGGCAGTAAGGGTGAAAGGGTGGGGCAAGAGCCCACCGGGCGGCAGTGAGAGCTCCGCCGCATGGTAAACTCCTCCCGCAGCAAGACCAAATAGGGGGTGAGCCGTGGCTCGCGGCGTTATGAACCCCGGGTTCTGGTCGCACAGACAGATGATTGCCGCCGCTTTTGCGGTACAGAATCCGGCTTACAGCGGTCAGGATATTTCCTTTTGAATTGTTCCGCAGGTGTTTCTGCGATGGTGTTTTTTTGGAGAGAAAGGTTTGCAGAGATTATGAAATATGCCGTGTTGAGCGACATTCACGCAAATTCCGATGCCTTTGAAGCAGTGTTGGCAAAATGTGCAGAGATCGGAGTTGACAAATATCTTTTCCTCGGCGATCTGGTCGGATACAACGCCGACCCGCTGCGGTGTCTGGCAATGGCAAAAGAGCTGGATTTTCTGGCGGCGGTGCGGGGAAACCATGATGAATTCACCATCAGCGGCAACACTGAACTTGCCGGATTCAATACCAACGCCACCATTGCCATCCAATGGACCAGACAGCAGTTGTCCGATGAAGACATGGATTATCTTGATGCCATGCCGCTGACTGCCGCGGTGCCGGGCACGGCGGTGATGCTGGTTCATGCCACGCTGGATTCTCCGGACACCTGGGGATATGTTTTTGATTCGCATCATGCGGTCGGCAACTTCTCCTATCAGCGCACCCGGATATGTTTCTGCGGTCACTCCCATGTGCCGGTGGCGTTTGATAAAGCCCCGGTGGCTGTCGGCAGAAAACTTGTCGAGAGAATAGAAAGCTGGGAAAATAACTTTTATTACCCCGAAGCTGATGAAAATTTCCTGCTTGCCGATGAATTGCCGATCCAGCTGGAAAAAGGTCACAAGTATCTTTTCAACATCGGCAGCATCGGTCAGCCGCGCAACAATGACCCGCGTGCAAGTTTTGCCGTTTATGATGACAGTGCCGAAACCGTCACCCGTTACCGCGTACCTTACAATATCGCTGCCGCACAGGAAAAAGTCCGCGCCGCCGGATTGCCGGAAAGATTGGCATGGCGTCTGGGAGCCGGACAGTAAACAGCGGGGAAAAAAGCGTGCGTATACTCGTTATAAAAACCAGCAGTTTCGGGGACATAGTGCATCTTTTCCCCGCTCTGGCACTGCTTCACCGGAAATATCCTGATGCGGCAGTTGATTTTGTGGTAAATCCGGAATTCGCCCCCCTGATCGATTATGCGCCGATACCGGTGAACCGCAAAATCATTTTTGAACGGAAAAAGCTGGGCAGAATAAAATCATTCCTGCCGCAGCTGCTGGCTCTTATCAGAGAAATACGCAAGGAAAAATATGACTTCGCGGTGGATTTTCAGGGGCTTTTCCGCAACGCATTCATCGCCGGTATCGCCCGGGCGGATGTGAAAGCCGGTTTTGCCGCTCCCCGGGAACGTTCCGCCGGGATTTTTTACAACCGCAAAATAAAAGTAAGTTCTCTGCACGCAGTGGAAAAATACTCGGAACTGGCAACAAGCCTCTTTTCTCTTTCCGGAACTCCGGAGCCGGTGATCGCACCGGCAAAAAATCTTCCGGCGTCCGGCATCCTTTCTGCTCTGCCCGGACGTTATGCCGTACTGCTGCCGGGAGCGCGCTGGCAAAGCAAATGTTTCCCGCCGGAATTGTTCCGGGAAATCACCGGGATTTTGAGCCGCAGATTTCCGGAAATGCACTTTATTGCCGCAGGTTCCGCCGGAGAATATGACATTGCCGCGAAACTCGGAGAAAAAGTGGTCAATTTTGCCGGTAAAACCTCTGTTGCAGAGTTGATCGAACTTCTGCGCCGGGCGGAAATGGTCATCGGCAATGACTCCGGACCGCTTCACGCCGCCGCGGCACTGGGAGTGCCGGTTTTCGGTTTTTACGGCGCAAGCGCAGTGGAACTGACCGGTCCGCGGGGCAGAAATGTGCATATATTCTCTTCCGGAGCAAGGTGCTGCGGATGCCGCAAACGGAAGTGTCCGGACGGCAGTTACCGCTGTATGCAGCTGGATGCCGGAACTGTCGCTGATTCGATCATTAAAAAAATGGAAGAAAAAATATGAAAAAAATCAAATGCTTTCTCTTGGTACTGATGTCCGCCGGAATTTTTTTGCCGCTTGCGGCGCAAATAGGGCTTGCCATCAAACTCAACCGCAGCAATTATATGCGTTACGAGAATATATTCGCCTGCATCACACTGCGTAATGACACCGGCAAGCCGCTGCTTTTCGGTTCAACCCCCAATTTGCAGGGCTTTATCCTTTTTGACATCAGAGATGAAAACAACCGCCCGGTGCTGCCGCGCAAAGACAGGGAAATCACCGTGACCGGTCTTTATCTTGCTCCCGGCATGACCAAAAATATGGTTATCCCGCTGACCAGATATTACGAGTTGACCGAAAACGGCAGATACCGTGTTCACGCTTACGTTTCGCACAACGCCGTTTCCCGCGAGTTCCGCAGTAAAGATGCGGCATTCCGGATAACTGAAGGTCTGCAGGTCTGGCGCAAAAAAGTCGGACTGCCCGACACCGGCAAAAACACCAGCCCCGCCGATGCTGAACGCATATATTCCATCAAGGTCCTTGAAAATAACGGCTTCCGCAGTTTTTATCTGCAAGTCGAAGACCCCGGACACATTCTTGCTGTGACCCGTATCGGCAACGAAGTAAGTTATGAAAAATTCCATGCTGAAGTTGACATGCTCAGCCGCATCCATCTGCTTATGCCGGTAGCTCCCAGAGTCTATCACTATATGTCATTCAATGCTGACGGTCTGAATCTGGCAAGTTCCTACTGGAAAACAACTTCCACGATACCGATGCTCTACCGTGACCCGGACAGCGGTATCGTTACCCGTGTCGGCGGCGAAACTGCACGCAAAGGGATTGATTACCGCGACCCGAAAGAGGGCTATTTGAGTGTCTCCGAGCTGCTTGAAGACAACTCCGCCAATCCTGTACCGCAGGCACCGCGGGCGGAAACGCTGGTCGACCTCGGAGAAAATGTCATGCCGCAAAAAGCCGCCGATGAAAACTGAAATTTTACAAATCCTCTCTGTCGCTTACGGCGGGAGCGGAGTTGCCAGATGTGCCGACGGCAGAGTGTGTTTCATTCCGCACACATTGCCGGGTGAAACTGTGGAAGCAGAAATAACTGCCGGAAAAAAACGTTTTTCACTTGGCAGAGTGATACGGATACTGACCCCATCCCCCCGCCGGCAGGAAGCTCTGTGTCCTTACTTTGCCGCCTGTCCGGGATGTGCGTATATGCACTGCACATACGAATATGAAGTCGTTCTGAAACAACAGCAGCTGCATGACTTTCTGGTTCGCAGAAATCTTGCCGTTCCGGAAAATATCCTCCCTCCGTTTGCCTCTCCCGGCAGAACCGGCAACCGCAACAAACTTGTTTTGAAAAGTTCCGGCTCCACCCGCGGCTACACCGGTCATGACGGCACACATCTGCCGGTTTCAGCGTGTCTGCTGGCAGTGCCGGAAATAAATGATTTTTTGTCGGCAAATCCGCCGCAACTGCCCAGAGAGACATTGCGCCACACTCCGGCAGACGGAGTGGTAAATGCCACTTTGTGCGGAAAAGAATATCTGACAGAAACCATTCCGGATGCGGGAGATTTTCAGGTCGCGCCGGAGGGATTTTTTCAGACCAATATATTTGTCGCCGCCGAATTGGTGCGCCGGGCAGTCGCGGAAATTGCCGCAAGCAAGTTGAAAAAACTGGTGGAACTTTACTGCGGAGTCGGAGTGTTTTCCATCGCCGCCGCCGCAAAAATCCCGGAACTGACAACTTATGGTATTGAATTTGACACCACTGCCATCAAATTTGCCAAACGCAATGCTGTAACTCACAAAGTTTCCGGTCAATGCCGTTTTGTTTCCGGAGATGCCGGGAAAAAACTTGCCGCACTCGGCAGCTGCCGGGATGCGGTAATGCTTCTCGACCCGCCGCGGGCGGGAGTCAGTGATGCGGCAATGCGGAATATCCTGCAGGCTGAACCGGCTGAAATAATTTATATTTCCTGCGCACCGGACACACTGGCAAGAGATCTGGAAAAATTCATCTCCGGAGGATATATTGTAAAAAGTGCCGGTCTGCTGGATATGTTTCCCGGAACCGCCCACTTTGAAGTGATGACACTTTTGGAGAAAAAATGATGACGCTGCACCGGAATCATCTTGCCGCCGGAGGATTTTTCGCGACCCGGCGGTGATGAAATCTCTCACTCCGGAAGCGATATGCCGGGATATCTTATTCCCCCGTTGCGTCAGATTTTAATTTTTCCAACCCGGCGGCGGCATCCAGATAACAGATTTCCGCCACACACGGATAGACCTTGTTTCCGGCAAAGCGGCAACGGTAAGTACATCCGGAATATGGACACTGCCACCGGGAGGTTATTTTCAGCGGTTTCACAAATCCGTGAGCCGGAAAATCTTCCGGAATACACATAAACCTGCGGTCTGCCTGACCGGAGAAAGCGACGGTATATTTGCCGGAAATGATTCCAACATTGGCGATCCCGGAATCCGCACCGCAAACTACTTCACAACTGTCCACCAGTTCCAGCACCTCTGCCAAAGTGGTTTTGCCGCAAAGATTATTGATCGCCACCGGTGAAATTTTCACCAGTTCCGCCGCCAATGCCGCATCTTGCGGATTGCCGACCAATGTTACCGGCGGCGGCAGATACGGGAGCAGCGGGGCAAGTTTCGTGATTTCACAACTCCGCGCCGGGTCCTGTGAAAACGGAGCCAGCAAACTGCCGGTGCCGCGTTTTCCGGTGGCAAACAACTGCACTTCCGGGCGTTTGTTGATAAAAGATCCCATCAGACGCTGATAATTTTTCAATTCCGGAGTATTCCTGTAATCTGCCAAATCGACACAGCTGCCGCGGAAAAATATTTTATCCGCCCACAGGGAAAGCCGTCCCCAGAAACGCTCCGGCATAACAACAGCCTTTGCTGAATAAAATTTACTGCTGCGGGCAAAAATACGCGGCAGGTCATCATAAAAAAATGCTCTTTCCACAGCCGCCGCAACTGAAACAGATGCCGCCCCGCACAATCTGCCGGCAAGCGATTTTGTTTCACGCAGGGAATAGAGTTCCCGGGGATATTGACGGGAAATCATCTCATCGTGATCCAGAAATTTTTCCGCCATAAAACGCAACGGTTCCGGCACAAGCAGCATTATCCGCAAATTCTGCGCCCGGAAAAAACCGGTCAACGCTCCGGCAAAGGGCAGCCACATGCAAAAATCGCCGAGCCGCAGAGGTGTTACGATCAAGACGCTGTTTTGTTTACTGCGGGGACGGCAGAAAAATCCGGCACATTTCAGCAAAATATAAAACAGCACCCACAGCCGTTTGAGTTTTTTCATCGCCGTCCTTTCAATCTGTTGCCCAGAGCGCGCCGGATATTGACCAAAACGAAACAGGTCAATGCCCAAATGAATCCCGCGCTCCACATCCGGTTGTTGTAACACGGCAGCAAAAGTGAACACGCTTTGCGCCAAAAATTCTGCCGGTACGCAGATTTTTCCCGGCTGATGCAGCTTTTTGAGTGTATCCGCCAGCAGGTCAGATTTTCGTCAAGATGATAGAATTTATGCTTTTTGCAAATCTGCATCCAGAGTGAACGGTCAAGATGCGGAGTATATACATGCTCAAATGAACAATTTTTCAACGCATCGCTCCTGCATACGGCACAGGAAAATGTCGGGATCAGATTTTCATAAAACAGAGCATGAAAAATATCTGCCGGAAATGTACATGCGGAAAAATGTCTTTCCCGGATCACCCGGTAGTTGCGGTAGCGGTCAAATAAATCTGATTCACCGAAAAGAGTTACTTTGTCATCGACCAGAGCCACTTCGGGGAAAGAGTCAAGTATGGTGACTTTGCGGGCGAGGTTTTCCGGGAGCCACCTGTCATCGCTTTCCAGAAATGCAATATATTTCCCTGTTGCCGCGTCAACACCGCGTTTTACTGTCGCCGCCAGACCGCGATTCACATTTCCGGGATGGGTCAGTAATTTTATGCGTCCGTCATGCCGGCAGAAATTTTCCACCGCAGCAAGTGAACCATCCGTGGAACCGTCATCGACGATCAGCAGTTCCCAATCCTGAAAACTCTGTGCCTGAACCGAGCCGACGGCTTCACCGATAAAACCGGCATAATTGTACGATGCCATAATAATTGAAACTGTCGCCATAGTATCTCCTTTACACACTCTTTAAGGTACATCGGCAAAATGTTCCCGTCAAGAGCCGGCTTGTAAAAAAATGCAGATGAAATTATATTATGTAACGGAGAAAACAAAAAATGAAAATTTCTGTCGTCATTGCCGCATACCGAGGTGAAAAATATATCGCAGAGCAGCTGCAGAGCATCGCGGAGCAGACCCGGCTGCCCGATGAGGTGATAATCTGCGACGATTCCCCAGATACGCTCACGAAAATGGAAGTGGAAAAATTCACTGCTGTTCTGCCGCTGAAATATCATGCCAATATCCAACGGCTCGGCATCACCGCGAATTTCAACCGGGCATTGTCGCTTGCTTCCGGTGACGTGGTGTTTCTCTGCGATCAGGACGATATCTGGTATCCGGAAAAGACCGTCACCATGAGCAATATGCTCGACCCCGGCGGGATGCAGGCGGTTTTCTGCGACAGCGACATTACCGATGCCGATAATAATTTATGCGGATTCACCCATTTGCAATCCCGTGGATACGGATTCCTGCGCGACTTGCCGCCGGGCGAGTGGCAAAATCAGCTCGCCGACTGCTGCCGCCGCGTCCCCGCCGCCGGACACGACATGGCATTTACCCGGCCTCTGCTGCAGAAGCTTCTGCCGCTGCCCGCTCTGCCGGAGTGCCACGATACTTATCTCGGCACTGCGGCGGCGGCGTTGGGCGCGTGGCGGCTCTGTCCGCAATCACTGGGAACATTCCGCAGACACGGCAGTTCCGCTTCGCAAGCCGGCAGAAAAATGTCACTCACGGCACAGTTGCGCGCGGCAAAAGAATCGGTGAAAAACAACACATTCGCCTGGAATGCTGCGCTTTTTCAGGAAATTCTCGACCGTCAGCCGGATTTGGATGACGCGACACGTTCCCTGCTCTGCGCCAGAATAAAACACTCGGCAAACCGGGCGGCAATGAGCAGAAACATCCTTTTCAGAGTTCCGCAAATATACCGGGAATTACGCTCCGGAAATTATGCCAGATTCGGCAGAGGATGGAAAAATGTGATTCAAGACCTGTTTTTCCGATAACAGCACTTGAAAAAGTTACAAAACGGGGATATATTATCTGAATGATTGAATGTATTTCAGAATTTTCAACTTTAATTTATAGACAGGAGCAGAAAAATGTACGCTATCATCTCTACTGGCGGAAAACAGTACAAAGTTCAGACCGGTGATATCATCGAAGTCGAAAAACTCGGTCTGGCTGCAGGCAGCGAAGTCACCTTTGACCAGGTTCTCGCCGTGAGCGGTGCCGACGGCAAACTCAACATCGGCACCCCGATGGTCGACGGAGCCAAAGTCAGTGCCAAAGTTCTGGATGAATTCCGGGCGAAAAAAATCGTTGTTTTCAAAATGAAACGCCGCAAAAGCTATCGCCGCACCCAGGGCCACCGTCAGACCCTTACCCGTGTCGAAATCGGTGCCATTCAGGGCTGACATACCATGCAGTACGGAGCAAACGGTGCGTTGCTGGGCACAGAGCTGCCCGGCATAAAACTGGTCAACCGCGGCAAAGTGCGTGACATCTACGACCTCGGAGATGCGTTGCTGTTTGTCGCGACCGACCGCTTGAGCGCGTTCGACGTGGTGATGTCCACGGGAGTCCCGCGCAAAGGTGAAGTGTTGACCCAGATATCTCTTTTCTGGTTCGACCTGCTCAAAGATGTCCCCAATCATCTTATCTCGGCGGATGTTTCCACCCGGGAGGAGCTGAAACCTTTTGTCAAAGATCTGCAGGGACGTTCTCTGATTGTCAAAAAAGCCAAAGTCCTGCCGGTTGAATGCATCGTGCGCGGTTATCTCGTCGGCAGCGGCTGGAAAGATTATCAGAAAGACGGAATCGTTTCCGGTCTGAAGCTCCGTGCCGGTTACAAACAGGCATCCAAACTGGATGAGCCGCTTTTCACCCCCTCCACCAAAGCTGCCATCGGCGACCATGATGAAGCGATAAGCTTCGAGGGCGTCGCGGAACTTATCGGTGAAGAAAAAGCTGCGAAACTCCGGGAACTGGCTCTGCATATTTATACCACTGCCAGAGATTATGCCGCAGAACGCGGTATAATCGTGGCTGACACCAAGTTTGAGTTCGGCGAAATCGACGGCGAAATCATTCTGGTCGACGAAGTTCTCACTCCGGATTCAAGCCGTTTCTGGCCCGCCGATGAATATGTCGAAGGCACCAGTCCGGTGAGTCTGGACAAACAATTCGTCCGCGATTATCTGGAAAGTCTGGATTGGGACAAAAATCCCCCGGCTCCGGAACTTCCCGATGAAGTGGTTGCGAAAACCTCTGCAAAATATCTGGACGCTTACCGGATGCTTACCGGTAAAGCTCTCTGATAAAAAACACTGTTCAGGCGGCAGCGATGCCGCCTTTTTATTTACGGGGAAAATCCATGTTTGACACTATTCTTTCTCTTGATGCAGTACAACTGACCACGCTTATCATTGCGGCTATGCTTATCGGCATAAACAAAACCGCGATTCCCGGACTCGGAGTGCTGCCGGTAGTGATGCTGACACTTGTCTTTGAGACCAGACAATCCACCGGGATACAGCTTGGGATGCTGGCATTGGCGGATTTGATCGCTGTAAGCTATTACCGCAAAACGGCGGATTGGAAAATCCTGCTGCGTCTGCTCCCCTGGGCATTGGCAGGTTTGGCTGCCGGCAGCGGCATATTGCATTTGATACCGGCGGACGGCACTGTGATGCGCCGGGTCATCGGCGGGATCGTACTGGCATTGATGGTATTGAGTTTTATCCGCAAGCGTCTTGCTCCGGAACAGATACCAAGCGGTACAATCTGGTCGGCATTCTACGGCATATTGCTCGGCTCGACCACCCAGCTTGCCAACGCCGCCGGTCCGGTTTCATCGCTCTATCTTCTGGCAATGAAACTGCCCAAAGAGAAATATCTCGGCTGCTGTGCCTGGTTCTTTCTGATGCTGAACTGGATAAAGCTGCCGATATTTGCTCTGGAAGGACGCGTGACTGCGGAATCCGTAAAACTTGACCTCTGCATGATACCGTTTCTGCTGCTGGGCGGATTTCTCGGCATAGTTCTGCTGAAAAAAATGCCGCAAAAAGTTTTTGAAGCGGTCATTCAAATTCTGGTCGTCTTTGCCGCGCTCCGGCTGCTCTGGGGTTGAACCGTTTTTTTTGCGGTGCGATTATGCGCCGTGATTGCCGCCGGTTGCAGACGGCAGAAGTCAAACCGTTTTATGTTTTTTGACAATTCACAATGCAAGTGGTATATTCTGCAGTGGCGCAAATAGCGGGTTCACGGAATCCCGGATGTGTGTTTCGCAAAATCCGGAACATTGCCGGTGAGCGGTAAAATTCATGGAAAGATGATATTATGCTGAAACGTAAAAAAATATGTTTGTATACTTTCTGCACTGCTCTGGCGGTACGGGCGGTGTTTGCGTATATTGTTTCCGGCAGTATGTTCCGCAATTATCATCTGGTGCCGGGGCTGGATATGCAGACTCTGCTGCGGTTTTCCGAATGGGGCAGCGGTGCGCGTGATGCCGTGCCGTTTTTTTCGCCGCACCGGCTGCTGATTTTTCTGCAATGGTTTTTCAACGGGAAAAATCACAATGTCTGGAGCATTTTTGCATTTCAGGCGGTTATCGGTGCATTGGGATGTGTGGTCATTGCGGATTTGACTCTGCGCCTGACCGGAAAGCGGCGCGGAGCATTGGCGGCAGGGGTGCTGGCGGCATTTTATCTGCCGGAACTGATTTATGAATTTTCGGTTTTACAGGATTCTCTGGTGCTGAATCTTACGCTGTTTGCTTTCTGGAGTACGGCAGTTGCGGTGCAGAAGCGTTTTGCTCTGCCGTGGGCTCTGGTCAGCGCGGTGCTGTGGAGTCTGGCTCTTGCCGGACGTCCGACGGCGGTTTTGCTTTTTGCGGGAGCCGGAGTGTGGAGCTTTTACCGTTTGTACCGGTGCCGGAAATTGCGGAAGCTCATACCCTTTGCATTGCTGCTGTTGGTTCTGCTCGGCAGTTTCAGCAGTTTCAATGCTTTGCGCGGGTGGAAGTTTTCGCCGTTTTATTCGGTGATGGAATATGCCAAAGTGTACAACAGCAGTTCTGTTGGCACTCCGGCTTCTGAATTGACGTTGCTGGTCAATGCGGTAAAGCGTCTGCCGTGGCTTTTTTCGGCTTACGATATGCCGGAAAACTGCAATATTTATTTCTGGTGTGAAAAACATCCGGTACTGCATCTCTTTCCCGCCCCCGGTCTGCTTCTGCCGTGCGCCTGTGCGGCACTGGTGATACTGTTTGTTTCCGGAGGGTGGAAAAAAGAGCGTTTCTATCTGATGCTTCTGCCGGTCGCGGCACTGGCTCTGCCGCTATGTGCCAGAGAGGTCATCGGGCGTTACCGTCTGATGCTGACTCCGTATCTGATTACGGCGGCGGTTGCGGCATTTTATGTGTTCCGGCGCGGAAACGGCAGAAAAAAACAGTTGTATCTGCTTTGCGGCGGCATCGCGGCAGTGATTTCTCTGGTCAGCGCGGAAAAATGCGTGCGGAACCGTGCCGAAGATCTGCACGCATGGGCGTTGGCTCTGGAAAACACCCCCGGCGCGTCAAAAGATGAGATACTTGCCGCATTCGGGGATTACTGGCAGGCGGCGGAGTTCCGTTCGCCCAAAGCTTTCCGGGCAGTTACAGACCGCGCGCTTGCCCACCGGGAGCTGCCGCTTGCCGCCGGTATCATTGCCCAGGCTTACAGTAACGGTATCGACCGGAATCTCGTGGGTTACTATCACGGCTGGATTTTCGTTTTGCGTCAGGAGCCGCGCATGGTGGAAAAAATATATTCCGCTGTCGAGCCGGAAAAACTGCCGGAAGATTTGCGGAAAAATTATCTGCGTATACGGCGGGATACACAAATGCTGTTGCATAAACGGCAGAAGTGAACTATATTATAAAAAGTACATGAAATCACACTTTTTTCAGGGAGTATTTTACAATGAGCGGAAAATTTTATATCACAACACCGATTTATTATGTCAATGACCGTCCGCATATCGGTCACGCCTATACGACTATTCTTGCCGATGTGCTGGCACGTTTCCACCGTTCTCTGGGCGACGACACATTCTTTCTGACCGGAACCGATGAACATGGGCAGAAAGTTCAGAATGCCGCTGAAAAACGCGGCGTCGCTCCACTGCAGCACTGCGACGAAACCGTGGTGCGGTTTCAGGAGTTGTGGCAGCGTCTGGGTATTACAAATGACCGTTTCATCCGTACCACCCAGGCGGAACACAAACGGGTGGTTTCTGAAATCATGCAGGAGCTTTACGACCGCGGTGAGATTTACAAAGCCGATTATACCGGCTGGTATTGTGTCGGCTGTGAACGCTTTTTTACTGAAAAAGACCTCGTTGACGGCAAATGCCCCGACTGCGGCAGAGATGTCAATGCCATTACAGAAAGCAACTATTTTTTCCGCATGAGCAAATATCAAGAGTGGCTTGTCGACCATATCAAAGCCAATCCGGATTTCATTCTCCCGGCGTTCCGCGCCAATGAAACTCTGGGATTTCTCAAAAAGCCGCTGGGCGACCTCTGCATCAGCCGTCCGAAATCGCGTTTGAGCTGGGGTATCGAACTGCCGTTTGACAAAGATTATGTCTGCTACGTCTGGTTTGACGCGCTTATCAACTATATTTCCGGCGTCGGCTACCGCACCGATGCGGATAATTTCGCCCGCCGCTGGCCGGCAAGCTGTCATTTGATAGGCAAAGATATTTTGACCACCCACAGCGTTTACTGGCCGACCATGCTCAAAGCCATGGGATTGCCGATGCCGAAAACGATTTTCGCCCACGGCTGGTGGTTGACCGGAAATTCCAAAATGAGTAAATCTCTCGGCAATGTGGTCAACCCGATGGATATGATCGACCGCGCCGGAGTGGATGCTTTCCGCTACTTCCTGCTGGCGGAAATGTCTCCGGGCAACGATGCCAATTTCAGCGAAGAAAGTTTCATCGCCCGCTACAACAGCGATTTGGCAAACGATTTGGGCAATCTGCTCTCGCGGGTCAGCAAACTTACTGTCCGCGCCACCGGTGGAGCTATTCCGCAGCCGGCGGAACTCAATGCCGATGATGCCGAACTTGCCGAAGCGGTCAGCAGTGCGGTGAAAACTATGGAAGAGTGTCTGAAATCATACAAACTTGACCAGGGTATCAACGCAGCGATGAATGCCGTGCGCGCCGGAAACCGCTATCTGGAAAAATGCGCCCCCTGGACTCTCGCCAAAAACGGTGATACCGCGAGATTGCATACGGTTCTGCACAATGCGGCGGATGCACTCTGCCGCGTGGCAGTGCTGCTGACTCCGGTAATGCCGGAAAAAATGACCGCATTGCTGAAAGTTCTCGGTGTCGCTCCGGAATCTGTTGACGGCATTTCCAAACTGGCGGAACTCAAAAGCATCGCAGGTTGTGTTATGAGCGAAACCGAACCGCTTTTCCCGCGCATCATCATTGAAGAAGCCGTTGCTGCTACCGCTGCCAAAGCAGAAAAGAAAGAGAGCAAAGCGGAAAAAAAGAGTGCTCCGGCTGCAGAGGAAAATGCCGGAGTGGTCACAATCGAGCAGTTTTTCCAGACTAAACTCAAAACCGCCAAAGTCCTGACCGCCGAAAAGGTCGAGGGGGCCGACAAACTGCTGAAACTGCAAATCGAAGTCGGCAGTGAAACCCGGCAGCTCGTCGCCGGAGTGGCACAATTTTATTCTCCGGAAGAAATCGTCGGCAAAACCATCGTTATTGTCGCCAACCTCAAACCGGCAAAGATTCGCGGCATTGAATCACAGGGAATGCTGCTTGCCGCCAAAGACGGCAAAAATCTGAAGCTCGTCACTGTTGACGGCGAAATGGCTTCAGGTGTTGAAATCGGCTGATTTCTGAAAATACTTCCCCCGGTACCGGAAAACCCCGGTACCGTTTTTTTGTCTCTGAACAGCATGAAATCTGCCTGAAAAACGCAAAAAAGCTCTTTTTTTCTTATATTTTTGCGCGTTGCCGGAGAAAAACGCTTGAAAATGTTTCCTTTTTGGTTTATATTATGTAAACAAAATGGTAAACAGGAGGGGCGGCACTTGCCGTAAATTATCAGGGAGTTCATAAAATGGACAAAAAAACTGTTGCCGCCGGAAACATCGCTCCGGAAGTGAAAGAAGCGCAGGAAAAAGCTCTTGTCGATGCTCTGGTCGCCAAAGTCAGTGCGGCTCAAAAAGAGTTCGCCAACTTCTCCCAGGAGCAGGTTGACAGGATTTTCAAAGCCGCCGCGCTTGCCGCCAATAATATGCGTATCCCGCTTGCCCGGATGGCGGTGGAAGAGACCGGCATGGGGATCGTGGAAGATAAAATCATCAAAAATCATTACGCTTCAGAATATATCTGCAACAAGTTCCTCTCTCTGAAAACCTGCGGCGTCATTGAAACCGATGATGCCGCAGGAATGATCAAAGTTGCCGAACCCCGCGGCGTTATCGCCGGGATCGTGCCCACCACCAACCCGACCTCCACGGCGATTTTCAAAGCGTTGATTTCTCTTAAAACCCGCAATGGTATCGTTTTCAGTCCTCATCCGCGTGCCAGAAAATGCACCTGCCTGGCTGCCAAAGTCGTCCTTGATGCCGCTGTCAAAGCCGGTGCCCCGGCTGATATCATCGCCTGGATCGATGAACCCACTGTGGCGATGAGCGGTTATCTGATGAGCCACAAAGATGTTGCCCTGATCCTTGCCACCGGCGGACCGGGTATGGTCAAAGCCGCTTATTCCAGCGGCACTCCGGCAGTCGGTGTCGGTGCCGGCAACACTCCGGTGGTTTTTGACGACACTTGCGATATCGAAATGGCGGTCAACAGTGTGCTGCTTTCCAAAACCTTTGACAACGGTATGATTTGTGCGTCAGAACAGTCGGTCACGGTGATGGCTCCGATTTATGATGCGGTCAAAGCTGAATTTGTCAAACGCGGCGGTTACATCCTTAATGCAAAAGAGGTTGAAGCAGTCGGCAATGTCATTCAAGTTGACGGCAAACTCAATGCCAAAATCGTCGGTCAAAGTGCGCTTGCGATAGCAGAACTTGCCGGAATCAAAGTTCCTGCGGCCACCAAGGTTCTGATAGGTGAAGTTTCCGGCGTGGGTATGGATGTGCCGTTTTCCCGGGAAAAACTTTCCCCCACGCTGGCTCTTTACAAAAGTGACACTTATGAAGAAGCGGTCGACAACGCCAGAGCTCTGTTGAAATACGGCGGTCTCGGTCATACCGCAGTGCTTTACACCAATACTCAAAATGAAGAACGCATCCGGGAATTCGGTCATGTCATGCTGGCAAGCCGCGTGCTTATAAATACGCCGTCTTCCCACGGTGCCATCGGCGACCTTTACAACTTCGCGCTGAATCCGTCCCTTACCCTCGGCTGCGGCAGCTGGGGCGGCAACTATGTTTCCGAAAACGTCGGTCCCATGAATCTTTTGAATATCAAAGCCATTGCCAAACGGAGAGAAAATATGCTCTGGTTCCAGATCCCTGCCAAAATCTATTTCAAATACGGTTGCCTCTGTACCGCTCTCGGTGACCTTGCCGGTAAGAAACGTGCTTTCATCGTTACAGATAAATTTCTTTACAACAGCGGTGTCCTTGCTCCGATGCTCCGGAAACTGACCGATATGGGTATCGCAACTCATGTGTTCAGCGATGTCACTCCCGACCCGACCATCCAGCTGGCTGAAAAAGGTCTGGAACAGCTCAAAAGTTTTGATGCCGATGTCATCATTGCCGTCGGCGGCGGTTCTCCTATTGACGCGGCAAAAATAATGTGGCTGATGTACGAGCAGCCGGATGTGAGTTTTGAAGATATCGCCATGCGCTTTATGGATATCAAAAAACGTATCGTCAAAATCTCTCCGCTCGGTAAAAAAGCGATGTTTGTCGCCGTTCCCACCACCAGCGGAACCGGTTCAGAAGTCACCCCGTTTGCGGTTATCACTGATGAAAAGAGCAATCAGAAGTTCCCGTTGGCAGACTATGCGCTTACTCCCTCCATGGCGATCATTGATACAGAACTGGTGATGAAGCTTCCCAAAGGTTTGACGGCGATTTCCGGTATGGATGCTCTTACTCACGCTCTGGAAGCGCGCGTTTCCTGTATGCAGAGTGATTATTGCAACGCGCTTGCAAATGAAGCGGTCAGGCTGATTTTCAAAAATCTGCCGGAATGTTACAAAAACGGTCCGATGAATGAAACCGCCCGGGAACATATGTTCAATGCTTCGGCGATGGCTGGTATGGCGTTTGCCAACGCTTTCCTCGGTCTGTGCCACTCGATGGCGCACAAACTCGGCGGTATGTACCATGTGCCGCACGGTCTGGCGAACTCATTTCTCATAAGTTACATCATCAAATTCAATGCCGTTGACTGCATGACCAAACAGGCGGCTTTCCCGCAGTATCACTGTCCCGACGCCAAAGCGGATTATGCCGCAGTCGCCCGTTACATCGGTCTGACCGGCGGAAGTGATGATGAACTTGTGTCGGCACTGCTGAACAAAATCGAAGAACTCAAAGCTGAGCTGGATATTCCCGCGAACATGAAAAGCTGGTTTGATGCCAATGGCATTACGGAAGAAACTTTCCTCAAAAATCTGGATGAACTCAGCTTGAAAGCCTACGATGACCAGTGTACCGGTGCCAATCCGCGCTATCCGCTGATTTCTGAAATAAAAGAGCTCTATCTGGCGGCATATTACGGGAAGTGAAGCGGTTGAAACTCCGGCGGCAGTTCAGTTCGTTCAGCTGCCGGAACAGATAAAAATGAGCTTTTTGCCGGAAACCATTTGCAAAAGTTACTTTTCTGTTTTATATTTAGTAAACAATAAAGTAAACAATGGTTTCCGGCAAATATATAAAGGATTTACGGATATGAAATCAGCTCTTACAGATGTGTGTCATGTCTTTTTTGATATGGATGGCACGATTTATCACGGCAGTGTGCTTTTTCCGACGACGAAACCGTTTCTGCGTTTTCTGGAGGAAAGAAACATCGGGTACACGTTTCTTTCCAACAACTCCAGTTACGGACATGAGGAGTATGTGCGGCGTCTGGATAACTTCGGCATAGCCACTGCGGATGAGAATTTTTATATTTCCACTGACTATGCCATTGATTATCTGAAACATTATCATCCGGAAATAACCCGCATCCACACTCTGGGAATGCCCTGTATGGACCGGATGTTTGAAAATGCCGGATTCGTTATCGACCGGGAAACTCCCCATGCCGTCATCGTGGGATTTGACCGTCAGCTTACTTATGAGAATCTCTGCGCTGCCGCGTGGCATCTGCGGCAGGGGGTGCCGGGATTTGCCACCCATCCGGATGTTTTCTGCCCGACGGATAAACCGACCTGGCTGGTCGATTGCGGAGCAGTCACTGCCTGTCTGGAAAAGGCGACCAATACGAAACTGAAAGTTCTGGGCAAACCCGACCCCGGTATGCTGCATGAAGGAGCCGCCCGCATCGGTGTTCCCGTGGAGAAAACGTTGATGATAGGCGACCGTCTGGCAACAGATATTGCCCTGGGGGTGAATGCCGGAGCATTGACCTGTCATATCGTCACTCCGGGAGCGGATTTGGTCGTTCCGGAAGGGATAGTGCCTGATTTTGCGGTGGATAATCTCGGAGGTCTGCAGGAAATTTGGAGCAAAATGGAGGGGGAAAATGATATATGATGTGGCAATTATCGGCGGCGGTGTATCCGGCGCGGCGACGGCGTGGTGGCTTTCGCGTTATGAAGTAAGTGCGGTACTGCTGGAAAAAAATGCCGACGTAGGTTTCGGTGTTTCCAAAGCGAACAGCGGCATCGTTCACGGCGGATTTCATCATCCGGTGACATCGCTCAAAGCTCAACTGGAACTGCGCGGCAATCTGATGTTTGAAAAACTCCGGCATGAATTGGGATTTCCCTTTGAGCGTCACGGCATTCTGGTGGCGGCATTCAGCGAGGAGGAAATGCAGACCGTGCGGAAACTTTATTCGCAGGGTGTCGCCAACGGTGTCCGGGATTTGGAAATGTGCGGCAGGGAGAGGATGCTGGAGCTTGAACCCAAGCTCAATGCCGATGTCGTCGGCGGTTTCTTTGTTCCCGGCGGCGGAACGGTTGAACCGTACTGTTATGTGTTTTCGCTTGTCGAATCCGCTGTCGGCAACGGCGTCGCTTTGCGGTGCAGCTGGGAAGTTGCCAAAGGCGAACACAACGGCGAATATTGGACTCTGACCTCTGCTGACGGTGACACGGTGAAAGCGCGTTATGTGGTCAATGCCGCCGGATTGTACGCCGACCGGGTTTCGCATATATGCGGTGCCGAGGAATTTACCATCACTCCGCGCAAAGGCGAGGAGTACCTTTTGGATAGAACAAGTGCCGGCAGACCTTCGCGGGTGATTTTCCCGGTTCCTTCCAAACACTCCAAAGGTATTCTGGTCATTCCGACTGCCGGAGGCACCACCATGATCGGACCGACTGCGGACATTGTGGATGACAAAGAAGATACCGCAACGACTGCAGACAATCAGAAACGTATTCTTTCGCTGGTGCGCAACATGATCGACGGTATCAGTGAAAGAGATTGCATTACCGCATTTGCCGGATTGCGTCCGGTGCTGGTCGGCAGTGAAGATTTCTATATCGCGCCGTCAGAAAAAGTCCCCGGATTCATCCAGGTCGCGGGTATCCAGTCGCCCGGTCTGACGGCATCTCCGGCTATCGGGGAATATGTCAAAGATTTGCTGAAAAACGCCGGTCTGCTTCTGGCGGAAAAGTTGCAGATAAAATATTTCCTCCCGGCACGGCAAAAAGTCCGGGAACTTGCTCCGGAGGAGTTGGAAAAATTACACCGCGGAGACCCCGCATGGACAAAGCTCGTCTGCCGGTGCGAAAAGATTTCAGAAGCTGAAGTCGTGGAAGCTGTCCGCCGCGGTCACACCACTGTGGACGGAGTGAAGTTTTACACCCGCGCCGGTATGGGACGCTGTCAGGGCGGATTCTGCGGAGTGCGTATCATGGAAATCATCAGCCGGGAATCCGGTATCCCGATGGAAAAATTGACCAAGCGCGGCGGCGGCAGTTATATGATCGCCGGCAAGCTCGGTGAATTGGAGGTGAAATAATGGAGAACTTCAATTATGATGTTGTGATCATCGGTGCCGGTGCCGCCGGACTTGCCGCTGCGGCAGTTACTGCCGCAGCAGGGCGGTCTACAGCGGTCATCGACCGGGAACTTTTCCCCGGCGGTATTTTGCGGCAGTGTGTGCATAACGGATTCGGATTGCATCTTTTCAACGAAGAGCTGTCCGGTCCGGAGTATGCCGAGCGCATGGCGGCAAAGAGCGATGCCGCCGGAGCGGAGATGTTCCCCGGCTGCACAGTGACGGAAATCAAGCGGCGCGAAGATGGCAAAATAGAAATATATGCGCTTTCCGGAAAACACGGCGTGATGCTTTTTGTTGCCCGTTGTGTACTGCTTGCCATGGGGTGCCGTGAACGCAACCGCGGCAATCTGGCGATCCCCGGCAGCCGTCCGGCAGGTATTTATACCGCCGGTGCCGCGCAGAAACTGCTCAATATGGCTGGACTTCTGCCCGGAAAATCTGCGGTGATAGTCGGTTCCGGTGACATCGGTCTGATTATGGCGCGCCGGTTGAGTTGGAGCGGTATCAAAGTCAAAGCTGTCGTGGAAATCATGCCGCATCCGTCCGGTCTGACCCGGAATATTGTGCAGTGCCTCAATGATTTTGATATTCCGCTTTATCTTGAACACGGTGTGGTGAATATCTGCGGCAGAGAGCGGGTCAGCGGTCTTGATGTCGCGCCGCTGGACCACGGGATACCGGTGATGGAAAAAGCGTTTCACATTGATTGCGATACGATATTGTTTTCCGTGGGGCTGATCCCGGAAAATGAGCTGTCGGTCAATGCCGGAGTCGTGCTTGACCCGGCGACCGGCGGGGCAAAGGTCTCTTCGGCGTATGAAACCAGTGTGCCGGGAATATTTGCCGCCGGAAATGTTCTGCACGTGCATGATTTGGCGGATTTCGTATCTGAAGAAGCCGCCCGCGCCGGTGAAAAGATGCTGGAATATCTCGACGGCAGGGATTTGCAGAGCGGCATGATACCGGTGCGTGCCGGTAAAAATTTGAAATACGTTGTTCCGGGCAGGGTGAAACGCGGGGAGGCGTGTGTGTTTGCTTTCCGTCCGCTGATCGTCACTGACGGGGGGATCTTGAAAGCCTCCAGCAACGGCAGTGAGATTTTCCGCAAAAAAATCCCGTTTGTCCGTCCGGCGGAAATGCTCAATGTAACATTGAGTGTCCCGGAAAACGGTACCGATGTGCTTTTTGAGCTTGAAGCCGGGGAGGAGAAGTGATTATGAAAAAAGAGTTGATTTGTATTACCTGTCCCCGTTCCTGCCACTTGAGTGTTGAGTGCGGTGACGGTAAATTCGCTGTTTCCGGCAATATGTGTCCGCGGGGAGTGAAGTATGCCGAAACAGAACTCACCGACCCGCGCCGGGTCGTCACCGCAGTGATGCGTTGTGACAGTCCGGTTCAGCCGCTTATTCCGGTGCGTACTGCCGAAGCGTTTCCCAAGGCGGAAATTCCGGCATTGCTGAATCAGTTGTATAAATTGTGTGTGAAAACACCGGTCGCAGGCGGCGACGTTATCGGTGAATTTTCAGGAATAAAAGTTATTGCCACAGAAAGCAGGAAAAGGTGATTTATTATGGCTTTATGGATTTCACACCGTGGAGAGTCGCTTGACGCTCCGGAAAATACCGTTGCGGCTTTCAAGCTGGCAATGGAACGCGACGTTGACGGTATTGAAACAGACATTCATCTGACTGCCGACGGGGTTATTGTCTGCAGCCATGATGCGACGACCACCCGCTGTTGCGGCGTGGAAAAAACTATTGCCCAGAGCACGTTTGACGAACTCCGGATGCTCGATGCCGGAAACGGGGAAAAAATCCCCCGTTTTTCCGAGCTGCTGCAGGTCGTGAAACCGGGTAAACTGCTTTATGTGGAAGTGAAAACCGGCAATCCGGCCATCATTCCCGCCATGATGGCTGAAGTTGACGCATCCCCGGTCAGCCGGGAACAGATAGTGATGATCTCATTTCAGAAAGCGGCAATAGAAAACTACAAAAAAATGTTCCCCGAACAGCCGGCACTGCTGCTGATGGGATTGTGGAAACATGATGACGGCACATTCAATCCGGCAATGGATCTGGCTTTTGAAGCCGACGACCGCACCGACCCGATAGTCGATGTGGCGTGGGAAAAGGTTGCTGAATGCGGTGCCGACGGCATCGACGTGCGCGGGTATACGGCGTGTATCGGTGAAGAATTCATCCGCAGATTTCACGATGCGGGAATGCCGGTTGCGGTATGGACGATAGATGATGCGGAAACCGCGGCGCATTACATGAAACTCGGCGTGGATGCCATTACCAGTAATTGCGCGGCAAAGATGCGGGATGAAACAAAATGAATCTGCTGGATATTTCGCAAACCATCCGCAAAGTGCGTCAGGCGCAGGGCATGACCGTCGAGCAGCTGGCGAAAAAGAGCGGCTTCAGCAAAGGATTCATTTCCCAGGTGGAAAATTTCCGGCAGTCGCCTTCGCTCAAAGCTCTCATCCGCATATCTGAAGCTCTGGGTATCCCGATGAGTCTGCTCTTTGCCGGTGAAAACGATTCAATGGTGCAATATACATTCGGACGTCTGGATGAGGGTGTGCCGGTGCAGCGCGATGACGGTGAAAAGTACGGTATCCGTTATTCCGCGCTGGCATACCGGCAGATAGGACGCCGGATGGACCCGTTCATTATTGAGTATACTCCGGGTGCGCCGCGCGAATTGATGTTTCACGAAACGGAAGAGTTTTTTGTGCTGCTTGAAGGCGAATTGGATTACATCCTCTACGACGACAACCGCCGTTTTCCGATGAAAAAAGGTGATACGCTCTATCTGCGTGCCAACATTCCGCACCGGGTGGAATTGGCAAACGGCTGTACCTACGCCAAAGGATTGGTCATTTACACCGACCCTGAAGTGGCAGGCGGCAGTGCAGTTGCAACCGGTGAAGTCTGACAGTACAAAAAAGAGTTTTTTTCAATAGAGCTATTGACTTTTGCGAAAAGTTGGAGTATAGTTAACACCGGATAACAACTAAACATGTTAAGTGAGTGTCGGGAGGTTTCGAGATGCGCGGTTTCAGCGTTGTGGCGGCGTCATTGGTGATGATGGCGGTTTGCGGAGCGGAAGTGTTTAAACATGAAGTGACTACGGAAAAGAAACCGTGGACACATGAAAATTTTCAAAATGCTCCGGAGAATTTCTCATTTATCATATTGCCTGACCGTACCGGTGGTGAGCGCAAAGGCGTTTTTCCGGAAGCCGTACGCAAAGCCAATTTGCTCTATCCGGAATTCATCCTGACCGTCGGAGACCTTATAAAAGGTCAGATGAACCGCAATTATCAGGACCATGAACATTTGCGGAAACAGTGGCGGGAACTGGAAAAATTCACCGCCAAATCCACGGCTCCGTTTTTCCACATCGTCGGCAATCACGACATCTGCCGCACCCGCAAAGGCTTTCCCCGTTCCAATGAGACCAGCAGGGAAGTGTGGACTGAATTCCGCGGTGAACGCACCTACTACTATTTTATCTACAAAAATGTGCTGTTTCTCTGTTTGAATACCATGGAAGGCAAAGATGCCCGTCCGAATCAGATAGGCATAACCGATTCGCAGCTGCAGTGGGCTCTGGAAGTGTTGAAAAAATATCCGGATGTCCGCTGGACGTGCGTGTTTATGCATCAGCCCGGTACTGTAAACACCAAACCCTGGGGCAAATTGGAAAAAGAGCTGATGAAGCGCAAATATACTGTGTTTGCCGGTGACTGGCATCACTATTGCAAATTTCAGCGTCACGGCAAAAACTATTATGTGCTTGCCACTGCCGGGGGTGAATCCAAACTCCGCGGTATTGAATACGGAGAATTTGACCATCTTACATACGTGACAATGACCGATAACGGTCCGGTCGTCGCCAATATTCTGCTGGATGGCATACTGGATGATGATGTCGTCACTACGGAAACGATAAAAGAAAAACCCAAATATCACCGGGAGCTGGATTTGCCGAAAAAGGAATTTTCTGCTGCCGCTGATAAAGACAATACCAAGACGGAAGTCAAAAAATAAACAGAAAGGTAAAAAAATGAGCCAGGTCAAATTTCTTGTATTTGCCGATTTGCACCACTATCCCGGAGTGTTCCACACCTTTGCGCGTGAACGTCTGGCACAGATATTCAAACGTGCCGAATCCGAAAAAGTGGATTTTATTTTGAGTCTCGGCGACTTCAACCATTCGGTCGGAACTTTCCCGGAAATCAACGAGGATGTGGAAAAAGCTCCCGCGCCGTTTTATCACGTCATGGGCAACCACGATACCGACGGTGCGGCTCTGGATGAGGTGTTGAAAGCCTACAAAATGCCCCATCAGTATTACCATGCCGACATTAACGGTTTCCGCTTTATCATGCTGGATACCAACTACTACGGTCATGCCGGCGGCACGACCCATTTTCAGTACCGGAACTATTTCGATTTTCCGTACACCCGCGAAACCATGCCGCAGGAGGAATTGGATTATCTGGCGGAAACCATTGAGTCCAGTCCCTATCCGTGCGTACTGTGCAGTCACGCATCTCTGGAGCGTCATCACAATGGCGGTGGCGGCTTGAGCAATCTGGAAGAGTTCCGCGCCGTGATCCGCAAAGCCAATGCCAAAGAACGCAAAGTCATCATGTCGCTCAACGGTCATCATCACCGGGATTTCCTGCGGATTTTTGAAAATGTCGTCTATTTTGACGTCAATTCCGCCAGTTTTGACTGGTTGAGCAAACCGCATGAGTATTTTCCTGCGGAATTGTGCAAAGAGTATGAACTTGCCGACCATCAGGCGATATTTTCTGAAGCGTTGAGCGCAATTGTTGCGCTTGATACCGATGGTACGGTAAAAATCGACGGTTGCAAATCCGGTTTCCTGTATGGAGTCACCCGCGAGATGAGTCCGAATCCTCCGTGTGATTTAGCGGGCAGACCGTGTACTGCGGAAGTGTTATCGGCGCATTTCAAAATGCTGTGACCGGGAAAAACGGTAAAATAATAAATTGCTGTCAGGAGTGCTGAGATGGTGAAACGCAAGCGGTTCAGATATTTTTTTACGTTGATAGAATTACTGGTTGTTATCGCCATCATCGCGATTCTGGCGGCGATGCTGCTGCCGGCGTTGCAGAAAGCCCGGGAAAGCGGCAAAGCGACACTGTGTGTGTCGAATTTGAAGCAATTCGGTTCCGCACACAGTTCGTATCAAAACGACAATAATGATTTCAATGTCTATTTTCAGCGTCACGGTCAGACCGGTATGACTCCTAAAAAGCGTGCATTCCATCTTGACCTTGCGCCGTATTTCAGCAAAAATGCGCCGTCGGATCTCAAGTCTGATACATCCGCCACCACGGTGAAAGCAAGCCATGAATTTCAGATTTTGATATGTCCAGGTGCCAATTTGGAAAAATCCAACTTTGCCAATAACTATTATCTCTGTTATACAGCCAATGGTATGGCAAAGTCGTATGCTACGGGGGTGCCGCGGGTATTGGGGTATATTTCCAACACCGGCAGTGATTCTCCCCCGATGAAAATCACCAAATTCCGTGCTCCGTCCAAAGTGATGGCTTTTGTCGACGGCCCGGAACGTGAAGGCGGCGTGAAGGGATTTTATGTACGCAACAACGGTTCTACTGCGTCCAAGCAGGTGTCATTGCTGGATTCCGCAAATACAAGTGAGCCGTATGGGTTGAATCAGCTTATGAATCAACGGCATAATAAAGGCTGTAATATGGTGATGCTTGACGGTCACGTCGTTTACCGCAAACTTTCGAAGGAACTGCCGTTCGACGGGACTGCTGATTTCTGGGGCAGGGATCAGCTGCCGTAACATAGCAGCGTGGGTGTGAAAATATGAATGTTATTTTTTTGTTGTTGTGCGCGTTGGTGAGTTTTGCCGTGCACGGAGCGGAAATTTCCGGGTGGCTGAACCGCAATCCGGAGCGCAAAGAGCTTATTCCTCCGGGGAAAATATTGTGGGAGGAAAAATTTTCCGGAACCATGGATGATTTCGCCGTGGAGTACCGCGACGGTGCCAAAGGCAGTGTCGCATTGCGTGACGGCAAACTCCATATCGTCAAAAACAATGAAGCCGGATTTATCGTTGTCAAAAGCAGAAAGCCGTTTCAAGCTCCGTTGGAAAGTGAATTGCAAAGTTGCATATATGTCAGCTGCGACAACGCTTCGCCGGATCTGACGACCGCTTCGGTGCGTCTGGTCGGCAAAGACGGTTCGCTGAAGTATTTCAGCGGTCTGGACGGCAGGGGAGGCGGCGGTCCGAAAATGAATTATCTGACCAACACTCCGCCCGGAGTCAGCGAAAGAAAACTTGCCCACTTGAAAGTCGATAAAAAAAGCGGCACACTGATCACCCCGGCGATCGTTGTCGGCGGCAATCCCTCCGGCAGCAGCTGGAGTTCGTGGCGTGTGGAAGATTACCGCAGTGTCCGGACAAACTGGCAGAAAACATTTGCCGCTCCCAAAGCTGTCGAACCGGGGAAAATGCTTTCAGTTGAGGAGTTGCAAAAGCACCTCGCCGGTTCTGTTGATCACACTGCCAAAGTGGTCAAAGCCGGGAACTTCAGCAGGTTGCTGGTCGATGGTCAAATCACTGCTCCGGTGATATTCAAACACGTTAAAAGCGATTATACCGGAACTGATATGGAGCAGAAAGCCGGAATCGGTCTGCGTTCTGTGGCAGTACAGCTCGGTGATAATCCCCGGAACCGCGGAATGTGGAAAGGCAAAGGCGTTTTTGACCCCGCATCCGGAGTGGAAAAAGTCGAAAAAATGCTCCGGTTGTTCCCTGATTCCAAAATAATCCTTTCCATCCGGGTCGAAGCATACAGCAGTTTCGGCAATGATTTCCCCGATGAAGTGTGGAAAACAAGAAAAGGTCAAACCGTTCACGGGCATTACGTCCATTCGCCGTTTCACCTGAAAGACCCCATCCCCAAAGGTCATTGGTCCTGGCCGAGTTACTCCAGCAAGCTCTGGAGAAGCGAGGTGAAAAAATATCTGGCTCAATTCATCCGGGAACTGAAAAAATCCAACTTGAGCAAAAATATCGTCGGAGTCCACATTTGCGGCTACCATGACGGCCAGATGGCGACCCGCCATGCTGACTTCAGCAAGCCGGCACAGCAGGGGTTCCGGGAATACCTGAAAAATAAATACGGTACTGTGCAGCAGTTGAGTGCGGCATGGGGCAGAAAGATTTCCTCGTTTGAGAGCGTGATGCCGCCGGAATATGACGCGGAACTTTTTTACCAAGTCACAGAGCAGGATAAACTTGATTATTATACATTTATCAAGCATGAGCCTTTCCGGGCGGTGGAAGAATTCGCCAAAACCGCCAAAGAGGAGTTCGGCAAAGATATTATCGCACTGCGCTGGTCACAGGCGGCACACGGCGGCACATTTGTTTCCGCTTATGATGTAGTGCCGTTTCTGAAGTCGGCATACGTCGATGCGCTGGTCGCCCAGCCCAGTTACGCCCGCCGGACTCCGGGACTTGCCGCCAAATACCGTCTGCCGGTGGCATCATTTCATACTGCGGGCAAACTTTTCATCCACGAATTTGATTTGCGTACCTGGCCGCGGATATCTCCGGGGGAAACCGAATTGCGGGTCATCGGCTTGAGCAACGCTGTGGATAAGGAAATGTGGCAGGCATTGCACCGCAAAATGTCCGGTCAGATGATCGCGGACAATATGGGGTACTGGTATCTGGATATGGGCGGCGGCTGGTTTGAGCATCCGGATATAGTTCAGGATGCTGTCGGTACGACCGCCGCAATGAAAAAATTTATCAAAATGAAAGAGACTCCGTTCACTCCGTCAGCCGTATTGCTCATTGATGATGAGAATTGTATGCGGCGCAATTTCATCGGCAAATATTATTCCACGCAGGTGGATTGGGAACTCGGGAATCAGGTGCAGCTGCTTGCTTCATCCGGAGTTATGTATGACACCCGGTATTTGAGCGACTTGCTTGCAAATCCGGCATTGACGGCAAAGTACGATACATTTATAATTTCCCAGATGTATCTCATTGATGCAACGCGCCGGGCGTGGCTCGATAAATTGGGTAAGCAGGGAAAAACGGTCGTGATGTTGAGCGGTTGCGGTATTCTGGGCGGCTTGAAAGAGTATGCCGGTATTACGCTTGCGGAAAACAAAAAGGTCAAAGATTATGCTCTTGAATCTGCTCCGGGGGAGAAAATCAGACACTCATCGGGATTGTATATGTCGGCACTTGCCGTGAGTGCTTCAGCTAAAGCTCCGGCGCATTTGCTGCCGTTGCGTTACAGTGTGGAAAAATCTGCCGGAGTGAAAGTGATAGCAGTCTACCGTCAGGATAAAGCTCCGGCGATCGTGGAAAAATCCTCCGGCAGAGGCAGGCTGGTTTATATCGCCGTCCCCGGCGGTTTGAGTGCGGAATTCTTTAATCAGCTGGTCAAAGAGAGCGGCGGTTATGTAACTGCCGACCGCAACGGACTGCAAATCGACATGAACGGTAATTTCATGTCCGTGCATTGCATTATTCCCGGCAAATATACCATCTCTCTGCCGTTCACTGCCAATGTGACGAATTTGAAAGACCATTCGCCGGTTCCGGTCAAAAAACGCAAATTTGAGTTGAATGCCGATGCCGGCGGCACATACTGGTTTGAAATAAGGAAAAGCAATATGGAAAAGAAAACCCCGCGTCTGCGTAAAGATGTGACAATCAATTACGATGAGAGCAAAGTGCCGGAGTACACAGTTCCGTCGCCGCTGCTCTGCCGCGACGGCAGAAAAGTCACCACCGCACAGGAGTGGTTGAAATTACGCCGTCCGGAGATTCTGGATTTTTACACCCGGGAATATTACGGAAAAATTCCGCCGGTACCGGATGAATTCGCGTTTGAAACGGTTTCAGTCAAAGACAATGCACTCAACGGTATCGCCATACGCAAAGAGATAAAGCTCTCTTTTGCCATGAAAAACGGCAGGAAACACAGCTTTGTGATGCTGGTGTACATCCCGAAAAATCAGCCGCCGGTGCCGGTTTTCTGCGGATTGAATTTCCTCGGCAACCATGCCACGACCGCAGAGCCGGATGTGATGATGACCGGGCGCAAAATCGACGGAGCCATAAACGAGCCGACTCTGCGCGGTGACCGTATCCGCAGATGGCAGTTCCGCGAGGCGGTGAAACGCGGTTACGCCGTGGCGACGGCGTGTTACCATGATATATTCCCGGACTACCGCAATGCTCCCGGCTCATGGGAAAACAGCATTTATGCGATGCTTTTTCCGGAAAAAAGCATTGATGAGCTTCACGAAGAATACAGTGCCATCGGTGCATGGGCGTGGGCGTTGCAGCGGATGCTGGATGTGCTGGAAAGTGAAAAACTTGTCGATGCCTCCCGTGCCGCAGTCATCGGACACTCCCGTCTCGGTAAAACCGCATTGTGGGCAGGGGCGACTGATGAACGCTTCAAACTGGTCATAACAAATGGTTCGGGTCATGGCGGAGCGGCACAGATACAGCGTTTTTACGGAGAGACCAATGAAGTGCTGGCGAGCTCTTTCCCGCACTGGTTTGTGGATAACTTCCGCAAATATATCGGTAATGATATAAAATTTGATTACGACCAGCATTTTTTGCTTTCGCTGATGGCACCGCGGGCGTTGTGCATCGGCAGTGCCACGCTTGACCGCTGGGCGGACCCCAAAGGTGAATTTCTCTCCGGATTGTATGCTTCGGAAGTGTATAAACTTTTCGGAGCAAAAGGTATGCCGGTGAATGAACAGCCGGCTCCTGATACTCCGGTGCTGGGAGAGATAAGTTATCAGGTGCGTACCGGAAAACATGACCTTGTGCTGGGCGATTGGCTGATGTATTGGCAGGCGGCTGACAGATTGTGGAAGTGACAGATATTGCGGTCGGGATAATAATATTTCTGACCAATGTTATTGAGGGAATAACCGGGTTCGGCAGTACCGTTCTGGCACTGCCGTGTCTCAATCCGCTTATAGGTATCCACAATTCCGTGCGGTTGTTCGGAGTGCTGGGATGGCTGATGGCACTCTACATAGTGGCGCGTTCATGGCGCGATATAGCGTGGAAAGAATATATTTTCATTACCATATGGGTCGGTGCCGGATTGCCGGTCGGAATGTGGCTGTTTGAAGTGCTGCCGGAGCAGATATTGTGTATTTTTCTGGCGTTATTTATGATAGCTGTCGGCATACGCGGAGTAATTGTCACCCGGCGCGGAGGCGGTGCGGCAACTGTTCCGGGCAGAGTGATGCGTTCTGTGCTGATGCGGGTACTGCTGTTTTGCGGTGGTATAATTCAGGGGGCATTCGGTTCCGGCGGTCCGTTTGTTGTGATATATGCCACTGCGGCAATAACGGAAAAACGGGCGTTCCGGGCAACATTGAGTATGCTGTGGGTGACGATGAATCTCATCCGGGTTTCGCATTGGGGCATCAGCGGTCAACTGTGCAATGCGGATATGGGAAAACTGCTTATATTCTGTCTGCCGGTGATGGCGGTCGGGGTCGTTACCGGCGATTATCTGCACCGCAAAGTCAGTGAATATCACTTCCGGCTGGGGGTGTATGTTCTGCTTGCAGTCGGCGGAGTTTTCATGCTGGCGGGCAATATCAGCAAAATAATGGCGTGAAAATCGGTGATTTTATCGCGGAATGCTTGCGCTGGGAAGATTTTTCAAGTATATTATATAAAATATGATTTTACTTTGAAAGGTTTCTTGTATGAGTAATTGCAACCGTGCCAATGCAGTCAGTGCCGTGGCGGTGCGCTGCGGCAGTGCGCCGATGCCGTGTGCGGCAGTGTCGATTGAAGATTTCGGCGAAGATGTGTTCATCCCGTCAGTGATGCAGAAATACCTCTCCCCGGAAATAACCGCCGCTCTGCTGGAAACCATAAATTTCGGGCGTCCGCTTGATCCGGCTCTTGCCAATGATGTGGCGCAGGCGATGAAAGATTGGGCACTGGAGCGCGGTGCGACCCATTTTACCCACTGGTTTCAGCCTTTGAATGGCGGTACGGCAGAGAAACACGACGCATTTCTGGAGTTTTCCCGTGACGGGAAGGCTCTGATGGATTTTTCCGGAAAAAATCTTATCGGCGGCGAAACCGATGCTTCCAGTTTTCCTTCCGGCGGTTTGCGCTGTACCTTTGAAGCGCGCGGCTACACCGCCTGGGACCCGACCAGTCCGGCGTTTATCAAACGGCACAGCAACGGGGCGACACTTTGCATCCCGACGGCGTTCTGCAGTTTTACCGGAGAGGCACTGGATAAAAAAACGCCGCTTCTGCGGTCGATACAGGCGTTGAGCAAATCCACCACCCGGCTGATGAAGTGTTTCGATCTGCCTGCGGAAAGAGTCATGGTCACATTGGGCGCGGAGCAGGAATATTTTCTTATCGACAAACTTTTTTATCTGCAGCGGCCGGATTTGGTGCAGACCGGCAGGACACTTTTCGGTGCGCCGCCGCCGAAACACCAGCAGCTTGAAGACCACTATTTCGGTTCGATAAAACCGCGGGTGCTGGCATTTATGACCGAGGTGGAAAGAGAACTCTGGAAACTCGGCATCCCCGCCAAAACCCGGCACAATGAGGCGGCTCCGGCGCAGTTTGAGATCGCTCCGCGGTTTGAAGAACTCAATCTGGCAGTCGACCACAACATGATAATCATGGAAGTCCTGCGGGTAGTGGCAGACCGGCACAATCTGGTCTGTCTGATGCATGAAAAACCGTTTTTCGGTGTCAACGGTTCCGGAAAACATTGCAACTGGTCACTGGATTACGGACAGTTGAGCTTGCTGAAACCGGGCAGTGACCCGCACCGGAATGCCATATTTCTGACCGCATTGTGTGCGGTTATCCGGGCGGTGGATCTGCACAGTGATTTGCTGCGGAGCGTCACCGCCGGAGCGGGCAATGACCACCGGCTGGGGGCGAATGAAGCTCCGCCGGCGATCATATCCATATTCCTCGGCGACCAGCTCACTGAAATCATTGAAAAAATAGAGCAGGGGAGCAATGACGGTTCCCGGTACCGTTCCGGAGTTTTGCGGGTCGGCGCGGATATGCTGCCGCCGCTGCCGCGTGATGCCACTGACCGCAACCGGACAAGTCCGTTTGCATTTACCGGAAATAAATTTGAATTCCGTATGCCCGGAGCCAGTCAGTCCAGTTCCGGAGTTTGCATGATGCTCAATACGATAGTTGCGGAATCCATGGATTATATTGCCGGATTGCTGGAAAATGTTTCCAAAGAAAACTTCAACGCCACATTGCAGAAAATTTTGCAGGATATAATCCGCAAACATAAACGGATAATTTTCAACGGCGATAATTACAGCAAAGAGTGGGTCATCGAGGCGGAAAAGCGCGGTTTACCCAATTTGCGCAGTACCATGGATGCGATCGCTCCGCTGAAAAAAGCGGAAAATCAACAACTGCTGGTGAAATACGGTGTGTTTTCCAAATCGGAAGTGGATTCGCGTTATGAAATCTTTTCCGAAGAGTATCACCGCAAACTCCGCATCGAGTGCGGTATCGCGCTGGAAATCGCCCGCAGTATGATCCATCCGGTGGCGGCAGATGAGTATTCCCGGATGTGTTCCGCGCTGGTCAATGCCGCCGGAGCCGGAGTCACCGCCGGCTGCCGGGATTTGAAAACCGCCGCTGAACGTCTGGGATTGTCCCTGGATGAACTCGGTGAGGCGATCGACGAAGCATCGCTTGCACTCGGCAGGGAGCATGAAGACATCCTGGCGGCACTGGAAAGATTGCGGCGCGCGGTCGACACCCTTGAGCATCAGGTCGATGACAGCCGCTGGCCGCTGCCGAAATACCGGGAAATGCTGTTTGTATATTGAGGCGAACTCAATTACATACAGCCGGGTCAAATCAGCTTGGAAAAATCTATATCTCCGGTGAATGAGTCGCCGGAGTTTTTCAGACAGCGTTTTTCTTTATCCCAGTCACTTGGCACAGAAAAACTGTTTTTACGCGGTTTGACACTGCATCCGTTGCAGCCGTTTTTACCTTTGAGCAGCCGTTCATAAGCCTGACGGTAATCCGCGAGCTTGAAAAAACGCAAATGGGCATTGCCCACCATCGTTTCTTTGAGCTTGTTGTGTTTTTTCATCCACGAATAAATTTCATGGTGCCGTATGGCGCGGCAGCTGCCATTCATCCACGCCCACGCGCGCAGTTTTGCTTTACTGCCGTCGGGCAGAATGGCATCATATATTTCTTCGCGTTCACCGCAGCATCCGGTGTCATTTAAGGCTTCGACCACATGGCGGAATGTGACCGAAGTGAAACACCCGACCATCAGACAGTGACCGTCAGCTTGCTCAAGCAGACCGATAGGACTGTTTTGGTCCATGGTCGGCAGTTGATGATGATGTTCAACGAAGCGGAATTTATCTCTGCCCCAGACTGCTACGGGATGGGTCGGGTCGAGAGAACGGATAACTCCGGGCATTTTCCGGAAACATTCGGTTGCCGCACCATTCTTTGAAGGCGTGTTGCGCCAGTCAAATACTCCGTCTGTGGCACTGAAATCGTATTCGTTGAATGACGGCATCATAAGCGTGCCGTTTTCAGTTACCGCTTCCTGCAATGCTTCACAGAAACTCTGCGGACCGCCTTCAAAGTGACCGAATCCGGAAAGTCCGGAGTGGACGATCATCTGTGTGCCCTGTTTCACCCCCAGTTTTTTCAGTGCTGCAGAAAACTTTTTTACACTGGTTTTGCGGGGATAAGAGATGGTGATATAGCCGTATTTCTCAAGATATTTGGCGAAATCGATATACATTTTCAACTCATCACGGGTAAACGGTTTCGCCGGGATATTGCCGGTGTAACGCTGCATCCGCAGTGCTTCCAAAAGGGTACGTTTACCATCGCAAAGCGGCAGAAGCAGCCGGTTGGTCGCGCATTGCCAGAAAGCTTTTTCTGCCGGCGGCACTTTTGCCAGCGAAAAGGGGATCACTGCTTTTTCACATCTTTTGAGAACCATGTTGTCCGCTTTTGCTTCCCACGCGCTCAAATCCGGCAGTTCCTCCGCCGGAGCCTGCCAAATGGCGGCGGCGGAGCCAACGGCAGTTTGGATCTCCGCTTCAGAAATAAGATTTTTCTGCAGTTTGTTGAGAGAATTCAAGCGTCCTTTGGCGAAATGTCCGGCGATTTTCAGCCGGATATGTGTTTCCGGCAGTTTGATGATGCCGGCATTGAAAGCTTTGCGGATATTTCTGATTTCTTCCCGGTAAAATTTCAATATTTCCGGAATAATGCCGGCTTTTGTTTTCTCCGGTTCAGCACCGAGTATTTCAGCGGAGTATGCGGCAAGCAGTGCCAATATCCGCGGCGCAAGTTCCTCGTCGATTTCATTGAATGCGGCGTGTTTGTTGTGGTGATATTTGCCGGTACCTTCCTCTATCCACAGCGTCGGAATATCCAAATCCGGGTCGCCGCCCAGAGAATCATCGTGCAGTACGGAGTTGCGGCGGTTTATTTTTACATCGGGCAGAAGTTGTTCCAGCATATTATTCTGAACGATGTCACCGAAAAACGGATTGCACACCGGACTCATAAAAAAGCTCAACGGCATACCGCCCATGGCGTAAGTTTTGGAGCAGAAGGCATCCATATTCTGCGCCGCAAAAATCTTTCCGGCGCGTTTTTTATCCGACAGAAACGCGAACAGCCCGTAACGCTCCATCATAAACACCACCCGCAACGAGCGTTTCAGATGGATTTTGCCTTTTTGAGAGAGTTCTTTAAGCAGACGGCCGATTTCAACACTGCCGGCGAAACCGATCGCATCATCGGCGACAAACGGCTCGTAAATGTGGGCGATCAAGAGCAATTCTTCCGGAGAATCTCCGGGGATACGTCCGGTGACGACCGGCAGTGTGCCGTCGTAAATACGGGTATTTACAACACCTTTTACTGTGACCGGAGCCTGCTGCATCGCATTTTGCAGAAATTCCGCCCGGCGCGGAGTCAGGACAAAAACCGGGATGCGTTTGTCGCATTTGGAATAATACCAGCCGAAGTGTCCGACGCCATTCATCCAGCAAAGTTCATCCGGAGCAAAGTCGGCGGCTTCCATTTTGGTACAGATGACGCCGAGCGCACCGGCATGGCTCCACTCGTACATGAGTTTGTTTTTGGGCGGAGCAGAAGTGTAAACAAATTTATCTTTTACCTTTTCCGCACTGCATTCCGGGTCATCGCCGTTGACGACCGTGCCTGTCAAGCCTTCAGGCGGCGTGGGCGGACTCCAAATGCCGATTTCAAGCGGATCGCGGTCGGAATCACACAGCAGCCGGTCGGTCGCGGAAATTTCCGGAGAGAGGATCTCCAGCGTGCATCTGCCGGTACGGTCCCAGGCCTGCGGCATGGTGTGGTCCATGTATGAAGTCACTCCGTCGCAGGGGACGGGGATCGACTCCACATCGGAAAACCCCGCTTTTTGCAATGCTTCAACACAGAATTGTGCGGATTTTTCAAAATCCGGATAACGGGAGTGCTTTTCGTATGAATAGAGTGTTTCGGCGTTGTGTAAAAATTCAGCAGTATGAAGATTTTTTTCCATCAAACGGAAAACTTTTTTATAAGAAGGCATATATTACCTCACAGTTTAAGTGTTTCTGCTCAATCTTTGAAAATAAAATAGACTGCACCGACCATGCAGATCGCGGCACAGAGGAAGTTCCATTTTACCGGCTCTTTCATGTAGAGCAGGCTGAACGGCACAAATATCGACAGCGTAATGACTTCCTGCAAAATTTTCAGCTGCGCCAGAGAGAGGTTGCCTGCGTGTCCGATGCGGTTCGCCGGAACCTGCAGCAGATATTCAAAAAACGCGATGCCCCAGCTGACCAGAACCGCGATGATAAACGGTTTGGATGAGAGTTTTTTCAGATGCCCGTACCAGGCAAAAGTCATAAAACAGTTGGATATAACGAGCAGTAAAATTGTTTTTATCAGTGCCGGATTCATTTTCTGTGATATTCCTGAATTATTTTTATGTTATCCTTAAAATATATCACCAAAGCAGGGGTTTGTCAAAGGTATAAAATATCTGTTCCGGAGCAAAGAACGGCAATATTACTGCCTGTTTGATTTCTGTTTTATAAGCTGACGGCACAACTGCAGATTTTTCCGGTATCCCTGATGCTCCGGAACCAATGCCGAGGCTTGGGCGAAGTATTTTTCCGCAGCGAAAAAATCTCCTCTTTGTATCGCATCTATCCCGAGCAGATTGTGACCGGAATGTTTCTCCGGGTCGCGCTTCAACCCTTCGTTGATAAGCCGCACAGCTTCAGCGCGTTTCCCCGGTATCCGGAAATAGAGATTGCCCAGATTCAGCCACGCATCGGCAAATGCCGGGTCGCATTCAATGACCCGGCGGTAACGCCGTTCCGCTTCCGCACCATCGTGCCGTTTTTCTGCGATCGCACCGAGCATATTATCAAAACGTGCCGGGTCGTTGATAAATTTTTCTGCAAACAAAAGGAGCAGTTCGGCTTTTGCCCACTGATTTTTTATGAAATATGCTTCGCCCCGGAGTGCGGCGGCTTCGCTCCGGGAATGGGGACAGTTGCACGGAAAAATCAGCCACATCAGCAAATTGAATCCGGCGGCTGCCAAAAGAGTCTTTTTCCACCCGGTATTCACCGCACCGATTGCCGCCAGCAGCAATATCCCCGGCATCATGCCCTGCCGGTAGCGTCCGGAAACCACGGTCAGCAGCAACACCGCCGCTGTCGCACCGGCAAGCAGATAAAAGTGGACGAATGTTTTGTTTTTTTCTTTTATGGCGGAATATATGCCGGTTGCCGCCATTATCAGTGCAAAAGAGAACATCCATTTGCCGAGAATCTGTACTGTTGTCGTCCGGATTATTGCTTCCGGGTCGGCACCGGCGATGGGTTCTTCCGGATGAATGAGCAGAAGCAGTTTTTTCACCGGCAGCAGAACCGCTTTGCCGGGAGAGGAAAAATAAAAATCCCGGATTTTTTCCAGAAATACCCGGCTTTCACTGACGTTGCGCGATGCCGCTTCGGCGCGGGTGTTTTCCAGCGGAGTGCGCCAACTCAATCCCGGACGCAGATAACAGCCGCCGGTGGCATCGGGATTGTTGCCGATCCAGAGGTTGTAGGTGCTGTTTGCCTGAATTGATGTGAATTTGCCGTAGTGAATGCTTTTGACCGTGATTACCGGTAATGTGACTGCCGCGATCCCGGCGCAAAGCAGCATCATGGCGCGGTATTGTCTGCGGCAGGCAAAGTATAAAACTTCTGCTGCGGCAAATCCCAGCATCAGCCCGTGGGTCAGCAGTAATCCGCCCAATGCTGTTCCGGCGAAAAAGAAAAAACGCAGCTGTTTTTTCCCCAGAAACAAGCACCACATCACAACTGCGGTCAGCGGTGCGAGCAACGTTTCTGAAATCAATTCCGCCTGATGGAAAAACATTACCGGAATAAGCATCGCTCCGGCAAAAAAACACGCCCGCAACTTGAAAGATGCGCCGAGCCGCTTCAAAAGAAACAAGAGCGATGTGTATGCCGCAAAATTCAAAATCAGCTGAAATGTTCGGACAAACGGGACAGAAAAGCCGCTTATGCGGTACAGAAATGCCAGAAACCAGGAATATAACGGCGCGTGGATTTCCGGAGAGGCAGGAAAAATCCTGCCGTTGAGTATTTCCCGCGCTCTGGTATCGTATTCAGCGATATCCGCTCCTATTGCCAGAGTGAAGTGCACCTGATTGGAAAATTCCAGCAGATACACCAAGCGCAGCACCGCCCCGGCGGCGGCAATGCCGAGAAAAATCCATTGTTCGCGGGAAAGTTTCCGGAAAATATCAGTGACCATACATTATTTCTGCGGCGGAAAGTCAAATTCGTACTCAAACAAATCGCCGATGCGTTTGACGGCTTTTTCCTCATCGACACCTTCGACTTGAAGCCTGACAGAACTGCCTTTGGTCAATGCCAGTGATATAAGAGCGAGCATACCGTCCAGTTGAGTGATTTCACCGTCGGCAGTAAGCAGCTGGAAATTATGGTCCGGGAACTCATTTTTTATTGCCGTCAGGATAACCCCGGACGGACGGCAATGGATACCTGCATTGTTTTTTACAGTAACGACTCTTTCCTGCATGACAGACCCTCCGCGAAATGTTGACTGCCGCAAAACGGTTGCGGCAGACGGTCAATCCAGAGTTTTCAAATATTTGTAGTAGTCGTCCTCACTCATCATATCATCGAGTTCGGAATCGTCGAAATCTATAAGTTTGCAGATCCAGCCTTTTTCTTCCGGGGATTCGGAAATCAGTTCCGGTTCGTCGACCAGAGCTTCGTTGATTTTGACCACAGAGCCGCAGATAGGCGCGCAGAGTTCGACCGTGTATTCATCGGTTTCGATGCTTCCGATGCGGTCGCCGATAATAAAATCGTCACCCTCTTCGGGCAATTCCGCAAACGTGACATCACCGTATGCCTCAACGGCGTACTGTGAAATGCCGATGATCGCGCTTTCTCCTATAATTTCAACCCACTCATGGTCCTCTGTGTAATATTTCATCCAAACGCTCCATTTCAGTTAAAAGTCCGGTCATTTTGCCGGAGTGTGATTACTCTGCACATAATGAAACATACATATGGAGAAAAATCAAGCTGTTTTCTGCTTAAAATGCAAAAAAATCATACAAAATGCATTTTTTTGAAAAAAAGACTTGAAAAATCACCGATTCAGGGCTATTTTATGAAACAGCAAGAAATGGTGGTTGTAGCTCAGCTGGTTAGAGCGTCTGGTTGTGGCCCAGAAGGTCGCCGGTTCGAATCCGGTCATCCACCCCATTTTTTTGCCCAATTCGGTCATTAAACTCTGCTCAAATTGATATGTTTATTTGCCAAAATTTGCCAAATTTCATTTTTCCGAAGATACGACACCTGACGCAACACTCAAAAACGTAATATTACGATTTTGAGTATTTTAGAAATATTCCTGCAAATAGTTATGACTGCTTGACTATTCTATGTCAACTATTCTATTGAAATCTACGCAATTGTTTCGGATTGCATTAAAATGAAGTTGCATATCAGATACAGATTTCAGCAAATTATCAAATGTCGGTGCCATATATTCGACGGGTTTATCTGCTTGCAAGTCTCCAATATCAACAAGACACAGAGATCCTTGGTCATTTACATCCAAAACCTTACCTGTTTTATTGACTTCTAATGCCATCGCAGCATATTCCCAAGGATTTTTTCTACAATAATCTGCTAATTTTTTATCTCGTTCCTGTTCAGATTTTGTTAATGTTGTCCAAGAAATTTTTGATGAAGAACAAAACATATGCGTCATATTTGAATATTTGTCTAGTATTTTGAGAGAATATTCATATCGATTAAATTCTAGAACTTTTTCTCTGGAGAGATTTTCCAATAGAAATTTCATTACTGAATTTATATTGCTAACTATAAATTGTGCATATTTATATGCCTCATCATAACTAATATCCTCACCATTGTGTATAACCTTGTTGCGAACGGATGCCATTGATTCAATTTTTTCAAAAAAAGGCGGCACTGCTTTAAAGCGGCTTAAAAATAGTGTGCTAAATGCCCCGAACTGGCGCTCTGAAGATTTCTTTACTTTATTCCACCATGCAGTCATTTCATTTTCACGAACACCGGATTCCCAAAGCAATAAACGGGAAGCAAATTCTAAAAAACGCTCAAATGAAGACGCAAAGTTAAAAACAGCTTCACGATAGCGTCCTGCAATAAAATCCTCCAACGCAATTTCAAACAGGGATTCAAACTTGTGTTCTTGCAGAACAACAACCATATTGTGTCCATTTGCACAGGTAAATGTTAATGGCTGCTCATAGTGATGCTTCAATCTGTAATGAGTAAATGTATAATTAACCAACCATGGATTTTTCTTTTGCGCATCTGTCAAACATTGCATACAAGTAGTATAGATATATCGTCCAGCCATTATTCACCTCAGCATTAAATTAATCCTGTATCCGTGGATTCCTCTTCGTAATAGTAGGAGTAATCAATGCCTTTCATGAACATTTCACGGTCGCTGATCTTGTTGGTCAGAGCCGGTTGAAGCAGGGCTTTCAAGTCGGAACTGTCGATTACGCTTTTCTGCATTGCTTCGAGGTAAGCGTTTTTGTTGACCATACTCCAATCGATACATTTTTGCAGAGAGTGTTTCAGCATGAGGTCGGGCCAGATGCGGGTACTGCGTCCGTTGCCTTCCATAAAGGGGTGGGCGACATTCATTTCAACGTATTTGTTGATGATTTCCTCAAAGGTGAATTGAGGCATATTTTCAATATCCGGCAGAATCGTGTTGAAATAGAGAGCATTGGCAAAGGAGAAACCGCCTTTGCTGATGTTTTTAGTACGGATTTGACCGGCAAAGTCATAGAGACCGCCGAAGATATAGGAGTGGATCTGCTGTAAACATTTGACAGTACCGGGTTCCAGAGTGGAAAACAAGCCGCTTTCAAAGAGGGCGTAAGCCTTTTTCTTGCTCTGTCCGTCGATGGTGTTGTCGTTGTAAAGGAACCAGTCAAGGAATTTGGTAGCCTTGGTATTGGGGAAGTTCTTTGCCAACTCAATGACACCGGCACTATCGAAACAGTCAGTCAGGCGTTTTTTACCGTCAGGGGCAGTCAATTTCAACTGGTTAGCGGCACTAACCAGTTGAGGATTTTCCTTTTTTAACTTGTTTTTAAGGTACTTCCAGTAGTTGCGGTTCTTGGTGTAATCAGATTGCTCATTCAGAACTGCGACAATATCGACAGCAGCAAAGAACCATTGGGAAGTGCTTTCATCCCAAACCGCTCTGACCTCCCGGTCATTAAAAAATCTGATGGATATTTTTGTCATAATTCCTCGCCTTGCATCAGATACTGATCAAATTCGTCGTATTTCATAAAGTTTTATCCTGCCGACTCCAATATACTCTGCTTTACCGAATAGTCAAATCTAATTAGGGGATATTGAATTCTCTTCTAAACGAGAAAATATATTAGCGAATTCGTTATGCTTTTCTAAAAATTCAATGGGAGCAAAGATTTTTGTCTGTTTTTGCTCTAATTTTTCAGCTACTTTATCGTATGCATTATGAACATGCACAATAACAGATTCAAGGGCAACTTCATAGGGAGAATAACCGACAAGATTTGCACCTAATCCATTCTGGGTATCTTCATTTATCCACTTTAAAACGTTGTCAATCTTCGTGTCAAATAGTTCTGATAATCTTAAAATATTTTCAGCAAGTCTACCAACGTTATTTCCCAGCCCTTCGCTCCAGTTTTTGAGCAGAAAATTTTCAACTTTTTTTAATTGCTTAATTCTTTTATTTTCCTTTGCAAGTAAATCAGATTTTGCAAGCTTTTCTACTTGATCAATAGAAACTTCTGCATGTTCCAGCATTGCACGAACTTGAAATGCTACACGTGCCATCGCCCAATCAGTACCAGTCTTAGGCTTATAAATAAGATCGTGTGTAGCAATACTCCAAGCATGCTGTAAAAATGTTTTTATTTGAACTTCAAAAACAAGCCCTTTTAACTCTAAATTTTCTTTCACATCACGATCTTTTAGTTTTAGATATAGTCGCAAATCATCAAATGCAAATTTTTCAGGCGTACTATACGTAATATTTTTAGCTTCTGGGCGACGCGAACATACATCAAAAAAAGTTGTAATTCTATTTTCTGCATCTGTAACTTGTCGTGAATTTTCAACGACAATAGTACATGCCAAAAAATCCTCCATTGCTTCTTTTAATCGTCCAGTTTGTAACTTGAAGTAAAAACTGTCTTCTTTTTTTATACGATGCAGAAAAAGCCAACGCGGATCCAGCACATTTTGCCTTACTATGCCGTCAACAATATTTTCAAGGACAGAATATTTTTCCTTATACTCTTGAAAATATTGAATGATCGAATGAGGTATTTTTAACATAACTCATTCCTCAAAAAAAGATTTCATGGCTTCGAATCGCGCAATTCGCTGTGGTAATTCAGTTGTAGCTCCACGATTTGCAATATTGTATTTTACAAACGAAGAGTTTTCTTCAGCGATATCTTCCATATTCTTATCAATATTGCCTAAATTGTTTGCTTCCGAATAAAGCTTTAAAAATTTTTCGGAAGAAAATTTTGGCAAATTACTATCATTTTCTTGAATAACTAGGTATGCCCAAATGCTATAAAAAGTTTTATTGTCTTTTAAGCACTGTAAAAATGCCGCCTCTTCACATACCATCTCTTTTATATCATCTCTGATTTTAGAAAATTTCTGTTTAATTTCATCAGGATCAATTTCCGGAAGATTCCATTCATTTTCTTCATCAAAATCATCCAAATTATCGTATAATGAGTAACAAGCATCAATAATCTCCTGATCAAATCCAATTATTTCGCCTTTTATCAAACAGATAAGCAATTCTGAAATAAATTGCACATCTAACATTCTTTTGTTTCTCGAATTAGTAGAAATTTTGCAATCCCGCCAAAATTGATTACATACTTCTTCGTCAGCAAAAGATATAAACCATCCATCAAATTTAGCATGGCGTAATTCCTGGGGATTCAGTAGTTTTGCATTTCTATTTAAGCGATCGAAGACATCGTTTACATATGCACTATTTTCAAATGGCAAATTTATAAACTCAACAGGGAACACATAGTTCATAAATTTTTCTGCCAATTCTTGATCCTTGCATATATCTTTCCACTTTTTGCCATCAAGTCTGGTGTCGCCAAAAGTTTGTGGTAACGCAATTTTGTTCTTGTAGAAAAGAATAATTGTTTCCAATCTCTGTTTGCCATCGACTACAGCGTAGACTGATTTACCATCTGCAAGCGTTTTATGCAAGTATATTGCCGGACAAGGGAAGCCGCGGAAAACAGTATCTAGAAAAAACTTGCGATCTCTTGAAGTCCAAACACTTTTGCGTTGATAAGATGGAGACAAATCAAGTTGTCCTATTGTTGAACAATCGATGAACCAAGACACATCCTGAGTTGATGCACGACGAAACACTTTTGCAGTTTGATCATTCATTTTCCTTCTCCTGAGAGTATGGTAAGTTTTTTATTGCAGAAACAGTCAAATGGCGACATCTGATAACAGAATTCACAATGCCATTACACTTTTCTGATTTTAAGAAGCACAATGCCTTTTGACATGTTTCCAACGTCTTGTCTTTGGGCAACAGTACGATTAAATGGTTTTCGACATAAAAATATTTGTCACTATTTATAACAGTTGCAGCACATCGACATTTGTCACTGGGACTTGAAGTCCTCTTTACTACAACAAAAGGTCCTTTAAATGCTTTTTTTGTTGCTTGGAGTGTATCCACGAAGTGTTGTAATTCCTTCCCTGTCGGCGTGTTTTTAGCAGTTAAATATAAACGTGTTTCTCCAACAATAGGATCGCGATGTGGAACAATTGTTCCTACGTGGACATCAAAATGATCTGATATCGTACTTGTTTTATTCTCAGCTAAATTGATATTATTACCCTGCTCAGTTTTATTTGAAACAATAAAAACATCAACATCCGTTTGTTTATCAAAGCGTCCATATATTGTAGATAAGTCCCAATTAAAAGGGAATAACTCTGTACGTAATCTCTGATATCTTGAACCTGAACGTATCACATCCGGAAGAATTGCGACAAAAGTCGCCTGTGAATTTTTTTTGAATAACTCATATAAAAAGACCGCAGCCATCGATATTCTTCCTGTCCCCCACGAATACTTAACACTAATTTTTTCTTGTTGATATGGAGGATTCAAAAGAACAATATGGTGTTTTTTTATGTCTAAATTTAGAGCATTACTTGTCGTTAAATGCGGAAAGCTAAATTTTTTCCAACAATCAATACATTCCCCTATGGTATATTGTTTATCACATTCAAAAAACGCATTCATGACTAATCGCAGATTAGTTACGGCAACTAAATCAGCGTTTATATCATTACCATAAATAATTTCTGACCAACTGCCAATTGTTTCCATCGGTTTTTCTAACTTAGGCAATTGTCTTGTGTAAGCCAACAAAAGATCTCCTGCACCACAACAGGGGTCTATCACTTTGGACAACGGAGATATTTCTCCTAAAAAACTAATTAACTTGTCCGCAATATCTGCTCCAGAAAAAAATACGCCGTCAATACGCAAATCTTGATCAGAATAATTTTCACGCAATATTTGATAAGGTTTGACAAATAAGGCATCATAAGAAACGACATCGTTACGATGTTTTTCTAAATATGCTAAATATTTGTCCTTTAATTCAACCATAGAGCTTAAACCTTTTTTAGTCTCAATATTTCACAGCAGTTCCTTGATTACTTCAAAGTTTTTGCCACAAGTCATGAAGAATAAACATTTCCCATCACTCTGTTTTGCCCAGAAGTCACCGACCATGCGTTTTTCTTTGGAATCATCGCTGCTGTAACGGTCGGCTCCCTTATGCTCAACGACAAGGATTCTGCCATCTTTAAGTTTTGCCACGAAGTCAGGATAGAATTTCCGGTTGTGCAGCTGCAAATAGAAGGAGTTATATTCACGGCTGTCAAGGTTGCGTACCCAGTATTCAACTTCATTCAGCTGATCAATGAACATGGCACATTGTTCTTCTTCGCCGCCGTCTTTACCATCGAAACTGCCGATTATCTCATAATAGTGCTTTTTGAACTTGTACGCACCTTTGTACTGGGTGTTCACCGGATAGGTATTGCTGAAAGTGAAGCAATATTCAGAATTTACAACCGCTCTGCACTCTGATTCAGGGATAAGGAATTGCTGGAATGCTGTTTTGCGTGCCGCCACTCTCGCTTCTCTGATTTTATTTTCGACAAGGGCTTTCAGACGGTAACGATCAACGACCAATTGAGCCATCGGAATATTGCGTTTTGTCTGCAAGTCCAAAATCAAGTGAGACAGAAATGCGACCATTTCTTGAGCTGTGATATCGCGGTGGTCAATACGCTTATCCAGCCAGTGAACCAAGTCTGCAAGTTCCCAATTCTGCACAGAGTTGAATTCCCACAGCATATTGTCCTGCTGCACTTTCTCGACAAACTCAATGGAAATCCGACCTTCTTCTGCATCAATTTTACCCCGCTGAATATCTCTGTTTTCAGGATTATATTCTGCTTTTGAAATATCGGTGGAAATATCGTTGATGTTCCATGAGCATTCTTCAAGCACATCTTCGATATAGTCGAAAAAATCCCCCTGCTGTATGACAAGCTGCGGTACGGATAAATCCGATCCCTGTTCTGCGGGGGAAAGCCCTGGCTTATTGATATGGTTGCTTTCGCAATATGCTTTTTCAATGTGCAGTTTTGCTTTGGGAAATTTTTTGACCAATGTCTTTTTGTCTTCAACCGTCATCGGAGTTTTGAAAGTAACGGTATTGCTCCTGGTATCAATTTCAACGGAACTTTCAAAGTCGGGCACGGACAAAACAATATCATCGCTCGGCTCAAGCACGAGTACCGTATCTTCTTGCACAGGCGAAAATGAAAACAACTCATCCGAATAGGTGACTGGAGCCTGCTGAACCATACGTTCAACTTCCTGACGGTCAAAGCCGTTCTGCGTTAAGGCATCACGAAGATTCTGTGCAATCTCAGTAAATGATGATGTGGCAAACGCGTAGGATTGATTCAACTGCGGATAGTTTTTCTTCTTTGCCCTCGGCATCCGCAGAATACGCCCTAAAATCTGCTCCACTTGAATTTTGGAACGACTGTCAATAATGGAACACAGCACATAGGCAAAAGAGCAATCCCATCCCTCTTTCAGTTTTTGCTGGGTGATGATATAGCGGACTTCACAATCTTTGGCGAACAAATTGAGCTT